>CAZLLT010000013.1:2577-78497 GCA_964560445.1 uncultured Chitinophaga sp. | reverse complement strand
TTATCGCTGCGGTGCATCATGGGTTTTAAGAGAGAGTCGGTGGGTTGGGAGTGGATGATATGCCATGTTTGGGGGAGAAAATAGTTTAACGTGTCAATATTTTTTTTCAAAACATCTTCTAAAATCAGAAGAGCTGTTTTCCCTTCTTCTGTTTTGAAGGGTACTTTAAATCTCTGAAAGTTATTTCCATGAAACCATACCCTGAAAATATTTTTATCAATCTCTCTCGTAGCGCCAACAATATTTTTATCTTCTATAACAATTGACCCTTTTATCGCTGGTGAAAAACTCCATTTAGTTGAACTACCTTCAAAACTGAGCACATTGCCAAATACAGGAAAGGAACTTCTTTCCGTCATATAGCTGGCGTCATAATCGTTCCATGCCCAACCATTTCCCAACGGGGTAAATTGTGAAAAGAAAGAGTCTTTAGCAAGAGAAAGGTTTTGTGTCTTTTTAAAAAAATCAAGAACCGGCTGTTTTTTAAACTCAGGCAATAGAAAAGTAGGGTCACCACTTGGTTGAATAATTACAGATGTTGACAGGTTCTCATACCTCACTCCCACCAAACTATCCCCCAAATACTTCATCGCTGCATAGCAGGTAGGTATCTTGATATTGCTGGCCGGTACAAAATATTTATCGCCCTGGTAATTATAGAGATATTTATTTTCTGCCGGGTCGTAAATGCTGATGCCTACATGGGCGGTTTGCAGGGCTTTGTTGCCCAATACATCGGCTTTGGCGGAGTTGGCTATTTGTTTTTGAACAGAGCAGGATGCAAGGGAAATAAGGAATAAGAAATGAAAAACATTAAATGAGGAAGTTGGCATTTTCCTTATGAATGGACAATTCGGCATCTTACAGCATTTATTAACATTAAAACGATATTATTCTCTTCTCCGCCACGCTTTGCAGCGCTGCATCAATGATGCGCATATTACGGATGCCGTCTTCCGGCGGCACAGGGTTGGGAGCTTGCCCGGTCAACGCCTTGTGCACATCATCATAATAGCCCATATAGTTACCGGTAGTGGAAATGGTTTGCTTCTTCACCATTTCCCCATTAATCTCTGTATGCAAAAGACCGTCAGGTTGCACCTGAACGGGGCACCAGTTGTCAAACGAAGGATTGGTTCCTTTCTGCAATTCTATTTCCTGCAGGTCGCTTCTTTGTTGTAAAAAACTTCCTTTCATGCCATGTATGGTATAGGCATAGGTGGCTTCACGGGCAATGCAGGTGGCCTTGAGCCGCACCCGCATCCTGTCGTAATAGAAAAGCAATTCAAAATAATCCGGCACCGCTACATTGTCCCGCATTTTCAGCAGGTCGGCAAACAATGCTTTTGGGAAACCGAACAACTGAATGGCCTGGTCCACCAAATGCGGGCTGAGATCATAGATAATACCAGCGCCACGCATATTACCTTCCTTATGCGGCTTGCCTCCATAGGCAGGGCGGTAACGGTCATAATGTATCTCCGCTTCCCTTATTTCTCCTAACAATCCGTCCTCAATCACTTTTTTCACGGCAAGGTAATCACCATCATATCGCCGGTTCTGATATACACTGATAAATAAATTATTTTTTTGCGCCAACGCAGTAATTTCTTCCGCTTCTTTTGCGGTTACTGCAAATGGTTTCTCAATAACCAGATGCTTACCGGCATTCAATACCAACATGGCCTGTTCATAATGCAGGTGCGTGGGTGTATTAACAACTATTAATTGCAAATCCTTATCGGCACACATTTCTTCTACCGAACGGTACAGTTTACTGTTGGGATACCGCTCCCGTGAATCGTTATTATGTCTTTCTACAATAGCTGCTAACTCATACCCCGGGTGGGCATGAATGAATGGTGCGTGGAAGAGTTTGCCGCTCATGCCGTAAGAACAGATGCCCCCAATAATAACCTGCATATTTAAAAGTCTTTATTCCCCTAAAGCCTGCCTGTCGGCAGACAGGGGGAGATTTGAAATTTTCTCTATTAGTATTGCATAGTATATAGTATTTCCTTGAAACTATTTGTAATAAATAGGGGATCTCCGGCCTATGTCCACTGGCTAACGACTCCTGACTAATGACTCTCCCTACCCCCTCTCCTGCGCCCTCAGCCATCTTTCAGGAATTTCATTACTGCTTGCCAGCAAATAATCCTTATAGCTGCAGGCAATGAATTTTTTATCGGGTAACTGCATCCACCATCTTCCGGTTTTCCTGCTTTGCAGAAAAGTGGTTTCCACTTCGGCAAAGGCTGTATGGTACTCGTTGAAAGAATCTTTTTCGTCCAACTGTGCTTCTCTTTTACCGCGGCTGCGCCCATCAAGCACATACCATATCATGTGGGCTATCTGTCTGGCAGTCAGGTCATCTTTATCATGCTGTGCATCGTACCCATAAATACCGATGCTTGACACCGAAGGGTTCATACCGGCATAGCGCATCAGCACACAGGCTTCTTCGCCATTGAAGCCATTGGGAGAAACAACGCTGGCCGGGGCATAGGCATTGGCAATGGCCGTAATGTCAAAGCTCAGCATATTACTGTTGCGGATTACCGGTTCCATTTCGTCAATGCTTTCTTTTACATGCCCCACCCGGTAGCAATCAAAACGCAGCTTATCCATCGTTTCCAGTATCCGCGGATGTACATAATAGCTCTGGAAGCCGATGTGGTTATAATGCCGGATGAAATTCGGCTCGCCAGTGAGCATTTCCATCAGAAAATTTTCATGCTTAAACGGCGAATCCAGGTCGAGATCAATCAAAGCATCTACACAAGTGGCTTCAATTATTTTCTTATTCTCCACATAAGCGCCGTATTGCGAAAGGGTAAGGTCATGCGAACCGCCGAGGATGATAACTGTTTTACCGTCGTTTATTAATTCATTCAGCACCGTTCTCAATGCAGCATAGGAATCCGTAAACAGCGAACCGGGCTTTATATTGCCTATATCAGCGATTTTTATATCCTGGTGCCAGTAAAAAAGGGAATACAAATACCGGCGCACAACATCAGGCGCCTGGCTCTGGCCATGGATCAATCCGCTGCCCCGCTGCTCACCGCAGCCAACAATTACTATCTGCACCTCGTCCAGGTCAGGAAAGTCTTCATTATAGATGGCAATAGCCCTTCCCAACTGGCCGTCCTTATACCCTTCATCCTGTGAAATTTCATGAAGATCAACCGGCAAGAGAAAATCAGCAATATTCAGGTGGTCTGACATATATGCAAGATAGTGGAAAATGGGGAGGAGGGGAATGGGAAGTGGCGAGTAGCGAGTGGTGCCTACTATCCTCTCGCCATTCCCTACCCCCTTAATCATTATCTTTGCGGCTTATGGAACAATTGCTGAACCGGATAGAAGAGTATAAAAAAGATCTGTCTGCTTTTTCTGCAACGGATGAAAAACAGGTGGAGGAATTCCGCATCAAATACCTTGGCACCAAGGGGCTTGTAAAGTCCATTATGGGGGAAATGAAGAATGTAGCCCCGGATAAGAAAAAAGAAGCCGGGCAGGTGCTGAACGAGTTCAAACTTTTTGTAGAAACCAAATATGAAACATTAAAAAGTTCGGCTGCTAACGGAACGGAAAAAGCCGCCTCCATTGACCTTTCTTTGCCGGGTAATGAAATACCGGTTGGCTCCCGGCACCCGGTAGTGCTGATGAAGAACCGCATTGTTTCCATTTTTCAGCGACTCGGTTTTGCCGTGGCCGAAGGCCCGGAGATAGAAGATGACTGGCATAATTTCGGCGCCCTGAACCTGCCGGCGCACCACCCGGCAAGGGATATGCAGGATACTTTTTATGTGCAGCAAAACCCTGATTGGGTGTTAAGAACGCATACCAGCAGTGTACAGATAAGGGAAATGGAAAAAGGCAACCTGCCCATCCGTATGCTGATGCCGGGCCGGGTGTACCGCAATGAAACGGTTAGCGCCAGGAGCCATTGCTTTTTTCACCAGGTAGAAGGATTGTACATTGATGAACATGTTTCTTTTGCCGACCTGAAACAAACCTTGTACTTCTTTGTAAAAGAAATGTACGGTAAGGATGTAAAAGTCCGTTTCCGCCCTTCTTATTTCCCTTTTACCGAGCCAAGCGCCGAAATGGATGTAACCTGTTTTATCTGCGGCGGCACAGGTTGCAATATCTGTAAAAAAACAGGCTGGGTAGAGATATTGGGCTGCGGCATGGTACACCCTAACGTATTGTCCAATTGCAATATTGACCCGGCCAAATACACCGGCTTTGCCTTTGGTATGGGTGTAGAAAGACCGGCTATGCTGAAATACGGTGTCAACGACCTGCGCCTGTTCAGTGAAAATGATGTACGGTTTTTGAAACAGTTTACTCCGGCGATATAATTACACAAACACTTCTTTAAAAAAAAGCCTGTTCCGAAAGAAACAGGCTTTTTATATCAACACTATTTATTGATAACTATTACTTCGTAGCTGTAAATCGTTTATAGGAGAAAAATGCAGCAGCCAGGAATGCAATAACAGCCACATAGAACCAGGGCGTAAAATCCACACTAATACTCACATTATCAGAAATGCTGCTGCCAATCTTATCTATTCCCTTACTAATGGCATCATCGCCGCCTGTATCCGGAAAATCAAGTTTTACTTTCTTTTTAACGTCCACCATCAACCCAATCAATGCGGCAGCAGAAGCCACACCTGTTATGATGGACCCTCCGATGGCCGCTTTTGCGTTGGTAAAAGATAATAATAAGCCTAAAACTCCCAATCCAAGACCGATCAGCGCATACAGGTTCGGATCTTTTTTATCCGTCTTTGTCGTGGTTTTGGTAATCGCCTCATCCACTTTGTCCGTTTTAATATCATTAAGAAATGAATTGTCAGAACTGTTATTCTTCAACTTGAACCCTGTTGCCAACTGAAAGCCACTGACCTGTTGCAGGGAATAATTATTGCATTTAATATCAAGAAACGGAAGAAAGAACAACAATATACCAACCGCATAAGCAACTACAGAAGGTATCTTTCCGCCAAATAATCCCGGTGAAACAGCAGTAGCCGGGGCAGGAGCAGGTGATGTGGGTTGAGTGGTTTCCATGTTTAAAAAAATTTGCAGTAAGGTAAGAGAAACTTGCCATAAATCGGCATATAATTAGTTCCTGGTAATATCTTTACCTGCACAACCTTCTCATAATGAACATAAAAACCATTTGTGTTTGTGGCGCCGGCGCCATGGGAAGCGGTATTGCACAGGCAGCCGCCCAAGCCGGCATTCCCGCCATGCTGTATGAAATAAATACTGACGTATTGAGCCGTGCCAAAACAAATATTGAAAAAAGCCTGCAATCACTCGTTGAAAAAGGAAAGCTGACAGCAGAAGAAAAAGAAGCTACGAGCCAACGGCTACAATTTACAAACGATAGTAACGACTGTGTAGCAGACCTTATCATTGAAGCCATCATTGAAAAAACAGAAGCCAAAGTGGCTCTCTTTAATCAGCTATCCGCCATCAATACGGCCGATACAATTTTTGCAAGTAATACTTCCTCCCTTTCTATCTCTAAAATAGCGGAACAGGTGAAAGGGCCGGAACGGTTTATCGGCATACACTTTTTTAACCCGGCTACTATTATGAAGCTGGTTGAGGTGATAACCACAGCCAGCACACCCAGCTATATGGTAACTGCCGTAACCACTTTAATACAAAAAATGAAGAAAGTGCCGGTTGTCTGCAAAGATTCGCCGGGCTTTATCGTAAACCGGGTGGCCCGGCCATTTTATATTGAATCGCTACGCATAGCAGAAGAGGGGCAGGTTGGCTTTGAAACAATAGACAGCCTGCTGGAAAATGCCGGGTTCCGCATGGGACCTTTTAAGCTGATGGACCTTATTGGCAATGATGTGAACTATGCGGTAAGTTGCTCTGTGTACGAACAGTTGAACAAACCCGAAAGATTAAAACCGTCCTATATTCAAAAAGAGAAAGTTGAAAAAGGGGAGTTAGGGAAAAAGACAGGAAAAGGATATTACCCCCTGTCCCCCTAAAGAGGAAACTTAGGCTGAATATTTTCTTTTTGTTACAAATAGTTTCAGAGAAGCTGGTTATCTTACGCAGTACTTGTAAAGATACTTTCCAATTCTCCCCCTGTCTGCCGACAGGCAGGCTTTAGGGGAATAGGAAATTTTCAATTTAAAAATTATGTCTGGGGGCGTTATCCTTTTAACAGGCGGCACCGGTTTTCTCGGTTCCTATATCATCAAAGAACTGGTGGAAAAGAATTATTCTGTAAGGGCTATCCGCCGCAATAATAAAATCCCCCAATGGATACCCCGGCACCTGCTTGACAAAGTGGAATGGGTGGAAGGGGATATTCTTGATGTAGTATCTCTTGAAGAGGCAATGGAAGGGGTGGATACGGTTATTCATTCAGCCGCTGTTGTTTCTCTCCACAGCGGCGATAAGAAAAGAATGTTGCAGGTAAACGTGGATGGAACGGCCAACGTAGTCAACATCGCATTGGAGAAAAATGTCCGCCGGCTCGTTCATATCAGTTCCGTAGCAGCGCTTGGCAGAAAAGCGGATGGCGGCAGTGTAAATGAAGAAAAGAAATGGGAAGAAAGCAAAGTTAATACCGACTATGCCATCAGCAAGTACAAAGCCGAGCTGCATGTATGGCGGGGCATGGGAGAAGGGTTAAGCGGTGTTATTCTGAACCCCAGTACTATCCTGGGTTATGGCGACTGGCATAGCAGCAGTTGCGCTATTTTCAAACAGGTTTATGATGGCTTTAAATGGTACACTACCGGCTTAAACGGGTTTACCGATGTGCAAGACGTTGCGAAGGCCGCCGTATGGTTAATGCAAAGCGTTATTACAGAACAACGGTATATTGTAAATAATGATAACTGGCCTTTTAAAAAATTACAGGAGTGTATTGCTGATAATTTCAATAAACCCCGCCCTTCCAAGGCGGCTACGCCTTTTTTGCTTGGCATCGCCTGGCGAATGGAAAAGCTGAAATCAATATTCACAGGCAAAAAGCCTTTGCTGACAAAACAAAGCGCCAGGGTAGCCCAAAGCCAAACCCGTTTTGAAAATGATAAAATACTGAAGGCAGTACCGGGATTTTCGTTTACCCCCTTAGAAGAAACGATCCGAAAAGCCTGTGAAAAATACGTTCAGCAAACAGAAGAAGTGCAACCAACGGATTAAGTAACGTATCTTTAAGACACAACAATCAGTAATATATTCTATGAAAAAAGTCATTTGTTTTTTGCCCCTTCTTTTTTCTTTCATTATTGCTTCTTCACAGATTACTATTTATGGCAAGGTGCTTGATTCTGCCACCAATGAACCGTTGGCCGGAGCCAGTGTATTTGCACAAAACACCACATCAGGAACCGTAACGAATAGCGAAGGCTCCTTTTCCCTTGCATTAAAATCGGGGGGCTATGAGCTGATCTTCAGCTTTACCGGCTACCGGAGCTATGAAATAAGAATAACCGAAAATAAAAGTGAGAAAGTAGAAGTATTGCTGGTTAAAGAAGATAAATCCATGGGAGAAGTGGTGCTCCAAAGCAGCAACGAAGTAAAAGACGGCTGGGAGAAATATGGCGATTTCTTTAAGGGCCATTTTATTGGCGCCACGCCTTTTGCAGAAAAATGCAGCATTCAAAACCCGGAGGCTGTTCGCTTTTTTTATTATAAACGCAGCGACAAACTAAAAGTGTTATCCACGGAATCTTTGGTTATCAGCAATGATGCCCTGGGTTATAATCTGCATTACCAGTTGGATTCCTTTGTATATTATTATAAAACCGATATGAGCTCTTATCGTGGCTCCTGCTTTTTTTCTGAAAAATTGGGAACCGTTAGCCAGGCCATGGTATGGAAAGCCAACCGGGAAAAAGCCTATGCAGGCTCTCGTATGCATTTTATGCGGGCTTTTTATGACAGCACATTGAAAGATGAAGGCTTTACGGTTTCTGAAATAAATGCTGATAAGAAAACCTTTGGTTTATTGACCAATCCTTACCTGCCCAAATACTATACAACCCTTGATTCATTGGATGAAGTGGAAATATATTTCCCGGCAAAGATCAGTGTGGCTTTTGTAAGGTCTGCCCCGGAAGAAGCCTATATCCGAAAGTTTAATTTCCCGCCCGACCTCGGCATCCAGGTTTCCTATATTGATGTTTTAAACCCCATTGCCATCAAACAAAACGGCTATTATTATGATCAGCGCAACTGGGTAAACCAGGGCTATTGGAGTTGGAAAAATATTGCCGACCTGTTACCGTATGATTATTGGCCTTTGTAATAACGGCTTGTTATTTGCCCATTACCTTTTGCCATAACTCGGGAATACGTTTTATCCAAACAATTTCCCTGCGTTTAAGACCTGCGTCTTCCGCCGGGTAACCGAAATAAGTTTTACCGCCTGCCAATGAGGAAGGCACACCGCTTTGCGCCAGCACCACGGCATCTTTTCCAATTGTAAGTGTTTTGCTTACGCCAACCTGTCCCCACAGTATTACATTATCTTCAATAACGGTAGCCCCGGCAATACCTACCTGTGCGGCAAAAAGGCAATTTTTGCCAACAACCGTATCATGACCGATATGCACCAGGTTATCTATTTTGGTTCCGGCCCCGATAAGCGTATCGCCGCTTACTCCGCGGTCAATAGTGCAGTTAGCGCCAATTTCCACATCATTTTCAATAACCACCCTGCCGCAACTGAGCATTTTCTTATAATGCGCCGGGCGGTTTGTTTTCTTATTATAGTAAAAGGCATCGCTACCTATGGTAGTGCCTGCCTGTATAACCACATTGTCGCCAATAACACAATGATCCAGTATGGTTACATGCGGCTGAATAATACAATTGCCGCCAATGCTGACATGGTTCCCTATATACGCCCCGGGCATAACCACAGTCCCTTCTCCCAAAGAAGCTGTACCGGACTGCATTTGCATTGAAGGTGTAAAAGGGCGATACTGCTGCACCACTTTCAGGTATGCCTCAAAAGGCTGGTCAACTACCAGGAGGGTTTTCCCTTCGGGAACAGGCAGTTCCTTATCAATAAAAATAAAACTGGCAGCAGAATGAAGACAGGCATCGTAATACTTCGGGTGGTCAACAAAAACAAGGTCACCGTTCTCCACTTTATGTATTTCGTTGATGCCGGTAACTTTTCCATCAGCATTGCCGCAAACCTTAGCCCCCGTTATCCCGGCAATGTCCTGTACCGGTATAGGTAATTCAAACCGCATAAAACAATTTTGTGCAAAGGTAATAAGGTAAAAGATGGCGTTCCGTATATCATTTTTCAACCGCAAAACTCCATTCTCCTTCTTCCTGCAAACTTTCAAAAAAAGCATTTTCTCCCGGAGAAAACACCAAAACAAATCAAACAACAGAACAAATGATTTGCATAAAAGGCTATCCTCTTTATTGCTTAATGGTTCGTGATAAGCATTCAAAACAGCGTTCCTTTTCCACAACAACATTTAAAATGTTAATAAAATAGTTCCTAAAAATTTTTTGGTTAAAAAAAAATATATCTAATATTGTACCGGGAATTGAATTTCCCTACTTACTAACCCATCCATATAATGATCCCTCTGGTACTCCGGAGGGATTTTTAATTTATACCCATTATGTAAACCGCATTGGAGCTTCTCCCTGTATTCACCAGCCAAAAGCTATATACAGTCAAGTAAAAGAATTAAAATACCTTTACCTTACTCTTATAAAATAGCGCTATGCTCAAATCAATGACCGGCTTTGGAAGGGCTGAAAGAAATGCGGGGGATAAAACATTCCTCGTAGATATTAAATCCCTCAATGGGAAACAATTTGAACTGCAATTAAAGCTCCCTGCTTTTTTAAAACCTTTTGAGTTTGACATCCGCCGCCTGCTCTCCGAAAAACTGAACCGGGGCAGCGTGGATTGCCTGATAAGCCTGAAAGATACCGGCGACGCCAAGCCGGTTACCATTAACACCGACCTGGCAAAAGCTTATTATAAGCCCCTTGCAGAATTATCCCAATCACTGAACCTGGACACTTCCAGTATCCTGTCAACATTGATAAAACTACCGGAAGTAATTACGCCAAGCAGCGAAACGTTGACTGATAAAGAATGGGAGGAGCTCCGGGGAATTATCCTGTCGGCAGTTGATGACCTGAATATGCACCGGGCCAATGAGGGGAAAGCGCTGGCAGAAGACCTGCTTACCCGCATCAGCAATATAGCACAGCAGCAGCAGGAAGTCATCAAACTTGAACCCCTCCGCCAGCAACGCATACGGGAAGGAATAACCCGGCTTTTGGAAGAAAATGTAGGGAAAGAGAACTATGATGAAACAAGGCTGGAGCAGGAGCTGATTTACTATATTGAAAAAATAGACATCAGCGAAGAGCAGGTGCGCCTGAAGAACCACCTTGACTATTTCAAAGAAATACTGGAAGGCGATGACGAATCAAAAGGCAAGAAGCTATCATTTGTATTGCAGGAAATAGGCCGGGAAATAAACACTACCGGCTCCAAAGCCTACGATGCCACTATACAGAAATGTGTGGTATTGATGAAAGACGAACTGGAAAAAGCAAAGGAGCAGGTGCTGAATGTTCTCTGATAACGCCACATTAGTACATTTGCAAAAAACTTTCTTGAATATATTCTCCTATATAAGGTTTGGTTTCCTGGCAGTAGTTGCGCTTACAGGCTGTACCACTATTGACCTGCACGAAAAAACAATTTCCATACCCGGCCACGCCTGGGAAACCGGGTTTAAGCCCTCGTTCCAGTTTAGCATTTCGGATACATCATCCCTTTACCAGCCCTTTTTAATTATACGGCACAATGAGAAGTACAACTATAATAATATATGGTTGACTATTTCCGTATTGCCGCCCGGAGCCGCTATTCCCGTTACTTTCCGTACAGATATACGGCTGGCCAATAATGAAGACGGCTGGCTTGGCGATGGCATGGACGATATTTACGAACACCGCATCTTGTTGCTGAAAGAAATGATTGAAAACAATATTTCTTTTAGAAAACCCGGTGTCTATACTTTTACCATAGAGCAGATTATGCGGGAAAACCCGCTGGAAAATGTGATGGATATTGGCCTGCGGATAGAAAAAAAATAATCTTATTCAACTATGCCCGAAGAGAGCCGGAAACGAATTCAACGTACTACGTTTACCTTCTGGCTCATGCTGCTTTATATAATAGCAGCGCTGGCCTGGTGGTTTATTTCCCTGGAAAACCAGAATAAAAGCATTGCACAACGGCAATCCGAGTTACTGGAAACAAAAAAACTTTCCCTGTCAGCCACGGAATACAAAGAACAGGCAGACAGGATTGACAACGAAAGAAAAAGAAATACCGGAAAATACCTTGCCGAAGGCATTACCTTTCTCCTGCTGATACTGACCGGCGCTGTTATCGTTTACCGGTCTGTAAGAAGGCAGTTCCGCTTGCAGCAACAGCAACAAAATTTTATGATGGCCGTAACCCATGAGCTAAAAACGCCTATTGCAGTTACACGGTTGAACCTGGAAACAATGCTGAAATATAACCTGGACGCCGAAAAACAAAAAAAACTGATACGGTCATCTCTTGATGAAGCCACCCGCCTGAATTTTCTTACCAACAATATCCTCATCTCTTCGCAGTTGGAAGGAGGGCGGTATCACATTTCTACCGATGAACTTGACCTTTCCCGGTTGCTCCAGGATTGCATCCGCGATTTCAGGAGCCGGTTCCCCGACAGAAACATCGTGGATGAAATTGAAGAGGAGGCTGACATAGACGGAGATGCCCTGCTACTGCAGATGCTCATCAATAACCTGCTGGAAAACGCTATTAAATATTCTCCCAAAGAAGGCATCATCAAAGCCTCTTTAAAAAAAAGCCCGCATATCATTCAGTTGGAAATTACGGATGAAGGCCCAGGAATACCCGAACAGGAAAAAAGAAAAATTTTTGACAAATTCTATCGTATCGGCAACGAATCCACCCGCAAAACACAAGGCACGGGATTAGGGCTGTACCTTTGCCGAAAAATAGCACAGGACCACAATGCGGACATTTCGATGACAAACCATTTGCCGCATGGCAGTAATTTTGCCGTTACTTTTCATCTCTGAAGCAACAAAACAGAACCGGATTAGCATGAACACAGATAAAAAACTTTCGATACTGTTGGTAGAAGACGAAGAAAACCTGCACGAAGCGCTAAAGCTAAACCTCGAACTGGAAGGGTATGGCGTAATATCCGCTTTTGACGGCCCTTCTGCCATTAGCTCCGTACAAGGAGAATACTTTGACCTTATCATCCTGGATGTAATGCTTCCTGAAATTGATGGCATTGCCGTAACAGAAACCATCCGCATCAGCAATAATGAAGTGCCTATTCTCATCCTCAGCGCCAAAAACAGCAGCGCCGACAGGGTGCTTGGCCTGAAAAAAGGCGCCGATGATTACCTTACCAAACCCTTTAACCTTGAAGAACTTTTGTTAAGGGTAAACAAGCTCATTAATAAGAATAAAAAGTTACAGGACAAATCCACTGTTGGTAATACTTATTCTTTCGGCAATCATGTTATTGACTTTAAAGCCCATGAGGCAACAACTGCTACGGGGGAAAAGATTCAATTAAGCAAAAAGGAAGCCATGATACTCAAACTGCTTATTGAAAACAAAAACGAAGTGGTAACCAGGGAAAAGATATTGCAATCTATCTGGGGCTATAATGTATATCCCACTACCCGCACAGTTGATAATTTCATACTCAACTTCCGGAGATATTTTGAAAAAGACAGCCGAAGTCCCAGGCATTTCCATTCCGTAAGAGGGGTAGGATATAAATACTCAGAGTAAATGTTTTTGTATCGTTTCCAAAGTTTTGCGGGCCTGCCCAAGCAATTGCTTTTTATCCGTTCCTAATTCTGCACGGGTAAATACTTCTGCTTCACATTGCTTAAGAACTGATTCAAGCAGGGTAATTGTGCTTCTGTCTATTCCTTTACTCCGCAATTCCTGAAATAATTTCGTTTTATTCATAGCGCTGCCCGAAATACCCAGGCTTTCCTTGAAATAATCCCAAACGGACCGGCTTAATGTGTCATAAAACTGCCGGTCATTTGTCTTTGACAAGGCGGTTGCCGGTAAAAGCAAGTCGTCTATCGAAACGACTTCCTTTGTCTTTTCTGGAACAAGCCCCGCCTCTTTCGCCTCGTCCTTCTTTTGCCGTGCCCGCAAAAAAACAGCAGAAATAACAATCCCTAAAAGAATAATACCAGCCCATCCCCATTGAGCAGTCCTCTTTTTTTCCTTGCTCCCTGTTGTTACAGCAATATTTTCTTTTTTCTCCCTGTTGGTTATAGTAAACTCCAGTTCTTTCGTTGATATTGTTTTATACGACTTGTCTTCAGGGTTAAAAAATGCAATTGTAACCGGAGGAATTACATACCTGTCCGGACGAACTGAAACAAAAGCGTAGCGGACTGTTCTCTGGCCGCTAACCGGCGAAATTTTTAGGTCAAGGCTATCCTGTACCTGCGGCTCAAAACTTTCAATACCCTCAGGCCATTGAACCTCCGGGGCATTTAGCTGCATGAAATTGCCTGCGCCGGAGATACTTATTTCCAACAAACCTTCTTCGTTCCTTGCTAATTTATCTTTCAGCAGGCGGCTTGTAATCAAAAAATGGCCAACAGCCCCGTCAAAGTAAGCCGGCTTGCCCGTTTCCGGCAATGCCTGCACATGAACGGTTACAGGCGCCGTACGCATAACTGTTTCAACGATTTCTTTATCGGCATCCGGCTCCGGTGTGCTATCGCCTCCTCCAAACAGCCCTTCCACTATTTCCTGTTCTGTTTTTTTATTGATGACACTCCTGGAAAACTCAACCCTGTTCTTTAATTCCATGGCATCAATAACAAAATCGCCTTCCTGTAAAGGAAATAACTGCACTTTCCTGATTGTATGTACATCAAAAAGATTGCCGTTGATCTTCTCCGTTGTTACCATTTTATCGGCAAGGCTTACCATATCATGCACGGTAAAACCATAGAACCCGGGGTTTTTAATTATTTCAGACCTGGATTGTAGCCGGGAATACAACTTAAACGTAGCTAAAACCGGCTGACCTGCGTAGCAATACGGCTTATCAACCGTTACTTTCAGAAAAACATTTTGCTTTACTTTCTGCAAGGGGTTTTCTCCGGGCCGTAAAAAATACGGAGACCTGTACGCCGCTTCTTCCCTGGAAATAACAGCGACTGTTGCATCTTTGCTTTGTATGGCCTTTCCATTTACTACTGCTTCAGCGCCTTTTATGATAAACCTTCCCGGCTTTAACGGCTCAAGTGTATAAACGGTATTGATAAGCACCGGGCCTCCCGTTAATTCCTCTACAGAGCCTTTGTACACATTCGGGCCCGTTACCAGCCTGAACCCGGGAAAGGCCGGTTCTTTAAAATCAGACAAAACACCTCCTTCCAGTACATATTGCACCTGGAACGATTCACCGACCATAACAGGCTGCTTCGGTACAATTGTTTTTAATACCCCTTGTCCCTGCACCGGCAGGGATAAGCTCATTACAATATAAATGATAGTCTTTTTCACCGGTAGCTACTAAAATAACAAGCAGCCTGTAAAGGTGGTTATAAAAAGTATCAGTGGATAAAACACCCCGTTAGTGGTCAAAGGTCGCCCTGCTGCGGACGGATAAGAATCTCTTCCACACAGGCCTGAGGGGAAAGCTGTGATGCCGCCAGCACCATAGCGGCAATATCATTTGCTTCCATAATACGACCGGCAGAATTGTCGAACCCACTCCAGGAATCCGTAAATACTGCCCCGGGAAGTACAGCAGTAACCTTAATACCATGAGGCTTCATCTCCTCCCGCAGGTTTTTGCTGAACCCATAAAGGGCAAACTTGCTGATACTGTAAGCCCCTCCGTTTTCATAGGCTTTTACAGAAGCTACAGAGCATATATTGAAAATATGGCCGCTTTTCTTTTCCATCATTTTTGGAAGCACGGTTCGTGTAACATGGTAAGCGCTGTACAAATTAGTGTTGATCTGTTTTTCCAGTACCCCTTCGGGTTCATTATGAACGCTGCCCGGCTCAAAGATACCGGTGTTGTTCACCAGCACATCAGGAACGCCAAAAGACAAACACCAGTTGCCAAAAGCAACAGCTTCTTCTTTTATACTAAGGTCAAAAGGCTTTGCTTTTACTGTTACGTTGGGGAACTTTTTCGCCAGTTCTCCTGCTGTTTTGTTCAACGCTGTTTCATTTCTTGCACATAAGAACAGGTTATAGCCCGCAGCAGCAAATTTTTCAGCAATGGCCTTGCCAATACCTCTGGATGAACCTGTGATGATAACATTCATTGACCGTGGATACTTGTATGTTGAATATTTATGGTTTCTTTGCAAATCTACAACTGTAATGAAGTACAAGCATCTTTTTTTCGATCTTGACCATACTCTCTGGGATTTTGATGCCAACAGCCGGCAAACGCTGGAAGAAATCTATGATGAGCTTAACTTAAATGAAAAGGGGGTGGATGATTTTTCTGCCTTTCACCGGAATTATTTAACCCATAATGACAAACTGTGGGACCGCTATCGCAAGGGCTTTATCAAAAGCGATGAGTTGCGTTGGAAAAGAATGTGGCTTACCTTGCTTGATTTCAAAATAGCCGATGAGCCGCTGGCAAAGGAAATGAGTGCAAAATTTCTTGACGGGCTTCCCACCCGTAAATTGCTTTTTCCGCATACAATAGAAATTCTTGAATACCTCAGGGCAAAAGACTACTTGCTTCATTTAATAACCAATGGCTTTGAAAATGTGCAGCATCATAAAATCCGCAATGCCGGGATTGACAACTATTTTACAGAGGTCATAACCTCAGAAGGCAGCAACAGCCTGAAACCGCAAAAAGAAATATTTGAATTTGCTTTTAAAAAATCAGGGGCATTGCCAAATGAGAGCATTATGATCGGCGATACCATAGAAGCAGATATCCTTGGCGGATATAATGCGGGCATTGACCAGGTGCATGTAAACCATCTGAGCAACGAAAAAATCCCTATTACGGAATCTCTTTTCCCTACTTATACCGTGTTTTCGTTGAAGGAATTAGAAGGGCTTTTTTAATTGCTAAACCTAAGCCGCCCTTTAGGAGGCAGGGGGCTACCACTCTGCAATCACCGTAACGCCGCCCTTGGGCTTATCGCCTAACTTCACATTGATCTTTGCATCAAGGGGAAGCAGAATATCTACCCTGGAGCCAAAGCGGATAAAACCCATTTCATCGGTTTGCCTTACCTCCATGCCGGGTTGCAGGTAATTGATGATACGCTTGGCCAGGGCGCCGGCAATCTGTTTTACAAGGATTTCTTTGCCCTCTTTCCGGCACACCACTGTATGCCTTTCATTTTCAAAAGATGATTTGGGATGCCATGCCACTAAGTATTTTCCTTTATGATAACGGCTGTACACCACTTCACCGCTTATAGGGTTACGGTTTACATGCACATTCAACGGGCTCATAAAAATAGAAACCTGTATCCTTTTATCGGTAAAATATTCATCAGCCTGCACCTCCTCAATAACCACCACTTTCCCATCTGCCGGGGCTACGATGGCATTCTCCTGTTTGGTAAGCACTCTTTTGGGAATGCGGAAAAAAGAGATAACAAAAACCAGTAAAACCAGTGTAATAATAAAAATCAGCAGGCTGATAACAGGATAATTGAGGCTGATAAAATAAAAAGACAGGATATTGACAATGCCGAACAATAATGTGGCAGCAGCAATGATCTTATAGCCTTCTTTGTGAATGGTCATTGTGGTATTTGGTTGAGGGACAAATATAAGGAAATGGGGGGTGGCGAGTAGGAAGTGGGGAGCCGCCGGTCTATAATAAGAGTTTTATATATAACCAGACAGCGGGTGTGGCAAGTAATAATGAATCGAAGCGGTCTAAAAAGCCGCCATGCCCCGGCATAATGGAGCCGCTGTCTTTTACACCGGCTAATCGTTTGAGTTTGGATTCCAATAAATCTCCTGCCGTTCCTGCAATGGCAGCAATAGCGGCAATGATATACAGATGGCTGTGGTTTAACTGTAAATCGAACATACCCACTTTTTCATGATTATGGCTTATATATAAATTGGATAACCACCCAACAACTACTACGCATAACAGTATGCCCCCGATAGTTCCTTCCCATGTTTTTTTAGGTGATATTTTTGAAAATGGCGTTTTACCTATGAAAGAACCTACTATGTACGCCATGGTATCATTTACCCACATACAAGCAATAACAATAATTGGTAAAACTCCAAATCCTCCCCAAAATTCTATAATTACAAATTTTGGAGAATCATTAAAAATGAGAAAGCTATCCAACTCCCATAATACCATCATAAAGCTCAAGCTTAATGAAATATATAGCAACCCCAACGCAGCAGCGCCAAAGGCTTTCAGGGTTATCTTATTGTTCTGAAAAATTCCCATTATCAGCATAACAAACCCGGCTGCCGAAACGGGTAAAGAAAAATTATCTTTTAATACGCATCCCGCTATCTGAAACGGAACATCCGCAAACAATAAGAAAATACCATATCCCAATAACATCCAACCAATCTTTGAATAATTATGAAAGGATGTATTATATATTTTCTCCATCAACCGCAGATACTCCCACCAGCAGCCAAAATGAATAACAGAAAATAAAACAATAAAGCTCCAGTGGTTCCAGAGCAGGCCGGTGAGCATTACGGCAGCAAATACAATAGCCGTGAGTGTTCTTGTAATGAATGTTTGCCGGTTCAGCGCCATTGTCTGCTAATAAAACGGTGTATTTTTTAATTCTTCTCGCCGCGGGTCATCCGGTTCCTGGGGCAGTGCAGGAAATAATTTCCTGAACCTGATAAAGAGAAATACTACAACCGGAATAACGAGCAATCCCCAGTACGCAGCGCCGCTTGTATCTCCCATAGCTTCCTCAATCGGTTTGCCCTGCTTCATATATACATAGAGCATTATTATCGCCAGTGCATTGTTCACAAAATGGGCCAGTATGCTTAGCCATAACCTGCCGGAATAATAATATATGAAACCAAGTACGGCGCCAAGAAAGAACCTCGGCAGAAAGCCATAGTAGGAAAAATGCGAAAAGCTGAAAATCAGGCTTACCACAATAACAGAAAGCCAGGGTTTGCTTGTCCAGCGGGTAAGATAGTTCTGCAAGCCGCCACGGAACAAGGCTTCTTCGCATAAAGCCGGTAAAAAAGCCATCACGAAAAGCGAAATAAAAAGATCGGCAACGGAGTCAAGTCCAATAATGGCTTTCACCTGCTCATTATAGTCTTTTTCCATTTTATCAAAGTCCGCCTGCAATGCTTTTGACAAAGGAATCTGCTCCGTAACATACGATAAAGCGCCTGAAACAAACAATGCCGCAATTGTAATAGCAATCACCAGCCCGATCTGCATACCATTTATTTTCCCGGTAAAACCCATCAGCCGGAAAGGTTTCCTGTTGAGCACATAAGCCGTAACACAGGCCGGTAAAAGAAACCCGATCACCGCAGATACACATTGCAGCATCCGGAAAGCATCCCTGTTTGCCGGGTTAGTCATTGCAGATTTCATATCGCCCAAACCGGTGCCCGTCATATTCGTCCATATCGGCCAACTGACCAGCGTGGCCAGCATCAGGCAGGCAAATGCAAAAGCGATCAGCATAAAAAAGCCCGCTGACCAGGAAATACCCTTGGAATCACTGTCGTACATAAATTTCTCCTGTTAAATTGTAAATTTGCAGGTTCTCTGTTAAGAGGCTCAAAAATAGGCATTTGCTGTTTGAATGGTAAAGATTGGCAACATATCACTCCCTGATTTTCCGTTATTGCTTGCTCCGATGGAGGACGTAAGCGATCCCCCTTTTCGTGCCGTTTGCAAAGACAATGGGGCCGACCTGCTTTACACCGAGTTTATTTCCAGCGAAGGGCTGATAAGGGATGCCATCAAAAGCAGGAAAAAGCTCGACATTTTCGACTATGAAAGGCCCGTAGGCATCCAGATTTTCGGCGGCGATGAAGAAAGCCTTTCGCTGGCAGCAAAGATTGTTGAAGTTACCAATCCGGACCTGCTTGACATCAACTTCGGTTGCCCGGTAAAAAAAGTGGCATTGAAAGGCGCCGGGGCCGGTGTATTGAAAGACATTGACTTAATGGTAAGATTGACGGAGGCTGTGGTGAAATCCACTTCATTGCCTGTAACGGTAAAAACAAGGCTGGGATGGGATGATAACACAAGGAACATTGAAGAAGTAGCTGAGCGGTTGCAGGATGTCGGCATAAAAGCCTTGTCAATTCATGGCAGAACAAGAACGCAGATGTACAAAGGCGAAGCCGACTGGACGCTGATTGGCAAAGTAAAAAACAATCCCCGCATCCAAATCCCCATATTCGGCAATGGCGATATTGACTCTCCTGAAAAAGCAGTTGAGTATAAAAAGCGGTATGGTGTTGACGGTATTATGATTGGCCGTGCCGCTATTGGTTATCCGTGGATATTCAACGAAATCAAGCATTTTATCAAAACAGGAGAGCATTTGCCTTCTCCCACTGTAGAAGACCGGGTGGCTGTTTGCCGCAAGCATTTGCAGAAATCGGTGGAGTGGAAAAACCCGGTGGTAGGCATCAATGAAATGCGCCGCCATTATGCCAACTATTTAAAGGGGTTACCCAACATAAAAGACTTCCGCAACCGGTTAGTAACGTTGAAAACAGAAGAAGAAGTTAATGGGGTACTTAACGAAATCATAACTACTTACAGCGGATATGAAATTGAAAGAACGCCTATTGCTATAGTAAATTATCATGAAAAATGCCCGACGGAGTGATGTGGGCTGGGGTGCTACAGCCGCCTGAACCCATTATTTCGGCAAATAGTTCTTACTCTGTGTCCTGCTAATGAATATTCACACATTCCAATCTGTCGTCTTTTGAAACCACCAGGTCAAGAACCCTTGTTATTTTTTCTCCATTATGATAAAAAGAAAGGTCTGCTTCTGATTGTGGGGGAAGCGTATGCACACAATCGTAGCAGGCAAATTCGTTCTCAAAGCCGCATTGTCCCTGCAATCTTGCTATAAGCAGGTCAACCGCTGATTTAATTTGTTCGTAAGTATAATTACCCCTTGACAAATGAATATCCTTTGCTACAGCATTAATCTCGGCAATGGCGATGGTTTTTTTTGACTCTATGTCAAGCAAGCCGCTTTTCAGCTTTTCACAATTGGCATTCAGGTCAGCTTTGGAGCAACTCATGGCGCCGGTTAAGGCCATAACGAGTATCAGGGAATAACGTTTCATGAAAAAATAAGACCGCGAAATGTCGCCAAACGCTGCACGGTTCTGCCACTAACATTCGGAGTAAAAAAATTAAACCCCATTGATAATAAACTATCACAAAAAATGCCCGACGGAGTGATTTCATTTATCACTTTCCAATAATTCCCTTAAGGAAGAATCTTCCACTTCACTTCCTTCAATCTTTTTTAGCGATTGGTTAATCACCAGCCTGTTATTCTTGTAAACAGGATGGGTATCGTTCAAAAAAATCACTTTGCCCGCCCGAAATGAAATAGCAGTAAGATTTATACTGCTAATAAAGCATTTATATTTTACCGGCATTACGATATACATGGGCTGATGTATGCCCCTTGATGATATGTTGGTAAACTTAACAATAATTATTTTTTCCCAGGCGAATAAATGATTGCTGAACTTAAACGTATTAGGCTTTTCTTCGTCTTTTTCGCCCATGATCAGTTCCGGGGTTCCCTTGTCAAAATAATCGCCGCAGGTAATATCAGAAGCCTTCAAAGAAGCAAAATCTATTGCAGATGTATCACGAGTGAACCAGTCGCCCCGTTCCGTCATGTTTACCGGTTCACAGATCTTCATTTCAATTTTATAACGTATAGCCTCTGTTGTAACCGGATCCATTTCAACATATACCGTAAGGCTCGGCGATTGGGCTTGTGCGGAAAACTGCAGAAAAAAGGCAACCAAAACAGCGAATACCTTCATATAAAAAATTTACTTTAAAATTACTCCTGTGAATAGTTGTTGACATACCCGCTGACGGGTATATGCTTATGGAAACCGTAAAATATTTATTTGGCTGTTATCGCCTTTTGTATATCACTGCTCAGCGGCGAAACAGAAGGGCCGAAATAATTTATAAGAATGCCTTCCTCATTTACCAGGAACTTGGTGAAATTCCAGGCAGGCGGCTCTTCATTCCATCCGTTTGCGGAAGCATTCGTCAGCCATTGAAACACCGGGCCCTGATTTCCTGATTTTACTACAACACTTTTTTTCGCCAGCGGGAATGTAACACCGTAATTCAACTTACAGAAAGAAGCGATTTCCTCATCACTTCCTTTTTCCTGTTCCTTAAAATCGTTGGCCGGAAACCCTATCACTACCAGTTTATCCGCATATTCTTCATACAGTTTCTGCAAGTCCGCATATTGCCCGGTGTAGCCGCAATCACTGGCCGTATTTACCAATAACACTTTTTTCCCTTTTAAAGAAGAGAAATCAAGTGTATCATTATTGTTCAATGTTGTTTTGAGGGAATAAAAAGAAACCTGCGGCGCTTTATTGCCACCGGCCAGTTTCTCTGTGTTCTTTCCGGTAATCTTGGTTACCCACATCCACACCGGGTAAAATGCTTTTAAAACTTTCTGCCTGTAGCTCATATTTTTTGAATTTCTGTTAGCGACTTCAACATACACTGCCAATGCAGCGATAACCAGGACAATTGTAATGATTGCCCGTTTCAGTTTCTTCATCGTATCACCCGTTTAAACAAATTCAACTTTCCTTTAAATGGCGGGTATTTGATGGCCGGGTCAAACCAAACAGGTGTTTTCATAACCGCCTTGCGGTGGCTGAATGTTTCAAACGAATATGTTCCATGATAAGCGCCGGTGCCGCTTGAACCCCTGCCGCCAAAAGGCAGATGATGGTTAGTGAGATGCCAGCTTGAATTATTGACACAGGCCCCGCCGGATGGCACTGCCTGAAGCCATTCATTCTCTTTTGATTTACTGCTTGTATAAATATAAAAGGATAGCGGGTTAGGGTTACGGGCAACGATATTCTTTGCTTCTTGTATAGTTGTAAAAGGGATAACCGGCAATACCGGGCCAAATATTTCTTCCTTCATTATAGAAGAATCGGGGGAAACATTGCTGAGGATAGTTGGCTCAATAAATAAGCTGGCTTTATCTGTTCTGCCACCGTATTCTACTTTTCCCTGCAACAGGTAAGAAGATACCCTGTCAAAATTCTTTTCATTGATAATCTTACCGTAATTATAACTTTCCTCCGGCTTATCGCTGAAAAATTGCCGTATGGATTGTTTAAGTTCCTTTAGAAAATCCTCCTGTATATCCTCATGCACCAGCAGGTAATCCGGCGCTACGCACATCTGCCCGGCATTGGAAAACTTTGTAACAGCAATGCGGCGGGCCGCCACTTTTATATTGGCATCGCTTTCTACCACGCAGGGGCTTTTACCACCTAACTCCAATGTTACAGGTATTAGTTTTTCGGCCGCCATTTTATAAATAATCCGGCCTACCGCTGTGCTGCCGGTATAAAAAATATGGTCAAACGAAAAATTGTTCATCATCTCTGGGACCACGGTGGCCCCTTCGCCTTCCACATACAGCATATATTCTTTGTCAAAAGTCGATTCAATTATTTTTTTCATAACTGCGGCTGTGGCAGGAGCCAGCTCACTCGGTTTCAGCACCACACAATTACCGGCTGCAATGGCGCCGATCAACGGGTTAATAAGTAATTGAAAGGGATAATTCCACGGACCAATAATCAATACCACCCCCAAAGGTTCCCGTATTATTTTACTGGAAGATGGCAGGTTCAGCAGGTTGGTAGCTACACGCTGGGGCTTCATCCATTTTTTCAGTCTTCTTATGGCAGTATTCAACTCAGCTATTACAAGCCCGGTTTCTGTTACCCAGGACTCTTCAGGGCTTTTTTTCAAATCAGCGTACAAGGCGTCATGCAATTCCTGTTCATGCGCCAGAATAGCCTGTTTCAGTTTCTTTAATTGTTTCACCCGGAAGTCATAAGGCAATGTTATCCCGCTGTCAAAACACTTTCTCAACCTGTTCAATTGACCGGAATGGTCCATTTCGCTGTAATTTTAACCCAAGTTAATTAAATCCCTCTGTACATGACGGATGAGTATTTTATGACGCAAGCCCTGAAAGAGGCCCGCATTGCTTTTGAAGAAGAGGAAATCCCCATTGGGGCAGTTGTCGTCATCAAGCAAAAAATAATTGCCCGCGGGCATAATATGACTGAACGCCTGAATGACCCAACAGCCCATGCCGAAATGATTGCCCTTACATCCGCTTTTAATTCTCTTGGCGCAAAATACTTACCGGACGCCACACTTTATGTAACGGTAGAGCCTTGCCTGATGTGTGCGGGAGCCATTTACTGGGGCAAGTTGGGGAAGATCGTTTACGGAACTGATGATGAAAAAAACGGTTACCAGAAAACATCCGGAACCAATTGGCCATTTCATCCAAAAACAGAGTTGGTAAGAGGCATTCTGAAAGAGGAATGTGCAATCCTGATGAAGGAATTTTTCAGCAGCAAAAGATAACTGCCGGGTTTTCGAAATAAGAAACTATTTCATTTTTCTATCCGTTATTTTAAACCCGGTATCTTTACATTTGTTATTCCAGTATATACTTAATCGCAATTCTAAAATCTAAAATAACTCACTATGGCATTCACATTACCGGCATTACCTTATGCACACGATGCATTGGAGCCACACATTGACACACTGACCATGCAGATACACCATGGCAAACACCACCAGGCTTATGTAGATAATCTTAATAAGGCTATTGCCGGCACGCCGAATGAAAACAAATCGCTGGAAGAATTAGTGGCGGCGGCTGGCAGCATATCGCCTGCTGTACGCAACAATGGCGGCGGCCATTGGAACCATAGCTTTTTCTGGGAAACCTTATCCCCGAAAGGCGGGGGCAACCCAACAGGGGCCTTGGCTGACGCCATCAATACCGCTTTTGGGTCCTTCGATGAATTTAAAACAAAATTTGCAGCAGCCGGTGCAGGTCGTTTCGGAAGCGGCTGGGCCTGGTTGATTGCCAAAGACGGTAAACTGGAAATTACTTCTACTCCCAACCAGGACAATCCTTTGATGGACGTAGCCGAAGTAAAAGGCGCCCCGATAATCGGTGTGGACGTATGGGAACATGCTTATTACCTGAAATACCAGAATAAAAGACCGGATTACCTGGCGGCTATCTGGAATGTGATTGACTGGGGCAAAGCTGCAGAGCGGTTCAAATAAATTTTATGCAATGAGATTATACAAAGCCACGCCGCAAAGTGTGGCTTTTTTATTTTCCGGGCTGCTGTAGCTTGTTCACAGCTTCTACCCTGTTATTTACATGAAGTTTGTGATAAATTTTTTTCAGGTGCTTGGCTATTGTATGCGGACTGAGGAAAAGTGCTTCTGAAACTTCTCTTACAGACTTGCCTGTAGCTAATTGCTGCAGCACTTCATTTTCTCTTTCTGTAAGCTCTGAAAGATTTCTGTGGTTGGTAGGACCGGGCTGAAAAGCGCCAATCACTTTCCGGGCAATATACCGGCTCATCGGGGCGCCACCCGCATACAATTCCCGCAAGGAATTTATGATTTCATCCGGTAATGAATCTTTTAATAGATAGCCGCTTGCCCCGTTTTTTAAAGCGTCAAAAACATGTTCATTATCATCATAAAAGGAGCAGACCATGCAAGGCAGGTCCGGTGCCTGTTGGTTGATGATCGAAATTATTTCGATACCACTTTTACCCGGCAATTTGATGTCCACTATTGCTATTTGAGGCTTGTGCTCAAGAATATGCGGAATGGCGCTTTCCCCGGAAGAGTAAGAATATAACAACCGGAATTCTTTGGAATTATTTATCAGGTCTTCCAGGGTCTCCCTGTAATTCTTGTCATCTTCTATTATGGATACCGTAATCACGCCTTTTTGTTAATCAAAACAAGATACAGAATTTCCGGGTTTTTGCGATGCGTTGCTACGGAACAGGGTCGTATCCGCTTCCTCCCCAGGGGTGGCAGCGGCTTATTCGCTTAATGGCCAGCCACAACCCTTTAAAAAGCCCGTGCTTGTTCAGCGCTTCGGCTGCATAATGAGAACAGGTAGGCGTATAACGGCATTTAGGGCCCAACCAGGGGGAAATAACCCACTGATAAATTTTTATTAATACAATAAACGGGAAGCTCAATATGCGAAGAAATATTTTCATATATGTTATAAAGCGGCTGATACTTTTCTCAGCGCTTCTCCTATAACCGGATAAACATCTTTATACTGCGGCAGTTCCTTAGCCGTATAAATAATGAATACCGCCATTTTACCTGATTTTTTTTTCAACTCTTCGTACAACGCTTTTTTTTGCAGGCGCCACGCCTCCCGAAGCAACCTTTTTATACGGTTTCTATCAACAGCCGACCTGAAGTTTTTAGCGCTTACACCTACCCCAACCTGTAAAACAGGGGCAGTTCCTTCAGCAGGTAAATAAAAAACACGGCATGGCCCTACTGAAAACTTTTTCCCTTTACTGAACACCTGCTCAATAAGCTTGCGGCTTTTAAGCCTTTCATTTTTTTGCAAAGTAAACCCGGAGGGCATAGACTGTAAAAATACAAATAGCTCCCCGGTATGCCGGAAAGCTATTGTTACACTAAATTATTTCTCTACTTAAGAAAAATTATTTCAGTTTCCGCTCATCGGAAACGGTAAGTTTCCTCCGGCCTTTTGCCCTGCGGCTCGCCAATACTTTGCGGCCATTGGCCGTTTCCATGCGTTTACGAAAACCATGCACAGTTTTACGGCGCTTACGATGAGGTTGAAATGTACGTTTCATAATTATTTTACTTTTTCACTTTTGAAATGCGACCCGGGAGAACAGGCCAGGTTTCATAAATCATCACAGGTCACCACACCCATGATTTTGTGAAAGGACGGCAAAGGTAAGGTTTTGATAAAGAAGAAAAAAGAGATTATAACAGAAATATTATGGCCGGCGATTATCAATGGCAGGATAACCTACTCTAAATCAACATGTAGCGAATTGACCGGCTCTCCATAAAAAAGGCTGGCATGATTATCAAAATCTTCAGTAGAATCAGTGGTATAAAACAACCGGTTCCCATTCCTGCTGCACCTTGCTTCTATCTCCGGGTGGCGGCGCAGGTAACCGGCAAAGCTGGCAGCTACTATATCGCCCTGCGAAAGCAACTGAACACTTTGTGGTAACAATTCTTTTATTCTCTCCTTCAGCAATGGATAATGTGTGCAGGCAAGCAACAACACATCAATTTCATTCTCTTTTTTAAATAATGAAGCAAGGTTTTTTTTTACAAAGAAGGAAGCACCATCGCCGGTATGCTCGTTGTTTTCAATCAATGGCACCCACATAGGACAGGCTTCCTGGCATATTTTCAACCCAGGAAAAAATTTGCTTATTTCCATCGGATAGGATTCAGAAGCTACGGTGCCATTCGTAGCCAATATGCCCACCTTGCCTGTAGTTGAATAGTTGCCTACAACCTCGGCCGTCGGCCGTATTACACCTAACACCCTATTCTCAGGGGCCAGCAACGGGAGGTCGTTTTGCTGTATTGTCCTTAATGCCTTTGCAGAAGCTGTATTACAGGCAAGAATAACCAATGGGCAGCCTTGCTGAAAAAACCACCTGACGCATTGCAGCGTATAATGGTACACCGTTTCGTACGACCTGTTGCCGTAAGGTGCACGGGCATTGTCTCCAAGATAGAGGTAATCATATTGGGGAAGTTCCTTTACTATCTCCTTCAAAACGGTAAGTCCCCCGTATCCTGAATCAAAAACACCAATTGCCCCTTTTCTCATGGCACAAAAATAAGAAGGGAAATGTCCTTCGCACAAAAAAAGCCCCGCTATCAGTTTGTGCTGAAAAGCGGGGCAACTATTTCCTGCTATACGTCTTTTTAATTACTCCTTACCGGGGTAGAGAAACCGGCTTATTTTGTTGTGGGTAATTTGATCTTTAATTCTTCCAACACTGCCAGTGAAATATCATCTGCCTCGGGAGCCACTAAAAACACATCTGTATTCAGAATGTAAGCATACCCTTTCTTCTTAGCTACAGCATCTATTGCATTCTTGGCTTTTGTATAAAAAGGACGGAGGTATTCCTGCTGCTTGGCCTGGAGCACCTGCTGAATGAAATTATCGGCGCCGCTCAATTGCTCCTGCAGGTTTTGCAAATCCCTCGCAATTACATCTCTTACCTGCTTTGATTTGGTGGTATCGGCATAATCTTTCAGCTTTTGCGTATATTCTTCTTCCTTATATCTTAACCCGGGCATAATGGAATCCGTAACATATTTCTGACCAACGGTATCCAAATTTATTTTTTCCGGAGCCAGTTCAGGCATTACCGAAACAATATCATCTATCCTGACATAACCGATTTTTGTCTGGCCTTGTGAAACGCCTGACACAAACAGACCTGCAAGCAACAAAACTGAGAACGTAAGATTCTTTTTCATTTTTTATTTGTTAGTACTTTACTATGATTTGTATTGACAACGCAACGTTGCGCTGTTAACTCTTTTTTAACTTTTACCGGACCCCCAATTCCCGGAGCACATCCTCACTTTTGTCAAGTTTGGGGTCGGCAAATATAATGGTAATTCCCTCACTTTTATCCAATACAAAATCATAGCCCCGCTGAACGGAAATTTTCTGAATGGCATTGTACACTTTGTCTTGCACAGGCTTTACAAGTTCCTGCCTTTTTTTAAACAAATCTCCTTCATAACCAAAGCGTTTGCGCTGCAAATCACGCAGGTCTTTTTCCTTATTGAAGAGCTGGTCTTCTCTTTTTTGCTTCAATTCAGGGGTAAGCATTACCTGCTCCGCTTCATAATCTTTGTACATCCTGTCCAGGTCAGCTTGCTTATCGTCAATTTCTTTTTGCCAGAAAGCGGCTATCCCATCTAATTGCTTTTGCGCCTCTGCATATTCCGGCATTTTATCAAGAATGTAGCGGGTATCAATAACGGCATATTTCTGTGCAGATGCTGCAATACCTCCCACAATAAAGCAGATAACAAATAATATCTTTTTCATACAGAAAGATTTTATTGATGAATAATTTTATTCCGGCTCGAACCCAAGCATAAAGGTAAAGCGTCCGGCATCTTTAAATCCGGTTCCCGGCTTAATACGGTCAAGACCCACGCCATAATCGAAGCCAAGCAAGCCAAACATCGGCAGGTAAAAGCGCATACCTACGCCTACACTGCGGCGAAGGCGGAATGGATTGTAGTCCTTATAATTATACCACCCGTTGGCTGCTTCAAAAAAGGTAAGTGCATAAATAGTGCTGCTTGGGTTGGTAACCAGCGGGAACCTAAGTTCTACCTGGTACTTATTGAATATGGTAAAAAAGTTCTGTGCATTTTGCTGATCAGGATTGATGCTGGGATCAGAAGTCTGGTACACAGGATAGCCCCGGTGTGCAATGATATCGTAACCCAGCAAGCCAAAATTATTGGTAAGGCCTGCATCACCCACCTGGAACCTCTCAAAAGGCGAAAAATCAAGTTTATTATTATACCGGCCCATGAACCCGTATTTGGCGGCAAGCTTCAAAACAAACTGGCGGTTTCTTTCTGCCCCTAACGCCCTGCCCACCGGCACATACCATTCTGCATTGAAGCGCCATTTATGATATTCCGGGTTTTTATAGGGGTCGTCAGATGTAACAATATCCGGATTAAATAAAGAATAGGGCGGCGTAAACTGAACGCTGGCCAGGAAACTGGAACCACTTGTCGGGTAGATTGGGTTAAAGACGGAAGAACGCTGTAATCCGATCTTAAAACTCAGGTTGTTTGAAATACCCGTTGGACTTGCATTGGGGAATATTCCGTAATTTTTTCTTGCATACCGGGTATAGTTTATTGTATATACCAGGCTGAAAAAGTCATCAGGCCATTTCAATTGTTTTCCCAACGCCACCGAAAAACCGGTTGTTTTTAAATAAACGGAGTCTGACTTTGCACGGTCTATAAGACCTGTGTAGGGGTCATAAGCGCTGGAGAATTTACTGCTGTTAAAACCAAGGGTAAAGGAATTTCTTTTCTTACCGCCCAGCCAGGGTTCTGTGAAAGAAGCGCTGTAGGAACGATAGGCCCTCCCGTTGGATTGAACACGAAGGCTCAGCTTTTGCCCATCACCGGTAGGCAGCGGGTCCCAGGCAGATTTTTTCCAGATATTTTTGATAGAAAAATTATTGAATACTACGCCCAGCGTACCCGTAAGGCCAATGCCGCCGCCCCATCCTGCGGATAACTCCAACTGGTCGGAAGATTTTTCTTCCAGGCCCCAATTAATGTTTACCGTTCCATCTTCCGGGTTGGGCACCACGCCGGGGTTTATTGTTTCCTGGTTAAAATAGTTAAGGCCAGCCAGTTCCCGTTGCGAACGGATAAGGTCTGCACGACTGAACAACTCCCCGGGAATCGTTCTCAATTCACGCCGGATAACATGGTCTTTTGTTTTATCATTTCCCGAAATGGTTACTTCCTTTATTCTGGCTTGTGGCCCTTCAGTAATCCTGATTTCATGGTCAATCGTATCGTTATAAACAGCCGTTTCTACCGGATCTACCCGGAAGAAAAGGTAACCATCATCCATATACAGCCCGCTGATATCCCCGCCATCCTGCGACATTTCTTTGCCCAAACGCTTATTGAGTACGCTGATATCATATATATCACCTTTATTGATACCCAATAAAACGTTTAAGATAGAATCCGAATATTTTGAATTGCCTTTCCAGACAATGTTACCAAAGTAATACTGCCCTCCTTCTTCTACTTTTATATCAATATTTAAATTCTTGCCGCTGCTTGTAGTCAGGGAAGTATCTGCCACTATCTGTGCATCACGATACCCGATAGAGTTGTAGTAGTTAAGCACCTTTTCTTTATCCTCTTCAAACTTTTTCTCGTCAAACTTGGCGCCGCTCATCTTGAACCTGAAATAGGGATCAAGCAGGTTACGGGTTTTGGAGAAGGAAAGAAAACCCCAGTCTTTTACGTATTGGGAAAATGAATAAGGGTTGCTGGCTCCATAAGGGCTTGGATCATTATCCGGATGAAGGGTGGCCTTACTCATCTCTTTGGTGCCCTTCATTTGTTTTTTAAGCTTTATGCCGCTTACATTTTCATTCCCGAAAAACCGGATATTATCAATGCGGATTTTATTGCCTTTATCAACATAAATGGTCAGCATATTGGAATTGACAAAAGCAGGGTCCGGTTGCTCATCAATGCGTACACTTGTATTTCTATACCCTTTATCTGTAAAATACCTGGTTGTTACCTCTTTGATTTCCCTGCGGGTATTTTCTGTAATGATGGTTTGCTTGGCCAGGTTTACCTTGCCCAGAATTTCTTCTTCATCTGATTTCTTGATGCCGACAAATTTAAAATTGCCCAGTTTCGGCCTTTCCTGCAGGTTTATTTCCACCCACACTTTATCTCCATCCACTTTGGTAACAAATACCTGGATATTGGAAAAAAACCGCTGCCTCCACAAACTGGCAATGGATTTGGCAAACAAATCGTTGCCGGGGTGCATAAACTTATCACCCGGTGTCAGGTTGGCAATGGAATAAACAATGGAAGTGTCAAGATATTTTACCCCGGTAATGGTAACCTGTGCAACAGTGTATTCTTTGGGAATTTTGGCATTTTGCCATTCAATCAGTTTGGGGTCTATGGAAGTAGGTTTGCTGGTATCTGACTGTGCATGTAAAGTTGAAACTGAAATAAACGCAGTAACCAAAATAACACTAAGCCTTAATAGAATTCGTTGCATGATTATATTTTCAAAAGTCAGTTTTGGCCTTTCTTATCAAGCTTAATTAATTTATTTTCTGCGGTTTATGATATATGCCCTAAGAGAAATCCGCCGGCAAATTAAAGGGAAATATCGTAAGTGTTTGTTAAAAGACCCACCGAAAACTGTTTGCAAAGCCATTTTCATTGTGCAGCGTTTTGAGATTCGGTTAACTGGTCGCTGGTTTTTCCAAACCTTCTTTCCCTTGCCTGGTAATCAAGAATCGCTTCGTAGAGGTTTTCTTTTCTGAAATCGGGCCACCGCAATTCGGTGAAATACAATTCTGCATAAGCCAGTTGGTAAAGCAAAAAGTTACTTATCCGGTGTTCGCCGCTGGTACGGATCATGAGTTCCGGGTCCGGGAAGCCGCTGGTGCATAAATGCTTTTGCAGGGTGTCCTGGCCAATTTCGTTTATCTGCAAACTGTTTTCCTTTACTTTTCCGGCAATCTCTTTAACAGCTTTTAGTATTTCCCAGCGTCCGCTATAGCTCAGAGCCATTATCAACTGTAAACCAGTGTTTTGTCCCGTAATCTGCAGGGCTTCGCCTAATTCCCTTTTTGCGTCTTGGGGCAGCATATCAATATCGCCTATTACATGAAGCCGGATATTGTTTTTATGCAATCCTTCCACTTCCTTTCTTATGGTGCTTACAAGCAATTCCATCAGCCCGGCAACTTCGTCCTGCGGCCTGTCCCAATTTTCAGTAGAAAAAGCATAAAGGGTAAGATAGCCTATTCCCAGTTCCGCAGCAGCCTCCACAATGTCCCGGACACTTTCTACGCCATGAAAATGACCAAAAAGCCGGTCTTCGCCCTTTTCTTTGGCCCATCTCCCGTTTCCATCCATAATGATAGCAATATGAGAGGGAAGGACTTTTTTATCAATTTTATCTATCAATCCGGACATAGTTGCCTTATCTGATTTGGGGGCACAAAGGTATTAAGGCTTTTCGGGATTTTTCATGGCAAGCAAAAGAAAGAATGTATTAAACAGGTATTACCTGGCCGAAGGACATTTGTACGATTGCAGGTTATAGGTAATATGGAACATAGCCGTTACAAACTGGTCTTTTTGTTTACTGTTGCCCCGCTGTCTTCCGGGAATACCTATCGGTTCTCCTAATTCAAACGACCTGTCGCTCAGCAACAGGGCATTGGAGGGGCTGCCATCAGGATTGGTTGGGAATACAGAACTCTCCACATAGGTTTTACTTACATCATCCAGGTAATCGGTGCCGGTAAAGCGGTGCAGTACCTCAAACCCGATGTTGATGCGGTCATTTAATGCATATTTTACTCCGGCGCCAAAAGGTATGGAGTAGGCTATGGAACTATATATTTTCCTGTCCGGGTAGGCAGCACTTCCCTGCCCTTCTGTGCCCAATTCCCTTAAAAAAACTTTTTCCCCTCTCAGGTAGGCATAAGGATCATAATTAAAAACACCCAGACCTAATGTAACATAGGGAGTAAAGCTATATTGTGCATCACCCGGCAAAAATCTGAAAAAGTTGAAATCGCCCTGCAAAGCCACTTCCCAAACACGGCTGTTAAAGCTCAGGTTGCGGCTATACATATATGTATTATGTGCATTATACTGGTCTGAATAGCCTAATTGGGCAAAAGAAGCCCCTAAACGAACAGCTATATAGTTGCCAAAGTTTTTACGAAAAAAAGCTGTGGCTGCAAGTTTGGCCCTGTTCAGGCTGGCAGTTGTATTAATATCCCCAAAATAGTGGCCGGCCCCCAATCCTATTCCGATCTCACCTTCCTGTACAAAAGCTTCCTGGGACTGCACCCTGCCGGCAACAACAAACATTCCTGCCAAAAAAACAACTGCTAAAGACTTCCTTGTCATAACCTGAATAAATATGGTTCGGGTATTAAAACGCTAAAAATAGCAATTTCTTTTGCGGCAAGTTAATTTAGTTCCGCTTATCAAGGCCCCAGGAAAGTTTGTTTCGCAGCGTTTGCAGAAAATTATTCTCCCGTAAACGGACAAGGTTTACCTGAAAGCTTTCCTTTCTTACAGCAAGTTGTATGTTTTTGCCAACTACCTCACGCCGGGAGTCTAATGAGCAAATAATATCATCAGAACGGCTTTCTATCTGAAATGAAATAATATTATTATCGGGTACCACAATAGGGCGGACATTGAGGTTATGCGGCGCTACAGGTGTAATAAGAAAACTGCCGGATTCCGGAAAAACCAGCGGGCCGTTGCAACTCAGGGAGTAGCCGGTAGAACCGGTAGGAGTGGCCACCAACAGCCCATCTGCCCAATAGGAATTGAGGAATTCCCCGTTCAGGTAAGTATGTATTTTTATCATGGCATCCACATCCCTTTTATGAATAGCAAACTCATTTAATCCATAAGGAACGTTGCCAAACAAAGGGGTGCTGGCATCTACATGGATCATTGTCCGCTTGTCTAAAACATAGCTTCGCTCGGCAATGCCGTTTACGGCTTCTTTCATTTCCTCCCGGCCAATGCTGGCCAGAAAGCCCAGCCTGCCAAAGTTGACCCCCATTACAGGTATTCCCTTATCCCTCACAAGAATTACCGTATCCAGCAAGGTGCCGTCCCCCCCCAGGCTAATAATCACATCGGTATTTTCCTTCAGTTCATCAGAGGAAAAGAAGGTAGTCGTGTTGGGGGGGAAATTTATCCTGCCCTGCAGTTGCTCAAAAAAATGCTGCACTACCATAGGGGCAATTTGTTGCTCGCCCAGGGCGTCAAAAAACTGTTGAACATCCTGCACCTGGTCTTCTTCGATAAACCGGCTGTAAATAGCTGCCTTCATGCTTTAGAAAATACTCTTTCGGTGTAAAAATAGGCCGTTTTGCCCTAACTGGTTAAATGACCATTCCAGCTTCAGTGTCATGTCATAAAAAGTAAGAATATCTAATCCTATACCCCCGGAGTAGAGCATTTTATTTGACAGGTAATTATCACCCGGCTGCGGATTGTGTACATACCCCGTATTTCCATACACTTTTGCAAATACCTTAAAGGGTATGTATTCTACCGTTTGCTCTTTGCGGATTTTTGGCATTCTGATCCGGAAGTTCAGTATTTGCCGGGATAATGTTGCTTTGGTAAAGCCCCCCGCCACCCCGTCTATAACATAGTATTCATATCCCTGCAACTCAATATCTCCGTAGCCCAAAAAACGCCGGTTGAAATACGGTTGATTGAACGGCAGCTTTACCCCGCCAAAGACTTCAAGGGAAAAAAAGGTACGGGGCCATAAACTCCAGCTACCTAATCCTTGTGCTGATAAATGCCAGAGGTTATCCGCCTGATTAAGTCCTTGCTTTGTAATAGTAATATTCGCAGCATATCCTTTGGTAGGATAGGGAATATAATCCACATCATAATACACCATATTGTAGAAAATTTCCGGAAATGCAATTTTCTTTCGTCCACCATTGAAATAAGACGGGTTCAGCACAGCAACCGAATCTGCAACCCGCTCATAAGTATATCCGATACCGAAGCTATGCCTTGTTTTTATTGCCCTTCTGTAAGTAACTTCCAGTTGTGTATTAAAAAAGTTGCGAACAAATACATTTTCGTTTTTAAGAAATACCTGCTTGTCATTTATAGTGTTATAATTTATTTCCCTGTTCTTGCCTAAGTTTAGAGAAACTTTTGCCCCCCACTTTAAAGCTTTGTCAATGTAAAACCTGTCGTAAGAAAGCGATAGCTGCCTTGTATACCCTCCCATTACAGAAAAGCGTAGTTTATCATTAATCCCCGTAACATTGTTATATAAAAGTTTTGCTCCGTAATTAACCCTGTCAAGACTTGCTTTTTGCTCAAACAGCCATTGATTAAGGTTACGATCTATGGGCTCGAGGTGTGGAACAGGGAAAATATACCACCGTTCTTTTACCTGTATGGTGATATGAATGGTGTCCTCATCAAAACCCCGGGCAGCTACTATTACGGAATGGAAAAGCGTGGTATTCATCAGTTGGCGCCGGGCTTTCTCAAACTGGTTTACAATATGAGAAAGAGAATGTTTTTCGCCGGTGCGTAAAGGAATCTCTCTTAAAATGATGGGTTCCTTTGTTTTTTTATTTCCTGAAATAGCTATCTGCCCTATGTAGTATGCCGAAGGAGGGTGTTTTACCTCAATAGAGTCATCCCTCAATTTGATGGGGATGCGTTCCAAAGGGTCCTGTGCCGCCAGAAGTAAAAAACTAAAGCAGAAAACAATGGAAATTATGTAATATTTTTTCTTCTGAAACATCCTTCTCTCTCAAAGCAACGCTTTTGCGAAGCGGAAGATAGCAGAAAAAAGCCAGATCAGATTTTAAGATAATTCATCAGGTTATCGTAGTTGCTTTTCAGTTCATTGGTATATGATTCTTCCCCGAAAAAGTACATTATAGTATACTCGTGGCGCTGAAAAGCAGCAACGATGTCCGAAACATCAGGCTTGTTGATACGCAAGGTAACCTGCATGATCCCTGTATCAGGGTAGTTCTGTGTATTGAGTTGTGTGATTTGAGTGTCATTGCCTTCAACGAGCTTGCTTATTTCGCTGAAAGAGTATTGGTTTCGCTCCATTTGCAGAACAATCAGGCCTCCCGGCTCCTGCAAGCCGTTTAAAAGGGAACCCTGTTTTAAAATATCAATATAAGATATGATGCCCAGCAGCAGGCCTTCATCATCCACTACAGGCACTGTACTTAACTCATTTTCTGCAGCCGCCTGCAGCGCTTTTGTAAAATGATCGCCTCCATTAACAAAACTGTTCAAAAAGAAGCCCTGAAGTTCACCAAGTGCAGCCTGGTCGTCTTCTGCCTGCAAAAGATCGTCTTCGCTTATAATTCCAAGGAATTTACCTTCTTCAGCCACCGGCAGGTGGGCCACCTGGTTATCGCCCATCAGCTCCAGCGCCTGATAAACCTTGTCGTGCGGATGCAAATGCGGAAGTAATGGAGATAAAATTTCCCGGGTTAACATGAAGAGGACGGTTTTATTTTATAAAGACAAATGCAATCACCTAACTGTTGCAGGCTCTCCCAGCTTTTTCAGAAACCGGTGCAGTATCACGTTGAACTCTTCCGGCACTTCCATCATAGGGGCATGCCCGCATTTGTCTATAAAATGCAATTCGCTGTTAGGAATGAGTTTATTGAACTCCCTGGCCACAAACGGAGGAGTGATGGTATCGTTATTCCCCCAAACCAATAATGTAGGTTGTTTTATCTGCGTAAGCTCTTCTCCGAGGTTGTTTCGTATGGCGCTTTTGGCAAGTGCAATGATTTTTATCGCCTTCAACCGGTTGTTTGTAATGCTGTACACCTCATCTACCAATTCTTTGGTTGCTATGGCCGGGTCATAAAAAGTAAGCGCTGTTTTTTTGCGGATGTATTCATAATCCCCTCTTTTGGGATAGCTGTCACCCATGCCACTCTCAAAAAGCCCGGAACTCCCTGTAAGTATTAATGATTTTATTCGTTCCGGGTGTTTCAGCGTATGCACCAGCGCTACATGCCCTCCCAGCGAGTTGCCCAGCAGGTTAACATTATCCAGTTTTCTGGCTTCCAGAAATTTATGTACATACTTGGCAAGCCCTCCAACAGATGTATGGAGGATATCCATATCCAAAAGAGGCAAAAGAGGGACGATCACCCTGTTGTGATCTTTAAAATACCCAATAAGGTGCTGAAAGTTGCTCATAGCACCGAAAAGCCCATGCAAGAGCACCAACGGCTCACCGTTGCCTTCTTCAATAAACTTAAATTTTTCTTCCTGTTTTATTTCATACTCCATGGCAATCCTGTTCAGCGCTGTTATTCTTTTAACATTTCGGGGCTAAAATAATTGTTTTGCCTCAAAAACTGCTCTTTGCTATTCAAAAGAGATCAATTAAATAAATATAAAGTAAACATAACCAATGAAAAAGGCAAAACCGCTTCTGTTTTCAGCCCGCCCTTCATTTATTATACAAAAGTTGAATGTATTTTTTTTGTAAAAATCTGAAATTCCACAAAATCAACACCCCAATACCCGTTACTGCGGCTAAAGTCCAGCTATTATTAAAAACAAGACCTACGTAAATCATTACGATCAATGCCCTCACAAATTCAAGAAAAAATATCCAGCGCCGCTGATCCAGTATAGCGCCGCTGTTAATAATGCTTATAACAATAAAAGTTGATATTAAAATCATTTGTGAAAGAGGTATGTAATGCTCAAAAAGCACTGCCACAAAAAGCAGGGTAAGCGAAAAAACAGTTTGCGCTGTTACATACTGCTTCATGGCCAGTGTAGGCGCCGTATGCGGCCGCAGGCGCAATAGCTTTCTTTCCAACACGGAGCGGAACCTTGGGTCAAGATCATCCGGTTTCCCAAAAAGGGCCCGGAATTTTGCCCTGAAGCCCTTAGCGGCCCTGAAATTCATAAAAATCTCCAGCGGAAAATGAAAATGCTGCCATAGAAAACTATGGCTTTTCAATTGCCTGGTAAGCCCATATTCAATCTTTACCCCTTCTTTTTCTTCTACAAATGTGCCGAAGAGTTTATCCCAGATAATAAGAACGTCCCCGTAATTTTTATCCAGGTACTCCGGGTTAGAAGCATGGTGAAGGCTGTGATGTGCAGGCGTTACAAGTATTTTCTCGAACCAGCCCCATTTTCCCAATGCCTGTGTATGAACAAAAAAAGGATATACGCCATGTATAAGCAAAAAAGCAGAAATCATTAACGCAGGAAAGCCCAACAGGGGCAACACAGACCAGAAAAGGGCACGGACTACCGCCTGAAACACAGTAATACGGGCAGAAACAGTGTAGTTAAAGTCCTCGCTCTGGTGATGCACCACATGCACGGCCCAAAATACATTTATTTCATGCGCCAGCCGGTGATACCAGTACCACACAAAGTCCGTAAGAAGAAACAGAAGAACCCAGGTAACCCAGGTAGCTTTAATATCGAATATCGCAAAATTCTTATGTACATAGTCGAAGAAGAAAAAGAAAAGACCTGTGGTGAAAACATCAAGCAGCCTTTCAGCAATGCCCACATTGAGATTGGCCACCGATTCCGCATACTGAAAAAAGTTTTTCCCTTTTCTTTTTGTGTACCAGTATTCCCATGCAATAAAAAACAAAAACAGGGGAACTGCGAGTGCTATGTAATTCAACTTCATGGGCAATTGGTTTTAGTCTATAAATAAGATAGACTTATCAAAAGTACATCATACCCGGAAGTTAGCCAAAATATATGGTTCTTGAAACAGGTGAAGTATCAGGAGGGATTGGCCTTATCTGCCAGGCTTTCAAAGAATTGTTTAAGGTCTTCAAAGGCATCCCCAAGAAATGGCAGTATAACGGACACTGAATTGATAACGTAGGGCCCAAATGGCTGAACAAAGGAATAGGTTACCGATTCTTTTATTGTTTGTTCCTGTACCCAACCCGCTTCTTCTGCATAAAAAAGGAGAACACTTAAAATAAGAATACCGATAGCGGAATAAAAAACAATGCCCCCGAGCCTGTTGACCCAGCTTAATAAAGCCACATCCAGAATTTTTTCCAGCGCATTGGCTGCTATCCGGATTAATAGTACAACGCCTAAAAAAACCAGTATGAATGAAACCACAGGCATCCATTCTTCAGACACTTTTATTGCCCTTCCGATATAAACAGCCGCTATCGCCGATAGTTTCATTGCCGCGGCAAGCCCGATAATAACAGACACCAATGAAAATAGCCCGAGGATAAGACCCCGCTGATACCCTTTAATGATACCAATAACAAGGGCAATGGCAAAAAGAATGTCCAGCAACATGAGTCTGTTTAAATTTATTAAACGAGAAAGGCGGTTTGCTATTTAACCGGGCATCTTAAACAATCCTTAAATCATTATTTAGCCAGCAACTCCTTTACAATAGCCGAAATGGCTTTGCCATCTGCCTGCCCTGCCAGTTGCTTGGTAGCCGCACCCATTACCTTGCCCATATCTGCCATTGAGGAAGCGCCTGTATCTGCAATAATCTTTGAAATGGCTGCTTTAACCTGTTCTGCACTTAACTGCGCCGGAAGAAATTTTTCAATTACAGCAATTTCTTCCGCTTCCTTTTTTGCCAGGTCGTCCCTTTTCTGCTGGATAAATATTTCCAGCGAATCCTTCCGCTGCTTTACCAGCTTTTGAAGCAATTTTATTTCATCATCGGTTGTAATGTCCCCGGTACTCCCTTCTGCTGTTTTGGCAAGCAGCAAAGCCGCTTTTATGGCCCTAAGGCTTCTTAAAGCGGCTTCATCTTTTGCAATCATTGCCGCTTTGAGTTCCGTCATTATCTTTTGTTCAAGGCTCATGATAATTTTATTTTAAGATACGTTAATCCGCTTTGTTTTCCTTCATTTGCCTTTCCCTGAATTTTCCGTAAAAGGCTTTGGCAAACTCCTTCATTTCTTCTGCATCCGTTTGATATTTGGTGGCACGGCCGTAGGTATCGGCCATCGTCATCAGGGTTTGGTAAAAGAAATCTGCCATTTCATCCACCATCATTTCCTTTGTCCACAAATCAATACGTAAAGCCGCTTTTTCGGCGCCATCCCAAAACGATATCATCATCGCTTTTGCTTTTTGTGCATTTTCAACTGTTGTATCAGAAGCCCTCCAGGCAATGGATTCAGGCACCCTGTTCTCATCTGTTATTACTTCTATGGATATGGTTGATTCGGGCATATTTTTAATTTAGCCGGCAAAGATACGAAGCGGGCCTGGTGATATTCTCTTTTTACTTATCGGAAACAGTTGCCGCAATCTGTTCCCAGAAAAGTTCGGCGGCCCTGCCCCAGGTATATTCACCGGCTACTATTGCACCTTTCCGGGTTAACTCATTCCTCAACTGCTCATCTTTGTATAATAACATTATTTTTTCCGCTATATCATTATAATCTTCCGGGTTGGCATATAAAGCCGCCCCTCCTGCTATTTCCTGCATGGCAGAGTTTGCGGAGGTAATTACAGGCACTTTGCACTTCATGGCTTCCAGAACAGGCACACCAAAACCTTCAAACAAAGAAACATACACTAATCCATACGCAGCGCCGGTTATAGCCGTCAATTCAGTATCATTTACAAAACCGGTAAGAACCACATCATCCCTGTATTTATAGGATTGCAGCGATTTCACAAATGAATCATACTTCCATCCCAGCCTTCCGGCTATTACCAGCTTCATTTCTGTTTGCTGCCTTTTCTTAAAAACAGAAAATGCTTTTAAAACATTATACAGGTTTTTACGGGGGTGAATGGCCCCCACGCATAAATAATACGCTTTGCCATCTGTATATTTCTGCTTTATGCTTTCCCTTACCTCATCTGCTGCCGGAAGAAAGTTTTCTTTCACACCATTGGGAACCACCGCTATTTTTTCGGGCGGTGTATTATAGTTTTCTATTATGGTTTTTTTAGAAAACTGCGAAACTGTTATTATACGGGCTGCTTTCTTTAAAAACCGAGGGGTATATTTTTTATAAAAAAACAAATGCAGCCGTTTATTGCCATGAGGATAATATAAGAAAGCAAGGTCATGCACTACGAGGCATTGCGGCGCTTTGGCAGTAAGCGAACAAAAACCATCACAGGAAACAAAAATATCTGCTTTATTTTTTTTTAAAACCCCAGGCACTTTTACATCATACCACCATTTCCATAAAAAAGGGTGCCGGGCCGCAGGCCCTGTTATTACCGGTTTCACATTAGAAGAAAAAACAAATGATTCATCATACGGGCGGTCAAAAATGAAAATAAACTCATGTTCCGGGTTTTTACGGGTAATCCTCGAGAATATTTCGTATAGAAAATTACCATACCCTTCCAGATAATCCTTTCGTAAAAACCTTGTATTGACAGCTATTCTCATTCTAAAGTGCAAATGTACTTTTTAGTTCCCTGATACTTTCAAGCCAGCAACAACCCGTTTTTACCCATCCGGCACCGGGTAGTTTTCATACCCAACGTGTATATTTCACAGGTTAAATTGCTGTGGATATTCATTAATTACCTGCCGTAAAAGGAGGCATTAGTACAATTGTCAGCGACTGTTCGCCAAACTATATTTACAGTACAATATTCCTGTTGAAACACCTAAACCTCCACTATGAAGCATTTGTACCCTAAAAGGTTTTTTATTATTTGTTTTGTCAGTGCTTCGCTGCTTTTGCAGGTTGTGAAATCCGAAGCCCAGTGCCCTTATGGCTTCCTGCCGGGAAGTACTGCATACGATACTACTATCGCCACTCCTACCGGGATCAACACCCTGGAAATAAAATTTCCCCAGGCAGACCCCCTTGAAGGGATGGTAACCTGTCTCCGGCTTTGTGTATCCATAACCGGGGTAGTGGATTCCATCAGCATTGAAAATAACTCGGCAAGCCCGCAGACAGCTGATGTATATTACATGCGTACCGACCAGATATCCGGGCCGGGCTTAACAGGAACTTTATCTAACAGCATCAACCATCATTACGGACCTTATGTTCTTGGCGCAACCGATGGAGTACCCACATCGGGGCCGGATTTTATGTCGATTACTCACGACACCCTTCTGAATGCCGTAACTCTTTGTCAGGTAATTACCAACCTCGATTCACTTTTTCAATTTTACGGGCACGACAGTGTAACGTATCTATACAATATCAGCGCCTTTACTAATGTTTCCTGCACAGGAGGAAACTATAACAGTTCAGTTGCCACTTCCGCCTTAGTAAACATCCGTTTTGAATATTGTACTTGTCCCGGTTATGTTTTGCCATTAAACATCAGGGATTTTACTGTGGAAAAACAGGCTGAAAACAAAGCGTTGCTATCCTGGTCAGGGTTTGAGGATAACTCAATCCCCTTCTCATACCATTATGAAATTCAGAAAAGCATTGATGGTAAAAATTTCACCGCTGTTGGCGAAGTGGTCTCTAACCCTTCAGGAACAAATTCATATAATTTCACTTATGTAACAAAGCCCGGCGAAAACGGTTTTATCTATTTCAGGATCAGGCAGGTATATTCAAACGGGTATTCCCGGCTCAGTGAAATAAAGCAAATAAAACTTGATGGCTCTGTTCCTCCAAAATTTATTATATTCCCAAATCCTTCAAATGGCAATATTGGTATTAAATTTGCAAATAATCAGGGCGACAAAAAATTATTACAGATCTTTAATTCACAGGGACAAAAGGTGTTGCAAAAGGAAATTGAGGCGACAGGAACTTATTATCTGACCAGTACCTTGCAAGCTGGCGCTTACTGGGTAAAGCTTACAGATATGGCAACCCAATTGTCCGATGTCAATCAACTTTTTATTAAATGACCTCTTAGGTGGAAGAGGATGGTGGCTTGTAAAAGGGGCCTTGGTTCGAGGCCCCTTTCTTTTTGCCCTGACAGGTTGATTTCTTATCCTCGATCTTGTTTCTTACTTTTGGCGCTACGCAAAATTTTATAATGGAGTATAATACTACAAGAAACCAGCTTGTGATGCGGGAATACGGCCGTCATGTACAAAAAATGATTGAGCATATCCTTTCTATTGAAGACCCCGAACGCCGCCAACGCAATGCAAATGCAGCTATTGAATTGATGGGCTTTCTTAATCCCCACCTTAAAAACGTTGAAGATTTTCGCCATAAACTATGGGACCACCTCTTTTTAATCTCTGATTTTAAGCTGGATGTAAGGTCCCCTTATCCAATCCCCACCAAAGAAACCCTGAAAGCAAAACCTGAACCACTCCCTTATCCCAATCAGGACCCCCGCCATTATCACCTCGGTAAAAACCTGGAAAAAGTAATTGATAAAGCCTTGAAGGAAGAAAATGAAGAAAAAAGGCAGGGTTTTGCCAACGCCATTGCTTACTATATGAAGCTGGCCTATACCAACTGGCATAAAGAAACAGCGCAAGACGATGCTATTCAAAGTGAACTGACCAGCATTACCAATGGCCAGCTTACTTTCACCAATACGCCTTATGTAAAGGCTTTTCGGCCACAGGAAGGAAGGGACAACCGGGGCGGTTATGGCAAAAGGAGCGGGGGAAAATTCCAGCAGCGTGGCGGCGGCCGCAACCGTAACAACGGGGGTGGAAATTTCAAGAAAAAGCGTTACTAAAAATATTTTTAAAAATTGTCGAAAGTTGATAAGGCCATTCTTATCAACTTTTTGTTTTTACATTGTGGCAGGTTTCAAATAGTGTATATGCATTCTTTTGAAGTTAAAGGAGGAAAAAAGCTAAAAGGAGAAATAACTCCTCAGGGCGCCAAAAACGAAGCGCTGCAAATCATCAGCGCCGTTTTGCTGACACCTGAAAAGGTAACCATCTCAAACATCCCTGATATTATTGATGTAAACCTCCTGATTGAATTGTTAGGGGAGATCGGTGTAAAAACAGACCGGCCGCAAAGAAATACCTGCATTTTCCAGGCGGATAATGTAAACATAGATTACCTGCACGGCGAAGCGTACCGAAGAAAAAGCGGTAGGCTCCGCGGCTCTGTTATGCTGGCAGGGCCTTTATTATCCCGTTTCAGAAAGGGATTTATTCCCAAACCCGGCGGTGATAAAATAGGAAGAAGAAGATTGGATACACATATCACCGGGTTTGAAAAACTCGGCGCTTCATTCAATTATCATGAAGAAGATGGTTTTTTTCACCTGGAAGCGCCCAACCTGAAAGGCGCCACTCTTTTATTGGATGAACCCTCCGTAACCGGTACGGCCAATATTATTATGGCAGCCGTAATGGCAAAAGGAACAACCACCATCTACAATGCAGCCTGCGAGCCGTATATCCAGCAGTTATGCCGTATGCTGAACAGGATGGGGGCAAAAATCTCTGGCATCGCCAGCAATATGCTCACCATTGAAGGAGTAGATTATCTCGGCGGTACTGAACATACTATCCTTCCCGATATGATAGAAGTAGGCTCTTTTATCGGCCTGGCGGCCATGACGCAAAGTGATATAATAATTAAAGACGCAGGTATTGAACATCTCGGCATTATACCTGAAAAATTTCAGCAGTTGGGTATCGCTATGAATTTTAAGGGAGATGATATTCATATCCCCGAACAGGAAATGTATGAAATACAAACTTTCCTTGATGGTTCTGTCATGACCATTTACGATCATCCCTGGCCGGGTTTTACACCCGACCTGCTAAGCATTGTACTCGTAACCGCCATACAGGCCAAAGGCTCGGTACTTATTCACCAGAAAATGTTTGAAAGCCGCTTGTTCTTCGTTGACAAACTAATTGACATGGGGGCAAGAATTGTTCTCTGCGACCCTCACCGTGCCGTTGTAATTGGTTTGGAAAGAGAGCAAATGCTCCGCGGCATTACCATGAGCTCGCCGGACATCCGTGCAGGCGTAGCTTTATTGATTGCCGCTCTAAGCGCCGAAGGCAAAAGCATTATTCAAAATATTGAACAAATAGACCGCGGCTACCAGGATATTGACGGCCGATTGAAAAAATTAGGGGCTGATATTAAAAGAACAGAAGGCTGACTTGTTATGAAGTCAGCCTTACCGCAATACTATTTCCTCTTACCAACAACTACAGGAAGCTAATTTTATTCTCCTGTTGCCATTAATATTTAATCGAAAAATTTTTAATGCCTATTACATAGGTATTAAACCCACCAGAGCCCCCCGCAGCAGCAGTTCTACATTCTTTATAGCAATCAGCTAACTCCCGCAAACATATCATAAGGTTATCACTATCTTCACAAATAAACTGATCATCACAACAATCAACATTAGATAGTTCACATCGCCTTCTACAAGATTTCTCCTTATCGCTCATTCCTGCCTCCGGATCATTATCAAATACAGACACACCTAAATCATCCAAAAACTCAACAACGGATAGCTTGTCTCTTCCCGCAATCACAAAAATACTGGCATTTTTCTTTGCGGCGTATTTGTGCTTTTTCTTGCCAATAGTAATTTCTGAAACCTTGCCCAGGGAGGAAAGGGTCTTGTTAGTCAAAAAGTTTTTCAACTCTGCTTCAGAAAGCACAGTCGGGCTATAATTATTTCCTGATTTAATATAGTTCTGGGCTTTCGATCTTAAAGTCCCCGATGATTTTTTAACCAGCTTACAGTACTCCACTCCTTTGATCAGTTGCGTTTTAGACTGAACACTGAATTTTTCGCCTTTTATTTCTACCTCCTGGCCCATTGCAGAAAAGAGGCCGGAAAAAGCAAACATAAACATTGTAAAAAAGGTGATCGTTTTTTGCATAACAGATAATATTAAAAGTTTAAAAATTGTTTAATGCCATATCATAACAACCCGTGTTATTCCACAACAACAGTTTTCAATGCCTCTTTCATAGCCTCACCCGTTGCGGTATCTTTTTCATCGTACACAGCCATAAGCGACCGGTCTTTCCACTTGCCCGTAAAATACAGGTGATAAAACATTGAGCTACCCGGTCCCCCGGGCTGGTACCGGCATAGTATGGCCGGGGCGCCGCTTACCTGTACATTTTCGCTTTCCCATAACCCTGACGATTTTTTTTCTGTCTCATTTTTTGCAATTGATATATATTCTTCTATTGTGATTTTGGATCCTTCGACCAAATCAAAAGGAAGAAACCCGGCCCCAAATCCACCCGGATATTCTTTTTCTAACTGCTGACTCATGGTGTTTAATTTAAAACCGGGTGGCAGAATAATATAAAAATTGCTATTGGGTACCGGCGTATGGTTTGCAGTAACCACAGGCTTTTCAGGCCCGGCAGTGTCTTTTTCCGGAGAGTTGCCGGTTCCCCCGCAGGACAAGCAACATACGCAGGAGAGGAAGAGGATGGAGGCTAATAATTGCTTCACTTAAACACTTTGCACTATAAATTTCATTACCTGCCGCTTACAGAACAATACCCCAACGGGTGATTTTTACCTTTTTATTCCCGTCAGGGTAAAAGCAGGGCGCATGCCATTGCTTTACCAGCAGGGCTTTATTGTGTGTTCAATTACCCGGTTTGTATTTTGCTGAAAGAGGATATAGCTTACTGGGCAGACGGTAAGCTTCCTGAAAACAAATTCATTATTTCCATCACCATCTATATCGCCGGTATATATCATCCGCAAGCCCCGGTTGATGTATTGCAGCTTGTTATTTACTATGATAAAAAGGCAATTTCTCGTCTTCCATTTTTTTCTGTAAACACCCGGCTCCCGTTCATACATGCCCAATTGTTCAAACGGGTATTTCTCAAGAGGATGCCAGCCGTAATCATCAGCTTCTTCAAATTTTACCGTATCAATAAAGCAATATAGCTGCAGGTTCAGATCGGCTTCTATAATTTTTACGGAATCGGTTACCCTCCATACATTTTTAAAAGAATCAATAACCGATGCTGTATAACGGGGAATGGGCCCCAGATCAAGCTCTGCTGCTTTTTGTTCCAAGAGCTGCTCCAGCAAAATACTGTCGGATGGATTGACCGGCATCTTTTCGTTTGTAAACGGGCTTTCCGGAACCGGTTTATTACTGTAAAATAGCGGGGGATAGGTTGTAATACCTTCGTATCGATCATACACATCCGGTTGGCCTGTCTTTCTTACCTCGCTTCGGGATAAGCCGACATCCAGCATATCATGCATGATATAATCATCCGTTGCTTTTCGATATCTTGACTTAAGCTGTTTGAAACGAACACCGTTTAAATACAAATAAGCCTGTTTTTCCTTACCAAGGATGGAATCGTTGTTAAACTCTCTCCACACACCTTCCTGGTAGATAAAGCAGGGATAAACGGCCCTCGGAACATGATCGGGATAATCGGCAGACAGGTAATGAAACTCCCGCTTAAAACGGGTGTAATCTATGTCCAATGCACCTATTATCAATTGCGCCGATAAGCGTTGCGGAAGAAAGCAGGCTTCTATTGCTAAAATTATAACCGATAAAATTATTTTTTGAATCATCTGGCTTTTTTAGACAGGGCTATTCTTCTACTTCAAGTGTGGCTGCCAGGTCCCGGAGTTCCTGCAAGGTGGCATCATCTCCCTTTTCTGCAACGCCTATTATTGAAACCAGTCCATAGCCGGTGTTTATCTCTGTTAGCTTTACACTGACAGGCGTACCGGATATGTCTGTTCCCTGAAACAACGTTTCCCTTGCCTTCTTTCCATTAATTTCAAAATTCCTGGTAGCGCCTGAACGCTTTACTATAAAACCATAGTCAGCAAGGGAATTAGCAATGGATGGAAAATTATAATCCTTTGTGTATTTATAATCATAATTGCCTCCTATTATCGGGGCATCAAGCATAATTAAATAAGGAGGTACTCCGGTAAAAAGGCCGCCGCTTAATGTATAATAATATGTGAAATGCTTATGCTTTACCCCGGCCAGTAGTTCTTCACCATAGCCCCGCTGAACAACTTTGTATTTTTTGGCGCTTGTATCTACATAAGACAATTTAAACCGTGACCCGGCATCATCAAGGTGCAGCATCTGCACCTGGTCTGCCGTGCGGTCAAGGGTATATGCGTCATCAAAGAATGCCTGTTTCATCGCCAGGAAAATCTTACTGACTGTTTCGGGAGAAGATTCATAAGTATAATGGCCCGTTACCCGAAAAATACTGCTATCCTTCAGCCGCACCCGAAACTCTGCGGTATAGAATTTATTCATTGATACTTCTTCAAAATATACACCCTGCAGCCCGTTATAGGTTATCGGCTTTAGCTCCAATAGCTGGTGTCCATATTTCTGCACATCCTGCTGAATACCTTCTATGGTAGTGGCAATATTCGTTTCTTTTACATCATGGGCCGCTTTAAAATAAGCCCCTCCTGATTCATACTTTATATCTCCGTATTCCCTTGACTTTGTAAACCCTTCCGGCGGCACTACAAAAACCTTTGAATTACGCAGGCGGACATGGTCGTTGGTTTTTGTAACAGTAAGTGTATCCGGAAAGGGTTCATGCTTTGGGGTTTTGTTGCCACAGCTTGTAGCGATTGCCAAAACGGCGGTAATTATTAATACTAACCTGGCGCAGAAAAGTGCTGAACTTATCATATTTCTTTACAAACCATTTTTGGCGAAAAAAGAAAGATTCACTTAGTAAAGCCAACGCCAATAAAAAAGCACCGGCTTATATTACTGTAACGTAATGTCGCCATTGGGTTCAACCTTTATTAACCTGCAGCCCTGGTTCATCTGTGGATTATTTACATCGAGCTTTGCATCAAATTGTAAATTGGCAGCGAGCAACCCTATTAAACCGCCCGGAATTTGAGATAATGCACCCACAACCCCTCCGGAGCCAATTGCTTTTTCCCGTATATATCCAATTCCTTTAAAAATATAACTACCTATCCTGGGGCCATAGCTTAACAGGTTAAGTACTTTACCGATATTATCTGTTTCCACTTTTGCATTTATTATTTCTGTAACAATTTTCCCGTCTTCACATAAGAATATCATATCAAAATCAACATCCATTTCCGGGTTGGGGCCCGCCCTGTCTACCTCAAGATCTAAATCAACATGAAGTGTATGCGCATTTACGTAGCTTATTTCAACCGCATCGCCAAAAAGTGTATTATTCTCCAGTGTTCCCCCGTGCGTACCCCATTTTAAATCGCCACCTTCTTTATATATCTGGTCGCCTATGGATGCTTCCACCAGGCTTTTTATCCACGATGCGGAGATTTTTATCGGAGGCTTCCACATATTTGCTCTTGCCAGGCCGTAGCGCCAGTTTGCAGACGCCCTTAATTCGCTACCGGGTATATAAAGTGTGGCAGAAGCAGAACCTATATCGAAACAGCCTCCTTTAGTACCGCCATAGGTTTTTGAAAACACAGGTGAAGTAGCATTATTAAGTAACAATTCCACTTTTTTAAAACAGGCGCCATCATCCCCGTTAACCGCAAAACGGATGTAGTCAATATCTTTTACTTTCCTTACCGACCTTAACATCACATCATAGGTTTCTGTTTTTCCTTCTACAAAATTATCAATGCCTTTTACGAGGTAGAAAGAATCTCTCCTGTTATTCATTTGTACAAAAACAGGGTCGTCTGTTCCTGCATCACCGGTTCTGCCTGTTGTAATTCTTAGCTGAAGCCGGTAAACGGGCATATCTTCAAATGCAGGAGCGGTCAATTTTCTAAACGGATCTCTATCGTCATGAACCACCCTTTCCTGGGCATAAAGGTTTTCCGAAAAAAAACATAACAACAGCATAATGCTGATCAATGAAAAAATTTTGTTCTTGTTCATACTCTTTGGTTTTGTAATACTATTATTATTTATTTTCGGATTTTACCGGTTCTGCCCCCAAAGCATTGGCTACGCCAATAGTACAGCATACGCTTCCGCTGCAACCATAAGTGCTTTCTGCCGGTTGCAATATTTTTATCCATTCGCAATTCCCTACCCGGCATTCACATTTTAAGGCGCCAACTACAATGTTATTTTTTCCTTCAACTACTGTTATTGTTTTTTTATCTTCTGAAAGCTTTAATGTATAACCCTTTTTTGCATGAACCTTTCCGTCAGTATACACCACTCCTTTAGGCAACGGGCCTTTCAATTGCTTTGGCTGCGCCGATGCTGTAAAGCATAATGCCACTAAGCATACCAGGAAGATTGAAATGTTTTTTTTCATCTCATTCATTTAATTCTTACGGGTTAATGGATTTATTACCTTTATCTCAAACAGATATTGCAATAGAGTTTACTTTATGTTACCGTTGGGCAACTTAGAGCAATCTATTGGGTAGCAAGCGGTATGGCCATTTATTGTTACGCAGGCGGAGCATTTAACAGTATCCTCAAATTTACCTTCCCCTAAAACTAAGTCCAATTTCTTTTTTCCCTTCATATATTGCGGCTCTACTTTTTTACCATTATTATCAATAGCGTACAGTTCTGTAAGCTGGCTTTCTTTTCCGTAAACAGCATAAAGTTTAAACTTTCCCTTTTCTTCCTGAATAAGGACAGTTGCGTTCTTTTTCTTACTTGTTTCAATTTTTTTTGTAATGTCTGCTTTTGTTTCCTGGGCAAATCCTGTAAAGGAATAGAACAAAACGGCAAATAAAAAAAGTGTTTGTTTCATTGTAAAATATTTATTGGTTAAAAGTAGCTGTTGTTTGTGGCTATATTTAATAGTCAGTTTTGTAACAGAATAACTTACCTGCTTACTCGGTTTTCACCATATTTTTATTAGGATGTGTAGGCCCTGTTGTACAGTTGAAACAAATTTGCACGCCGTCCGGCATTATAACACATATCTTGCAGTTCTGGCTTTGATTGGAAGCGGCTGCTTTTAACCGGTTGCCCTTCATATCAGTAGCATACCATTCCGTTGCTACATTGTTTTTAAACACCGCATACAATTTGAATTTGCCTTTTTCTGTATGAACAAGGGCTGTTCCTGTCTTCTTTTTGGCTGTTTCAATTTTTGCGGCAATGTTTAATGTATCGGTTTGGGCCATTCCTTTTTGTGTAGAAAAGACAATAGCAAAAAAGAGTATTGCTTTTAGCAGTATTGGTTTTTTAAAACCGTTCGTTGTTTGTACCATAGAAAATACTTTAATAAAAGGGGTTAAAAAATTTGTTATCACTTAAATGATTGCAATGCCTGGTATAACCTGGTTAGAAGGTGAGCAGTAACCCTTTTTTTCTCAGGGGTTGTATAAAAGCAAACCCTCCGGTTTGGGGAGGAATCCCCTTTAAAATATCCATCATCTCTTTCTGCTTTTTATCGCTACTCTTATTCTTGTCTATATAAACCTGGTTCGTCATCTCCCGCACTTTATTTTCTGTTTCCTTCCTTATTTCTTCCCTTGTTTTGTTTTTATGGGTTGCATTTCCGGTGGTACCGCCATTTTCCGCAGCAAGCACTGCTAAGTTGCCAAAGAAATTAAAGAACCGTGCTGTGTCCCATACAGAGGCGTTGATAGCTGTTTTATACAAAGCAATTACTTTGGTTTCTGCTTTTGTTGGTTTTTTCGGGGCAGCTTTTACAATCAGCTTTGCATCATGCTCTATGCTTGCTTTTATTGAATCCAGGAAAGAATAGTCCCTATCCTGCCCAGCAGGCTGTTTGTTACAGTTGACAGAATCAACAATGCAGCCATTGATAATAAATATTTCATAGTCTTTATTTTTTAGCCCTGTTGGCAACAATTGTCTTGCTAAAATGGCGCCCTATTAAAGGAAAAACAATACCCCAAAGGGTGATTTCTCTTTACTGCCTTTAAGAACCTAATCCTCTTTTACCACTACAGTTTTCATGGCTTCTTTCATGGCCGCCCCGGTTGTTTCGTCTTTTTCATCATAATTGGCAATAAGGGACCGGTCTTTCCATTTATCCTTAAAATACAAATGGTACATTTTTATTCCCGGTACGGCCTGGTACCTGCACAGTAAGGCCGGGGCGCCGCTTACAATCAGCTCTTCCTGCTGCCACACCCCCGGGTAATTTTTTTCAGATTCTGCCTTTACTTCTGAAATCATTTTTTCGATAGTAGTGCCGGTTACAATGGTCATGGGTACAAAATTGGCCGAGTAGCTTTTTTCTTCCGTCTTCGTAAGCATATTGGTCAACTCTTCTACCTCAAAACCCGCAGGAGGAATAATATACAAGCTGCTATAGGGGATTAGTATATGCTTATCGGTTACCGCAGGGACCTGCGCCGTTTCCTTTTGCAACTCATTTTCCTGCCGCCCGGCAGAAGGCGAATTGTTACAAGCCATAAAAAATATCAACGATGCCGTTATGAGATAATTCTTCATATCGTAATTATCAAAAATGTGTGAGAAAAGATGGAAACGGAATACGCCAACGGGTGATTTTTATTGAATATCGGAAGCAGGGATCATTTTATTACTGTAATCCCAAAAAGCGGAAACATTCACAATTTTCCACTCGCCGTTTTGCTTTTCCATTATCCGCACCTCTTTGCTGTATTGAAATGTAGCAGAGTCTTTTGTGCTGTTGTACTGGTCCCAAAGCAAATAAGCAACGGTATCTGCATAAAATTTTGTGATCATATTTCTGCGCAGCACTACCGGGTGGCTGCTGCCGCCCGGCTCCACCGGGTTGGATTTAATGTAATTGCCTATACCGGCATCTACCGCCGGCCATCCTGTTTTGGCATCTATGCTGCCATCACCGTTGTTCCAGGCCTGAAAGGCGTAAGCGGTTTGGACATAATGCTTTTTCCAGTTTTCATAATCCCGTTTATAAAATGAACTGGTTTCGCCTTCTATAGTCTTCATAATGGCTTCCTGCTCTTTCTTTTCATCAAAAACCTCATTTTGCTTGTCGGGCTGTTGGCTGCAGGCCACAAAGCATACAGCTACCGCAATTGCTGCTGATTTTTTCATGCGTTTATTTTTTATTGCCGGTTTTAATGCATTTCCCGTGCAAATATGCTACGGGATGGGGCTGTTAACAATCCCCCAACGGGTGATTTTTAATGCCTATACCAATCCCTGCTGGGTGGCTTTCAATACTGCTTCTGTGCGGTTGGCTACGTGAAGTTTTTTGTAGATATGCTTTACATGCGTACGCACCGTTTCGGTGCTAATGAAGAGGGCTTCGCCAATTACCTTTAAGGAGCAGTTCTCGGCAAGATATTGCAGTATCTCTTTTTCCCGTGGGGTAAGGCTATACTCTTCTGTTTTCGGGATAACAAGCATTACATTCTTGTTGGTAAAAAAATTCAATATTTTGCGTGCCACCCCTGCATTAATATATGAACCTCCGTTATACACTTCCGCTATCGCTTCAAGGTATTTGTGGGGCGGGTCGTTCTTTAAAATATAGCCTGAAGCCCCGGCGCATAATGCCCGGAATATTTTATCACTGTCATTATCAAAAACAGTTTGTATAAGAATTTTTATTTGCGGAAACATATCGTGGATATGCTTTGTGGCCTCTATGCCGCTTATGCCTGGCATTTCAATATCCATGAGTACCACATCCGGAACGCTTTGCCTGATATTTTTTTCCCAGTTATTGCCATCTGCAAAAATGCCGCAGCAAACATACCCCGTTGTGCCATTCAGAATGGCACCCAGGGCATCCCGCACCAGTTTGTTATCCTCAAAAACTGCTACTCTTATATCCATGGTTATTAAGTCAAATATGCCGATAAAAACAGGCTTATCCTATCCCCCTTTGGGGTATTTTATAAATAAGCTCTACCCGGGTCCCGTGGTTGGGCCCGGATGAAATGGTAAAAGCAGCACCTATTTCATCCGCCCTTTTTTTCATATTACCAATACCGTTGCCTTTTTTACCATTATCGGTATCAAAGCCCTTTCCGTTATCGGCAACCAAAAACACCGCCTGCCCATGCCCGTCCTTTACTTCCAGCTTTATCTTTGTTGCATTGCTATACATAATAGCATTGTGCACCGCTTCTTTGCAGATTAAAAAAATGTTCTTTTTTACTTCGATAGGCAGTTCTATGTGATGTATTTTGCCAGAGATATTGATTTCCACATTAATATTTTTGGGCAGGGCCATCTCTGTTGCATAGGTTTCCAGCCGTTCCGTCAGTTTTTTCAGTGAATCCTGTTCCGGGTTGGTAAGCCACACGATATCGCTCAGCTTGTTTACAACCTCACCGGCGTTCTGCTGTATGGCGACTAACGAACTACCGGCTCCGGCAATATCAGCTTCACGTAGCTGCAATTCTGTTAAATGACTATACAGGCTAATGCCGCTCAACGTTGACCCTATTTCATCATGCAGGTCCCTGCTGATGCCGGAACGCATCATCGAAAGCTCTTTTATTTGATTAACCCTGAACCTATATACCCAATAAACCAGTGAGCCGACTGCAAAAACAACAAGAGCAATAAACCACCAGCGCTGCCAGAACGGATAAGCTATATAAACCAGGATTTCAGTGCTCGTTTCTTGTCCAAATTTTCCGATGGCCCTGAGCGTTATCTGGTATTTGCCTGCACCGATACCACTTAGCGTAATGCTTTTATTGGTATGGTTATTTATCCATTCCCCGCCATTTACTTTATAAAAAAAATTGCACCCGTTTGCATTTTCATAATCAAGCACCGCATACCTAAGCTGAAAATACCTGTTGTCAGAAGGCAACTGTATATTATTGCCAGGATAATAAAATGCTTTACTGCCAGTATGCAATGAAGTAAACCGGAGTATATTATCAAAAATACCACTGACAGGTATTGCAGCATTAAAGCTTATAAAATTGTTGTCATGGAGCGAATAGTATTTATTAACCCCGGCATCGTAAAACAGAGTCCTGGCGGAAGAACGCTTTTCCGGGATACCATCCCGCTGATCAAACGTAATGGCGGTTTTTGTATTGATGTCAAAGCAACCCAACCGGGTACCGGTGGTGTACCAAAGTTTGTCCTCTACTACCTCATTGGCCATCGCCTGAATTGCAAACGACCCTAATCCGTATTGAATACCATCGTAATGATAAAATCTTCTTTCCCGGATATTATATTCCAGCAAGCCGTTACCGGCATTGTGCAACCAGAGCGACCCTTTTTTGTCTGCCGTTATGGCCACAATATCATCTTTCAGCTTTAATGGTCCGGCATAGGTAGTAATAAGCGTATCGAACGCCTGCAGTTTGTTATTCCACCTTGCCAGTCCATGGCCGCCCAGCCATACATCACCATACGCATCGTAAACAATACTTTTTACACTTTTAAAGGGAATGGCCGGCGATGATTTGCTGTCGAAGACCTGAAATTCCCTTGTTAACGGATGATACCGGGCCACTGCACCCCACAAAATAGAGCATACCCACACATAGCCATATTTATCCGGAGGATAAAGCTTTATGGGATAATGGTGTAAAAAAATACTCCCGTCTGCATTTCTGATAGGGCCGGTGTTGCCGCTTATCACATCATACCACCATATCCCGTTGGAAGTGCCCAGCCACAACGTATCAGGATAATACTGTTGAATGGAATAAATAGCGCTGAAATTATTGTCATACGTTTTATACATCTTTGTTCCGGTTACCTGCATAGTGGCCGTATCAACTATTACCAGGCTGCTGCTATCGTAATGTGCGCCAAAATAAAACTTGTTTTTCTGCCGAAAAACGCAATTAAATGATGGCAGTTTGTCTCTCGAAAAGAGTGGCGAGGAAATTTCATTTGTAGATATAAAAGAAGGTGCCAGCTTTTGCTTTAACAGTCCTGTACGGGTAGCTACCCACAGCCTTTTCTCTTCATCCAAAAACAACGCATTGCACTTATACCTGCTTAAATATTTTTGCTTATTGCTGTAAATCTTCCCCGTATTTTTATTAATGTTGAAGATATAGTACCCATTTTCCCGGCAGGTAATGGCAAAACTGGTATCGCTTAGTTTAAAAAACTCAGACGTCCAGTCTAATTCTTTTATTTTATCGAAAGGCAATGTGGAATAAACAATCCTGCCGGTTTCTATGTCGTAATACTTTATCGTATCACTGCGAATATCTGCAATTACAAATTCCTGATTGGCCATTTTCAATACCCGTCCGAAGTTCCATTTTTGCATCGGGAAAAAATGCTTGTACTTTTCCATTTCCCTCGAAACCGGTAAAAATTTTTTCTCATCTGCTTTATATATACCTACCCAGTTTTTTTCATTAACTACTATGTACTCGTTTGCTTTAAGAGAAATAAGGCTACGCCCAAAAAGGGGGCTTGTTTTTTTTATATCCTCCGGCTTATAAGCGTCATAACGAAACCTTATTTTGCCATCGGGTTGAAGTTCATAAAGGCCGGTATGGGTGAGCAACAAAATATTGCCACTGTTCATTTCTATTGCATCCTTAATGTTATTAAGGTAAAATGTAAAAATAGTGCTGTCTGGTATGGCATACTGCCGCAAGCTATATTTGTCAGTATCAAGCATTACAAACCCGGTAGAAGTAACGATGCCCAACCTGTTTTTACTGAACACGACTATTTTATGAATATTGGAAACTGAAAGCGTAATGGGGTTATCACCATGGCTGAAGTCAATAAACTCCGCCCCGTCAAAACGACTAAGGCCCGATTCGGTACCGAACCACATAAAGCCTTTCGTGTCTTTTGCAACAGACATCACATTATTGTCCGGCAGACCATGCCGACTGGTGTACAACTCAAAATCACTTTCGGGGTATTGGGCTATTGCAACGGAGATTTGCGACAGGTTAAAAAACAGTATTAAAGAAATAATACTTTTCAACTGCTTACGGATAATTTTTTGCCAGGGCGGATACATTCTAAACTTTCAGGGGTCTTTGTGTTATTGGTTTATCCATATCTGCGTAAAAGATATAATACTTTTACGTTACGACCTGAAAAAATCACCATCTTATCAAAGCGCTGCCCCAGGTAAACCCGCTTCCGAAAGCAGCAAGGCAAACCAGGTCGCCGTCTTTTATTTTTCCCTGCTCCCAGGCTTCGCATAAGGCAATCGGAACCGATGCCGCCGTAGTGTTACCATATTTCTGGATATTATTATATACCTGCTCATCGGTAAGCTGTAATTTCTTCTGCACAAACTGGGCAATCCGCAAATTGGCCTGGTGGGGGATCAGCAGCCGAAGGTCAGAGGTTTGCAGGCCATTTGCATTCAAGGCTTCTAATACCACTTCCGGGAATTTTTCAATCGCCACTTTAAAAACAGAAGGGCCATCCATATTGGGGAAATTCTGCGCCTTATCTATCATGGCATGGCTCATGAACATATCGCCCATTTCTCCCTCATTGAAATCGGCAACCGGATTACCATTAGCCCAGTAATTAGCATGGGTGCCGGGGTTGAACATGGCCAAAATTTCTGCATTGGCCCCATCGCTGTGCAGGTGAGTGCTTAGTATTCCCTTGTTATCGTCCGTTGTGGGTTGCAGTACCACCGCCCCTGCGCCATCGCCGAATATCACCGACACATTTCTTCCCCTTGTGCTGAAATCAAGCCCGAAAGAATGCTTTTCAGCGCCCACTACCAGTATATTTTTATACATACCCGTTTTAATAAACTGGTCGGCCACACTCAAGGCATAGATAAACCCGGAGCATTGATTGCGTACATCCAGGGCGCCGACATCTTTCATTTGCACAGCCCTTTGTAACAATACGCCGCAACCGGGGAAATAATAATCGGGGCTAAGCGTGGCAAACACAATAAAGTCAATATCCTCTTTGGTAGTGCCCGCCCTTTCAATGGCAATTTTTGCGGCTTCCACTGCCATCGTGGTAGTGGTTTCTTTGGTACGATGGGCATAGCGGCGTTCTTTAATGCCGGTACGTTCCTGTATCCATTCATCACTGGTGTCCATGTAGCGGGTAAGGTCATTGTTCGTTACTACATTTTCGGGTACATACATGCCTATACCGGCAATCTTACTTCTTATCATAGCAAGCAATTAAAAAAGCCCGCCCGGATGACCGGTCGGACGGGAAAGATAGGAAATGTAACGGATTTGAAACTGTTTTAGGTGCAACTATTCCGGCAAAAATATAGTGTCAGTTAACTACCTGCAATCTCAATACCTCCTCTCCAAACTTTTCACATTCTTCTTCTACAGCCTGGAGGTCTTTTGATTTGATATAAGAACCTATTACATGATCCCCTGCATGGGGAACGGCCACCTGCTTTTTCAAACTATCCGGTGTGCCCAACTGGTCAAACATCCGCTTCATGGCCGATACTTTTACCACCGGGTCCTGGTTGTCTTCATCCTGGTAATAATAAAGAAGTAAAACCGGCTGTTTTACTTTTTCAAACAGGGATTGTTTCATCGTTGTTTCAAGCAACTCTTCTAATTGTACGGCCGCTTCCATGCGGTACTTGTTATTCCAATATTGTGCATAAATAGCAGTAGTGTCTTTTGCTATATTATATTTTCCTTTCACCAGGCGGGCAATCTGCAAACCCCAGCGGTTATTCAGCAGCCATGCATTAGGATCGTTGATGGCAATGTTGGGCGAAAGAAGTATAAGCCCGGCAATACCGGGATATTCCGCAGCCAGCTTTAACGCCAATGTGCCGCCGGTAGAGGTAGAAAGAAGGATAATCTTATGACCTAATTGTTTTGCTATGGCATACGCTTCTTTGGCAGAGTTCCAAACGCCATCGGCGGTAAAAGAAGCAAGTGGCTCAGTGGTATCAATACCATGCCCGTCCAAACGGCTCAAAAAAAGATTGCAGCCGAATTTTTGTGCAAACTGGTAATGAACAGGATCACCCTCCTCCTGGCTGGCCGAAAAACCATGCAGGTACACAACAGCATATTCTGTTTTCTCTTTCACTGAATCATTGGCCCAGATAATCCTTGCTTCATTATCCGGTTTCAGTGTATGTACTTTTTCTTTACCGGCAATATATTGCTCAAGCAATAATGGATCCGTTGGAACCGCCGGCAACGTTATATCATACTTAGGCGTGGATGGATGCGGGCCTGAAAAGTATACGACTATCAGTACCAACAGAATGATGCCGAACCATTTCAGGATTTTCATACAACTATTTGGTTAAAGCTATAAAAAAATACGGGAAGCCGGTAGTGGTACAGTTTAAAATTTTGAACCCCAGAGGCGCCGGGAAGCCAACTATACGCCTGTTTTACAAATTATACGTATATTTGAAATAAACAGGATGGCATGACCGTAAAATTAAACCTTACTATTGATGAAGCCATAGTGGCAAAGTCCAAAAAACTGGCAGCAAAGAAAAAAACCACCGTTTCCAAAATGGTGCAGGAGTTGCTTTCTCAAAAAATAGCAGCCGAAGAAAGAAAACCAAAGAAGAAGGGATTTGTGGAAAAATGGGCAGGGACATTAAAAGTGCATATCCCTGATGTAAAAAAAGCCAAAGAAGAGTACCTAAATAAAAAATATGGCTACTAAGGTATTCCTGGATACCAATATTGTTATAGACTTCTTCGATCCCATCAGGCCAGGACATAAAAGAGCAATAGAACTGCTTTCCTTTATTGAAAAAGGAGAAATTGAAGGGTTTGTAAGTGAAAGTGTGCTAAATGTTTCTATTTATATATGGAGAAAGCAGTTTTCTGTAGCTGCAATCAGGGAGATATTATCTGATATGTTAACGATAATAGATGTTTTATCATGCACAAGGGATATTTATACAAAGAGCCTTAATTTGACCGGAAAGGATATTGAAGATGCTATTTTGTACCAGATTGCCCTCGAAAATGAGCTTGATTTCTTTATTACGGAAGATAAAAAGGACTTTCAGGCATTCTCATTAAAAAAACTGCCCGTGCTGCCTGTAAAAGAATTTCTGCAAATCAACGGCTAAGCAACTGGTTTTCATGGGCCTGTTAAATATTCATTACTTCCCTTTTTCGCTTGCCGCCCCGCTTAATTGACGTACCTTTGCGCCCTGTTTGCCCCCAGCCCCTTGCCCAAGGCATCCCTTTGGGAGAAGGGAAGCAGGTAATTGTATTACTCAATATCAATAACCCAATCTTTATCATGTATGAGTGCAGGGGGATCATTTATGATTAAAAACTAAAAACTCTCCGTTTTAAGAGGAGATAGATGTATGGAAATACGCAACATCGCTATTATTGCCCACGTTGACCACGGTAAAACCACATTGGTAGATAAGATTTTACATGCCACCAGTGTTTTCCGGGAAAACCAGGAAACGGGAGATCTCATCATGGATAGCAACGACCTGGAAAGGGAAAGGGGCATCACTATATTCAGTAAGAATGCAGCCGTAACCTACAAAGACGTTAAGATAAACGTGATTGACACACCCGGCCACGCCGATTTTGGCGGCGAGGTAGAAAGGGTTTTGAAAATGGCCGATGGCGTATTGTTATTGGTTGACGCTTTTGAAGGGCCTATGCCGCAAACAAGATTTGTGCTGCAAAAAGCATTGCAACTGAACCTGAAGCCGATCGTTGTTATTAATAAGGTAGATAAACCCAACTGCCGCCCCGATGAAGTACATGATGCGGTATTTGAATTGTTCTTCAACCTTGATGCAACAGAAGAGCAGCTTGATTTCCCCACCTACTATGGTTCCGGTAAAAACGGCTGGTTCAACGATTCGTTGACACCTATTGATAATATTGATCCTTTGCTGGATGGCATCTTAAAACATGTGCCCCCGCCAAAAATAAACGAAGGCCCGGTGCAAATGCAGATCACTTCATTGGATTATTCTTCTTTTCTCGGACGCATTGCCGTTGGCAAGGTAAGCCGCGGGATTATCAAAGAAAACCAGCAGGTGGCCCTGATGCAGGCAGATGGCAGCATCAAAAAATCAAGGGTGAAGGAACTGTATGTGTTTGAAGGTATGGGCAAGAAAAAAGTTGCCGAAGTGGTTGCAGGCGACCTGTGTGCCGTGGTAGGTATTGAAGATTTTAATATCGGCGATACGATTGCCGATGCAGAAAACCCAGAAGCCCTGCCGGTGATAAGCGTGGATGAACCAACAATGAATATGCTGTTCTCCATCAACAACTCACCTTTCTTTGGCAAGGATGGAAAATTTGTTACCTCCCGCCACCTGCGGGACAGGCTGATGAAAGAAACCGAAAAGAATCTTGCGCTGCGGGTAGAAGACAGTGAAGAAGGCGACAGCTTTATTGTGTATGGCCGGGGCATTCTTCATCTTGGCGTATTGATAGAAACGATGCGCCGTGAAGGATATGAACTGACCGTTGGCCAGCCGCAGGTAATAGTAAAAGAAGTTAACGGTACCAAGTGCGAGCCTTACGAAAACTTAGTGGTGGATGTGCCGCAGGAATTTGCCAGTAAAGTAATTGACCTGGTAACAAGAAGAAAGGGTGAAATGCATGTAATGGAAACCAAAGGGGAAATGCAGCACCTTGAGTTTGAAATCCCTTCAAGGGGATTGATAGGTTTGCGTACGCAAATGCTTACCGCCACTACCGGGGAGGCCGTAATGGCCCATCGGTTTACAGAATACAAACCCTGGAAAGGGCAGATACCCGGAAGAAATAACGGTGTGCTTCTTGCCAAGCAAGGTGGCACTACAACTGGTTATTCCATAGACAAACTACAAGACCGCGGCACTTTCTTCGTTGATCCGGGAGAAGATGTATATGCCGGGCAAATTATTGCAGAGCATATTAAACCCGGCGACTTGGTTGTAAATGCTATCGAAGGGAAAAAACTTACCAATATGCGGGCCAGCGGAAGCGATGCCGCTACCAACATAGCGCCCAAAACATTGATGACATTGGAAGAATGTATGGAGTACATTCAACAGGATGAGTGCATTGAGGCAACCCCCAACTTTATCCGTATGCGTAAAGTGATATTGGATGAAGAAGAAAGAAAAAAGGTAGCGAAGAGAATGAACGCAGACGCTGTATAATTTTTATTACTACAAAATAGTTGTCAATCCGCCCCGGGTAGGGCGGATTTTTTATCCCCTTCAGTCAGTTCGCTGACCAAGTTTACATAACTGATTTTACGCTCCCCAAAACAGCGCTAAAAACCTTTCTGCACCGGGATATGAAAATCCAGCACCTGTAAGCGGAATTTTTTTCCTATGCGAAATTTCTTGCGCTGCATAGCATAAAACACCCGGCCGGAAAGAAACCGAACCAGCAAAGGCCCGTAACCAATGGCGGCGGCAATGGCAAAAGCCGGACCGGGTTCTTTCACATCGTTCAACGTTAACCCGAATGTGGTAAGGGCTACGCCGCCGGTAACCAGCAGAAAAGTCTTGCCATCTACAGGAAAGGAATTTTTTCTTTTATCCAACAGTACATAAGCTACCTGGTCTTTATGAAGAGGTTGGCCATTCAGAAAAATCGTGTCGTTTCGCAGAAGGGTAATAATGCCGCTTTTTTGTGTTCCTTCATTTGTCAGAAAATGCACCCTGTCGCCTTCGGTATAGGCTCGTTTCTTTATTGCCTCTTTTTTTATAAACAAATAGCCCGTTTGCGCCTGAAGACAGGAGCATAAGAATATACATAACGGCAATAGCAGGCGGTTCACCGGCCAAACATACGGCCTGTTAGTTCTTCTGTTTTGTTAAAAATAAAATTATCAACTAATGCTGCCCGTTTCCAGGAAACGGTTCCATTCTTCGAGCATTTTTCCTTTCATTACACGGGGAAATTTATGCTGGCTGCCCATCTTTCCTTTCAGCCTCATAAAGCGGATAAATTCATCCTGCGGCAATATTTTAAGAAACACTTCCTTTAAAGCGCTGTCCCGCTCTGTGGCATAATCATCGTTCAGCCTCCGCAAGTGCCTGTCTATTTTTTTTCTTAGCTCTTCGGGATCTGCTTTGTCATCCGTGCCCACATACCAGGTATGTGCAAAGAAATTTTCGTACGGAGCGCCTACTACGGTGTATTCCGGAATGCTTATGTTCATTTCATCGCTAACCAGTTCAATGGCCTTGTTCATATTCTCTACGCTCAGGTGTTCTCCCGTAAGGCTCAAAAAGTGCTTGGTGCGCCCGGTAATAACTACTTCACTTTTTTCCAGGTCAACGAATTTTATGGTATCGCCGATCAGGTACCGCCAGGAACCTGCATTGGTACTCATCAGCAAGGCATACTCTTTTCCTTCCTCCACCTCATGTATCATTTTCGCTTCGGGGTTGTCAATAATACTTCCCTCACTATTAAAATTCTTATCATCAAACGGCACAAACTCAAAGAAGATATTATTATTCAGGATCAGCTCCATGCCTTTGGCATGCTCTCTTGTTTTATAGCCAATAAACCCTTCGCTGGAAAGATAGTTCTCAATATAAACAATGGGCTTGCCCAATAACTTTTCAAATCCTTTCTTATAAGGTTCAAATGCTACGCCACCGTGCACAAAAAAACTCAGGTTGGGCCATATTTCATGTATGTTCTTTACTTTATAATGCGCTATGACCATCTCCATACACATCTGGCACCAGGCAGGCACCCCTACGATATAGCCAATATCCCATTCCCTGGCATGTTCCACTATTTCGTTCAGCTTCTGGTTCCAGTCGCTCATAGCTGCAATGCGGCCGCCGGGCTTATAAAAACTCTGAAACCAGAAAGGTCTCTTCTTCGCTAAAATGCCGCTAAGGTCGCCGGCATACCAGCCTGCTTCCCCTTTTTTTAAATCGGTGGCCCCACCGATCATTAAAAACCCCTTGGTCATGGCCCGCTTGTTGGCTTCGTCATATCTGATCAGGCTGATCAACTGGCGCAGGTAATTAACGGTATTGCTGCGAAGCAATTCTTTGGTAATAGGAATGTATTTACTGGCGGCTTCAGATGTACCAGAACTTAATGCGTAATATTTTATTTTTCCCGGCCAGGTTACATCGGGAACACCATCAAGGGTTTTCTCCCACCATTCTTCATAAATCTTGTTATAGTCGTGGATGGCAACCAACTCCTGGAATTTCTTCCCGGGGTGTTTGCTCAATAAAATATCATCAAAACGGTAGCGCTGGCCAAATTCTGTAAACCTCGCTTTTTTCAGCAGCTTCTTCAGCACCTTTATCTGCTGGCGACGCGGATCATTCACCGGCAACCTTAGCGCTGTTGCTATGGCTTTGGGGATTTTAATATCAAGGATTGTCGCCATGTTTGAGGTTTGGACTTAATTAAAATTACGCAATGTTTAAATGCACTGAATTGCGAATATAAGCGGCAATGGACAATAGGCAATAAGCAAGGGTGGAAATGCGTGCCCAAGCTCAGTACTTGTCCGGGTTGTTCATCATATGATTTAATAATTTGCCGATTTCTTCCTGTCTGGTTATAAGCTTGTAATGCTCATTGTTCCTGATATACCGGCAAGCAAGGGCAAAATCAATCCACCCTGAAGTCTCAGAATTTTCCATATCGCTGTCTGTAACTTTTGAAACAAAATGAGCGGGGTAACGTTTTTTCCGGTAAGCTTCAAGCAGGCATATGCAAAGACTTCTTGAAGACCTTCGTATTTGGTCTGTAAGTGAATAGATTTCTTCTTTGGGGAAACTTTTTGACAACTCAAAAATATCCATCGCCTGCTCAAAAGCAAGTTTGTACACTTTTATTTCTTTTACATTTTTTGCCGCCATAGATATTTGTTAGTTGGTTTTTTTGCTTATTGCCAATTGTTTTTAACCGCCAAGGCTGCGATACGATTTGCGTATAAGCTTAAGATCAACCCTCGGTTCATAATCACGGGCATACCAGTAATCTATCATTTGCAGGCTTTCTGCAGAAAATGCCTGTACTGAAGTCAGGGGCAGGCCGTTACTGGCCATCACAGGCGGGCGAAGCGCAGGCAGGCCTTTTGCCCCTCCTGCATAGCCTACCCAGGTTTTTTTAGCTGCCAGAACTGCAACACAAGATGCTAAAAAACGAAAGGGGCGCTTTACAAGAAAAATATGAACAGGAAATGTAAGCAGAAAGATAAGAGCGGCGCTAAAGTCAATCAACCGCTTGATACGGACATTATAAGGATCTGAAATCCGGAACCCGTTTTCTTTGGAAAAAGTATCCCCCAAACTGTTTTTTGACATGCTGCCTACTATGCTTGCGCTTCCGGCGGCATGTATCCTTGCTATTATGCCGGCAGGCAACTTTTGCAGGCTGTTGATGATTGCTGAAAAGGATAACCGGCCCTGGCAATAAATCAACTCCTTTACAGGGAGGGTTGCGGCCGTCTTATTGATAGCATCAAGATTGCCCAGCGTATCTGTATCATTTCCATTGGGGCTTATCCTGCCTACTATCTTTTCTTTCAGTCCTGCATCAGTCAGTATCTGCTTTGCCTCATTGAATTCGTTTTCCGTTCCGGCAATAACAATACCTGCATTGTTTCGTTTTTCATGACCATCTTCCAATACTTTTGCTTTTACCAGAATCCATCTCAATATTCCTATCAAAAGAAAAGCAAGTATAGAACCGAAGAGCAGGATGCCCCTTGAGAACCTGTATTGCTCCGGCAATAAGGAATAGCCTGCCAGTAATACAATCGTGGCAATAAGACTGGAACGTATTAATTCAGAAATTTTGTAATTTTTGTCGTACAGTCCTGCATAATAAGCGGCAATAAGAAAAACCACCGTATATACCGGAAAGGCTACCCATATCAGGCTTTCCTGGTAATTAATATCCGGTTTAATGCGGGTTTCCCATATAATTTTCACCAGCCAAAAAGACAAAAAGATAAGCCCTGCATCTATAACAGGCAGGCCCACCCGTCGAATAAAATTTGCAATAGCTGTCAATCCGGCCCTGAACCAAATGGCAATATGTATTAAGAAGTTAAAAATCCCGGCTTTGCTGCCGCCGTAATGCTTCTTTACAAAAATGCTCATGGCCTTGTAAAACATCCTGACGTAATTCATACTCCCTTTGCGGGTGCTTTCTCCTTTAAAATGGATAACCGGTGTTTCGGGAAAATAATAGTTTTTGAACCCGGCTTGCTGTATGCGGTAACTAAGGTCAACATCTTCGCCGTACATAAAGAATGTTTCATCAAAGTTTCCTGTTTTTTGCAACGTCTCTTTTGACACCATCATAAAGGCCCCGGCCAGCACATCCACTTCATTGATTGCGTTTTCGTCCAAATGGCCCAGGTGGTAACGGGCAAAAGTTTTTGATTTTGGAAATAACCTGGCAAAGCCAAACAGCTTATATAATGAAGTCAGCGGGCCGGGAAAAGCCCTTTTTGATTCTTTAAGAAACTGCCCGCTGCCATCCATCATCTTTACGCCCAGCGCCCCCGCTTCCGGGTGTGCCTGCATAAAAGCGATGCATTTTTCAAAACAGTCTTCCGGAACAATTGTATCCGGGTTCAGGAAAAGAATGTACTTACCTGCTGCCTGTTGCAAGCCCTGGTTGCAGGCTGCGGCAAAACCAATGTTCTCCGGGTTGTTTAAAAAAAGTACCCCGGAAAATTTAGGTTCCAGGTAAGGCAGGCTTCCGTCTGTTGAATTATTATCCACTACAATCGCCTCTCCATCCACCTTTTTCAAGGCTTCCTGAACAGAAAAAAGACATTGTTCCAAAAAATGTCTGACATTATAGTTTACTATTATTACGGATAGCAGCATGAAAATTGCAGAAACAATGAGTTGGCCCGCCCAAAAATAACAGTTCTGTAAAAGAGAGAAGAATTTATTGTTGTTTTAAGCGATAAACCGTTTATTATCTTTGCCCATGCTTAAAACCACCCTGATAGAAGCCTGCCATGCAGGCGCCGGAGAAATCCTGCGATTCTTTAATAAATCATTCATCATAAGCAATAAAGAAGGGGTAAATAACCTTGTTACCGAGGCCGACCATGCCTCAGAAAAAGCCATCCTGGATGTTATTCATGCCGCTTTTCCTGATCACCAGATATTAGCCGAAGAATCGGGAAAGACGGAACAAAATTCTTCCTACAAATGGATTATTGACCCGATTGACGGCACCGTAAATTTTGCCCATGGCATACCGCTTAACTGTGTATCCATTGCTGTTGAGAAAGACGGGGAAGTTGTTATGGCTGCTGTCTATAACCCTCATCTTGATGAACTTTTCTTCGCAGAAAAAAATAAAGGCGCCTTTCTGAATAATAAACCCATCCGGGTAAGCAGCCAGGCAGAAACCATCAAAGCCTGTTTGGTTACCGGTTTTCCTTATACATACATCAATATACCCAATGGCCCGTTGGAAATATTTGAACGCTTTATACGAAAGGGTGTGCCGGTAAGGCGATTAGGCTCGGCGGCCATAGATCTTTGCTGGGTGGCCTGTGGCCGCTTTGATGGTTTTTATGAGCATAAATTAGAGCCCTGGGATAGTGCAGCAGGTTACCTGATAGTAGAAGAAGCAGGCGGAAAAGTAACGGATCATTCCGGTAATAAATTTTCAGTGTATCAGCACCGGGTGCTGGCCACCAACGGGAAAATACATGAAGAAATGGTAGCCATTATAAATGGAGCTTCCCTTTAATTCGTATATTTTAGATTTTTGAATTTGGGTTTTTGATTGTAATAACCATGACAGAAAAGGAACTTAAAAATAAAACCAAAGAAATTGCTATTGCTGTTGCCCGATTGAGCGAACAGCTACCGGTCAACCGGATCAACAACACATATATTGGGCAAATTTTAAGATCTTCCGCATCAATCGGGGCAAACTACAGGGCGGCTTGCAGGGCAAAATCAACAAATGATTTTGTGTATAAACTACAAGTGGTGGAAGAAGAAGCAGATGAAACTCTTTTTTTCCTAGAATTATTGGCTGAGTTTAACCCAAAATATAAAGATGAGATGAGGGCAATCTATGGTGAAACAGAGGCTGTTTTAAGGATTATCGTTTCTTCGATAAAAACATCCATGAAGAAAGCAGATTACCGTTATCCCGGGAACCGATCCAAAATCAAAAACCTAAAACCTAAAACAGATGAATAATGAGGCCCGCACTGAACTAAGTTCTCTCGGTGAGTTTGGTTTAATTGATCGTCTTACAGAAAATATAGAATTGCAAAACGCTTCTTCTCTTTTAGGCGTGGGAGATGATGCGGCTGTAATTGATACGTTTGGCAGGCAAATGGTAGTTACCACCGACCTGCTGCTGGAAGGCGTACATTTTGACCTGATGTACACCCCGCTGAAGCACCTGGGATATAAAAGTGTGATTGTTAACCTGAGCGATATTTATGCCATGAATGCCACGCCAACGCAGGTAACATTGAGTATCGGCATCAGTAACCGCTTTAGTGTTGAAGCGCTGGACGAATTTTATGAAGGCGTCTATGCAGCCTGCAACAGGTACGGCGTGGACCTGGTAGGTGGCGATACCACTTCTTCCCAAAAGGGGTTTGTTATTTCAGTAACTGCTATTGGCGAAGTGGCCCCTGATAAATACGTTAAAAGAAGCACTGCAAACAAAGGCGATCTTATTTGTGTAAGCGGAGATCTCGGCGCCGCTTATATAGGTCTTCTTTTCCTGGAGAGGGAAAAAAAGATTTTCCGGGAAAGCCCGGATGTGCAACCGGACCTGGAAGGAGAATCCTATGTGATAGGAAGGTTGCTAAAACCGGAAGCCCGTAAAGATATTGTTGAGTTCCTCGCTGCACAGGAAGTGGTTCCCACGGCCATGATAGATATAAGCGATGGGCTTAGTTCCGATATACTGCATATTTGCAAGCAAAGCAACCTGGGCTGTGTATTGCATGAAGAAAAAATCCCCATCGCAGAGCAAATGAAACAAGCAGCGTTTAAATTTGAGATAGACCCGACAGCCTGCGCCCTTAGCGGGGGAGAAGATTATGAACTGCTGTTCACCATTTCCCAAACTGATTACGACAAACTGGTGCTTAATGAAGAAATAAGCGTAGTAGGCTATATGACAGAGGCAGAGCAGGGCAGCCATATCGTAACAAAAGGCGGCAGCAAGCACCCTGTTACAGCCCAGGGATGGAACCATTTAAAAAAACCATGAAAGACACCCGGAGAGGAATATGCAGAGAGTAGTCATTCTATTATGTATAACAGGTAGCTTATTGACGGGCTGCAGCGTCGGCAAGTCTTCTGTATCGGCTACCAAAAAATATTCACCGGAGCGGTTAAGAAAAGATTATACCCTTTACAGGAATATCCTGGAAACGCACCATCCAAGCCTCTATTGGTACACTTCCAAAGACAGTATGGATTACTATTTCCGGAATGGCGAAGAAGCGATTACCGACTCCATGACAGAGCCGGGTTTTAGAAAATTGCTGGCTTATGTTACTTCAAAAATAAACTGCGGGCATACCACGATAAAGCCATCCAAGGCATGGAGCCGTTTTTCAGATACGATACGCCTGGCAAAAATGTTTCCTTTCAGTATAAAAACCTGGCAGGACACAGTAGCCGTAACGGCTAACTTAAACAGGAAAGACAGTATCCTGAAAAGAGGAACTGTAATCAAAAAGATAAACGGGCTGGATGCCACAACCCTTATTGACACCCTCTTTAATTATCTTTCAACAGACGGGCATAACAACACCCACAAATACCAGGTGCTGAGCAACAGGGGCTATTTTGGATCGCTCTACACACATATTTTCGGCCTGCAAAGCAGGTATAGCATTGAATACCTCGATAGTACAGGGGCGCTGAAAGAAGCTACCATTCCTGTTTATGATCCGGCAAGTGATACAGCAGTAAGAAGAACTACAAATAGTATAATAAGAACCACAACTCCCCAACCCTCAAAAAAAGAAAGAAAGGAGTTACAGATGAATGCAGTCCGGCTGCTGAAAATAGATACGGCTACCGGCGCTGCCATGATGAACCTTTCTTCCTTCGGGAAAGGGTATGGCTTAAAACGTTTTTTCAAAAATTCATTTAAAGAACTTCGAAAAAGAAACATTAACCACCTGATTATTGATGTAAGGAGCAACGGGGGAGGAAACGTTACCAATTCCACTCACCTTACAAAATACATTGCCAACTGCAAGTTTAAAATATGCGATTCACTTTTTGCCGTAAAAAAGAAAAGCCCTTACCAACGCTACATCCATAACCATTTCTGGAACAAGCTGTTTATAACCTTCTTTACCCGAAAGCGAAGCGATGGTAATTATCACTTCGGCTATTTTGAAAAACAAAATTTCAAGCCCGTAAAGCGAAACCACTATAACGGCAAAACCTATATTCTCACAGGCGGCAATTCTTTCTCAGCCACTACACTTTTTGCCGGAACACTTAAGGGACAGGAAAATGTAACGATCGTTGGCGAAGAAACAGGCGGCGGCGCTTATGGCAACTCTGCCTGGCTGATACCGGATGTTACACTTCCTGAAACCGGTATCCGCTTTCGCCTGCCGCTATTCAGGCTTGTTATTGATAAAAACCATCCTAAAACAGGCAAAGGTGTGCAGCCGGATGTAATTGCCATACCCACAACAACATCTATCCGGAATAATAAAGACGTAAAGATTGATGCTGCGCTACAATTGATACAGGAAGATAAAGAAGGGAAAAAGGAATAATGCTTTCCGGTAATGTTCCAATGCCTTTATCCCACAATCCTTACCTTTGCAGTATGAAAAAAGTGATGTTTCTGGGGCTTGTGCTGACCTTATTTTTTTTCATAGAAGCAAATGCACAATGTTCCATTTGTACCAAAACAGCCCAGCAATTAGGTGAACAACCGGCCAGGGGCATGAACGGCGGCATATTATACCTTGCTTTTACCCCTTTGGCCATTATCGGCTACCTGGGTTATCGCTGGTGGAAAGGTTACAAGCAGGAACAAGAATAAATTGTTTTCTTATTTATCCTCAATAAACCTGTATAAATTAAAGTATCCTTTTCTGTACTTCGCTTCAATCTCATTTTTCAGCTCTGCTTTATCAATCCCCTTCATTCGTTTTTGCTCTATCAGGTAATAGGCTTTTTCTGCCAGCAGCCAGAATTTCTTATCGGTAAGATGGGATTTCTGTAATTGATGAAGAAGCAGGTTGAGCAATTCTTCTGTTCCTTGTTTTTGTGAAGCCACCGTTTTTACAACCGGTACTTCCTGGTAATGCCTGCTGAACGCCGGGGCCAGCATTTGCCGTAAATTTTTTACAAATAAATCAGCATCCGGCCGGTCGCTTTTGTTTACTACGAAAATGTCGGCTATTTCCATCAATCCTGCTTTCATTGTCTGCACTTCATCGCCGGCTTCCGGCACCATCACTACTACCGTTACATCCGCCAGGCCGGCAATTTCTATTTCACTTTGGCCCACTCCTACCGTTTCAACAATAATATAATCAAACGGGAATACCTTCATCAGGTCGGTAAGCTCAATTATTTTAGGGTGCAGGCCACCCATAGAACCCCTTGTGGCCAAAGAACGGATAAATACATTGGGATGAACGTACCAGTCGCTCATCCGTATCCTGTCGCCCAATACAGCGCCAAGATTAAACGGTGAAGAAGGGTCCACGCAAAGCACACCTACCTTTTTCCCGGAATCAATCAATAATCCGATCAGGGCATCTGTTAATGTGCTTTTCCCTGCTCCCGGCGGACCGGTAATGCCGATAATCTTTATTGGTGAAGCAGGCAGCAATTGCAACAGTTCCCCGTAACCCGGATATTCATTTTCAACCAATGAAATACTACGGGCCAGCGATTTTACATCGCCATGCAGAACCTGTGCTAATAATTCCTGCCACATGGTTTACAAATCAAGTTGTATGTTTATAAAAAGCATCCGGGGCAAAAGTATGCGGAACAAGTTACAGAATGATACGATAAATATAGGGCTGAGAAATCAACTGATTTCCGGATCTATGGCGCTGGTTATTGTTTCACTGTTCGTTTCCCGCGGGGCGCTATCGGTAAGCATGGCGGGATTTATTGCCATAGCCCTTTTTCACCGGGACATAAAAGAGCAGGTTCGCTGTTTCTTAGCCACTCCTTATTTATGGAGTATCAGCTTGTTGTTTCTTATTCCTTTTATTTCCGGTTTGTGGAGCCAGGACAAAGAGACCTGGATACATGTGGTGAAAGTGAAGCTCCCTTTTTTATTTCTACCGCTTGCCTTTGCAGGAAAATGGCAATTGAATACGGCGCAAGGACGGTTTATAACCGGGTTCTTTCTGCTGGCAGTGCTTGCCGGAACAGGCTGGAGTATTTCCCAATATCTCTTAAACATGCCTGTTATACAAGCCGCTTACCTGAAAGCCAAAACAATGCCCGTTCCGCTCGGTGGAGATCATATACGGTTTAGCTGGCTGGTGGCAATCGCCGTTATTATCGCATTGCTCTCTTCTGTCACGGAAACAAACAGCCGGATAAAAATCTTACTCCTGCTGGCAGCGTTGTGGTTGGCCATTTATCTGCATATACTGGCGGCAAGAACAGGTCTATTTGCCTTGTATTTATTTATTCCCGCTTTTATTATTTTTTATTTGTCAGGGAAAAAAAAGATGCCATTTGCTATTGCAACCATCAGCATCAGCCTGTTGCTTGCCATTGTTGCCTGGTTTTACTTTCCTACTTTTCAAAACCGCTTCAAATATCTTCGTTATAATTTCGATTTTGCAAGTAACAGCAGCTACCTGCCTGGCGGTACGGATGCCACCCGGGTACTTTCACTAAAAGCAGGCTGGCAGATTCTAAAAGACAACCCGATGGGCGCCGGCGCCGGAGATGTAGCGGCCGCTGCCAATGCCTGGTACAACAAGTATGTACCTGGTATGGAGGAAGCCGATAAAATTTATCCGAGTAATGAATGGTTGATACATGGCGGCTTTGCCGGATGGGCGGGTCTGCTTGCATTTACAGTTATCGCCTTTTTTCCTTTCTTCATCCGCTCTTCAAATGAAAAGTTCGGCTGGTATTGTTTTCATGGCGCTGCCCTCCTCACCTTTTTAACAGATTCAAGTATTGAAGTGCAATACGGTGTTTTTATTTATTGCTTTATCACCTGTTACTGGTGGAAAATCTTAAACACGCAAAACAGGTAACTTTGTTGCATGACCAATTTCATACCCGTTTTCCCATTAGGCATAGTCGTGTATCCCGGAGAAAACCTGAACCTGCACATTTTTGAACCCCGCTATAAGCAACTGATTACCGATTGCCATGCCTCCGGCAAACCGTTTGGCATACCAACAGTAATTGATGAGAAAATACAGGATTTGGGTTCGGTGGTAGAGATTACAGAATTATCCAAAGTTTACGACAATGGTGAAATGGATATTAAAACCAAAGGTGTCCAGGTATTCAGGATACTGGAGATGATAAAGGAAGTACCCGACAAACTATACAGCGGCGCCATCGTTACCTACCCGGACAATTATAAACAGGGTAGCCCTGATACAATGAGAAAAATAATGAACCACATCCGCCAGCTTTATACTTTGCTGAATGTAAAGAAAGAATTCAAAAAGGAGGATGGTAAAATAAATACATACGATGTAGCACACCATATTAGCCTTTCTTTGGAAGAAGAATACGAGTTGCTTGGCCTGCTTGATGAAAGGCAACGGCAGGAATATCTAAGACGCCATCTGGTAAAAGTAATCCCGCTGGTAGCCGGAATGGAACAGTTGAAAGAAAAAATAAAGCTTAACGGTCATTTTAAAAACCTTAGCGGGTTTAGCGGCTTTTAATAAAGCCCTTATTTTTGTTTTATGCCAACAACACTATGTTTTGATTTCGGGAATACCCGCAGAAAAGCGGCTGTATTCCGGGGCACGGAAATTGATAAAGTTTTTACCCTGAAAGATGACAGCATTGAAACAATGCTGTCATTGCAGGAAAAGTTCAGTCCTGCAAAAACAATCCTGTCTTCCGTGGTTGACCACAACCCGGAAATAGAAAGCTTTTGGGCCGGGATGTCAAAATTCCACAAACTAAGCCATCTCACTGAAGTAGCTTTTACCACGCCTGTCGGCAAGCCCGAAACCATCGGCGCAGACAGGCTGGCCCTTTGTGCCGCTGCGGTTCATTATTACCCGTCCAAAAACAACCTGGTCATCGGGTTAGGAACCTGCATTACCTATAATTTCATCAATAAATACCATGAATTCCTGGGCGGGGGCATCTCCCCGGGGCTTGAAATGAGGCTAAAATCCCTGAGCCACTATACCGCCAAACTGCCTCTTGTAAAGGCCGACAGCAATGCACCCCTTATCGGGTACGATACCGCCACCAATATTACCTCCGGGGTGGTGATTGGCATGGCCAGGGAAATTGATGGATTTGTAGAGATGTACAGGGAAAAGTACAGGAACTTTAACGTCCTCTTAACCGGGGGGGATATAGTCTATTTTGGTGCACACCTTAAAAACAAGATATTTGCAGACCCTGATTTAATTTTTAAAGGTCTGTATGCAATTAGTGAAGTCAATAATCCCTAAGAAAATCAAGACGTTATATCAACCAGCAACTCCTAAAAAAGTAACCCGGTTAACGCTCCTGATTTTTCTTATTTCTGCTTTTGAGCCTGCATTTTCGCAAGACAATTCGCCTTATTCGAGATATGGAATAGGCGACCTGGTGCCGCCAACACATATTAGCAGCCGGAGCATGGGGGGCATTTCTGCCGCTTATGCCGATGCTTATTCTATCAATTTCAACAACCCGGCTTCTTATTCCTCTTTTTTTGCTTTTAAGGAAGCTAAATCCAAAAAGATGGTTTCCGGCAGGGCTGTTTTGGATGTGGGTGTAAACGTTGAAAACAGGACATTAAGGGAGCCTTCCAACCCCGAAAAATTTACTGCAAGCAATGCTTTGTTTTCCTATGTTCAGATAGGCGCCCCCGTTAGGAACAACTGGGGTATAAGTTTTGGATTGCGCCCTATATCCCGCATCAGCTATAAAATTGACCGCTTTGAAAGGTTAAAAGACCCCAATACCGGCCTGCCTATTGACAGTTCGATTACCCTGTTCCAGGGAGATGGCGGGGCTTATCTTGCCTCTTTTGGCACCGGCTTTAGCCTCTATTCAAAAATGAAACACCAGTTGCAGGAAAAACTGAGCATTGGCGCAACAGCCGGTTACCTTTTCGGAAGAAAAGATTACAGCACCCGCAGGTCGTTTATCAATGACACCGTTAATTACTACCAGGCCAATTATGAAACCAAGGCCAACTATGGCAATCTCTATTTCAACACAGGCATACAATACCAATTGCCGCTATCGCAAAAAATGGTGCTGGCGCTGGGCGCCTATGGAAGCTGGAGCCAGAAGATGAACAGCAAACAGGATGTGCTGAGAGAAACCTTCTCGTATGATGATGCCAATGGCTACCTGCGGCTCGACAGCGTTTCTGATTTAAAAGATGTAAAAGGAACTATTACATTGCCCGCAACATTTACAGCAGGTTTTGTGCTTCATAAACTTCCCGTAGTAAATAAAGAAGGCGGATGGATGATTGGCGTTGATTTTGAAAAACAAAACTGGGATCAATACAGGTATTACGGCCAGGCAGATTCTGTAAAGAATAAATGGGAACTGCGCCTGGGCGCCCAATTGAACCCCGTTCCTAAAAGAAATTATTTCAGCAATGTAGTTTACCGCTTCGGCATGTTTACCGGGCCGGATTATATCCGGGTGGGACAAAAGCTGAACCAGATGGGCTTTACATTAGGCTTTGGTCTTCCCATTCCTTCCAATAGTTTAGCGGCCAGGAACCTTTCATCAATCCTCAACCTTTCTATTGAATACATCAAAAGAGGAAATAATGATAATTTGCTGAAAGAAGACCTCTTCCGTGTTTCATTGGGCTTTTCGCTAAGCGATATCTGGTTTGGCAAAAGGAAATATGACTAATTGTTTTTCTCATATCAATAAATTATTTGCAGCAGCTTCCCTACTAAGCTGCTTTTTTCTTTTGAGTTGTGAGAATGATGAAAGCAAGGTAAACGACTGGACGAAAAAAGTAGTAATGAAAGAAGAAGCAACCGATATTGAAAGCTACCTGAGCCAGGATGGCATACTGAAAGCCCGGCTAACAGCGCCGCTGATGTACAGGGTAGAAGCCGATACCTTGTATGTTGAGTTTCCCAATTCCCTCCATTGCGATTTTTATGACAGTACCCAAACCGTAGAGACCCGATTAGATGCTTTGTATGGCAAGTATTTTGAAAACCTGAATAAAGTATACCTGCGGGACAGCGTAGTGGTGATCAGCACAAAAGGAGATACCTTAAGAAGCCATGACCTCTGGTGGGACCAGAATAAGGGCCTTTTCTACACGGAAAAAAGCGCTGCCTATAAAGGGCCGGATAAAACTATTTTCGGTGGTAAAGGGCTTGAAGCCACACAGGACCTGCGCCGTATTACATTTAAAGAAACAACGGGCAATATGAAAGTATCTGCCAACGGCTTCCCGGAGTAGAGA
>CAZLLT010000013.1:0-2477 GCA_964560445.1 uncultured Chitinophaga sp. | reverse complement strand
ATCCCTGTACCAATATCAAGCATATTTTAATACCTTCAACACAAGAACCAACTTACAATTATGGAATACCGCTACATGGGCAAAACCGGCTTGCAGCTAAGTGTGCTTTCTTTCGGCAGTTGGGTAAGTTTTCACAAACAAATTGATGATTCCGTTGCAGATGAACTGATGGGCATTGCCTATGACAACGGCGTTAATTTTTTTGACAATGCCGAAGTATATGCCTTGGGAGAAAGTGAGAAAATGATGGGCCGGGTTTTTAAAAAGAAAAATTGGGGCCGCAGTTCTTACACCCTTTCTTCCAAAGTTTTTTGGGGATGGAGGGGCAAAGAAAATAAATCCAACCAGGCAGGTCTTAGCCGCAAGCATATTGTGGAAGCCTGCCATGAAGCGCTGCACCGGTTGCAAACCGATTATCTTGACCTCTATTTCTGCCACCGCCCCGATAAAAAAGTGCCGATAGAAGAAGTGGTGTGGACCATGCACAACCTTATCCAGCAGGGAAAAATATTATACTGGGGCACCAGCGAATGGAGCGGCGTGGAAATTATGGAAGCACACCGGGTAGCCAGCCAATATAGTTTAATCGGGCCAACGGTTGAGCAGCCGCAATACAATTTGTTTGAAAGAAATAAAATAGAGAACGAATTCCTGATGGTGTATAAAACGGTAGGGCTGGGCACTACCATCTTCAGCCCGCTGGCATCCGGTTTATTAAGCGGAAAATATAATGATGGTATTCCCGAAGGAAGCCGTTTTCATTTAGAAGGTTTTGACTGGCTGCGTGACAGATGGATGAAAGACGATGTAGTGGCAAAAGTGAAAGGGCTGGCAACCCTTGCAAAAGAGTTGGGCATTTCCACCGCAGAACTAAGCATTGCCTGGTGTATTAAAAACCCCAACGTAACTACCGCCATTCTTGGTGCAAGCCGGAAAGAACAATTGCTGCAAAACCTGAAAGCCCCTGATGCCGTTGCAAAACTTACACCCGAAATAATTGACCGTATTGAAGAAATTGTAAAAACAAAACCGGTGCTTCCTGAATACTGATTACAATGACTATTCATGTTCATACAAACCTCTTAACCTCTCCCCATTTAGCTTTTCGATTATCGGAAAGTCTTCACCCCCTCTCCTTAAGGAAAGGGAACGCAGAGACCTGCATCAGAAGAGTCGCACAAGGAGTGAGGTCTGTTACGCTGAGCTATACAAAAAATTAATTTTAAACCTCCTTATCATTACAAATCAAAATACTACCATGTCATTTGCCACTAAAACCGCTATCATTACCGGAGCCACAAGGGGAATAGGAAAAGCCATTGCCATACGCCTGGCTAAAGAAGGGGCCAATATTGTTATTGCCGCCAAAAGTGTGGAAGAAAATCCCAAACTCGGCGGTACTATCTTTTCCGCTGCTAAAGAAATTGAAGAAGCAGGGGGAAAGGCGCTTGCTGTGCAATGTGATATTCGTTTTGAAGAGCAGGTACAGAATGTGATAGATAAAACTGTCGCCGCTTTCGGCGGTATTGACATCCTCGTCAATAACGCTTCGGCCATTTCATTGACCACTACAGAAGACACCGAAGCCAAGCGGTTTGACCTGATGCACAGCATCAATGTACGGGGTACTTTTTTGGTAACAAAGGCTTGCATTCCGCACTTAAAAAAATCATCCAACCCGCATATCCTTACTTTATCGCCCCCCATCAATCTTGACCCCAAATGGTTTGCCAACCATGTAGCTTACACCCTTACCAAATACAGTATGAGCATGATGACCATTGGCTGGGCGGCAGAACTTAAAGACAGCCGGGTAGCCGCCAATGCCCTCTGGCCACGAACAACTATTGATACGGCTGCCGTAAGAAATTTATTGGGCGGGCAAATGCTGGCCAACATGAGCCGCACCCCGGAAGTGCTTGCCGATGCAGCGTATTATATCTTACGCCGTCCCTCTACCAAATGCACGGGAAACCTGTTTATTGATGAACAGGTTTTTGCCGAAGAAGGCATTACCGACCTGGGAAAATATGCCGTAGTGCCGGGAGGGAATCTGTATAATGATTTGTTTGTGTGAGAGGGTGCTGTTAAAAAGGAAGCAACCTGAGTGGTTGGCGAATGGTTAATGATTTTTTTATCAACCCCTTTTTAAGTGTTTTATAGCTGATTCTTTTGCCGGAGCCGGGTATTCTGAAAATAAGAAGCCCTTGGTGAACGGTGGTTTGTAGTTTTTTCGGAACTGCTGTTAAGAGCCAAGCGTTTTTTATATCAGCCAGGCCAATATTCAGGCCGGGGTGAACATATTTTAGCTGTATTTTCTGGTACATTTTAAAATTGTTTGTATAAATTTAAGAATGAAACTGGTATAAAATTCTATTGATTATCAATGAAAATTTATACCAGGAGTAGCGTATATTTGGGTGTAAGGCGAAATTTGCTTTACACAATTCCTACACACACGGCGGTCGGTTTGCGGC
>CAZLLT010000012.1:0-83775 GCA_964560445.1 uncultured Chitinophaga sp. | reverse complement strand
TCAGTATGCCATGGCTGCCTAATCAGTGATTAAGTAGTCATTCGGGCCGCCGGGCCGGTTCGCTTGTTTCCATGCCCCGCCGCCGACTTAAAACAAAACAAGATGCTGCAACTACAGGCTGTGCCGGTTGCCTAAGACTATTCAGCTAAGGAATTAATCGGTTGTTTGTTTCCAGTTATTTCCCGACATAACAAAACAAAATAAACATGTAGAAAGCTTTTGAAGAATATGTTTGGACAGGAGTTCGATTCTCCTCGCCTCCACCTCACCGGCTCCGCTGTTCATATTATCTATGAACAGCAGCCGTTTTTTTTTAAACCCGTTGCATTATGCGTGGAAAGGGGCATCAGATACCCGGCGCAATAAGCATTTCAGGTAAATGCAAAACTGGCTGTTGAATACCAGCAGCGGATCAGCCCTTGAACTTATAGCTTCCGGTAGGATTGCCAGGACAGCCTTGCTTGCGGGAAGAATAGCAGGAACTCACCAAAAGAGTTGTCGCTATAACCAATAAGGCTGCAAAAAATTTGTTTTTCATCTTTTTGGGTTGAATATAATAGATTGATTTAACGGGGTTTTCCGGTTTTTATTATGTAAGGTACAAAATCTCCCGTTTTATGGGGTATTCAATATTGATAAAACAGTTTGGCATATGGGATTGACTGTTTCTGTCCGGGAAAGCCCTTTAGATAAAATTACATTGATAACTTCGATAAACCGTTAACTTTGCCCGCTGTTAATCGAAAAGTGAAATACTGATCTCATGATCCAATTAAAAAAGCCGCTTGCCTTTATAGATCTTGAAACAACAGGGGTGAACCCGGGCATTGACCGTATTGTGGAAATAGCTATTCTGAAGATTTTACCGGATGATACGAAAACGGTGAAGAGAAAGCTGCTGAACCCCGGTATCCCTATCCCTTCTGCCGTCAGCAATATTCATGGTATTACCGATGAGATGATAAAAGATGCGCCCCATTTTAAGCAGGTGGCGCAGGAATTAAAACAATTCCTGGATGCCTGCGACCTGGCGGGTTATAATTCTAACCGGTTTGATATTCCGGTGTTGATGGAAGAGTTTCTCAGGGCCGGTGTGGATTTTGATATGAAAAACCGCAAATTGCTTGATGTGCAGACCATCTATCATAAAATGGAGCCAAGAACGTTGGGGGCCGCTTTTAAGTTTTACTGCAATCAACACCTGGATAATGCCCATAGCGCCGAGGCCGATGCCACTGCTACATACGAAATATTCAAAGCCCAATTGGAAAAATACCCTGAAATGGGAACTTCGGTTGAGTCGGTACTAAAATTCATTGGTGAGGATCAGTTGGTTGATTTTGCCAGGAGATTTGTGCTTGAGAATGGGGTAGAAGTCTTTAATTTCGGCAAATTCAAAGGCCGGGTGGTAGCAGATGTGCTTAAATCGGAGCCGCAATATTATGACTGGATGATGAAGGGGGATTTTCCACAGCATACCAAGCAGAAACTCACCGAGATATATACCCGTACCATGTTGAAAAAGGGCTGAAAACGGCATTTTCCTGTGAACAAATTTAACAGGTTTGCTTTTTAGATTTTCGTAAATTCGGCTTTCGACGGTTTACATGAAGAAGTTAGTTGTTATACCCACTTATAACGAGAAAGAGAATATTTCCAATATTCTGCATGCCATCTTTAACCTGAATGAAGGGTTTCATATATTGGTTATTGACGATGGTTCGCCTGATGGCACAGCACAGATTGTGAGGGAACTGCAAATCAAATTTCCGGAAATTTTACACTTGGAAGAAAGGCATGGCAAGCTCGGATTGGGCACAGCCTATATTTACGGGTTCAAATGGGCTCTTGAAAAAGGGTATCATTTCATCTTTGAAATGGATGCAGATTTTTCGCACAACCCCAATGACCTGCGCCGCCTGTATAACGCCTGCATGTATGAAGGGGCCGATCTGGCCATTGGCTCCCGCTATGTAAATGGCGGCGGAGTGGTTAACTGGCCAAAGAACAGGATTGCTTTGTCAAAAGGAGCTTCTCATTATACAAGGCTTATTACCTGGATGCCCGTAAAAGACCCTACAGCAGGCTTTATGTGCTATCGCCGTGAGGTTTTGGAAGCAATTAACCTGGATGAAATACGGTTTGTTGGCTATGCCTTCCAGATTGAAATGAAATTTGTGGCCTGGAAGCTCGGCTTCCGCCTCAAGGAAGTACCCATTATTTTCCAGGATCGTACTTACGGTGTTTCCAAAATGAACAAGGGCATCGTTAAAGAAGGCATTCTTGGCGTATTAAAGCTCAGGTGGTATAGCCTGTTTGCCAACTACCGCAAAAGGTTGAAAAATGCGGATAATCCCGATACCTCCCGGGTAAAAAAAATGGTAGCTGAAAAAATGCTGGCTGAATAGTTTTATCTTTCTCCCCTGTTCTATTCTTTCGGATAAATATTTATTGTAATGAGAAAGCTTCTCTTGTTTTCACTGCCGTTCTTTTACTGTTTTTATGGAATGGCGCAGAAAAAACCATTGGACCATACTGTATATGATGGCTGGCAAAGTATCGGCGAGCGGATGATAAGCAATAATGGCCAATGGGTGGTATATACCATTAATGTACAGCAGGGTGATAACGAACTGGTGATACAATCTTCCGATGCAAAGTATAAAAAAATAATTCCCCGGGGTTATAATGCGCTGATAACCGAAGACAGCCGTTTTGTAATCTTTAAAATAAAGCCGTTTTACAAAGAAACCAGGGAAGCGAGGATTAAAAAAAAGCGGCCCGATGAGATGCCCAGGGATTCATTTGCCATTGTTGAGTTAGGGAAAGAAGAAGTGCTGAAAGTACCTGCTGTAAAAAGCTACAAAACCCCGGAAAAACAAGTCGGGTGGGTGGCTTATTACCTGGAAAAACCGGCAGAGAAAAAAGAAGCAAAGAAAACAGGTATTGCTCCTGAGAAAAAGATAGACAGCCTGAACCGTATCATTGACTCTTTGCAGCAGGTAATTGAAACATTGCCAAAGAAAAAGAAAAGAGGTAAAGACGAAGACGGGCAGAATGATTCAGACTTCTTCTTTGACGAGGATGCAGAGAGAGATTATGCCGACGAGGATACCCCTGCCGGTGCAGCAGATGCAGGAACAGACCTGGTGCTTCGCAACCTGATTACCGGGAAAGAGAAAATATTTACCAATGTGCTTGAATATTATTTCAGCAAAGAAGGTGGAAAACTGCTGATAGAACAGGCAAAGAAATCCGGCGATTCGTTGAGCCAACCGTCTGTATTGCTTTATGACCTGGAAAGCGAAACAACCAAAACATTGAGCACCGGCGGCAATGAGTTTAAAAACTTCAGTTTTTCAGAAGATGGCTCGCAGGTAGCCTATGTGGCGGAACGGGATGCAAAGCCCAAAGACCTGCAAAAATTCTACGGCTTATGGTATTATAAAACAGGGATGGACAGCGCCTCACTACTTGCAGATAAATATACAGCAGGCATGATGCTGGGCATGACGGTAAGTGAATTCGGAAATATCAGTTTTAGTAGAAATGGCAAAAGATTGTTTTTTGGTTCGGCAGTAATCCCTGTCCCCAAAGACACAACTATCATAGAAATAGACATGCCTAAGCTGGATATATGGCACTATAATGATGATTACCTGCAAACAGTGCAAACCACTCTCAACCGGTTAAGGGCAGCGCAGCAGGAAAATTTTCTTACGGTATTTAATCTCGAAGAAAGAACGATTGAACAATTAGGCAGCAAAGCCATGCCGCAGGTGATACCAACCAATGAAGGTGATGGCGATGTGTTTATTGGCGTAACGGATATGGGCAAACGAATAGAAAGCCAGTGGACGGGTAATACGCTTAAAGATATTTATGCCATTGATGTAAGCACGGGGAAAAAGAAACTGGTAAAAGAAAACCTGTACGGGCAGGTATATCCTTCTCCCGCCGGTCAATATATTATGTGGTACGACCGGGCTGCCAGACATTATTTTGCCTGGGACGGTAATACAACAAGAAATATATCAGGGAAAATTAAAGTGCCGTTATGGAATGAAGACAGCCAGGTGCCGGATGACCCCTGGCCCTATGGCGTGATGGGATGGCATGAAGGGGATAGCGCTGTGTATGTGTATGACAGGTATGATGTGTGGAAGGTCAACTTGGTTGATTATCATATAGCCAACATTACTAAGGTAGGAAGAGGCCTTAAAGATAGGTATCGTTATGTACAGTTGGATGCAGATCAAAGGTATATTAGTAGTAATTTGAATTTGCTATTTGAATGTCAGAATGAAGGTTCAAAAGAAACACGGTTACATATACTAAATCTGCAAAGTGAATTAAATCCATTGTTTGTCATTGCTGGCGGTAAGTACAGTTACGGAATGTTTACAAAAGCTAAGAACTCAGGAAAAATCATTTATACCAGGGGAAATTTTAATGAATCACCTGATGTTTTTATTAATGATGACGACCTTGAAGTGCAAGGCTTTGATGCAAAAGCAAAGAGAATCGAACATGAGTTAAAGATTTCCTTTATCAACCCCCAGCAAAAAGATTATCTCTGGGGCAATGCCGAACTTTTTAAATGGAAGGCTTATAATGGTAAGGAAGCGACAGGTATGGTATTTAAACCGGAGGATTTTGACCCGAAGAAGAAATATCCCGTTATCATTTATTTCTATGAAAAACTAAGTGATGGGTTATATGCTTACAGGGCGCCTGCTCCCATTCGCAGCGCTATTAATGTTCCTTATTTTGTCAGCAATGGCTATATTATCTTCATGCCCGATATTCATTATACCACAGGTCATCCGGGAAAGAACGCCTATGACTATATCGTTAGCGGCGCAAGGGCATTGGCCAAAAACAGTTGGGCGGATAGTACAAGAATGGCTTTACAGGGCCATAGCTGGGGCGGTTACCAGGCGGCACAACTGGCAACAATGACAAAAATGTTCAAAGCATTCTGGGCCGGTGCGCCGGTAGCTAATATGACCAGCGCTTACGGAGGCATACGCTGGGGCACAGGGCTTAACCGGCAATTCCAGTATGAAAAAACACAAAGCCGCATCGGCGCCACACTTTGGGAAAAGCCGGCACTCTACATTGAAAATTCGCCGCTTTTTCACCTGGATAAGGTAACTGCGCCGATGGTCATTCTTCACAATGATGCCGATGGCGCTGTTCCCTGGTACCAGGGCATTGAACTCTTTACAGGTTTAAGAAGATTAGGCAAAAAAGTGTGGATGTTCAATTACAACGGGCAGGACCATGGCCTTACACAGCGGAAGGATATGCTGGATTATCATATCCGTATGCAGCAATTCTTTGACTGGATATTAAAAGGCGACAAACCCGCAAAATGGATCACAGAAGGAGTGCCTGCTGTGAAGAAAGGAAAAGACTGGGGCCTTGACCTGGTTGATTAATATTATGCGGCCTGTACAGAGATGAATTTTACCAATGTTCTCTTGGCAACAGGTAACAGCGTTTCGTCAATAGGGAACTTAAGTTCTGTTTCGATGGAATACACGGCCGGGTTGGGCAGTTGCTTTCGCTGCCGGATTATTTCTGATTTTATATGTTCGTATGTACTGCTGATACTCCGCTGGTAGTCGGAAATAAAGGCTGTGCGGATACTGCGGTATTTTTCATCATGTTTTTCAAAAATAGAAAGGCGGTAATGGTACAAGCGGGTGGAAGAAGTATCCCCATTGCTCAAAAAGAAATAGCCTTCCTGCGTATCAAGAGGAATAAGCCCAACAGGGGCCACTTCTAATTTTTCTTCTACAAACTCATAAATTTCTGTACCGTTATAAATAATGCTTTTCATTTTCCCGGCTGAATAGTGAATGATGCTTTCCAGTTCTGCCATCAGCTCATCATCTTCTATCATCAGTTCATATAATACCTGTAGCTTTTGCAGTTGAATGCCGGTAAGCTTTTTCGGAAAATGTTCCTGCAGGTATTTTTTGTTTTCCCGGAAGGCAACGATATTGTTATAGTGAAAAATAACATCGCTCAACTGGGGATACAACTTGTTTTCATTGAAGTAGCTGTTTACTTGCTGGAGATAGGCAAGGAGGGTGTATTTTTTAAGTTCAAAGTCTATGCGGCCTTCTGCAAACCATGTTTCGGATAATTGTTTCATAGCTTATCAGGGTTAGTAGATTACTAATTTAATAAAAAGACGGGAAAAACAAAAGAGGGTTTATCTTCACACTGTTAAACTTTTTGATATGAAGTATTTTTCATGGCTGTTCCTTATTATATTTTATTCCTGTGGTAATACGATTTATGTGGTTCGTCATGCCGAGAAAGCGCCGGTAAAGCCCGGGGCTACGAGGCAGGAAGCCAGCGACCCGCCTTTATCTGAAGAGGGAGAGGCCAGGGCCGTAGCGCTTAAAGAAGTGTTGAAGAACAAAAAAGTGAAGTATATCTTTTCTACCAATTACAAAAGAACAAAATCAACAGTGGCCCCGTTAGGTGATGCACTTGGCATACCTGTTCAGGTGTACAGTCCCCAGAAGGATTCTACAGATGTATTTATTCAGCGGGTTAAAAGCATTACGAAGGGAAATGTGGTAGTGGCCGGCCATTCCAATACCATTGATGATATTGCCAATAAAATTGCAGGGGCTACGGTAGTGCCGGGAGATGTGGATGAAAAATACTACGACAACCTTTTTATCCTAAAGCGAAAAGGCAGTAAGTATAAATTTACAGGTAAGAAATTCGGCGCCCGTTCAGAATAAGCCGGGCATTAATAATCCCTTTCTCCGTTAAAGTTTTCCAGTTCCCTTGCTACCGCCGTTAAGAAAGTAGCGCCAAGGCTTCCATCCACGATGCGGTGGTCATAGCTCATGCTCAGGTACATCATGTGGCGGATGGCAATGCTGTCGCCGGCAGGGGTTTCAACTACAACAGGCCGTTTCTTAATAGCGCCTACGGCTAATATGGCCACCTGCGGCTGGTTAATAATCGGCGTACCCATCAGGCTGCCGAAAGTGCCCACATTGGTAAGTGTAAAAGTTCCTCCCGCTGTATCATCAACTTTCAGTTTGCCGTTGCGGGCATTATCTGCCAATGTATTTACCTGTTTGGCCAATCCTACCAGGTTCAGTTGGTCGGCATTTTTAATTACCGGTACAATCAGGTTGCCACTGGGCAGGGCAGTAGCCATTCCTATATTAATGTCTTTTTTTACAATGATCTTATCGCCGTCAAGGGAGCAGTTAATCAATGGAAATTTTTTAATGCAGCGCACAATGGCTTCAATAAAAAGAGGCGTGAAAGTGATTTTTGTACCCTCCCTTTTCTCGAAATCCTTTTTCACTTTATCCCGCCACAGTACAAGATTGGTTACGTCTGCTTCGGTAAAACTGGTTACATGCGGGCTGGTGTGCTTGCTGCGAACCATGTGCTCGGCAATCAACTTACGCATCCTGTCCATTTCAATTATCTCAACATTGCCGGAGTAGGTCGTAAGTCGTGAGTCATGAGTCGTGAGTTGGGATGCTTCTTTAATTAATGCAACTTCTTCCTGGCGGCGAACTACCGGTTCACGGTTGCTGACTTCTGACTTCTGGCTTCCGGCTCCCGACTTTCTCTGGCTCACATACTGCAAAATATCTTTCTTCGTTACCCGTCCTTCGTTGCCTGTGCCCGGAATGTTTTCCAGTTCCACCATGCTTACACCTTCTCCGGCGGCAATATTCAAAACAAGAGGGGAATAAAAACGGTTGGCCGAGCTGTTAGAAGTTTGTGCCCGGTAATTATCAGGATTGTAATTGGCAACCTGCGGTTGGGTTGTTTTCTCTACTACAGCTTCCTGTACGGGGGTGTCTTTTACGGGGGCTGTTATTAGGGTAGAGGAAGAAACTGTTTCCTCAGCCCCGGTCCTGATTTTTGCAATGACAGTACCCACGGGCACCACATCATTTACATTAAAAAGGATTTCTACTATTACGCCTTCGGCAGTGCTGGGCACTTCGCTGTCCACTTTATCTGTGGCTATTTCAAGAATGGCTTCATCCATTTGCACAGCATCGCCTGGTTGCTTCAACCATTTCAATACGGTAGCTTCCATAATGCTTTCGCCCATTTTCGGCATTACCAGGTCAACAATAGCCATAGATGTTTTATTTCTTGTTCAGCAATCGCTTTCTTTGTTTAGAAAGATAGGGCTTCCGGACACCTGCAAATGTAATGATTTGGGGGTAAACAGGCTATCAACTGTTAGCCAGAATAAACTTTCTCAGGAAATTCAGCGCATACATAGCTGTCATGCTGATATTCCGCTGGCGGTCAAAGCGGAGATTGATTTTTACTGTTTCGGTTTTTTCCTTGTTCCCGGCGGCTATCCAAACAGTACCGGCAGGTTTTTCTTTGCTGCCTCCTCCCGGTCCCATGATGCCCGATACAGCTATTGCGAAATCAACATTAAGGATATCCAATGCGCCTTTTACCATTTGTATTACCGTTTCTTCACTTACTGCACCTGCAGTTTCCAGGGTTTCTTTTTTTACACCCAATACATTTTCTTTTACTTCATTGGCATAGCTGACGATGCTGCCTTTAAAATATCCGGATGAACCGGCTACGGAAGTAACCAGGTGGGCAATGTATCCCCCGGTACAGCTTTCGGCGCTGCCCATCGTTTTGTTTTTCTCTTTTAACAGCCGGCCTATCACTACTTCCAGCCCTTCGTCTTTATTGGTAACAAGGTATTCTTTTACAAATTCCTGCAGTTGGCCAAAATAAGGGAGCAGCTCGCTTTCTGTTTCTTCTTTGCTATTGCCCTGTGCGGTAAGCCGGAGTTTTACCATGCCATAATTAGGCAGGTAGGCCAATTTGATATGGGAAGGAAGAGAAGCTTCGAATGATACAAGCAATTCGGCAATTACCGATTCACCGGCCCCGGCTGTAAAAGCGGTTTTGTGAACGATAGCGGGGAGGTCAAACTCTTTTTGTAAACGGGGGATTACTTCATTTACAATAAGCCCTTTCATTTCATGTGGCACGCCGGGCAGGGAGATGAATACGGCCCCCTTTTTTCTTTTAACAGTATCAACAGTATTGTTAGAGGCTGGGGGGCTGAACCACATTCCCGGCGCTGTACCTCTTGCATTATGCAGTACAATACAGTTGTCAGGCACTTCGGCCTGCTTCAGGTTTCTTTCCAATATCGGCCCGGGGCGGTTATAAATTTTTTCAAAAAGATGCTTTACATGTTGCAGCACCTGTTCATTTACCACCAGCTTACCGCCAAAATAGTTGCACAATAAAGGTTTGGTAATATCGTCTGCGGTTGGTCCCAACCCGCCGGTGAGGATAATGATGCCGGATTGCTCTCTTTCTTCATCCAACACATTCCATATTTCATCATAGTTATCGCCTACGGCTACTCTTCTGCGTACCCATACACCGATCTTGTTCAGTTCCTGTGCAATAAAAGCGCTGTTGGTGTCTATTGTCTGGCCTATCAGCAACTCGTCGCCGATAGTGATAATGGAGGCGTTGACCGTTTTCAAGAAAAAAATTTGCTGCAAATATCCGTTATTCTTCAAAATGTACATCCTCGTACAAATCAGACAGCAATAAGGTAAGCCCGATGGTAGTGATGGTAAATGAATCAGTGAACTGTTTAAACTCCGTCAGCAGCCAGCTATTGTCGCTTTGTTTTTCATAATGTTCCAGGGAAATACAGGTAGAGTCAACGAGGATATATTCCCGCAGTGTTGGTATCTCCCTGTAAAGGACAAACTTGCCCCCTCTGTCATAATCACGGGTTGATTTTGAAAGTATTTCAATAATAGCCGAAGGGCGGACTATTGTGTCATCTTCTTTGTCAGTTGTTTCCAGTTTGCCACAGATGATGGAGAAATCGGGATAAGTATAAAGTGAGTTTTCAGGAATATGAACCCTCAAATCGCTGCCAAACATATCACAAGGCTTTCCTTTTAAAAAGGGTAATACAGCAGTGTTGATATTTTTAACGATCACGTTGTGCCGCAACGATGCCCCCGACATAGCAAATACTTCCCCTTTGTAATACTCATGCTTTTCCTGCGAAGCCCTTTCTGTGGCTAAATAGGCTTCGGGGGATACATAGTTGTACTTTGGCGCCGGTTCTTTAACTTCATTTTCCATGCTATAAATTTAATTCTTTTTAGTTTTAGGGCCATAATTTTTACAGATGAAAAGACTCATTGTAACGGCAGGTTGCTGGTTGCTGGCCACCGGTTCTTTTGCACAAACGGTTACACAAAAGCTGCAAAAAGCCTTTCAGCAGTTTGAAAATGACAGCCAGTTGAAATATGCCATTAGTTCCCTGTACGTAATTGATGCCAAAACGGGACAGGTGGTATTTGATAAAAATTCAAGGGTTGGACTGGCGCCTGCATCCACACAGAAAATCATTACCAGTGTTACGGCTTTTGAGTTGCTGGGGAAGGAGTACAGGTATAAGACGGGATTTGGAATTTTTGATAATAATGGCGTAAAACGCCTGCTTATAACTCCTTCCGGTGATCCCACTTTCGGGAGTTGGCGTTGGAACAATACAAAGGATAGCAGCATTTTTAAACGGGTAAAAAATTTTCTTGCATCAAGCAATTCGGTTTTGGATGGAACTATTCTTGTGGAAAAAAGCAAATGGAATAGCCAGGCCATCCCGGACGGATGGATATGGCAGGACATCGGAAATTATTACGGGGCCGGAGCCGGGTACCTTAATTGGAGGGAGAACCAATATGATCTTGTGCTGAAATCCGGGCCTAAAATTGGGGATAAAGTGGAGGTTGTAAAGACTATCCCCCGTTTATATGGGATTGATTTTAATTCAGAGCTTAAATCAGCAGCAAAGGGAACAGGGGACAATGCTTATATATATCTGCCCATCAGCGGAGGCATTTCACCAGCAATAATAAGAGGTACTATTCCGGTTAATGAAAATCATTTTGTTATTTCCGGGTCAATGATAAATCCCGGTTATCAATTCATTGAAAGTGTTGTTGAGTTTAATAAAGACAAATTTGCACAGGACAGGCATTTAGGTTCAATGTATTTGGATGGTTTCGACAAAAAAGAAATAGAAAATTCGTTTGTTCATTTTTCCCCCTCCCTCGATTCCATCATCTACTGGTTCAATAAAAAAAGTATTAACCTCTATGGAGAAGCATTGATAAAAACATTGGCTTACGAAAAGCAGGGATTTGGCAGCACCGACAGCGGCGTGGCCATCCTGAAAAAGTTCTGGAAAGGAAAAGGATTAGATGAAGGTGAACTGAATATCAGCGATGGGTCAGGGTTGTCGCCTCAAAACAGGGTTACTACCCATGCACAGGTGGAAATATTGAAATATGCAAAAACAAAAGACTGGTTTCCGTACTTTCTCAGGTCATTGCCCGAATACAATGGGATGACGATGAAAAGCGGCACCATCAGGGATGTAAAAGGTTTTTGCGGTTATCATACATCCAAAGATGGCAGGGAGTATATCTTTTCTTTCCTGGTTAATAACTATAACGGCAGAACTTCCGGCGTGGTAAATAAGATGTTTAAGGTGTTGGATGTGTTGAAATAGCCCGGAGTTGACAAAAACCCTGTAGGCCGGAAGTCTTTATGATAGAGAATAGCAATGCAGCTACCATTCCTGCAAGTATGCTACAGTTCAAATGTAAGCAGACTAATGACTCCGACTAAAGACTAAGGGCTTCCCTCAAAGCCCGAACCGGTTAAAGAAACTCATGTCCATTTGCAACAGCCAGGGCGAAGCGAGGGCGGTTATCCATATAAGAAATACCAGGACTTTACCGATAACAGGCAAATCCTGTATTAAATGACGGTGCAATAAACCCTGTATAGCCGTCATTACTTTTTCCTCTTTGGGACTGTATTCATAAGGAGGCGCTGGTTCCATATCACGAAAAGAGCTATGGTCGTTGATTAATATATTCCTGATTTTCCAGTAATCTTCATCCGGCAGGTTTTCGTAAGAAATATCCGTATTGATGTTTTCGGATTCTATCTTTTTTTCAATGGCGGTCAGTCTTTTGTCTCCTAAAAGCCGCAGCACCATTAAAGCGGGGAATATAAATAGTACAGGGAACCGGCTTACCCAGGCAAACCAGCAGAGCAGCCCGATGGAAAGAAAAATAAACAATTTGCTTATCCGGCTTTCTTCATCAAAGAACACCCTGTTCAATAATTGCCCCCCGTCTAACGGGTAAACAGGTAAAAGATTAAACAGGTTGAGCAATATCAGTAGTAATGCAATTGTATAATAGGATATACCGGCGAGATGCAAAAAAGGGTTATGTTGCCAGAGAAAATAGAAAATAATTCCTAAAACAATGCCGGGCAAAGGCCCGGCCAGTAATATGACTGCCGATTCTTTTTGTGATATTTCTCTTTTACTACCCGAAACATAGGCGCCGAGCAGCGGGATGAAAAAAATACCGAGGTCGTTATAGCCAAACCATTTCATGGCAAAGAAATGGCCCAGCTCATGAAAAATGATAATAGCGGTAATAAGCAACAGCAGCTCCCATCTTGAAAAAAAATAGTAGCCGAGAACGAGATAGGCTGCCAGGCTTATGAGTGAACGGAGCCAGGCGTTGGACGAAGTTTGTTTTTTTTCAAACTTAGGAGGATAAACAAAAGGGGCTTCAGACGCTGAAGCAGATTCGTTTGGCAGTATGTAATCATCATTGGGTGCAGGCAAGTGGCCCGGGTCGTTATTCATCCGGTAAATTTAACTAAAATAGGGTTGTATGGCTTTTCGTAACGCTTCGGGCATAGCAGCTTTCTTCATGCCGGATGCTTCCATGAAGAAAAGGGTTATTTTCCCGGAAGCCAGCAGTTCCTTTTTCTCATTGAAAACTTCGTGGTGAAATTCTATTTTATGCTTACCGGGCAATTCTTTTAACGCAGTAGTGATAGTTAACAGGTCATCATACCTGGCCGGTCGCAGGTAGCGGCAATGAACGTCCACCACAGGCATAACAATTCCCGATCTTTCAATATCGGCATAAGTAAAGCCAAGCCCTCTTATGGCTTCGGCTCTTGCTGTTTCAAAATAAGCAAAGTAATTGCCGTGGTACACCACACCCATTTGGTCTGTTTCCGCATAACGTACCCGTACCTGTGTTTCCGAGCTAAACATTCAACCTGCTATTTCCCGATTAGTTTATCTGCACTGAATTTACCCGGCCCTGCAAACAGAATAGCGATATAGGCAGTAAGGAAAAGCAAGGCCATTTCGCCCCCTCTTTCACCATAGATAATACCATTGTGGCCTTTAAAAAAGGCAACAGACATTACGATAATCAGCGGGATACTTGCTACTCTTGTAAGCAATCCTGCTACAAGCAGTCCTGCGCAGAACAACTCTGCAAAAATTACAAGGGCCAATGATATGGATTGCCCAAGCCCCAAAAAACTCATAAAATGGGAAGAAAGGTCATTGAATTTGTTCAGCTTTTGAAGCCCATGCTGTATCATAAGACCGCCAAAACCGAGGCGGAGGATAAGCAAAGCGAAGGAGATGCCATTGGCAGAGTAACCAGAACTGAATAATTTTTTCATACCTGTTGAATTTTGAATGCTGAAGCAAAATCTAAACGCCGAAGGTAAGGCGAACAAAATGTTAAAAGAAATCAGTATTTGCACTTATCCACACCTGTTTGGAATGATGTTTGGTTCCCCTTAAAATAATTTGAATATTCGCAGCGTTTAGGACTCTATCCTGCCGTTGGCAGGACAACCGGTTTAAAGGACACCCCAGCATGAAATACTATCATTTCCTCCTTTTTGTATTCGCCATTCCCGTTATTTCATTTTCTCAACAGACCCGTTTTTATTCCGACCCGGATGAAAAATTCAAGGAAGCCAAAGAATACTTTCAGAAAGAACAGTATAGCCTGGCGTATCCGCTGCTGAAAGAACTGAAGCAATCCGTCAGGGAAACAGACAGGGTTAACCAGCCGGTAACCGTTCAGGAGATAAAGTATTATGCAGTTGTTTGTGGCTTAAAACAGAACGAAGGCAGGGCACAAGATGAAGCCAAAGAATATATTGAAGTGGAGAAAAATACGGCCCGGGTGCAGATGATGAACTTCCACCTGGGTGAATATTATTTCAGGAAAGAGCAATTTCCTGAAGCGGTAACCCAATACGAGATGACCAGCCTGGCCAATCTCAGCAACAGGGAGATTGCCGATATGAACTTTCACCTTGGGTATTCTTATTTCAACCTGCAACGCTTCTCCCAGGCCAAACCCTTATTTAACAGTATCCGGACACTAAAGGATGACCCTAATTATATTGATGCTAATTACTATTACGGTTTTCTGGCTTTCAGGGACAAGCAATACAGCGAAGCGTTGGAAAGTTTTAAAGTGGTGGAGAATGAGAAAAACTATGCTTCGGTAGTTCCCTACTATATTGCCCAGATACATTATATACAGGGAAGAAAGGAAGAGGCCATCAGCTACGTGGAAAATAAACTTAAGTCCGGCGGCAATACACAATATTATGACCTGGAGCTAAAACAACTGATAGGCCATGCCTATTTTGAAAAGAAGGAATATGCAAAAGCACTGCCTTACCTGGAAGATTATGTAAACCGTTCCCAGAAGGTACGCAGGGAAGATTTGTACGAATTGTCTTATTGTTATTACTATCAAAACAACCTGGAGAAAGCTATTGAAGGGTTTAAGCAATTGAGTGGCAAGGAAGACCAGTTAAGTCAACATGCCATGTACCTGTTAGGCGATGCTTATCTTCGAACAGGGCAAAAGGCAAATGCAAGGAACGCTTTTCTTTTTTGTTCATCCAACAGCAGCAATGCAGAACAAAAAGAAATAGCAAAATACCAGTATGCCAAGCTTTCTTATGAGTTGGGTTACCAGGACGAAGCGCTGAACAGCCTGAAAACTTTTTTGGCCGATTATCCTAATTCGGTATATAATGCTGAAGCCAAAGACCTGCTGGTGGTGGTGCTTACCCAAACCAATAACTTTAAAGATGCACAAGCCCTGCTTGAAGGGCTTGACAGGCCAACGGAAAATTCCAAACGTCTGTACCCAAGAATATTATATGGAAGGGCCGCAGAGTTGATCAACGATGGCCGGTTGCAGGAAGCGGAGGCTTTGCTGGATAAGGCCCTCAAAGACCCGAATAACCGTTCGGTGCTTCCCTTCATCAATTTCTGGAAAGGGGAGTTGTCCTACAGGAATAATAAAGTAGATGATGCGATTCGCTATTACAATGTCTATATAGATGCCGGGGCGCCGGTCAGCGGTGAGGCCAACGGTAACAATGCAAGGTATAACCTGGGCTATTGCTACCTGCGTAAAGAAAATTACAATGTTGCAAAAACATTCTTTGAGCCTTTCAGCAAGAACCCGGCGTTGAACTCCTCTGCTTTTACCCAGGATGCGTATATACGTACAGCGGATTGTTATTACATGCTGAAAGATTATACAAAGGCCAAATCCATGTATGACAATGTAGTCAAATTCTCATGGCCGGCCGAAGATTATGCTACTTTCCAGGTAGCTATGCTGGCCGGTGTAAGAAGCTCTTCAGAAAAAATTTCATTGCTGAATACGATGATCCGGAAATTCCCCAATTCATCATTGGTAATGGATGCCAATATGGAAATAGCCAATACACACATGAGCAATGAACGGTTCAGGGATGCCATTCCTTCGCTGACCAATATCATCAAAGCAGAAGGCAACAGCAGCCTGAAGCCCCGTGCTTATTTATACCTCGGTACGGCATATTACAATATTGATAACAGCGCCGAGGCATTGAACCAGTTTAAAACATTGATTAACCAATATCCCAACAGCCCTGAAGCGGAAGATGCCATTGATAATATCAGGAATATTTACCTTGAGGAAGGAAAATCAGATGAATACGTTTCTTTCATGCGGCAGTTGGGCCGTCCGTTGAGTGTAGATACAGAAGATTCTCTGACCTATGCTTCTGCAGAAAGATTGTATGATGACCAGAATATCAATGGCGCATTAGACGGCTTCAATAAATATTTGCAACGTTTCCCCAACGGGGCCTATGCCCTTGACGCCAATTTTAACCGGGCAGAGATATATTATGCAAGAAAAGACTGGAATAATGCATTGGCGGCTTATCATGTTGTTGCCGAAAATGCACCGAACCAATATGCCGAAAGGTCGGTTCTTACGGCGGCACGCATCAGCTTTTTTGAGCTGAAGAATTATCTAAGGGCCGAAAAGTATTATTTGCAGCTAAAAGATTTATCGGGCAGCCAGGAAAACAAACTGGAAGCGATGCGTGGGTTATTAAGGAGCCAGTACCAGTTGCAAAAGTGGACTGAAGCCGTAGAAAATGCAAAAGAGCTTACTGCGGCCAAAGGAAGTACGGCAGATGACAAATCGCTGGCCAATATGGCCATTGCCAAATCGCACCAGGTAAACGGGGATTACGGGCAGGCGATTGACAATTTTAAATCAGTAGTGCAGGTAAATAAAGCCGTGCTGGCAGCAGAAGCCCGCTATGAAATTGCCAATTGTTATTTTCAACTGAACAGGTTGACGGATTCTGAAAAAGCTGCTTTTGAAACTATCAATAAGTCCGGCTCGTATGATTACTGGATTACCAAAGCCTATATTTTGCTCGGGGATATTTATTTCAGGCAAAAAGATTACTTCAATGCAAAAGCCACTTTCCAGAGTGTGGTGGACAATACACTTGATACAGAGTTGAAAGGCGAAGCGCAGGTAAAACTGGATAGGGTAACACAGGAAGAAGCAAAGTCAAGCAAAGTACAGGGAGATGATTAACCAAAGAAAAGGTATGAAGACATTTATCAAAAGGATATTGTTTTGCAGCATAGCATTATGCAGCATGGGCCAGGCAATGGCCCAAAGGGATACTACCGGCAAAGGAGGTATTGAGATTGTTTCCAGTTTCAAACCGGTGCTGCGTGAGGCGGCAAAACTTAGTTTTACTGCCAGTCCGCCCGAAGCAGACACCGCAAAGGTGAAACTGAAATATGATATTCCTAACCAGAATTTATTGTTTGCCTATCAGCCGGGTTCTCTGAAACCATTGGCGCTGGACATTGATACCGCAGGTATTTTTGATAACAGCAGTTATATAAAAGCCGGTTTCGGAAGCCTGCGTACACCGTTTATTCAAACAGGTATTTCTTTAGGCGATGGTAAAACAGCAGGACTGAATATTTATGGAAAGCATGTAGGCTCTAACGGAAAAAGGGATTACCAGAAATTTGCCAGCACCAATGTAAAACTATCCGGCTTTTTCCGTTCAGGCAATAATTTAGAATGGAATGCCAGCCTGGGCATGAAGCAGGACAGAACATATAAATATGGCTACCAGCCTGAAACGCTTGTTTTTTCCGAGGATTCGCTGAAGCAAAATTTTCAGACCATATCCGGAAGAATAGCCATGCACAATATTGAAAAGACAGAGTTTGGGCTTACCTATTCTCCTGAAGTGAAAATAGATGTGTTCAGTGATAACCTGAAGAATTCTGAAAGCAATACAGTGATTAACCTTCCGCTTCAAAAATCAATCGGGAACGAGTTTGCCGTTGACCTGGGCATTACATTTGACCTTACCAGGCTATCGCCAAAGAACAAGTCGGCCATTAATAATACCATGTATTATATTTCCCCCTCCGTTCTATACAAATCCAAAGGGCTGAACATACAGGCGGGAATACGTCCGTCATGGGATAATAAAACCTTTAAGCTGTTTCCCAACATATTGGCCGACATCAGTACCAACGACAGCCGGTTTACTTTCCAGGCCGGGTGGACGGGATATATCCGCAAAACAACCTATCAATACCTCGCCGCTCAGAATCCCTGGCTTTGGATGCCCGGGTCGCTGCAAAATACATGGATAGAAGAAAGATTTGCCGGGTTTAAAGGCTCTGTAGGCGATCACTTTACCTATGCGGCTAAAGTTGGGTTTAATAAGTTGAACAACCAGCCGTTGTTTATTAACGATACTACGGCCGGTTTGGGTGGTAAATCTTTTGTTGTTGTAAACGAAAGGCAAATAAAAGTGGTGCATTTTGGCGGCGAACTTGGGTTCAATGTACATGAGAAATTCTCTTTCATTACAGGTCTTACCTATAATCAATACACAGGCTTTAAGGATAATGCCAAGGCATTCGGGCTGCTGCCTTTGGAGCTAAAAGCAGGGATGCGTTTACAGGTTATTAAAGACCTTTGGCTGAAATCCGACCTTTTTGCATGGTCTGCCCCATATTATATGAAAAATGATGGCAGCCCTGATAAGTCCGAAGGGGCTTTTGACCTGAATGCGGGGTTGGAATTCAAAATCACCAAAAACCTGAACCTCTGGACGCAGTTTAATAACCTTTTCAACAAAGAATACCAGCGCTGGAATCAGTATCCTGTTTATGGGTTCAACTTTGTCGGCGGAATCGTATTTTCGTTCGACCAAAAGAACAGGTGATGTACGCCCAGCTATACGAATATTTTCTGCTTCATAAACAATTGTCTATTCCGGGAATCGGATCATTACGGTTATCACAAAAGCCTGCGGAAACCGATTTTCCTAACAAGCAGGTAACGGCGCCTTCTTATTCCGTTAATATGAGCTTCCCGGCAGGCGTGCCGGCTTCTCATTTTTATAAATGGCTGGGCGAAATATTGGGTATTTCTGACAGGGAAGCTGTAATCAGGTTCAACGATTTTGCATTTGATATGCGCAGGCAGATTATTAACGGCAGCGTTATTAATTGGGACGGCATAGGCACTTTCAGTAAAGGTCTGGCAGGGGAAATAAAGTTTGCACCGGCGCTTACAGATGTAATGCCGGAAAAGCCCGTAGCAGCTAATAAAGTATTGCGGGAAAAAGCCGACCACATGGTAAGGGTAGGAGAAGAAGAAAGAAGCGCTGAAGAAATGTCGGAACTGTTGGCCCAATCCGGCAAAAAACAATCTTTATGGTGGGCCTGGGCTTTAATTGCAGGTTCGCTGGCGGTAATGTTCTTAGGATGGTATTTTTCCGAGCAGGGAACATCTGTTGAAAGTGTGGGTGTCAATACAAAACTTGCTCCTGAAGAAGCGGCTGCTACCTATCAATTAATACCCTGATTTTCTTTGCCCATTTTCGGTTTACTTTGCTCTTATGGCAGATACAATACACTATTCCCGGTGCCCGGTTTGCGATGGTACAGCTATCAGCGAAGTATTGAAAGTAAAGGATTATACAGTAAGTAAAAATACATTCCCTGTTTATCATTGCGCTGCCTGTACGGCAAGGTTTACGCAGGATGTGCCAGATGCGGCATCCATTGCACCTTATTATCAATCGGAAGAATATATTTCCCACACCAATACATCAAAGGGGTTTATCAACAGCCTGTACCAACGGGTGAGGAAGAGAACAATAGTCCAGAAAAGAAAACTGATAAATAAAAGCACCGGGCTTCGTTCAGGCAGTTTGCTGGATATAGGCGCCGGTACCGGCACATTTGTACATGAGATGGAGCAAAGCGGGTGGCAGGCGATCGGCCTGGAACCGGATGCAGGTGCAAGACAAACGGGGCAGTCCTTGTATCATATTGAGCTAAGTGATATCAGCCGGTTTTATTCATTACCGGATGACAGTTACGATGCTATTACCCTATGGCATGTGCTGGAACATGTACATGACCTGCATGGTTATCTAAGCAAACTGAACTCCTTATTGAAAAAGAACGGAAGGCTTTTCATAGCTGTTCCGAATTATACTTCTTCAGATGCTGCTGCATATAAAGAAAACTGGGCTGCTTATGATGTGCCGCGGCACCTGTACCATTTTTCTCCGGAAGCGATGAAAGCTCTGGCGGAAAAACACGGATTGGAAATTGAGCAATACAGGCCCATGTGGTTCGACAGTTTTTATGTATCCCTGCTCAGCAGTAAGTACAAGAACGAAAAAACAAACCTTATAGGCGCTTTTTTTGCAGGATTAATATCCAACCTGAAAGCAATAGGTAATGTTAAAAGGTGCAGTTCGGTGATATATATTATCAGGAAGTAGAGTGAGTGAATTTGCCTTGGTTCGTGTCGACACGAACCAAGGCAGGGGCTCGGGCAGGGCAAAACCACATCAACTTACTCTTGCTTATCTTTGCACCCTGTTTTTTATAACCTTTGATTGTGTATGAGCCGGATCTATTTTGATAATGCTGCCACAACCCCGCTGGATAAAGAAGTGCTGGATGCCATGCTCCCTTATATGACCGAGCATTTTGGCAACCCTTCGTCTATCTACTCCTATGGCCGGGAGTCAAAACTGGCCATTGAAACGGCAAGAAAATCAGTGGCCAAATGGCTGAATGCCCACCCCGGAGAGATATTTTTTACCAGTGGCGGTACGGAAAGTAATAATACGGCCATTCTTTCGGCCATCAGGGATTTGGGCTGCACGCATATCATCACATCGCCTATTGAGCACCATGCCGTATTGCATACGGTGGAGCATTATGATAATAAAGACGAGGTTACCAGCAGCTTTGTCAGGCTGTTGCCAGACGGCCATGTGGACCTGGAAGATTTAGAAGAGCAATTGGCGGCATACGAAGGCCGCTGCCTGGTATCATTGATGCACGCCAACAACGAAATAGGCAACCTGCTGCCGATAAAAGCGGTGGGCAACCTTTGCAATAAATACAACGCTATCTTTCATTCGGATTGTGTGCAAACGGTGGGGCATTACCCGATAGATTTACGGAAAATACCTGTTCATTTCATCAGCGGGGCGGGACATAAGTTTCATGGCCCCAAGGGTACAGGTATTTTATATATCAACGACAATGTTAAGGCAAAGCCTTTCATCTTTGGCGGCGCACAGGAACGCAATATGCGGGCAGGAACAGAAAACCTGTACGGTATTGTGGGTTTTGCCATGGCGCTGAAGCTGGCTATGGAAAGATATGAGCAGGACAGCGCTTATATCGGCTCCATAAAAGATTATATGATTGCTCAACTAAAAGAGCATATCAAAGGCGTGCAGTTCAATGGTGATTATGAAGGCAAATCTTTATACACGGTACTAAGCGCCGCATTTCCTAAAACCGAGAAATCGGAAATGATATTGTTTAACCTCGATATAAATAATATCTGTGCCTCCGGTGGCAGCGCCTGCAGCAGCGGGGCCGACCAGGGAAGCCATGTTATCCGGGCTATTAACAACAACCCGCAGCTTGTTACAGTACGGTTCTCTTTCTCAAAGCAAAATACCAAAGAAGAAGTGGATGCGGTGGTAGGGAAACTGAAAGAGTTGATATAGCGCCATTATGACGGGTCCATTTTTTATTCAGTTACAAGGTTTGAAAGAAATTGTGCAATAGTGTACCCAATGTTGCCTGCATGTGCCTCGTTACATCATCGTTACGGCTCTATGCCCAAAATTAATAAGGGAACTGGTGGACTATTACGCCCTTGTCTCATTACGTTGTAAACTTCGCCTTCGTAGTAAGCAACGCCACTACTCATTTGTGCTTGCATTTTCTTTGTTGGTAGAATTTCAATGCCTAAGTTGATAACGCCACCTGAATAAAACAGCATGTGTTTTACAAACAAGTCAAATGCTACAAAAGCATATTTACCAAACTGAACTTCTACCGCAATTTTATCTTTGACAAAATCGGTTTGATTGTAACTGTAAATCGGTTCTTTTTCACCGTTTGCGATAAGAAACTCCTTTTGTTCTTTAGCAGACATCAATACACTCTTTTCCATCAGTTCACGGTTAAGAGTGATGTAATAATTATAACGGCTTTCTTCCCATTTGCGTTTGTAAAATTCATTATTGAATGCTTCATTCAGTTCAATGGGAGATAATAAGCTGTTGCCGATTTTTCTTTTTTCTTTGCTGATTTTTGTTCTTAGCTTATCGGCATCTATGCTCGCAATAACTTCCTTTATTTCTTTATAAAGATTGTTGTGATGTACGATTAAATACTCTTCGCCATTCAAGTGGGAATACTTCTGCGCTATTTTCATTTAATGCCCGTTTGTTAAATTTAAAGTAAGCCATTCTTCCGGAACTCTTGAAACTTTGTCATTGCCGCTTGGCTTATGAATAGGTTTATTAATAGGTCTTACTTTCAGCATTCCCTCCTTTAATTCACTTATTCTTTGTCTTGCTATTTTGCAATAGGCATCTTCTTTTTCTATGCCGATAGCATTGCGCTTATTTTTTATTGCACCAATAACAGTTGAACCAACACCAGCAAACGGGTCAAGCACCCAACTGTTTTCTTCTGTCAATGCTAAAACACAGCGTTCAACTAATTCAATCGGAAATTGGCAGGGATGGTCAACCTTTTCGGGATGATTTGATTTTACGTTTGGAATATTCCACATTGCTTTATCCCAGTCTTGTTCAATGATTTCCCAAATGTCGCTTGGGTTTTTTCCTAACGGGTTGCCTGATACCTGACCTTTCTTTGGCCCTTTGAAATGTCGCTTGCCAGGATATTTTGACGGTACTCTCACATTATCAAGATTGAAAATGTAATCGTCTGTTTTGCTGAACCAAAGTATCGTTTCATAACGTCCGCTAAAGCGGTTTGAAGCATGAAGCCCGTGCCCAAAATGCCAAATGATGCGATTGCGAAGTTGCAGTCCGTGTTTCTTGAAGATTTGGTAATAAAAAATGTCAAGCGGAAAGACTTCGCCTTTGTCAACATAGTTGCCAACTTGCCAACAAAGATTTCCCTTGTCGGAAAGTGTCCGCACCAACTCGTCTATAATTTCTTCCTGCGTTTCCAGATATTTTTCAATACTTGTTTTTGTTTCGTAAGACTTACCAACATTGTAAGGTGGCGAGGTTAGAATGAGGTCAAACTTGCCGTCCTCCATTTTTTTAAGAACGGTCAAACAGTCGCCCTTTTTAATTTCATAATCTGTGTTCGGGCTGATATAATCAAATAGTGGTTCTTGAATTTTCATTTATCTTGCTAACTTAATTATTTCAAATTTAGTGTATAAATGTCAAGTCAGCGAAACGAGGTAATTTAAGGCTGTCTTGTCGGGGAAAATTAGTTGATAAACGGACTGCTAAATGGTATTGCAGGCATCTTACAAAGATATTGCCACCCCCTTAAAAAATTATATTGGCTCTAAATGTGAACTGTGCCGCCTTTCTGAATTTCTGTTTTCAAAAAGTCGCATTAAATTTTCAGTAATAGGATGCAGGAAGCCTATAAATAATACCACGGATTCCTCTTGGCCGACCCAATGTATTTCCGGATATTTCTCCAGAAAGCCAGTATCATATAGATAATGATGGGAGACCCCATAGTAAGAACCGATGTGTACATAAAGTACTGGCGTATCCGGCTGGGGGCGATACCCATCCTGTTGCCAATGGCCGAACAAACGCCAAAGGCGTTCCATTCTACAAAGCTTTTGAAGCGGTTCACATGGCGAAAGTAAAAAAAATGAACTTTCCTGTCAATATAGAGTTATTCAGACAGGTGATTTTCGTAATTTCGCCTTTTATATCTTCCACATTTATAAACGCTTCCACATGGTATTCGATCTTGACCTGATTAAAAAAATTTATGCTGAAATGCCGGCAAAAGTGGCGGCTGCACGCCAACTCGTTGGTAAACCGCTTACGCTTACTGAAAAAATCCTTTATTCCCACCTGCATAATGCCTTGCCGGTCAGCCCGTACACAAGGGGCAAAGATTATGTGGACTTTGCGCCGGACAGGGTGGCCATGCAGGATGCTACGGCGCAAATGGCGCTTTTGCAGTTCATGACCTGCGGGCGGGATAAGGTGGCCGTGCCTTCCACCGTACATTGCGATCACCTGATACAGGCCAAGGTAGGCGCCAAAAAAGACCTGGAACTGGCTATTGAGACCAACCGGGAGGTATATGATTTTCTCTCTTCTATTTCCGATAAATATGGCATCGGCTTCTGGAAACCCGGAGCGGGCATCATTCACCAGGTAGTTTTGGAGAATTACGCCTTTCCCGGCGGCATGATGATAGGAACCGACTCCCACACCCCCAATGCAGGCGGTTTGGGTATGGTAGCCATCGGTGTAGGCGGTGCAGATGCGGTGGATGTAATGGCAGGTCTTCCCTGGGAGTTGAAAATGCCCAAAGTCATTGGTGTAAAGCTGACGGGAAAAATGAGCGGATGGACTTCTGCCAAAGACGTAATTCTTTGGGTGGCCGGTCAATTGACGGTAAAAGGCGGCACCGGCGCTATTGTAGAATATTTTGGAGAAGGAGCCGACAGCATGAGCGCCACAGGCAAGGGAACGGTTTGCAACATGGGCGCTGAAATAGGGGCTACCTGCTCGCTGTTTACCTACGATGAAAAAATGAGCGCCTATCTGAAGGCGACAGGCCGTGAAGAAATAGCGACATTGGCCGATGGCATTAAAGAACATTTGCGCCCCGATGCAGAAGTATATGCTGATCCGGCAAAATATTATGACCAATTACTGGAACTGGATTTAAACACCCTGGAGCCGTATGTAAACGGCCCTTTTACGCCGGACCTTGCTACGCCGATTTCCCAGCTTAAGGAAGCCGTAGAAAAAAACGGATGGCCTGCCAAACTGGAAGTGGCCCTGATAGGCAGTTGCACCAACTCGTCTTATGAAGACATCAGCCGCAGCGCTTCTATTGTGAAAGATGCGGTGAGCAAAGGGGTTAAAACAAAATCAGAATTCACCATCACTCCCGGTAGTGAGCAGGTAAGATATACGATAGAAAGAGATGGCTTTATCAAAGAGTTTGAAGATGCCGGTGGCGTGGTACTGGCTAATGCCTGCGGCCCCTGCATCGGCCAATGGGCAAGGCATATTGACGATCCCAACAGGAAGAATACCATCATCACTTCGTTCAACAGGAATTTTGCAAAACGAAATGACGGTCTGGCAAGCACCCATGCTTTTGTAGCAAGCCCGGAGATTGTAACAGCGCTGGCTATGGCAGGAACCATTGCCTTTAACCCGCTTACCGATAAACTGAAAAATGAAAAGGGCGAAGAAGTACTACTGAAAGAGCCGGAAGGCTTTGAGCTTCCCCCCAAAGGCTTTGCGGTGGAGGATGCGGGCTACCAGGCGCCAGCAGCAGATGGAAGCGGCATACAGGTAAAAGTGGCGCCGGATTCCAAGCGTTTGCAGTTGCTTGAACCATTCACTCCATGGGAAGGTACTGACCTGAAAGGATTGAAGCTGCTGATAAAAGCAAAAGGAAAATGTACAACAGACCATATATCCATGGCAGGTCCCTGGCTGAAATTCCGCGGCCACTTGGACAATATCAGCAACAACATGCTGATAGGCGCTGTGAATTTTTACAACGAAAAAACAGACTCGGTAAAGAACCAACTGACCGGTGAATATGGCCCGGTTCCCGCAACGCAAAGGGCTTATAAAGCAGCAGGTACCGGCTCTGTAGTGGTGGGGGATGAAAACTACGGAGAAGGCTCTTCAAGAGAACATGCGGCCATGGAACCCCGTCATTTGGGTGTAAGGGCTATTCTTGTAAGAAGCTTTGCAAGGATACATGAAACCAACCTGAAAAAGCAGGGAATGCTGGCCCTTACATTTGCCAACAGGGAGGATTATGATAAAGTGCAGGAAGATGATCGTATTGATATCTTAGGGTTAACTGAATTTGCCCCTGGTAAGCCACTAACGGTAGTATTGAACCATGCAGACGGGACAAAAGATGAAATCATCGTTAATCATACTTACAATGAACAACAAATAGAGTGGTTCAAATCGGGCGGGGCACTGAATGTTATCAGGGCGCAGTTTGCCAAAGCATAAAATGAAAATTGTATTTTGAAAAAACTCCGCTTGCAGCCGTAAGCGGAGTTTTGTTTTATAACAGTGTTACTGAAAATTAAATATCTTGCCATAGTGAATGGAATTAAGAAAGGTAAATATCATTCGTTATATTACTCCTTTGCGTGAAGGAGGTTCTTTGCCCGCTATTTGTGAAGCGGATGACGGCTTTCTTTACGTTATCAAATTCAGGGGAGCGGGACAGGGAAGCAAAGCGTTGATAGCAGACCTGGTAGGTAGTGAAATAGCAAGGGCCATAGGTTTAAAAGTGCCTGAACTCGTTATAGCCTATCTTGACGAATCATTCGGCAGAACAGAGCCGGATGAAGAAATACAGGACCTGCTCAAAGCAAGTGAAGGACGGAACCTCGGGGTTCATTACTTATCAGGCTCCATTACGTTTGATATTGCCGTTAATAAAATACCCGCTGCGCTGGCTTCATCCATTGTGTGGATGGATGCTTTTCTGATGAATGTGGACCGTACCGTAAAGAACAGTAATATGCTGGTATGGAACAAAGAAACCTGGCTGATTGATTTTGGAGCTTCTTTGTATTTTCATCACGGGTCAGATGACTGGCAGGCCAATGCACAAAAACCATTTATGCAAATAAAAGATCATGTATTGTTGCCTTTTGCCAGGGGAATAGAACAGGTTGATGAGCAATTAAAGAAAATGTTACCGGAACAGAAAATAAAAGAAATCGTTGCCGCTATTCCGGAAGAATGGCTGCAGGCGCCCGGGCAGCGGGATATGTATGCCCTTTTCCTGAGTACCCGGCTGCATCATTCATCCCTATTTGTTAAAGAGATTATACATGCCAACGCTGCCGCAGCATAATTACGAATATGCCATTGTGCGTATAGTGCCACAGGTGGAAAGAGAAGAATTTCTCAATGTGGGGGTAATCGTCTATTGCAAGCCGCACCGTTTTTTGCAAATGAAATACCTTGTTGATGAGAAAAGAATACAGACATTCAATCCTTCGGCGGATATTGAGGAAATAAGGCTTCACTTAAAAGCATTTGAAGATATTGCCGGTGGCAACGAAAAAGCAGGGCCTATTGCTTTATTGGATATAGCTTCCCGTTTCCGCTGGCTTACGGCAAAAAGAAGCACCATCGTACAATCGTCAGGAGTACACCCGGGTTTATGCCATCAGCCTGAAATTACTTTGCAAAAACTGTTTGATGATTTTGTGAAAATAGCTTAGACGAAGCCGTGGCAGTATTTTCTTTTCTTTTATAATAGTTGAGGGAAACCGAAGCGGAAAAAAAGGGCCTTTCGCTCAGCGTATAAAACCCGTTGTTATCGTTTCTGAAACAAATGGCCTCTCCCTGCGGTTCCAGCACATACCCTAAGGTGATGGGCTTTCTTTTAAGCGTTGCTTCAAAACTTTCGCCATTACCCTTTTTCCAGTAATAAATGTGAGTATAGTTTTTCATCAGGATTTCATTGCCGTCAGCAGATACATCAGCAGCAGCAATAACCGAAACGGGAATTTCTCCCATGTATTTTGCCAGGTTTACCCGGTTGGTATGCTGGGGATAAGGTATTTTATACAACTTTGAATTGCTGTCCTTAACGCTTTTATTAACTACATAAATATCCTTCGTTTTATTATCTAAAAAAATAGCTTCGGCATTATGCGAACCATCGGGGTACCTGAACTCAATCTTGTCAAACGAATGGATGGTATCGGCTGCTGCATCCGGTTCCGGCATCCGGTAAATAGCATAGGAACTTCTTTTTTTGTTGTTATCCCCTGTTTCCGCAATATAGATGTAGCTCTTGTTTTCTTCCGGCCCGTTTCCTACGGCAACATCTTCCCAGTCCCGGTTGGTAGCGCCATTGAGGAAGATTTTTTTAATTACCTCGCCATTGTAAGAGAGAAGGAATAGTTCAGGAGGGTTGCCGCTATCCTGCTGCACCCACAAGAACCCGGGATTGTTTCTACTGTCTGCAATACCTGAGGCTTCGTCAATAATGCCCGGTTCCACCGGCAGCGCTTCCGGCCACATTTCAAATGGTAAAGGTTCAGGAAGGGCATAATCTTCCTTAAAGGAGGATTGCGAGAACAAAAGCAAACTGATGATTATAAAAGAATATCCCTTCATTGTTTAAATGACTGTTTCCAGTAATGCAGGGACGGATAGGTTGGAACCGGACACTAAATGTAGATAAAACTGACGACAGAAGGGATACCTAAAATAGGGTATATTGGGCCGCTTTGCTTATTACTTTATCAGCCTGATAATAAGCAGAATAAAGGTCTGGTGAAGCTATGAGGGCCTCACCAGGCCGGTTGGGTGTACTTATCTGGCTGTTGCGGCCACCATTTTACTGTTATAGGAGAGTGTAGCCAATTGTTTCTCGTTGCTAAGACCATAAGCTGTGTACGAAATAAGGACAGGGGTGTTTCCCAACTTGCTTAAGGCCGATGCAAGTTCGGCGGCATCAATGCTCATTCCGGTTACAGAAGTTTTTCCATCGGGGTATTTATACTGCTTAACCAGTTTCCCGTTTTCTGTTCGCAGGCTGATGATGCGGTTTTTCCCGGCCTGCCCGCAATGATAGTATTGCACCACAAGTTTATCACCTGCGGATACCTGGCCCATCTCAATTTTTTTTACATTGTTTATATCTTTTCCAAATTGCTGCAACAGCACTTTACTGTTCAGGAAAATTTCAAATCCCTCGCCTCCGGGTTTGGGGGAAAAGGCAGCTAAAAAAGCAACCAGCAGCGCTATCAGCGGCGCTTTGAAAATAAATGATCTCATGGCTTTATGTTTTAAAGGTTAAAAAATGATACGGCAAGTAATGCAATAATAATATGCAGCAGGGTGTCCTCTTGACCAAATGCGGCCCTGCCATGACGAAAACCATTTATGGAAAAACCGCAGAAAGAAATTGCTCTTTACCGGTTCATCTGTATCTTTCCCGAAACGGATGCAGGTGCAACGGCTTAAACCCGGCGTGGATATAATACTGGATATTTTGCAGGCGGTGGTGGCAGCGCAGCCCCATTCTGCTTTTGCCAGAAGCCTGTTACTGCAATACCAGGAAAGGGGAGGGCTTAGTAAGAAACAGTTGGAGGGTTTGTATGGCAAGGCGCAGAAAGTGAAAGATATATCTGCTGCTAAAATGGCAACCCTGCAGGCCATCATTCTTAAAAAGCCAACCCGCTATAAATCAGAGTTGCCGGAGCAGGCGCCTTTGTACCAGAAAGATGAAGAAACCGGGCAGCTTATAAAAGATATACTGCTGAAATTTCCGGAGCATAAGAGGGTATTGTTCTTTCGTTCAAAATACGAGAATAATGAAGTGCTTACTGCCGCAGAAAAGGCAGAATTACACAGGTTCAGCAAATTGCCGCTTAAAAAATAATGCAGTTTTCTTTTTGCCAAAAAAACTATCTTTCTTTTTTAAATCAAACAATATGAGAAAAGCAACCTTTTCGGTTCTATCATTGGCGATCCTGTTCGCTTCCTGCAAACAGGAAAAAAAAGGACAGGCCACTTTAACGGAATTAAAGCATATAGAAGTGAAATACCCCGACACAAGAAAAGACAGCCTGGTTTTCGATACTTATTTTGGAACGAGGGTAGATGACCCTTACCGCTGGCTGGAAAATGATACCAGCGCAGAAACAGGGGAATGGGTAAAAGCACAGAATGACGTTACCAATAATTACCTGGCGCAGATACCTTTCCGTGAAGATATCCGTAAGCGTTATGAGGAACTCTATAATTATGAAAAATATTCAGCGCCTTTCAAAAGAGGAAAATATACCTACTATTATAAAAATTCAGGTCTGCAAAACCATTCAGTATTATACAGGGAAGCCGGGGGTAGTAAAGAGACGGAGGTGTTCCTGGACCCGAATGGGTTCTCCGAAGATGGCACTACTTCGCTGGCAGGTCTCAGCTTCAGCAAAGATGGCAGCATGCTGGCTTACAATATTTCCTTAGGAGGAAGCGACTGGCAAAAGCTAATCGTTATTAATTCAGAAACAAAGGCCCCGACAAGCGATACGCTGGATATAAAATTCAGCGGGGCAAGCTGGAAAGGCAATGACGGTTTTTTTTACAGCACTTATGACAGGATAAAAGGAGGCAGCCGGCTTTCCGGTATTACCGAGAACCATAAGCTGTATTATCATAAAATAGGCACGCCACAAAGTGAGGATAAACTCATTTACGGCTCCGATACCAACCCGACACGGTACATTGGGGGCGGTGTATCGGAAGATGAAAAATGGCTGTTTATCTCATTGGCTAATCAAACCTATGGCAACAGCTTGTATGTCTTAGACCTTACTGACCCTGCGGCATCTGTTCAGCCGCTGGTAAGCGATATGAACAATTCGCACAGTGTTGTATATACCGATGACAACTATTTTTATATTAAAACAGACAAGGATGCGCCGACTGGTAGAATAGTTCGGGTGCCGGCTGCCGCCCCTGCCCCTGAAAATTGGCAAACCATTATTGAAGCAAGGCCCGAAGTGCTGTCGGCTTCTTCCGCAGGCGGTTATTTGTTCTGCAAGTATTTAAAAGATGCAATCAGCCAGGTAAGCCAGCATGATACTTCAGGTAAACTGGTCAGGGAAATTGCATTGCCCGGGCCGGGAAGCGCCGGAGGTTTTAGCGGCAGGAAAGAAGAGAAAGATATTTATTACACATTTACTTCTTACGTAAACCCGGCTATGATTTATGGGTTTAATGTAGAAAGCGGAGAAAGTGTTGTGTATAAGGAACCGAAAGTGAAATTCAAGCCGGAAGAATATGAATCAAAACAAGTGTTCTATCAATCCAAAGATGGTACAAAAGTGCCTATGATTATCACCTACAAGAAAGGGATAGAGTTGAATGGCAAAAACCCATGCCTGTTATATGGCTATGGCGGGTTCAGCGTAAGCCTTACACCGGCTTTCCGCACTTCGGCTGTTATACTGCTGGAGAATGGCGGTATCTATGCGGTGCCCAATATCAGGGGTGGCGGCGAATATGGCGAAGAATGGCATAACCAGGGAGTAAAAACAAAGAAGCAAAATGTATTTGATGATTTTATAGCAGCGGCGCAATACCTGGTGGATAATAAATACACCTCAAGGGACTTGCTGGCCATTGAGGGCGGCAGTAACGGCGGCCTGCTTGTAGGGGCTTGTATAACGCAGCAGCCGGATATGTGCAAAGTGGCATTCCCCGCCGTAGGCGTGCTGGATATGCTGCGCTATCACAAATTTACCGCAGGGGCCGGTTGGGCTTATGACTACGGCACATCGGAAGAAAGCAAGGAAATGTTTGACTACCTGTATAAATATTCACCTGTACATAATGTAAAAGAAGCAGCCTATCCTGCAACGCTGGTGCTTACCGCCGATCATGATGACAGGGTGGTGCCGGCACATTCATTCAAGTTTGCAGCTACAATGCAGGAAAAGCAGCGGGGCGTTAATCCTGTATTAATCCGCATAGAAACCAATGTGGGGCATGGTACGGGTAATACAAAACAGGCCATTGAAGAAGTAGCTGATAAATGGAGCTTTATGTTTTATAATGTTGGCTTGCTGCCGGATTATAAATAAACGATAAACAACCTAATTTCCCCAGCGGAAAGTAGTAATATCAAAGCCGGCCAGGTCAAGTATCCTGTCGGTAACAGTGGATACGGCTTCTTCTATTGTTTTGGGCTGGCTGTAAAAAGACGGGCTGGCCGGGCAGATAATGCCCCCGGCAAGCGTTATGGTTTCCATGTTGCGGATATGTACCAGGCTGAAGGGCGTTTCTCTCGGTACGCATATCAGCTTTCTTCTTTCTTTGAGTATTACATCGGCCGCCCTGGAGATAAGATCGTTGGAAATGCCGGATGCAATGCGCCCCAGCGTTCCCATGGAGCAGGGGATAATGATCATGGTATCGTACCGGCCGGAGCCGGAAGCAAAAGGGGCCGTAAAATCGTTGGGCGCATACAGCTTTGCAAAGCTGCTCTTCCATTCATCATGGCCTAATTCCGTCTGCCAGATGGCTTTTGCATTTTCCGTCATCAGCAGCGATACTTCATCCCATTGGTCTTTTATCAATTCAAGCTTGGCCAGCAAAGTGGCCGCATAAACGGAGCCGCTGGCCCCTGTGATGGATACAAGAATTTTTATCATATTAAGTTTATTACCCCTGTAAACGGGGAGGGATTTACTTACCAAATTAGCTTAACGCCTTAACAAAAGATATTCAATAACTTAAGAAAAAGCACAAGAAGTTGAGTACAATCAAGTATTTGGGCGTTTATTTGTCTTCTTCCGAAAAAGTTGAAAAAAAATCATTCCAAATGTTTTGAGTTATTTATTTATTGACGATATTAGCAATGAATTTTCATAGGATAAGGTTTAATGGTTAATGGTTTTTGATTAGGGTCCCCCGATTCACATCGGGGGTTCTTTTTTTATATACTATAGGCTTTCAAAAACCTTTTGGTTCAGAGGAGGAAGGAACAAGTGTTTTTGTATTGGAATTGCCCAGGTTCTCTATTATCCAGTTTGTCATTTTGCTCCATAAATGGAAACTCGTATTGTCCTGGAAACCGGAAATACCGTGGTTTTTATTCGGGTAGTAGGCGCTTTCAAAATCAATATTGCTTTTTACCAGCGCCGTAATCATTTGCGTAGCATTCTGAAAATGAACGTTATCATCTGCCGTGCCGTGTATGATGAGGTATTTCCCTTTTATTTTATCGGTATGATTGATAGGGGAGTTATCATCGTAGCCCGAAGCATTTTCCTGCGGGGTACGCATATACCTTTCGGTGTAAATATTATCATAGTATCTCCAGGAAGTAACAGGCGCTACGGCTATGGCAGCGCTGAACACCTCATTCCCTTTTGTAATGGCCAGGGAACTCATAAAACCGCCATAGCTCCATCCCCAATGACCAATATTATCTTTATCTACAAAAGATAATCCGCTTAAGTATTTTGCCGCATCTATCTGGTCTTCTATTTCATACTTGCCTAATTGCAGGTAAGTTTTCTTTTTAAATTCTTCGCCCCTGAAACCTGTTCCGGTATTATCAACACTTACAATAATAAATCCTTTCTGCGCCAGCAACTGGTGCCAGGCGCTGGTGGCGCCAAACCGGTTGGCTACCTGTTGCGAGCCGGGGCCACCGTAATTACAGAACAAAACAGGGTATTTTTTTGCCGGGTCAAAACCGGCTGGTTTCAGCATCCAGCCGTTAAGCGTATCGCCTTTACTGTTGGGTATGCGGATAAATTCGGATTGGCCAAACCCATAAACGCTGATGGTGTCTTTCAGCTTTGCATTATCGCCAACCGTTTTTACAAGCTTTGCCTGTATGGTTTTCTTTTTATCCGTTGCGATGTCATACAAAGCCACCGCTTGCGGTGTATTGATATCCGACCTGTAATCATAAAACTGTGTGAAGGCATCGTTTATCTCGGTTCTGTGCCAGGCTTCGCCCTGCGTAAGCTGAAATGTTTTTTTGCCCGCAAAATCAGTAACGAAAAGGTTTCTGTCCATAGGCCGGGGATAAGCCGTTGTGTAATAGATGAGTTTATTTACTTCATCTACGCCGTTTACTTCCGTTACTTCAAAATTTCCTTTTGTAACCTGTATTTTGCTTTTGCCATCCAGGCTGTAGAGATAAAGATGACGGAACCCGTTCATTTCGCTGGTAAAAAGCAGGTGCTTACCGTCTTTTAAAAACCACCAGTCATCATTGATCTCCACGAAATAGTTATTGGTTTCTTCATAAAGGGAATTGGATATGCCGGTCTGTGCATCGGTAAGCAATAATTTCAAATGGTTCTGGTGGCGGTTCATCCAGTACACCACCAGCTTATTATCATCTTTTGTCCATTTAATGCGGGGAATATAAATATCACCTTGTTCATATTGGGCTTTTACGTTCTGGCCGGTTGCAATGTCGTAAATATGTATTTCTACTTTCGAGTTGTCATCACCGGCTTTGGGATATTTATAAATGTATTGTTTATTGTAGGTATCATCATATTGAGTGAACTGGTATTCTTTAACATCACTTTCGTCAAACCGGTAATAGGCAATATAGCTGCCCTTTTCGCTCCATTGGTAAGCACGGGTAAATTCAAATTCTTCTTCATACACCCAATCGCAGTTGCCATTGATGATGAAGTTCCATTTGCCATCGGTAGTAACGGCTTTTTTATTGCCGGAAGCAATATCATACAGGTAAAGGTTATTGTCTTTTACATAGGCAATGCGGCTCCCGTCAGGCGAAAAAGTGGCATGGAGCAGTTTATCGTTGTCAATACGAACGGTCTTTTTCGAAGCAATATCATGCAGGTATACAAAGGCTTTTGAAGAACGGCGATAGATAGCTTCTCTTTCAGTAAAGACAAGCAGTTTGCTTTCGGCAGGGTTAAGCAGGTAATTGGTAAGGGGCAGTTTTTTCCCCTTTTCGTCTTTTACATCTTCTTCATTTACGAGAGATGTTACATCCTCACCTTCAAACCCCCTGACCGCCTCGCCACGGAAAGTACCTTTTTTATAAATATTATCAAGTGTAATTTCTTTTTGCTGCGCCAGCAGGGTTACAGGCAGCAACAGGAACAGGAAAACAATTTTCTGCATAACCGTATTTTTAGAAGATTTAAATGTAGTGTAATTGGGGCAAACCCGGCTGCCGTATATGTAAAAGGCATCCATTCAGGATGCCTTTTACATGAAAGCATAAACTTTATTTGGAATCAGCCATATCGGGTATGGCTTCTGCTTTGTATTCGCCGGCATCCAGTTTTTTCTTGGTGGCCGAAAATGCCTCCAGGGTTTGCCGAATATCTTCGTCAGTATGCGATGCTGTTGGTATCAGGCGGTAAATGATATGCCCTTTGGGTATAACGGGGTACACAACAATAGAGCAGAAGATACGGTAATTTTCCCGGAGGTCCATGACCATTGCGGTAGCTTCTTCCACACCGCCTTTCATATATACCGGCGTTACTACGGAGTCGGTATTGCCTATGTCAAACCCTCTTTCCTTTAACCCGTTTTGCAGCTTACGGGCATTTTCCCATAGCTTTTCTTTCAGTTGCGGCTGTGTTTTCAGCAGTTCCAGGCGTTTCAGGTTGCCGATTACCAGCGGCATGGGCAGGCTTTTAGCAAATATCTGCGAACGGATATTGTAGCGGATATAATCAATGATCTTTCTGTCGCCTGCAATAAAAGCGCCGATGGAAGCCATTGACTTGGCAAAAGTGGAAAAGTAAAGGTCTATTTTGTCCTGTACGCCCTGTTCTTCACCTGCTCCGGCCCCTGTTTTTCCCAATGTGCCGAAGCCATGTGCATCGTCCACCAGCAGGCGGAATGAATACTTGTCTTTAAAGGCTGCAATTTCTTTCAGCTTGCCCTGGTCGCCGGCCATGCCGAATACACCTTCCGTAATAACGAGTATGCCCCCGGCATTTTGTTTTTCGATCAGGGCAGTGGCACGTTGCAGTTGTTTGTCGAAATCCTCTATATCGTTATGCTTAAACACATAGCGGTGGCCGGGGTGCAGGCGCAACCCGTCAATGATACAGGCATGGCTTTCAGCATCATATACGATAACGTCGTGGCGGCTGCACAGCGCATCAATGATGCTCACCATTCCCTGATAGCCATAATTCAATAAGGCGGCATCTTCCTTGCCTTCAAAAGCGGCCAGTTCAGCCTCTAATTTTTCATGCAGGTCGCTGTTGCCGCTCATCATGCGGGCACCCATAGGCAGCGCCAGGCCATAGTTTACGGCGCCTTCTGCATCGGCTTTCCTTACTTCGGGGTGGTTGGCCAGGCCCAGGTAATTATTCAGGCTCCATACAATCATTTCCTTGCCGCGGAAATTCATGCGACTGCCGATTTCACCTTCTAATTTGGGGAAGGCAAAATAGCCGTGTGCCCTTTCCCTGTGTTGCCCGATAGGGCCGTAGTTTTTGATCAAACGTTCAAAAATATCTGCCATATTATCAAATTATAAAGTCTATAAAAATTGTGCAAATTTAAGGGTTTCAACGTTTTTATGGCTGATAACCGTTTTTCCTGTAGCCTCTTCTAAAAAAATTAATGCCCCTTTCTGGGGCACAGTATATCGCTTTATTCCTCATTTTAAAGTTGTGATAATAGTAAGATATCGGTTTCATAGTTGCCCGAATTACCATTTCTGACGAATAATACATACAAGCTATCTCAAAAGTCAAGGTTTATATATTCCACAAACCTGCCTGCCGGTAGGCACACGGACACGGAGAACACAAAGCGGTGATAATCAATTAAAATTTCTTTGTGCGTTTGGTGGCTTAGTGGGAAACAATACTTTTGAGATAGGTTTTAGAAACTATATCAACCTGTGTTCATATGCATATTTCACCAGGCCGATAACGGAGTTAGTGGCTGTTTTCCGGAAAATATTCTTGCGGTGTGTTTCTACCGTTCTTTCACTGATAAATAGTTCTTCTGCTATCTGCTTGTTGTTGTATTCCTTTTCTATCAGCCGGATGATCTCGACCTCCCTGCCGGTAAGATGGGCTTCTTCTTTTTGTTTTTTGCGCTGGCTGGTGCGTTGCAGTTCGTCAATCACTTCCTCACTGAAATAAATGCCGCCGTTGGCAATTTTTTCCAGGGCTTTTACCAGTTCCTGCTTGCCGATATTTTTCAGCACATAGCCGGAAATGTCTGCATCCTCAATCATTTCGTTTACAAGGTCGCCCTGCCCGCTCATGGACAGCGCCAGTATTTTTACACCGGGATATTTTTCCTTTACCTGTTTGGCAAGCTGGTTGCCGGGCAGTTTCGGCATCATTACATCCGTAAGCAGCACATCTACGGGTGTTTCGGCAATTTTTTCAACCACTTCGCCGGAGTCGGTAGTGGCAAAAGCAAACTGAAATTTTTCATGCCCTTTTAATAAGGACATCAGTCCGTCAATAACGATCTGGTGATCGTCAACCATAGCCAGTGTGATCTTTTCGTTTTTCATAATTCAGCGGTTTGTAAAGTACAATTTTTTTTGTTTTGGTGATTACCGGTTGCCCGGATGCTATCCGGATGCAGGGCGGTTTTGAATTACAGTTGGAAAAATGTTAAACCGGGCTGTTCTGCCTTTTTAAAGTAATTTTACGAATACCGCCTCGAAGCCTATCAACTAAGCCGTATGACAGAGAAATTGCTGCACTATATATGGCAATACCGGTATTATAGCGGGCAGGGATTGCTTACCACATCCGGCAACCAACTGGAAGTGCTGTACCCCGGCCTTTATAATACCAACCAGGGGCCTGATTTCTACGGGGCCAAAATAAAGATTGGCGGCACACTTTGGGCCGGAACGGTAGAGCTTCATCTCAAAACATCGGATTGGGAAAAGCACCGGCACCAGCAGGATGCCAATTACAATAATGTGATATTGCATGTGGTGTGGGAGCATGACAGGCCGGATGGCCGACTACCTGTTTTGGAATTAAAAGGCCGGGTTTCGGGTATTTTGCTGCGGCGGTATGAAGAGTTGATGTCCCGCCATTCTTTTATTCCATGCGAGAAAAATATTCATCTGGCAAATGAGCTGACCTGGAAAAGCTGGAAAGACAGGCTGGTGGCGGAAAGATTACTGCGAAAATCGGAGTTAATAAATAAGTACCTGGAACAAACCAATCATCATTGGGAAGAAACCTGCTGGTGGCTGATGGCAAGGAGTTTTGGGATGAAGGTGAATGCACAGGCTTTTGAACTAATGGCCCGGTCAGTGCCCGTCAATATACTGGCGAAAAATAAAGAGCAGATTATTCAGTTGGAGGCACTACTCTTAGGGCAGGCAGGTCTGCTCAACGGTAACTTTAATGAAGATTACCCGGTTCTGCTTCAGCGGGAGTATAACTTCCTGAAGAAAAAATATAACCTGCAACCCGTTCATCACCCGGTTCATTTTTTAAGAATGAGGCCCGGCAATTTTCCAACCATACGGTTGGCACAGCTTGCCATGCTGGTACACCAGTCGGTTCATCTTTTTTCAAAAATCAAAGAAGCAAAAGCCGTGGAAGAAATAAGGCAATTGCTTGATGTAACTGCCAATGATTACTGGCATTATCATTACCGTTTTGATGAACCGGGTGGTTTCAGAAAGAAAAAAATGGGAACGGCAACAATTGATACGATCATTATCAATACGGTTGTGCCTCTGCTGTTCGCCTATGGCGACTATCATAATGAGCAACAGTATAAAGACAAAGCCCTGCAATGGCTGATGCAAACAGGCGCTGAAAGCAACGCTATTACCAGGAAGTTTGCTGAACTTGGCATAAACAATAGTAATGCTTTCGACAGCCAGTCGCTGATAGAATTAAAGAACGAATATTGTAGCAACATCCGCTGCCTGAAATGTGCTGTAGGTAATTCGTTGCTGAAAAACTAAGGGTTTCAGCTAACTATGCGGCTGATGGAGATTTGAGTGTACCGTGCCGCCCACAAACATAATGCCACAAAGCGATAAAAAATAACCTGTTTATGGTATTTTTTGGAAGGCAGTAACTATATACTTTGCAGGCAAACCCCATGCTTATGCGAATACAATATTGCCGCCTATCCCGTTTTCTTCTGCTTGCCTGGTTGTACTTTTGGTAATAGCCTGTAGAAAAATAGATACTATTATTGAAAGACCGGATAGCCCCGGAACAACACCTGTCTTAACAAGCCGGTTCTTCACCATTCCTGCCGGTACGCATCCCGTTGTAAAAGCTATTGCAGCGGATATGCAGAAACAGGATTCTACTTTAAAGTTTACCCCCGCATTGATCAATAAGGCCGGTTATCCAAGATGGGATAAGGCATGGGTAAATGTTCCTCCCGGAAGCAATGGCATCAGTATTGAAGGCGGGGAGCTTCCCCGGGACACAACCGTTGTATTTATCCCGTTAACAATGGGCAATGTTACTTCCGCTGTAATGACCGTTGCCATTAACTTATTTTCAGCAAGGGACACGGCTTATAATATCGTTTATCCGCAGCACTACAGCCTGTATGGCTTTGACACAACAAAGAAATGGAGTGCCCGGAACATCTTTAACATGTTTGCGGTATTTGATAAGGAGCTGTTTGAAACAGACAGCTTTTTTGTGTACGATGGACGGATTTTTGGCGTGGACGAGAATGATACCCTTAAGGTAAAAAGAGTAAATGACTCCCGTTCAGAGAATGGCAATGGGCAACCGGTTACAGATTTCTGGGATATGGATTGTGAAATTTATAATGTATATATCCCCTGCGGCCCTACAACGACGATCAGAATGGTTCCAGAAGATATAATTATAGTTCCGGGATGTTATTATGATTATGGAAGTTTCCAAATTTGTAACCCGATATGGGTGCAGACCGGACCTCTTCCTCCGAGCGGAGGAGGTGGAGGTTTCGATCCAGGCCCACTTATTTACCCTTCAGGCGGAGGGGGCGGTGGAAGTGGAGGCGGTACACCGGGTGGTCTTGAAGACCTGCCGAATATACCGGTATGCCCGGCATTGGAAAGAATGTCAACAGAAGACGAACAACCAGGGCCTTCCTGTCCCATACCCTGGGTACCGATACCATCTCCAGCAGCTTTTAACCCCAATAATTATGATACTGTGGGTGTAGCAAATAGTATTATGCAAAAATATCCATGTATTGCCTCTTTAATTGATTCTCTATCAGATTTAAATTGGCTTGGGCAGATTGCTGGAAGTGAAGTTTTTGAAGATTCAGCATATATGCATCTAACTATTGACACCTCTACTACTAATACACAAAATTTACAACCTTCGGCTGAAACTAAGATTGCGCCTAATTTTGTTCTTGACGTAGACGGGCAAACTCATTTTTCCGCCACAATTGAACTAAATGGATGGTATTTAAGAAATGCAAGTATAGAGTATATAGTATCGATTCTAATCCATGAAGCGATGCATGCAACGTTTAGATTGCGCCTAGGTCAATATGAGGCATGGCTGAATGCAGGGTTAGGTTCGATTGACAGCAATTTTATGAAAGCACATTATGGGATGTACTGGGAATATTTTAATCAACCTTCTGCACCGACTCAAAATCAGGAGCATATAATTATGGGTACGGAATTTGTGAATTTATTTGTACAGCTCGGTAGCCCTTTTTACAATCAGGCCGCACCAACTGTATTAAGGGATTCAGTACTGAGAGCATTTGGAAGGATGAGTCTTTATGAAACCAGTGTATGGAAAACACTGCCTAATATGGGAATTGATACTTGCAAAATTTTGCAAATTAATGCGACATCAAGAGAATCATTGATTGGAACATTTCCTTTGGGTAATTGTGGAAATTTTACTACTCATTTTGTTGATTCACTACGATTAAGACCTAATTGTAATTAAAAAATAGGAATGAAAAGAAAATTACTGTTGATATGTTTCATTTTCACTGGTTTATCCGGGCCGGTTTTTTCTCAAAAGAAAAATCTAAAAAAAATTTACTGTGCTGCTATTAGATACTATTATACTTATAACGATACAAGCCAAAATATCCTTATTGCAGACAGTACCTTGAACAGGGATATCATTGAGGTTGATTACTCTACGATAGCATTTTTTCCTGAAAATAATAATGGCTTCGTGGTTAATAGGTTGAAACTGGATTCAAGTTGGAAACCAATATTGAAAAGTGCAGAAGCAAAAAAGAAAAAATTAAAGAATGGGAAGTTCCCTGTTCTTTGTATAAACAAGAGTACTGTTAATATTATTCGTAAGACAGAGGCTGAAAATTTCTTAAGGGATTCCGGATGGTTTGAGTTTAAAAGGAAATTTAATACCAATGATTACCTGATCTTTTCAGAAGTACTTTTTTTAAAAGATAAGGCTATTTTGGAACTAACCCGGCAAAGCGAGATATTAAACGCAGAAACCAGGATATTTTTTTTGGAGAAGAAAGACGGTATATGGCAAGTGGTTGCTTCATTACAAACTAGAATTTCTTAGAATAAGTAGCTAAAATTCTCGTTTCCGTAGGCGACGAGTCCCTCTTTCGCAGTGGTAGCTCAACGCAAGTTGTTGCAGGAGGAGACTCGTCGTGGAAGGAAGATTTCTTAAATAATGGGACAAAAGAATATATAGCAGCCTCAATGGTACATGAAGCAATGCATGCATATATCGATTATATTTTTACTTTGTACCTTCAGGGCTACATTACTGATTCAAATTATGTGAAGTTGAAATTTCCTATATTTTGGGGAGGAATATATCCTAACAGCCCTCCTACAGAGATTCAACAACATAACCTGATTGCTCTTAATTGGGTACAACAAGTATCGGCCTCTTTATATGCGTTCACTAATAACGATATTAGCCCGGCCATTAAGGATTCTATTTACAGGGCAATTGGGTGGAGTGGTTTGAAAGAAGCAGATATTTTTAAATTACACCCAGGTAGATGCGACATGATGGCTATAAATATTGCAGCGCAGGATAAGACGCAACCCGTTCCATTTACAGTAGGGGTTTTCCAGAATGTACATCGACCTATAATATTACAGCCCAAGGCTTAAAACTTAAAAATTTATGCGATTGACTTTAATTTTAAAAGCCGGGATTATTGGGTTCATTTTTTTGAAACCAGGTATTGCATCGGCCCAAAAACATGACAGCACCTATTGGAATAGCTGGGCGAAATTGTATAAAATAATTGACGCTTCATTCACCAACAGAACCGATACAAGTATTATTGAGCAAACAGCGATAGTTCAATTTGGCCTTACAGAGGGGATGGTTGATACTTTTTATATTTGGTCGACTTATGATAAGCAAATAAGCAACTGGATGGTTCCTTTCTTTAAGCCTGCTATTGGAAAATGTTTTCAAGGATATAAAAGGTTTAAGTATGTTATTGTGCCGATTAGGATAGTAGATTATAGAATTCACAATGAAGGAGATGAAGTTAGCGATGACCATAATTTTATTTTTGAATTTATCGGTGCATTCAAGCATTCTATTAGCGAACGGGTTACAATAACTCAGGGGATATTGCTGGAACCTCCCTGGCCTGCTATTAAATAGTATACAAATGACTGATATGTGTTTGCAAGTTCATTTGGAACCATTTCTTTCACAGTTCGATACTGCGGTAGGGTTGCCCAACATACAATTTCTCCGCCCTGCGCACCAGCAAGGGCTCCAGGTAATTATGGAACGAAATATATTTCTCATCTACAGAATCTGAGGATACAAGGTATTTCGGAAATCATTTTTTCAGAATAAGGGGGCAAAAAAATTCCGGCTTGTGGCCGGAATGATTAAAATATACGGGTCTGTTAGCATCAGGCGTTCCTGTTAATACAGTTCAGGTCTTCAAATGCTGTTTCCAGCCGCTTGCTGAACGATTCTTCGCCTTTTCTTAACCATACACGGGGATCGTAGTATTTTTTATTTGGTTTATCTTCTCCTTCCGGGTTACCGAGCTGGCCCTGCAGGTAGGCTTCGTTCTTTTTATAATTGTTTAATACACCTTCCCAGAAAGCCCATTGCAGGTCTGTATCAATATTCATTTTAATAGCGCCATAGCCGATGGCTTCCCTTATCTGGTTTTGGGGAGAGCCGCTGCCACCATGGAAAACGAATAATACCGGCTTAGGCCCTGTTTTCAGTTCTTTTTCAATATAAACCTGGCTGTTGTTTAATATTTCCGGGCGCAGGGATACGTTGCCGGGTTTATATACACCATGCACATTGCCAAATGCAGCGGCAATGGTAAACAGCGAACCTACCTGGCTCAATTCTTTATAAGCATAGGCAACATCTTCCGGTTGTGTGTAAAGTTTTGAATTATCCACATCGCTGTTGTCCACGCCGTCTTCTTCGCCGCCGGTAACGCCAAGTTCTATCTCAATGGCCATGCCCAGCGGTTTCATCCGTTTGAAAAACTCAACGGATGTGGCAATATTTTCTTCAATCGGCTCTTCGCTTAAGTCAAGCATGTGCGAACTGAAAAGCGGTTGCTTTTTTTCTTTATAAAACTGTTCACCGGCATCTATCAGGCCGCTTATCCAGGGCAGCCATTTTTTGGCCGCATGGTCGGTATGGATTACAACGGGAACGCCATAATATTTTGCTACATTATGAATGTGCAAAGCGCCGGAAATACCGCCGTAAATATTGCCCTGCAACTGGTCGTTGGGCATTCCTTTACCGGCAATAAACTGGGCGCCGCCATTGGAAAACTGGATAATAACGGGTGAATTGACTTTTGCTGCTGTTTCAAGCACTGCATTGATGGTGTTGGTGCCGATAGTGTTTACAGCGGGCAGCGCAAACTGGTTGTCTTTTGCGTCTTTTAAAAGGGCTTCTAATTCTTCACCGAATAGTACGCCTGGTTTGTATTTTTTCATGAAAAAAAAATTACTGTTGGTTAATTAAAAAGCAAGCCTGCCTGTCTGCCGACAGGCAATCGTTAAATAGCGGGTGCTAATATAAACGATTTATTCAATTATGCCGCTACTGATTATGGGGGCTGTCTTTTTGTTTGCCAATGTTTTTTTGCACCAGCATCAGGTTTTTTCGAAGTGTTTGCTTTAATTGCGTTTTTACTACATTTCCCATAGAGCGGTTCTTGCGGAATGAGTGGGTATGAAAATAACTGTCCAGTTCTTCTTTCAACTGTTCCGTTTTTTGTGCTGATGAAATTTCGTCTTTTGCCATAATATCCAATAGTTCTTTAATGCGGTAGCGGGCTGCAGCCAGCCGGAAAGTGATCATGGTCCTTTCTTCAAACTGGTATTGCTCTATGGATTCTTTATTAAGATGGCTGAGGCAAAGCTGCACAAAAGGATAATTTTCCTTGAAAAACTGCGGCAGGTACAGGTTCTTTCTTCCTTCATAGGATTGCTGGTCAAAATCAATACAGCGAATGCGGTATTGGTAGTCTTCAATATCAGGTGTAATATCCACTACAAAATTATAACTGCGCATATCGCCCAAAAGGCGTACAAAACACCGTTCGTTGAACTTTACAAACTCTTTGGCCAGGCGTATTTGATTGGTTTCGGGGCTGTCAAGAAACTGCTGTATGAATATATCGCCGGGAATACCGGGTATATGTTCTTCTACCAATGTGTCTTTATGGGTATAAAAAGTAATGCGGTTAGGGGACAAGATATGTTCCAGTTCCAATCCATAAATGCGGGAGGCGTCGGCAATCTTGATGTAATAGTGGTCATAGTTATCATTGTACTTGTTTACAATACGGATGCGGAAGGGGTGGGAATTACCAAATGTGCAGTAATCAATACGGGCTACATCCAAATGGCTGATAAAGCTGAAATCGCCTTCCGTTTTTAATATAGCATAAATTTTTACCAGCCCTTCCCGGATAAAATCCCATTCCCGGCTGTCGTAAGAGGTTTTTTCCCAATGGGTGTCATTGCCGTTTTTATCTTTTATGGGGGTTGACCAGGTGTAGTTAAGCAGGTTGTTATAGCTTACGGGCAGTTTTACTTCCCGCCCGTATTTATTCAAATAATCCCTGAAGGTTGTATTAATAGGGTACATCGGCTTTTTCCGGGAGGGCTTATCATTCCCGGCTATGCCTGCCGGTTCCGTATCGTCAGTAAAATTCATGCAAATAAGTATTGTTGATATTGCTGTATAGCCAGCTTCTAAGTTCGTATTATTTTATTTCATTACGAAGCCTGGTGAAATAAGCGGGGGCTTCTATCAACCTGCTGCCGTACCAACTGAACATTTCACCGTCTGCCAGCACAATTTTTGCTGAAGGTAAATGCTGTTGCAATTCGTCTGCATGTTTTTGCTTAAAAGGATAAGGCTCTGATGAAAGGAGAATAATGTCTGGATGAAGTAGCTTGAGTTCTTCGATAGTTATTTCAGGATACCTGCTTTTGCCTGCAAAAACATTCTCAAAACCGGCGGCCTTCAGCATGGAGTGGATGAATGTATCGCCACCAACAGTCATATAAGGCTTTTGCCAGATAAGGTAGGCGGTGCGTAGCGGGGCAGTAACCGGCGGAAGGTGTAAAAAATTTTCCCTGATGGTTGATATTATTACCGTTGACGCTTGTTGACGGTTGGTGATTATTCCGATTTGTGTTATCATGTCCAAAGCCCCGTCCAGGTCGTTTACATCACTTACCCATACGGGGTAATATTTTTTTAACTCCTCCACCTGTTCTTTTACGTTTTCTTCTTTATTGGCAATAATGAGGTCGGGTTTCAACTGTTGAACAACATCAAAGTTTACCTGTTTGGTGCCGCCCGTTCTTGTTTTTGTGTTGAACCATCTTTCCGGATGTACGCAGAATTTAGTGATGCCAATTACTTCATCTTCTAATCCAAGGCGGGCAAGCAATTCGGTTTGGGATGGAACAAGTGAGATAATCCTTTTGGGAAAAGAAGGAATGAAAACAGGCTCTGCAGTCTGATCGGTGTATCGGGACATGAAACAAAACTAAAGGAAAGGAAGAAAGAGGAGAAGCCTTAACCCGGATCACCGCGCCTCCTGCCAATTTTTGCTTGGCAGGAGGTTTTCCGGATACGTAGTTTTTTTCCAGGATTTGAAAAACGGTGACACTAGATTACCAGGTTTTAAAAGGATTGGGATTGGCGGCCTTGTCAATCGGGATATTGGGTGTTAAACGGCTCTTTTCGGATAGTTCGGATTGTTCTGGTTTTTTCAGGGATCTGGCTTTTCAAGTCAGTTGAATTGGCTATTCCGGTTTTTCAGGATTGGGTTTACAGGGCTTTTCAGGTTCCGGATTTTATTGTTTTTCCAGGTATCGGTTTTCGGCTTTTGTAAGGAAGGATTGGAATTGGTTGGTTTTTTACCGGAGTTGGAATCTGATACAAAAGTATAGAGCACCGCTATTCCTGCATAGAGCAAATTATCTTATTCAACCTACTTTTTTCCCTATGATTTTAATAGTAAAAATTTGGTAGTAATTATCCGTAATTATACGAAATAAAATAGAAGCAATAATTTGTTAGGCTATGATAATGAGATTATTGCAGATTAGTTTCCAAGCGCCTGAATTACATCATACTTGGTAACAATATGAAAACTACCGGCTTCATCTTTGGCCAGCACTGCCCCGTTTTCCTTGTTGATAAGGGTTCTTATTTTTTCTATCGGGGTATCAAATGAAACCAGCGGGAGAGAAGGTTCCAGCACTTCCTCCACTTTGGCATTTTTTATTTCAGGGTTGTTGAATATTTTCTGGAATAAGCCCCCTTCGCTGATGGAGCCGGAAGGTCCGTTGCCATTCATAACAGGGAGTTGCTCTATATCGTATTTCTGCATCAGTTCTACCGCTTCTGCCACTGTCTGGGATGGCAATACGGTAATCAGGCGTTTGGCGCCCCTTGCACTTACCACATCCCTGAATGTTTTTACATCCAGGAAGCCCCGTTCTATCATCCACTGGTCGTTGTAAATTTTTCCTACATAGCGGCTGCCATGGTCATGCAGGATGCAGGCAACGAGGTCGCCTTTCTTCAGGTTTTGTTTCAATTGCATTAACCCCTGCAGGCAGCTTCCGGCGCTGTAGCCGCAAAACAATCCTTCTTCTTTGGCCAGTCTTCTTGCCATAACGGCCCCGTCTTTGTCTGTTACCTGCTCAAAGTGGTCAATGACGGACATATCATAATTGGCCGGAACAAAATCTTCTCCGAAGCCCTCGCTGATATACGGGTGCACTTCGTTCATATCAATTTCGCCGGTGCGGAAATACTTGGTGAGCAAAGAGCCATATACATCAATGGCCCATATTTTAATGTTGGGGTTCTTTTCTTTTAAGAATTGTGCTGTGCCTGTAATAGTGCCGCCGGTTCCGGCTGTGCAAACAAGATGGGTAATTTGCCCGTCCGTTTGTTCCCATAGCTCCGGCCCGGTGGTTTCGTAGTGTGCCAGGCGGTTGGCCAGGTTATCGTACTGGTTCATGTGGTAGGAGTTGGGTATTTCCTTAGCCAGTCTTGCCGCCACACTGTAATAGCTTTTCGGGTCTTCAGGAAGAACATTGGTGGGGCAAACAATCACTTCAGCGCCTACCGCTTTAAGTATGTCTGCCTTTTCTTTGGATTGTTTATCTGTAGTAACAAAAATACATTTATAGCCTTTTACTACGGCGGCCAATGCCAGCCCCATGCCGGTATTGCCGCTGGTGCCTTCGATGATGGTGCCGCCGGGTTTTAATTTTCCTTCCTGCTCTGCCACTTCCACCATTTTCAGGGCCATGCGGTCTTTGATGGAATTGCCGGGGTTAAAATAATCCACTTTGGCCAGCACCGTACAGGGAAAATCTTTAGTGAGCTTATTCAAACGTATCAGCGGGGTGTTGCCAATTGTTTCCAGTATGTTATTCTTGATGTCCATTGATGCAGTTTGAGCCACAAAACTAAGGTTTTCTTATGGAGCAATTAACGGGTGTTAGTATTGCGTAAGTAACAGGCTCATTAAAGCAGGTATTTTTCAGGGGGATATTGTTCTAAAGGAAATATTTTATTAGAAAAATAGTATGCGGGTCCTTTTTATTTGATGCATAGCAATTGATTGTATAAACAATAACCGTCAGACTTTGTTATTAGTTGTTCCATAAATAAGCACAGATACATTGAAGAAGATACCGCTGTCCGTTTTAGAGCTGGCAATCGTTACAGAAGGTGGAAATGCCGGTACGGCGATTAATAATACAGTTGAAGTCGCCCGTCATGCCGAATCGCTCGGATATAAGCGGGTATGGCTGGCAGAGCATCATAATATGGAACATATTGCCAGTTCGGCCACGGCTGTGCTGATAGGCCATGTGGCAGGACTGACCAGGGGAGATATTCGTGTAGGTTCCGGGGGCATTATGCTGCCCAACCATAGTCCGTTAGTGATAGCAGAGCAGTTTGGCACATTGGCAAGCATTTATCACGGCAGAATTGACCTGGGTTTGGGCCGGGCTCCCGGAACAGACCAGCTTACAGCTATGGCATTGCGCAGAAATAATGCTTCTTTGGTTTACGATTTTCAGGCAGAAATAAGGCAACTTCAAAATTATTTCAGCATAGCCAATAAGGATTCAAAAGTGAGGGCATTCCCCGGCGAAGGGGCGGATGTTCCTTTATGGATATTAGGGTCAAGTACCGACAGCGCTTACCTGGCAGCAAAGATGGGCTTGCCTTATGCTTTTGCCGCTCACTTCGCCCCGGCGCAATTCGGTATAGCTATTGATATATACAGGAAAAACTTTCAGCCATCTGTTCACTTAGAGAAGCCTTATGTAATGGCCTGTATAAATGTGATGGCCGCAGATACAGATGAAGAAGCGGAACTTCTTTCCACTAGCCTTTACCGGATGTTTTTAGGGATAATTACCAATACACGTAGTCCGTTGCAGGCGCCGACTCCTTTGCCCGCTGTTATCAACAATCCCGAGGTACAGCAGGCATTATATAACATGACGGCGTACACTTTTACAGGTAGCGGGCAAACCCTGCAGCAAAGCTTATCGGTATTTATTGAAGAAACAGGAATTGATGAACTGATGGTCGCCAGCCCTATTTACGACTTACAGGCCAAGCTTAAATCGTTTTCGATTCTGTCTGAGGCGTTAAACAGGTAAGCATTTTTGACCTGGCCAATCAAAAACCCCTTCCGCTAAACGAGTCAGCAGAAGGGGCGCCGGACTTAATGGTCTATTCTATCATCAGGCTTCTTTGCGGAATTTCTTCCTTTTATTGCTTAAATAGGCATCAAGCAGGAATAGCCCCAGTATTACATTTACAATGACAAAAGCATTTACCCATGAATTATTGAAGAATTTGCTGAAATCAACCTTGCTGATGGTATCGGTTATGATAGTATCGGGTGTGCCGTTTGTCCATTCAACCTGGCTAAAGCCATAAATCAATACAGAAAGCAACAGGAAAATAAAGAAGATGCCGATACCCCAGATAATCCTTTTGTTAAGATAAGTCCGGGTGGCGGGAGCAATTTTCTGCTTTGCAATTTCTTCCATCACATTTTTGGTAAACCGCATGGACGGTTCATCCAGTTCGGTGGATGCAAGCAGTTGATTTACCTCCAGCAGCTCATTGTACTTATCCTTCCATTCCTGTTGCGATTGCAGCAGCTTTTCGATTCTTGTTTTTTCTTCCGGGGAAGATAAGCCGTCAATATAATTCCAGAGACGCTCTTCTATGTCAGGGGTAGTATCCATAACTGTTAATTTAAATCTTTTACTTCATGTGCAAAATGGGTTTCCATTTTTTCTTTTAATCTTGTTCTTGCCCGGTGCAGCCTTACTTTGGCGGCATTAGCCTCAATGCCCAGTATGGTTGCAATTTCCTCCAACGACCTTTCTGCTTTATAAAATAAAGTGATGATAGCGGCATCATCGGCAGAAAGCATATTAATAGCGCTGGTTACCATATTGGCTTTTGATTTTTGCTCAACGAGAATGGTTTGCGAACCGGTATCGTACTTATCAGCGGCTTCAAAAATCTTTTCATTATCCAGTGAAGCAATAACAAGTTTCTTTTTCCTCAAAAAACTGATGGCGGTATTATTGGCAATCGTATACAGCCAGGTAGAAAATTTTGAGTTGCCTTTGAAATCGGCCAGGTGCCTGTAAGCCTTAATAAATACATCCTGGGCCACCTCTTCAGCATCTTCCCTGTTTTTTACTATCCGTAATGCAAGGGTAAAGACATAGTTGCGGTATTGCTCCACCAGTTCCGCATAAGCGGCCTGGTTACCCTTTAGCACTTTGCTAATGATCTCATTATCATTTAGTCCGGCAGACATTGTTTTGATAAGACAACAAAGGAAACGGGAAGGTTACAGGTACAAAATACATTAAATCCTGTAACCTGCCAGCCCTGGCCGGAGTCGTAGTTGATGATAACGGTCGTTAAAAAAGTTCTTTATAGCTGTAACCTGTCTTTTAAAGGCAGTGTCATAGGAACAAAACAGACACAAATTTTTAAACAATAAAATCAAATAGTATGCACGGAGGAGAATTTTTAATACCAATTACATTGTTTATCGGCTTTTTTGCCAGCCTGTTTGGTATTTACTACCTGAAAACCCGACAAAACCTGGCCATGATTGAAAAGGGGATGAACCCCAAAGAGTTTGCCAACCGTCCGGAACCGTATAAAAACCTGAAATGGGCTTTGTTGCTGATAGGCGCAGGTGTGGGATTGTTTTTAGCTTATGTGCTTGACAATTATGTTTTATTCCCGCAATCGGTCAGGTATATTGATGGAGTACGCAGCTATCATTATGATAATGATAAAAACATTCCCATCTATTTTGCGCTGATTGCTATCGGTGGCGGTATTGGACTTTTCGGATCCTACCGGATCGAAAAGAAATGGTGGGATGAAAATAAAGACAAAGTATAGCCACAAACAATTGGCGACATCTAGTAAAGGCAATGGCTAAGCTGTTGCCTTTTTATTTTGCCAAAACTTCAATCGCCTTTTTTACAACCGGGTCTTCATTATTCAATACCTGGAAGTAGCCATTGCTTCTCCACCTGAACCTGGCGAGCAAAGCCTTCAGGCGGTACTCAATCAGTTCTTTTTCCCTGCCGGAAACGGCATTGAAGTTGGCGGAGTCTTTCGCTGTATAGCTAACCAACTCTTTCCACATATCGCCGGTGCCGGTGAAACGGGAGGTAAAGTCAGAAGCGGATTTAAATTGGTCAATAGCAGTGCGGTTTTGCAGAAAATAGTGATATACAAAGTGGGTAAAGTTGCTGTTGCTCATCAATTGATAAGCCCGTTGCAGGGATTTACTTGTATCTATTGCTACAAAGATGCCGGGAGTAATGCCATCACCGCTGTACAAAGTATCCTTGCAGACAGGGGTTATTATTTTTTCTCCTTTATGCGATTTTAATGAATCAGCAGAAACCATTTCTCCGCTGGAATATCGTTCCCATAATTCATCCATATACACTTTTTTCCCATTTGAATAAGATCGTTGAATGCTTCTGCCCAAAGGGGTGTAATACCTTGCCACCGTAAGGCGTATGGCTGATCCATCCCTTAAACGGTATTGTTCTTGTACCAGCCCTTTGCCAAAAGTGCGCCGGCCAATAATGGTAGCCCTGCACCAATCCTGTAAGGCGCCGGCCAATACTTCGCTGGCGCTTGCAGAAAGCTCATCAACCAGTACCACCAGTTTTCCTTTCTCGAAAAGACCCGGCCTTCTGCATTTGTACTCTCTTTTTTTATTGTTTACACCTTCCGTATAAACAATAAGTTTATCGCTGTCCAGAAATTCGTCTGCCATTTCCACAGCTTCGTTCATAAAACCGCCGCCATTGCCCCGGAGGTCGAGGACAAGGCCGTTGATGCCCTGCTTTGTCATCGGCTCCAGGGCTTCCATAAATTCTTCATAGCTGTTTTCGGTAAACTTGTTCAGTTTGATATAACCGGTAGAGGCATCAATTAAATAAGCCGCATCAATAGCTGATACAGGGATGCGTCCTCTTGTAACAGAAACGACTTTCGGTTCTGCTTTCCGGAGTATTTGCAGGGCAATAGTAGTGCCGCTTTCGCCGCGGATGCGGCTTTTAATTTCATCAACCGAGAATTTTCTGCCTGTGAGAAGCGAGTCGCCTGCTTTGATTATTTTATCCCCTATTTGTAAACCGGCTTTTTCGCTGGGACCGCCGGGTATAATATATACAAGGTTTACCGTATCATTAAAAATGTTGAACTCAACACCAATGCCTTCAAAATTCCCGGCCAGTTCTTCATCAGCAACCTGGAGGTCAACGGGTGGCAGATAAACAGAGTGGGGGTCCAAAGCATTCATCATTTCCTGGATGGCTTTGCCTTCCAGCGAATCCACGTTTACCGAATCCACATACCTGAGCCGGATAAGGTCAATGGCTTCCTGGAGGGGGCTTCTTGCATTGGAAGAAAAGAAACCTTTGCTGTTGCCCTGCCTGTCGGCCAGCTTGTAGCCCAAAAACATGCCTGCCACCATCACCACAGAAAATAACAAGGGAAGCCAGACCTGCAATTTTTTATTCACCATTGTAACCTTAATATTGTGTAATTTGACGCAAAATAGAGAAAAGTTGCTGGTTTTGTACGTATTAACAACACATAGCGGCTCCTGTTTTATTTAAAAGGCAAAATACCGGCAAGGGGAAAAATTTATGGCTTCAGTACAACTTATCGCCGACAGCGGCGCTACCAAAACCGAGTGGTGCTTTGTTTCTGATGGAAAGAAGAAAAAGATTATTACGCAAGGCATCAGCCCTTATTTTTTAAACACAGCCCAGATAGCCGACCTGCTTAGTAAAGAACTGAAGCCCAAACTCCGCAATGCGCCCATACAGGAAGTCTTTTATTATGGAACCGGGTGTGCCAATCCGGCAAATGCAAAATCCGTAAAGAAAGCCATTATGCAGGTTTTTGCAGGCGTTAAAGCAGAAGTAACACATGACCTGACGGGCGCTGCCAGGGCGCTATGCGGCAGGCAGAAAGGAGTGGCCTGCATTCTTGGCACAGGATCAAATTCCTGTTATTATGATGGCAAAAAGATTGTAAAAAACAGTCCGGGGCTTGGCTATGTGCTGGGGGATGAGGGCAGCGGCGCCTATCTGGGGAAAAAAGTAATACAGTATTACCTGTATGGTACTTTTGATGATGAATTAAGAGGCCGGTTTGATTTGACGTACACAACAACAACAACTGAAATACTGGAAAATGTTTATAAGAAACCCCTGCCGAACCGTTACCTTGCAGGCTTCGCCAGGTTTCTTGCAGAAAACAGAGGCCATTATATGATAGAGAATATAATTGAAGATGGGTTGAACGATTTTTTCTTTACCCATCTATGCAAGTACAAAGAAACCTGGACCTTGCCGGTCAGTTTTGTCGGCAGTATTGCATTTGGATTTAAAGACGTGTTGAAGCAACTTTGTGATAGTTATGAGTTTCAACTGGGCAGGGTACTTAAAAATCCGATGGAAGGGTTGATCGCATATCACAGTTAAAAAGATAAAGCAAGCAATGGCATTTGAAAAAATTACCGAGTACCCGAGTAACTACCGGCATCTGGAAAAAATGCAGATAGGCGAATTGCTCCGGAACATCAATAAAGAAGACCAGGTAGTGCCTGTCGCCGTATCAAAAGCAATACCTCAAATTGAAAAACTGGCGGAAGCAACAGTGGATAAAATGCTGATGGGCGGAAGGTTGTTTTACATCGGTGCAGGTACAAGCGGCAGGCTGGGCATAGTAGATGCAAGCGAATGCCCCCCTACCTATGGCGTGCCGAAAGGATTGGTAATCGGCATCATTGCCGGTGGCGAAAAAGCCATTACCAATGCAGTAGAATTTGCCGAAGACGATAAAGAGGAGGGATGGAAAGACCTGCTGGAATACAATGTTAGCGATAAGGATGTGGTAATCGGTATCGCTGCCAGCGGCACTACGCCTTATGTTATCGGCGCTCTGGAAGAATGCAGAAAAAGGGGCATCATCACCGGCAGTATCTCCTGCAACCCTGATTCGCCGGTAAGCGCTGCTGCCGATTTTCCCATCGAAGTAGTGGTAGGGCCGGAGTTTGTTACCGGCAGTACCCGCATGAAAAGCGGTACCGCACAAAAACTGGTGCTTAATATGATTTCCACTTCCGTAATGGTGCAGCTTGGAAGGGTGGAAGATAATAAGATGGTAAACATGCAGCTTACCAATGATAAATTAGTGGACAGGGGAACCAAAATGCTTATGGAGAAAACGCAAATGGCCAGCTATGACAAAGCCAGGCAACTGTTATTGGAATATGGCAGTGTAAAGAAAGCAGTGGACTCTTTGGTTAAATAATTTTGTTTCTACGGGATTGTACTGTATCTTGCCCGTATCATTGAAAAATGGCAGTGAGGAATAATCATATCACACTTTCAGGAGCAACAACTACAGTTGCCACTACTTCTATTATCACAACCACTACCACGATCCGCTAAGCGGATTGTATTATTTCATATTACCATCGGGCGCAGGCTGTTTACACATGGAAAGTGTTTACGTACATTACTGATTATCATTCAAGAAATATATTATGCAGGTTTTAAAATTCGGGGGCACATCAGTAGCCAACGGGGAAAATATTAATAAAACGGTTGCTGTAATAAAAGAGGCAGCGCTAAAAGACAGAACGGTGGTGGTAGTATCGGCATTAGGCGGGGTAACAGACCTGCTGCTGAATGCGGCGGCGGCTGCTGCCGAAGGCAATGAGTCGTATAAAGAAGCATTGTCGGCTATAGAGCATCGTCATTTTGAGGCTGTAAAACAACTGATACCGGTGGCGCAGCAAAGCGGCCTGTTAAGCCTGGTTAAAAAGGTCTGCAACGAAATGGAAGATATTTGCAGCGGCATTTTTTTGCTGAAAGAATTAACGCCACGTTCCAAAGACCGCATTGCCAGCTACGGCGAATGGTTATCCTCGCAGATAATTACTGCCCGGCTGCTTGCAGACGGAGTAAAGGCAGTATGGAAAGATTCCAGGGAGCTGATTGTTACAGATTCAGATTTTACAGCGGCTGGCGTTGACTTCAATGCCACCAATGAAAATATCAATCGCTTCTTTTCGCAGGATACGGCTTCTTCGTTATTCGTTCTTCCCGGTTTCATAGCAGCGGATAAGCAAGGCATTACAACTACCCTCGGCCGGGGCGGCTCTGATTATACAGCGGCGATTATTGCCGCAGCGCTGCCTGCTTCTGTTCTGGAGATATGGACAGATGTAAGCGGTATGATGACAGCCGACCCCCGTTTGGCGGCCAATGCCCGCATTATCCCGGACATATCTTACCAGGAAGCAATGGAATTATCCCATTTCGGGGCAAAGGTTATTTATCCGCCAACCATTCAGCCTGTGATGGCAAAAAATATCCCGGTAGTAATCAAAAATACATTTGCGCCTGCCGATAAAGGAACGATGATCCGCAATGAAGAAACCCGGCCCGAAAAGGGGGATATTGTAAGAGGGATTTCAAGCATTAACAATATTGCACTGATAAGCCTGGAAGGAAGCGGTATGATTGGCATACCCGGCTTTTCCCGGCGCCTGTTTGAAGCATTAAGCAGTGAAAAGATAAATGTCATACTCATTACACAGGGTTCATCAGAGCACTCTATTTGCGTAGGTATTGATGCAGGTGCGCTGCAAAAAGCCCGGCAGGCAGTGGATACCGCTTTTGCCAATGAAATTGCTTTACGCAGTGTAGAGCCGCTAAAGACGGAAGAAGACCTGTCCATCATTGCATTGGTTGGGGAGAATATGAAAAATCATACAGGCATCAGCGGCAGGATGTTCGGGGCGTTCGGAAAAAATGGCATTAATGTCAGGGCCATTGCCCAGGGTTCATCGGAAAAAAATATTTCTGCAGTTATCTCTACAAGGGATGTTCGTAAAGCGGTTAACGTATTGCATGAGGAGTTTTTTGAAACTACTTACAAGCAGGCGAACCTTTTTATTACCGGCACGGGCAATGTGGGCGCAAAATTGCTGGGCCAGTTAAAACAACAATTAGTCGTTTTGCAAAAGCAGATGCACTTGCAGATAAGAGTGGTGGGCTTGAGCAACAGCCGGAAAATGCTGTTAGAGGAAGAAGGCATTGACCTCGGAAAATGGAAGGAAAAACTGGTGGAGGGAGAGGATGCTGATTTGCAGAAATTTATTAAAGAAATGATAGGCCGTAACCTGCGTAATTCCATTTTTGTTGATATTACTGCCAATGACAATGTGGCTGCAATATATGAACAGTTGCTTCAGAAAAGTATTGCAGTTGTTGCCTGTAACAAAGTGGCAGCTTCTTCAATGTATGATAATTATAGGAAGCTGAAAGACCTTGCCCGTGAATACAATACGCAGTTCTTGTTTGAAACCAACGTGGGGGCCGGGTTGCCTATTATCGCCACATTAAAAGATTTGGTAAGCAGTGGCGACAGGGTGCATAAAATACAGGCGGTGCTAAGCGGTACGCTCAACTTTGTGTTTAATAATTATGACGGGGGCAGGAAGTTTGCCGAAGTAGTGCGGCAGGCACAGGAGGAAGGATATACTGAACCGGATCCCCGGCTTGACCTGGGAGGAACGGATGTGATGCGGAAGATACTGATATTGGCAAGAGAAGCAGGTGTAAAAATTGAAATGAAAGATATTGCCAATAATTCGTTTATGCCGGGAACCTGTATGAAAGGCTCTGTGGATGATTTTTATAACGCAATGGAGAAAGAAGAAGCCCACTTTAAAGAATTATATGAAGAAGCACATGGCAAAGGATGTAAGCTGAAGTTTGTGGCTTCATTTGATTCTCTTCCTTCGGCGGAAGACCCGGCAGGGGTGGCTTCTGTAGGATTACAGCATATCGGGCCGAAACATGATTTGTACCATCTGTACGGGAAAGACAATGTTGTATTATTTTACACCGACCGGTATGCGGAGCAGCCATTGGTGATAAAAGGCGCAGGGGCAGGTGCAGAAGTTACGGCAAGCGGTGTGTTTGCAGATATTGTGAGGGCAGCCTCCTAAAGAGTCCGGGGTTCTTCGGGCTGAGGGGGACTTTAGTGCCTGATTTTGATAAAGTCATTTGGAAATTATGAATACGGTTATTGTAAAATCTCCGGGCACAGTTGCCAATTTAGTTTGCGGGTTTGATATTCTTGGCCTGGCATTGGGTGAGCCGTATGATATTATGGAACTCAGCCTGATTGATAAGCCTGAGGTTATAATTCATAACAGGGATACGTTCAATTTGCCGGCCGAGCCGGAGAAGAATGTAGCAGGAGTGGTACTTCTATCTGTAATGGAAAAGACAAATAACCGTTTTGGTTTTGAAATTACAATAGAGAAAAAAATTAAACCCGGCAGCGGCATAGGCAGCAGTGCGGCAAGCGCTGCGGGAGCGGCCGTGGCCGCCAATCATCTGCTTGAAAATATATTTTCTACAGATGAAGTGGTGCAGTTTGCTATGAACGGAGAAAAGCTGGCTTCAGGAGTAAAACATGCCGATAATATTGCCCCTTGCATATTGGGCGGCGTAAGTTTGATAAGGGCTATTCATCCGCTGGATATAGTTTCCATTTCTTCGCCTGATTTGTATGTTACGGTTGTTCATCCGCAGATTGAAGTAAGGACTTCGGATGCAAGACAAATCCTGCGGCAGCAGGTCTATCTTAAAGATGCTATTAAGCAATGGGGGAATATTGCAGGGCTGGTAGCAGGGTTTATAAAGAATGATTACGGGTTGATAAGCCGTTCACTTGAAGATGTGATTATTGAGCCGGTCCGCAGCATCCTGATACCGGGATTTGACGAGGTAAAATCAAGATGCAAAGAAGCAGGCGCACTGGGTGGAGGTATTTCCGGATCGGGGCCATCTGTTTTTATGTTGAGTAAAGAAGAAGCGGTAGCCAAAGAGGTGGAAACGGCAATGAAGCAGGTCTATAACCGGATAGGGTTGGAACATTATACGTATGTTACGACAATTAACAAGAAAGGGGTGGAAGTGATTGACAGTTGGTAAAGGTCAATGATTATTTTATGAGGTATTATAGCACAAATAAAAATTCGCCGGCAGTTGATTTTAAAGAAGCAGCAGTCAGGGGGCAGGCGCCCGATAAAGGATTGTATTTTCCTGAAACGATTCCTCAGGTTGAAGAAGCATTGATTGAGCACATTGAAAGCCTGTCTGAAGAAGAGATAGCTTTCAGGGTTATCCGGCCTTATGCCGGGAACGTAATTGAAGAAAACGATTTATTGCAGATTGTAAGGGAAACGGTAAATTTCCCTATTCCTCTTGTAAAGATTAATGATGCCATCTCATCGCTTGAACTGTTTCATGGCCCTACACTGGCGTTTAAGGATGTTGGTGCAAGGTTCATGAGCCGTTGTTTAAGCTATTTTCTGCAATCGGGTTCTTTGTCTTCTCCCCGTGGGAGAATTAAAGGGGGTGTAACGGTACTGGTAGCAACAAGCGGGGATACCGGCGGCGCAGTGGCCAGCGGGTTTTATGATGTGGAGGGCATTGAAGTAGTCATCCTTTATCCTTCGGAAAAAGTAAGCCCGGTGCAGGAGAAGCAACTGACTACGTTGGGTAAAAATATTCATGCACTGGAGGTGAAAGGTAGTTTTGACGATTGCCAGCAAATGGTAAAGCAGGCGTTTATGGACAAAGAAGTGAATGATAAAAAATTTCTCACTTCTGCTAACTCCATCAACGTAGCAAGATGGCTGCCCCAGCAGTTTTATTATTTCTTTGCCTGGAAGCAATGGAAGGATAAAAAGAATCCTCCTGTTATTTCAGTGCCCAGCGGAAATTTCGGCAATATCTGCGCCGGTATGCTGGCTATGAAATCAGGATTGCCGGTAAAGCATTTTATTGCAGCCTGTAATAGTAATGATGCCGTAACAAAATATCTTCAGGCTTTGGAAGATACCGGCTTCAAACCTCAAAAAGCTGTTCCAACATTATCCAATGCCATGGATGTAGGCAATCCTAGCAATTTTGTACGGATACAGGAATTGTTTAACCGGCAATTCCCGGAATTAAAGAAGCATCTTTCATCTTATAGTATTACTGATAAAGAAACAATCAGTACAATCGGCTCTGTATATGAACAATACAAGTACCTGCTTGACCCTCATGGAGCAGTAGGCTACCTGGCCCTGGAAAAATATGCAGAAAAGCAAGCGGGTGCTAAAGGATTTTTTCTTGAAACGGCGCATCCTGTAAAATTCCCTGATGTGGTTGAAGAAGCCATTGGTCAATCTATTGAGATGCCGGGTAATGTTGCTGAACTATCTCACAGAGAGAAAAAGAGCCTTATAATAGATGCTTCGTATGAGCAATTAAAGGAATACCTGTTTCAATAAATAAGGTGTTTTATATTTGCAGCGAAGCGACCGTTATGCATGACATTGAGCCCTACTATAATTGGCGGCACATTTATATCAGCGAAGAAGACCAGCGTTCGCCATTCTATGGCCGCCAATATTCGGAATTTGAATTTTCCCAGACGGTATATAATTTTTACATTCACCCTCAATGGGATGAGTTCGGCAGCCGGACGCTTTACCTGAAGGTATTGCTGGCCGATTATGATGAGCAATATGCTGTAATTGAGCTTATCGGCGAATGGAATGATGCGGTGGAGAATGATATTATGGAGTTGAAGAGGGAAGTGCTAGAGAAGTTCATGTATGAAGGCATTCATAAATTTATCCTGATTGGCGAAAATGTGCTTAATTTTCATAGCGATGGCGCTGATTATTACGAGGAGCTATACGAAGAATTATCTGATGAAAACGGGTGGATTGTGTGCCTGAACATGCCTGAGCAAACGCAATACGACTTCAGGCGGGCCCATTTAAACCGTTATGTAGAACTGATGGAACTGGATAACTGGAGAATATATAAGCCGTTTCACCTGTTTAAAAAGATAAATGGCGAATTGATGTCCAGGCTTGATAATTGATTATTGTATTTGAGATAGCAAATCTTTTGTCAGATTTTCGTCATAGGATGTTATTTTTGCAGAAATTGATCACTCTCTCTAAGTTAGTTTTATGAAATGGACCGAACTGTTCACTTCCTCAATTGGCAAAAAGTGGGTAATGGCGCTGACGGGTATTTTTCTTATCCTTTTCTTAGTTGTGCATGTGGCGCTGAATGCCTGCATCTGGGCCAATGATGGCGGTAAAATGTTTGAGGCCGGCGCCCATTTCATGGGTAGCAATATTGTACCCCGTATTTTGGAAGTGGGCCTGATGGCCGGTTTCCTGTTGCATATCATACAGGGCATCATGCTGGAACTGCAAAACCGCAGCAAACGAAAAAAAGGATATGCTGTACCTGTGGGCAATAAAGGCAGTAAATGGTACAGCCGCAGCATGGGATTGCTGGGCACGCTGATACTCATATTCCTGATTATTCACCTGGCACATTTCTGGGTGCCCAACCGAAGCCACCAGGGATGGTTGTTGGGCAAGGAAATCAGTTTGTACCATGAAATGAAAGAAGTATTTCAAAGCGAATGGGTAGTGATTGTATATGTGTTGGGCTGTTTTTCGCTGGCATGGCATCTTTTGCATGGGTTTCAAAGCGCTTTCAGGACGATAGGGGTAAGCAATAAAAAATACTTGGCTTTGTTGAATGCTATCGGTGTTGGGTTTTCCATTATTGTACCATTGGTATTTGCATTGATGCCGGTGAGTTTTTATTTTGGGTGGATTAAGTAAAGCCCCTGGAAAGAGTTCTTTAGATGTGGTTTTCTTATTCCCCGAAGGGGGGGATAGAAAATGTTTTTATAGAGGGAAATATATAGCCCACCGGGTTATCAGTGGGGCGAATGAAAAAATAATTGGCAAATTATCACATTACGTTATGCTTGATTCTAAAATACCTTCAGGAAAATTAGAGGAAAAATGGACGGATTACAAAGGCCATGTAAAACTGGTGAACCCCGCCAACAAACGCAGATTGGAAGTAATAGTGATAGGAACAGGATTGGCCGGCGCTTCGGCAGCAGCTTCGTTGGGTGAGTTAGGCTATAAAGTAAAAGCATTTTGTTTCCAGGATTCACCGCGCCGGGCACACTCTATTGCGGCGCAGGGTGGTATCAATGCTGCAAAAAATTATCAGAATGACGGCGATTCTGTTTTCCGTTTATTTTACGATACTATTAAAGGAGGCGATTACCGGGCCAGGGAAGCGAATGTGCACCGGCTGGCTGAAGTAAGCGTAAATATCATTGACCAATGTGTGGCCCAGGGTGTTCCTTTTGCAAGGGAATACGGCGGGTTGCTGAATAATCGTTCATTTGGCGGCACACAGGTAAAAAGAACTTTCTATGCTGCGGGGCAAACAGGGCAACAATTGTTGATTAGCGCTTACCAGGCATTGGAAAGACAGGTGGCATTGGGCAATGTAGAAATGTATAGCCGCCATGAAATGTTAGACATTGTAATGATTGACGGCAAAGCAAGGGGAATTATTGCAAAAGATTTGGTAACAGGAAAATTAGAACGCTATTTCGGCCATGCGGTATTGCTTTGTACGGGAGGTTATGGCAATGTGTTTTATCTTTCTACCAATGCCATGGGCAGCAATGTAACGGCTGTATGGAAAGCCCATAAAAAAGGGGCTTATTTCGGAAACCCCTGTTTTACTCAAATTCACCCAACCTGTATTCCTGTAAGTGGCGACCACCAGTCTAAATTGACATTGATGTCTGAATCATTGCGGAATGATGGACGTATCTGGGTGCCGAAGAAAAAAGAGGATAACCGTAAGCCTAATGATATCCCTGAAGACGAAAGGGATTATTACCTCGAGAGGCGTTACCCGGCGTTTGGCAACCTTGTGCCAAGAGATGTGGCTTCGAGGGCCGCGAAAGAAAGATGCGATGCAGGTTACGGCGTAGGCACTACCAAACAGGCGGTGTATCTCGATTTTAAATACAATCTGATTAATAAATACGGAAAGGCTGAAGCCAATAAAAGGGGCATTGCCAATCCTGATGAAGATACATTGGTAGCATTGGGCAAGGAAGTGGTGAAAGAGGAATATGGTAATCTGTTTGATATGTATGAAAAGATTACAGGTGAAAACCCGTATGAAGTGCCGATGCGTATCTATCCTGCTGTTCACTATACAATGGGCGGACTTTGGGTAGATTACGAACTGATGACTACTGTAAGAGGTTTATATGCTTTGGGCGAAGCCAACTTCAGCGACCATGGCGCTAACCGGCTTGGCGCTTCTGCATTGATGCAGGGGTTGGCAGACGGTTATTTTGTTATTCCTTACACTATCGGCGCTTACCTGGCAGATGAAATTGCGGTGAAACCGATTCCAACAGATCATGAAGCATTTATAGAGGCGGAAAAGGCTGTTGCCGACCGTATCAATATATTGATGAATATAAAAGGGAAACAATCTGTAGAAAGTTTTCATAAGCGGTTGGGAAAGATAATGTGGGAAAAATGCGGCATGGCCCGCAATGAAAAAGGGTTGCAGGAAGCGATTGTGGAAATACAGCAATTGAAAAAAGAATTCTGGAATGATGTACGGATACCCGGCAGTATTGAAGAGTTCAATCCTGAACTGGATAAAGCAGGCCGTGTAGCGGATTTTATCGAGTTGGGGGAATTGATGTGCAAGGATGCGTTGAACCGCAGGGAAAGTTGCGGGGGCCATTTCCGTGAAGAAAGCCAGACAGAAGAAGGCGAAGCAAAAAGGGACGACGCTAATTTTTCTTTTGTAGCATCATGGCAATACAAAGGAGAAAGCAACTGGGAATTACATAAAGAAGACCTGGCTTTTGAAGTGGCAAAGCCGACACAGAGAAGCTACAAGTAAACCCCAAACCCCCTAAGGGGCTTTTGGAGGTTTCAAAGAAAGGAAAGTTCATTATTTAACTGAATAATCAAACTAAGTTCCTCCTTTAGGGGGACAGGGGGTTTCTATGGAACACTACACAATGAATCTTACGCTGAAAGTATGGCGCCAAAAGAATGCTGATGACACAGGGCATTTTGAAACATTCCAGGTAAAGAATATTTCTTCCGAAATGTCTTTCCTCGAAATGTTTGATGTACTGAATGAAGAACTGATTAGTGAAGGAAAAGACCCGATAGCATTTGACCACGACTGCCGTGAAGGTATTTGCGGCATGTGCTCCATGTATATCAATGGCCGTCCGCATGGGCCCTGGCATGCCAATACTACCTGCCAGTTGCACATGAGGGCTTATAAGGATGGAGATACCATTGTCGTTGAACCCTGGAGGGCCAATGCCTTTCCCGTAATTAAAGATTTGGTAGTGGATCGCACAGCTTTTGACCGCATTATTCAAGCCGGAGGTTATATTTCAGTTAACACCGGTAATGCGGTGGATGCCAACGCTATACCTATTGAAAAAGACAAAGCGGATGCGGCTTTTGCTGCTGCGGCCTGCATCGGTTGCGGGGCCTGTGTAGCAGCCTGTAAAAACTCTTCTGCTTTACTGTTCCTGTCGGCTAAAGTATCACACCTGGCCTTGTTGCCGCAAGGAGGGCCGGAGCGAAAATCAAGGGCTTTAAATATGGTGGCGCAGATGGATAAAGAAGGTTTTGGCGCCTGCACCAACACCGGTGCCTGTGAGGCCGTTTGCCCCAAAGAAATTTCCATCGAGAATATCGCAAGGCTCAACAGGGAGTTTATGCTGGCAGGCGCCGTTTCTGAGAAATAACAGCAGCGCTGTATAGGTTTTTAGCCATTCACATAAAAGATAATTGTACTGAATGTACCTTTCGTATATTCAGTTTTCAATTAATATTTCATGAAATTCAAAAAACAAGCGGCAATCCTATTGCCCATTATAGCAGTCATGTCCTGTAATACATCCTCCGATACTCCCAAGGAGCCTTATCAATGGCCGCAAGGTGTTGCTGCACCGGTGGCTCAAAAGAAAGCCAAAGAACTTACGGCCCATGGAGATACCCGTATTGATGAGTACTATTGGCTGAACGATTTTTTTACAAAAGGCCCGGACAGCGATAAAGTGGTAGAATACGTGGAGGCGGAAAATGCCTATCTCGATACCATAATGAGCGGCACAAAAGCCTTCCAGGAAAAACTGTTTTTGGAATTGAAGGGCAGGATTAAGGAGCAGGATGAGTCGGTGCCTGTTTATAAGAACGGGTACTATTATTATACAAGAACAGAAGAAGGAAAGCAGTATTATAAATATTGCCGGAAGAAAGGCAACCTGGATGCGGCCGAAGAAATTTTACTGGATATTGACAAGCTGGCTGAAGGACACGACTATTACAGCGCCGGTGGCTTTAATATAAGCCCGGATAATAAACTGTTGGCTTACGGTGTAGATACGGTTTCCCGCCGCCAGTACACAATCTATATCAAAAACCTCGAAACAGGCGAATTGCTGCCCGATGAAATAAAGAACGTAAGCGCCGGGTCTGTTTGGGGCAATGACAATAAAACACTGTTTTATACGATCAAAAACCCGCAAACACTCTTGTCTGAAAAGATAGCGAGGCATACGCTGGGTACGCCGGTTTCGGCAGACAAACTGGTGTATGAAGAAAAAGACAAAACGAATTACATCGGCGTTTACAAAACAAAATCCGGTAAGTACATCATTATTTATTCCGGCGCCACGCTATCTTCAGAATCAAGGATATTGAACGCTGATAGCCCGGACGGAGCTTTTACAGTCTTTCAGCCCCGTATAAAAGATATGTTGTACTCTGTTGACCACTGGGAAGATAAATTTCTTGTAAGAACGAACAAGGATGCTATCAACTTTAAATTGGTGGAAACGCCGCTTGATAAAACAGGCGTAGAGAACTGGAAAGATGTTATCCCGCACAGGGAAGATGTGCTGTTAGAAGGTGTGGAAGTATTTAAAGATTACTGGGGCATCAGCGAAAGAAAGAACGGGTTGTTGCAGGTACGTATCAGGGAGATGGCCAGCGGTAAAGATGAATACCTGGATTTTGGCGAGCCTGCCTATACCGCCTATCCATCAGGTAATGCGGAATATAATTCAGATATATTGCGTTATAGCTACACTTCTCTTACAACCCCTAATTCTACGTATGACTATAACCTGAAGACAAAACAAAAAACATTGTTGAAGGAGCAGGAGGTGCTGGGCGGCTTTGATAAAAATGATTATATAACTGAACGGGTTTATGCAACAGCAAGAGACGGCGTAAAAGTTCCTGTTTCGGTTGTTTATAAAAAAGGAACGAAGAAAGACGGCAGCGCACCGTTGTTGCTCTACGGATATGGTTCTTATGGCGCCAGCATGGATGCTTCTTTCTCTTCAGCCAGGTTAAGCCTGCTGAACCGCGGATTTGTGTATGCCATTGCACATATCCGGGGTGGCCAGGAATTAGGCCGTCAATGGTATGAGGATGGAAAGCTGCTGAAGAAGAAAAATACGTTTACCGATTTTATTGATTGCGGTGAATATTTGATTGCAGAAAAATATACTTCTAAAGGACATTTATACGCCATGGGCGGCAGCGCCGGAGGTTTGCTGATGGGCGCAGTGGTAAACATGGCCCCCGACCTTTGGAATGGTGTGGTGGCCCAAGTGCCTTTTGTGGATGTAATTACCACCATGAGCGACCCTTCCATTCCTTTAACGACAAATGAATATGATGAATGGGGCAACCCGGCTGCCAACAAGGAACAATACGAGTATATCAAATCGTATTCGCCTTATGATAATGTGGAGGCGAAGGCGTACCCGAATTTGTTAGTAACAACGGGGCTTCATGACAGCCAGGTACAATACTTTGAGCCTGCCAAATGGGTAGCCAAATTAAGGGCGATGAAAACAGATAATAACCTGTTATTGCTAAAAACAAACATGGAAGCGGGTCATGGCGGCGCATCCGGAAGGTTTGATTACCTGAAAGAAGTGGCCTTGAACTACGCCTTCTTTTTTGCATTGGAAGGCATTACCAAATAAAATATCAGAAAGTATAACTTACCCGCAGCGACCCGCCCCAAAGCGGGTCGCTTGTTTTTTCTTTCAGCATCAGCAACTCCGGGCCAATGCCTATTTTTTTATGAATAGTATAGCTGCCATGTACTTTTGAATAAAGGGTAAACCTCGCCGTGCCATCGTATAAGCCAAGAGCCGGCCCCAACGCCAGGTCAAGCGTTGTTTTTTTTGTTAAACAGAATAAGCCGCCCCCGGACAAATAGAGTACAGTATATAATGGATATTTGTAAGCGTAAAGATCAGTTTCTTCTTTTTTCCCTGAATAAAATAAAGAACCGCCTTCCGCTTTCCAGGTCAACCTTTTTTTCAATTCTCCTGTACTATCCATATTTATTTTGCCAATCATCGTATAGCTAATCCCTGCGCCAATAAAATGGGTATTGGAAAAATTGCCCAGCGGCAGTTGAACCGATGCAGACAGAAACCGGTAGCCCACAGGTTCTGTAAGGGCTTTGTTTTCCTGTGCAAAAACGGAGATTACAAGCCAATTGATAATCATGAAAAGAAACTGTTTCTTGTTCTTTTTGGCAGAGATCATACGGTATAAGTTATGAGCAGATTACCGTAAAGATTGCTTTTTTTCAGTAATTAACAGTGTAGAATAACTTTTGGGCAATAAATAGTGCGAATTTTACGATTTTGGAACAAAGCTCACTGCTATTGAGTTGGTTATACAGGATATGCTGCATTTTACCGCTGGCGCTGGTGTTTTTGGATAGCAGCGCCCAGGATCCTTTTGCTTCGTTACCGTCCTCCAATCTCAGGCAAAAGACATTTAAAATTACCGGCGATACCCTTGTTATTGATACGGTCAGCATTGTACCTAATACGCTTACGGTTATCGGAGTTACTGCTGCCGGTTATGAGCTTGATTTTATAAAAGCAACAATTTACTGGAAAACCAGGCCCGTTGCGGATAGTGTAACGATCAATTACCGGGTATTTCCTTTCAGGCTGGATGTATATGCCAACAGGATGGTTTATGACAGCATCATGAACACTTTTTATGTAAAGCCGATGGTGATCAATACAATGTCGCCAAAAGACCAGAAGGGAGCATTTGATTTCGGCACTTTAAAAGTGGAAGGAAGTTTTGGAAGGCAAATGGGCTTTGGCAATAACCAGGATGCGGTATTGAATTCCACGCTCAACCTGCAACTTAGCGGTTTGCTGGGCGATAGCATAGAAGTACAGGCGGCCATCACAGATAACAATATCCCTATTCAGCCGGATGGCACCACACAGCAGTTAAACGAGTTTGACCAGGTCTTTCTCCAGTTCAGGAAAAAAGGATGGCAGTTGAACCTGGGCGATATTGACATCAGGCAAAACCAGAATTATTTTCTCAATTTTTACAAAAGGTTGCAGGGCATATCGTTTCAAACGGAAAACAGGATATCAAAGAATATTAATTCCAAAACATTGGTGAGCGGCTCCATTGCAAAAGGGAAATTTACCCGTAACCTGGTTACCGCATTGGAGGGCAATCAGGGGCCTTATCGCCTTACCGGCGCCAATAATGAATTTTTCTTTATTGTATTGGCAAATACAGAAAGGGTTTTTATAGATGGTGAATTATTGCAACGAGGCGAAGACCAGGATTATGTTATTAACTATAATACAGCCGAAATCACTTTTACCCCGAGGCGAATGATTACAAAAGACAGCCGCATCCAGGTGGAATTTGAATATGCTGACCGGAATTACCTCAATGCCAACCTTTATTTTTCACAGGAGTTTGAGGTGAATAATAAGCTCCGTATCAGGATTGGGGCCTTTCAGAATAATGATGCAAAGAATTCACAGATCAACCAGGTATTGGATCCGGCACAGAAACAATTCCTTGCTGAACTGGGCGACAGTGTTCAGCGGGCTTTTTATCCTACCGCAATTATTGACACATTTGCAGCGGGAAAGATTTTGTATGAAAAAATTTATGTGGGAACGGACTCTTTTTACCAGTATTCCACCGATCCTGCCGTAGCGATGTACAATCTTTCTTTTGTGGATGTATCTCCGGGAAACGGGAATTATGTGCCGGACTTTAACGGCGCCAATGGAAAAGTGTTCAGGTATGTGCCCCCTGTTGGCGGAGTGAAACAGGGACAGTATGAACCGGCACAACTGCTTGTAGCTCCCAAACGGCAGCAGATTATAAACCTTGGGGTTGATTATACCATCAGCAAGAACACCCTTTTAAAAACAGAATTTGCAACCAGCAATAATGATATAAATACATTTTCATCAAAAGATAATGGGGATGACAGGGGATGGGCGGCCAAAATACAGTTGAGCAATGAAAAAAAATTCTCCTCATCAAAAGGGCTTCAGTTGAATACGGCCCTGGATTATGAGTATGTGCAGGCAAAGTTTAACCCTTTGGAACGCCTGAGAACGGTGGAGTTCAGCCGTGATTGGGGCCTTGCGCTTCAGTCATCGCCGCTGCCAGCCAATGAGAATATCATACGGCTTACAGCAGGCCTTAAAGACAAAACAAATCATTCTGTATTATATCAATTCACTAACTACCACAGAAGCGATAATTACAACGGTTTTCAGAATGCAGTAACCCATGCCATAGACCTTAAAGGCTGGCAGTTTAACAACCAGTTTGTGCTTACCAATTTTAATGCACAGCATGCCAAAGGCGCTTTCTTACGGCCAACGATAGACGTGGGGAAAGTGATGAAGAAGTTTAATAACTGGAAATTGGGTGTACGGTATAGCCTGGAGCAGAACAAAGCAAAGGATAAAGCAACCGATACATTGGCGCCACTGGCCTTTTCTTTCGACAGCTATTCTGTTTACCTCCGTTCAGATGAAGCCAAAGCCAATAAATACGGCATTACCTTTTTCACCCGTTCCGATAAATACCCGGTGGCCAGCGAATTCGTAAGAGGCGACCGCAGCCTTAACCTTAATGTGCAGGCACAATTGCTTGCCAACCCCAAACGACAGTTTTACCTGAACAGCACTTTCCGTAAACTGAAAGTGTATGATAAAACGGTTTCCGGGCAAACGGAGGATGAAACTATTTTGGGTAGGGCAGAATACGTCATGAATGAGTGGAAGGGGTTGCTGACAGGAAATGTTTTGTACGAAGTAGGCGCAGGGCAGGAGCAGCGCAGGGATTTTGCATACCTCGAAGTGCCTGCAGGTACGGGGCAATATGCCTGGATAGATTATAACGGGGACGGTATTCAGCAACTCAACGAGTTTGAATTGGCCGCTTTTATTGACCAGGCAAAATTTATCAGGATATTTACGCCTACCAACGATTTTATAAAAGCCAATTACATCACATTCAACTACAGTCTGAACATAAGCCCCCGGGCATTGCTCAACCGTTCTGACCTTAAAGGCTTTAAGAAATTTATCGCCCGGTTTATTATCAGTACCTCCTTGCAGATTAATAAGAAAGCGGCTTCAAAAGGTGATTTTGAATTCAACCCGTTTAAGTACGGGGTAGAAGATACGGCACTGATTACACTTAATAATTTGTTGCTGAATACGGTGTCGTTTAACCGGCACAGCAGCAAATGGGGTATTGATGTCAGTAACCTGCGGAGTAACGGCAAGTCATTGCTTACGTATGGATATGAAAGCCGCGAACTGAACGACTGGACGGTTAAGTTCCGTTGGAACCTCGGACGTTCTGTTTCGTTTACCATGAACGGGAAGAAAGGGGAGAACACATTGCTTACGCCGCAATTTGCGAACAGGAATTATAAGCTGTCCATCTATTCCGCAGAGCCGGTGCTTACTTTTATTAAAGGGACCGTATTCCGTATTTCGGGCGGTTACCGTTTTGATACCAAAAAGAATCATGAGGTTTTCGGGGGAGAAGAATCTTCTTCCCATTCCTTAAACCTTGAAACGAAGTACAATATCCTGCAAAGTACTTCCCTGTCCGGGAAGTTTACGTTCAATAATATTGATTACGGGTATCCTGCCAATACGACCATCAGTTATATCATGCTGGATGGCTTATTACCCGGTAAAAATTTTCTTTGGGGGGCAAGCTTGTCCAAGCGGTTGATGAACAACCTGGAGCTGAGTTTCTTCTACGATGGCCGCAAAGCGGGTGTTTCCCGTACTGTGCATATGGGAAGGGCTTCCATTACAGCCTTGTTTTGAGCTGATAAGTTGTTAGGAAGTTGAAGTTCCTTAAATTCGTTTGTCCCGGTTTGGGGCGGGAACAGTAGGCATGTGCTTCGTCAGTTTATTTCCCCGGTTGTGCTGAGTGTTCGGTTCTTTGAAAATTTTAAAACTTTAGGGTTGTTATGGTTATGTCTTTGACTAACCATCAAACTCGATAGAGTTTGTCCTTAAGAAATAAAGTGCTCTTTTATGGTAGTTTTTTTTTGCGGCTTATCAGCCGATACTTCGTTGCAAACGAAGTATAACAACCCTAAATTTGTAGAGTGTTGGCAGAGTAGGAAGACTAAGAAATCAGGGAAATGTTGTATGCCGTTTTAGTTAGGATTTTTGTCAAGCAAAGTTCGTATCTGATTTGCAATTATCACAAGGCCATAAGTGTCAGGTTGATTCTGAGCTATTGAATCCTTGTTTAAAAATCTTAGCGGTGTTCTATACATATCCTCATTGTCTGGGCCTACATAACCAACAAGGAATATTTTGTTCTTCAAGTTCTCTATGTCAAACTCGGTAATCGGCAATTCAATAAGGTCTGTTCCGTTTATTATGAAGAAGCTATTCAATGTTCTTGAATATTCAATAGGCATTGATTTATTGTGAGAGTATGAATTATCAAGATTTAGTTTCCATAGTTTTGCAATTTTTAAAGCGAAGGATTCATGTGTCTTTCCATCAATTTGTTTGACAGGCGTCATTCTGCTTACCAATCCGGTGGTTTCCTCAAATTTTAAAAACCCTTCATCATCAACTGCCGAAGTAAATAATGGAATTGAATGTTCTTCTATACCACTTCCACCAGTGCTATAAGTTAGTATGTCGCCTTTGAGAATATTTAAAGCATTAAATAATGATGAATCCTCTTTGGCTTCCTTAGCGGACTTAAAGTAGACATTAATACCAACCACTTTTGGCTTGATGCTATCTATTTTAGTTAGGATTTTAGCAATAAAGTCTCTGTCTCCATTTTGAATGTTAATTAGAACGATGTCTCTGTCTGGCCCGATGTGTCCTACATGTGGAGTTTGGCCGGAACAGGAATATAAAGTGAGCACAATCGAAGAAAGTAGTAATAGTCTCATAAAAATGGCATACAACACGTAAATTTATGCTATAAGACGCAACCATACAAAAAATACAGCCTTTGTAAATCAACGCTTTAGTGTTATACATTTTGTATTGTCGTTAGGACAATCCACCCCGGTTGATATGTGCAGAGGGTCACTTCTGGAAGAAAGACCACAAACCTGTGGTGTCTTCAGGTGTAAAAGTTTATAACTGCCTTGTTTTAATCTTATTTAAACGAGTTTGTAATTTCCTCAATCGAAGAGGTAACCGGGAAAAAGCCGGTTATTTTTTTTATCACTTCCTCCACCAGTGCATCAGGGCAGGAGGCCCCGCTTGTAACCAGGATTTTTACAGGCTGTTTGGATGGAAGGTAGCTATGTGTGGTTAATTCTTTTTTATTGTGATAATTATAATGAAGGATTGTCCGGGCATCAACTAATTTATCATGGTTGTTTACAAAGTAAGTGGGCAGTTTCTCTTCGCAGAGGTCCACAAGATGCGAAGTGTTGGAAGAATTATAGCCGCCTACCACAATGGCAAGGTCGGCTTCGGTATGCAGCATGGCGGTTACGGCTGTCTGGTTGTCGTTGGTGGCATAGCATAATGTATCCCTTGTGTCTGCAAACCTTTCAGCGATTACGGGCGGCGCATATTTTTCAACCATCACCTGCTTCAGGTAATCTGCAATGGCCTGGGTGTCGCTGGCAAGCATGGTGGTTTGGTTTACAACACCTACCCGCTGAAGGTCTTTGCTTACTTCAAAGCCGGGGGAATATTGCCCTTTGAATTCATCGTAAAAATCTGCCGCTTTTTTTTCTTCACGGATATAAGCAGCCAGTTGCTTTGCTTCCTTCATATCTTTTATTACAACCGAAGGGGCATTGGCTGCTGCATGGGAAAAAGTGGCCCTTGTTTCTTCATGGTTGGGTTTGCCATGTATAATAATCGTATAATCTTTCCTGGCAATAGCTTCACTGCGGTTCCATACCTTTTCCACAAAGGGGCAGGTGGTATTGTATTTTTCTATCGGGATGCCTGTTTCCTTTAATTTTTTTTCAATAGTAAGCGTAGTGCCGAAGGCAGGGATGATGACAACATCATCGGCAGTAAGTGTATCGAAGCCGATAAGCTGTTTGCCGGATGTGTCCTGCAGGAACCGGATGCCATGCGATAAAAGGTCAGCATTTACCTGCGGATTATGTATCATCTCGCTGAGGAGAAAAATCCGCTTGCCGGGGTTTTCATCTACGGTACGGAAGGCGATTTCAATTGCATTTTCCACTCCGTAACAAAAGCCGAAATGCCTTGCCAGGTATATCTGCACCGGCCCGAAATCAAGAAGGGTAGGGCTGAAGTCTTTCTTCATCTTATCCAGTTCCTTTCTTTTTTTCTTGATGGCAGAGATAAGCGGGCTGCGGTATATGATGGGTACATCAAAGCTTTTCATGCGGCAAAGTTACTACAAGCTATCAAAAGTATAATTTCAGCATCGTCCGCTATGAGTACTGTGTATGATACATCACTTAGCTTTATTGCCAACCCTGGTTCCTTCCTGGCTTGGGGGCAGGTTACAGTATCAATGCTGTTTAACCCCTTCGGGGTTATGATTTTCCATTCGGCTTAGTTACCCCCGCTTCGCTGGGGGTTATTTCAAATTCAAGCCTTTCAGGCTTTATGGTTATGGCAAAAGGTAAACCAAATCTCAGCGGTGGAAAAGCCCGGAGGGCTTCAACTAAGTAACTCCCGGTGAAACCGGGAGGACTCAAATAACAAAGTACACCCAACCCCGAAGGGGTTAAACTACAAACCAAAAAAAGTATCACATATTGGCTGTTGTGCATATTGCATGAGAGGCATATTAATCTTTATTATCAAACCAACTCTTTTTTTGACTTTTGAAATAGCTTGTAATAAAGAAGCAGTTGTTCCAGCCTGGGCTCAGAACCCAAAATGTTACTATCTTCCGCAAAAATTGCCATGAGGGTTATCTTGCTTGCCGTACTTACAATCTTTATCGGCTCATGCAAACAGGCTGATAAATCTGAAACATCAAAAAGTAAAACAGCTATGACAGGACGATACACAGCGCCGGAGTGGGTTCGCAGTACGAATATTTATGAGGTGAATGTACGGCAGTACACAAGTGAAGGCACATTGAATGCTTTTGCACGGCATTTGCCCCGCCTGAAGGAAATGGGTGTGGAAACGCTTTGGTTTATGCCGCTAACGCCGATTGCACAAAAGAACAGGAAAGGCACACTGGGCAGTTATTATGCCTGTTCTGACTATACTTCTGTCAATCCCGAATTCGGGACATTAGATGATTTTAAAAACCTTGTTAAAGAAGCGCATCAACTGGGCTTTAAGGTAATCCTTGATTGGGTAGCCAATCATACCGGGTGGGACCATAAGTGGACAAAAGAGCACCCTGAATATTATCTTATAGATCCAGCTACCAATGATTTCCAGGTTGCTTCGGGCATGGATGATATTATTGAACTTGATTTCAATAATAAAGAACTGAGAAAAGCAATGAAAGATGCCATGAAGTTCTGGATAGAGGAATGTGATATTGATGGTTTTCGTGCCGACCTTGCCTTTTGGGTGGAGCTTGATTTCTGGAAAGAAGCAAGGGCAGAGTTAGATGTCATAAAACCATTATTCTGGCTGGGCGAATATGATGAACTGGACAATCCCGAATACGGGGAAGCCTTTGATGCAAGCTATAGCTGGACGTGGATGCACCGGGCAAAAGATTTTTACCAGCAAAAACAACCGCTGGATTCTTTATACACCACGCTTAAACGCTACGATGATCTTGGCGATAGTACGATGAGGGCCTGGTTTACTACCAATCATGATGAAAACAGTTGGAATGGCACTGAATATGAAAAATACGGCGATATGGCCCTGCCCCTCGCTGTTTTCAGCGCTACTTGGAACGGTGTGCCGCTTTTATATTCCGGGCAGGAGATTGGCAACAGGAAACGTATTGAATTTTTCGAGAAGGATATTATCGTAGCGGCTGAGGATGCTGAACGGCTGACTTCTTTTTATTCCACCTTATTACACTTGAAAAAGAATAATCCTGCTTTAAGAGGCGGTGCCGCTGTTGTTCAGACCTTTCGTATCAAAACAACAGAACCGGCTTCTGTTTTTTCCTATTTAAGAAAGAAAGGGGATAGGGAAGTTTTTGTTGTTCTTAATTTATCAGGGAAGAAGGTTCGGTTTGATGTAACGGATGCCAACCTGGGCGGAACCTTCAGGGATGTTTTTTCCCAATCGTCAACTGATTTTACAAAGGGAAAATCTTTTGATATGGGCCCCTGGGAATTTTTGGTTTACGAGAAATAATCCGTTAATAAAAAAGCCCCCGCTTTTTGCAGGGGCTTTCCCGGATATTTTATTTTCTTATTCGTTTATTAATAACGGGTACCTGTATACGCCATCGGCATCAGTATAGATTCCTTCTACATACATGCTTTGGCCCTGTCCCTGGATAGCTGCTACGGCTTTGCTCAGCCCTTCAATACTTGTTACATCAGTTCCATTGATGCTGGTAATGATAAACCCGTCCACCATTCGGGTTCGGCTCAATGCTCCGCCTTTGTTTATTTTTTTAACAATCACGCCACCGCTTACTTCATACTGTGTTGCTTTGCTTTTGCTGAGTGTTTCCAGTTCAGCGCCCAGCACATCCTGGAGGTTGATGGCGCCTGCAATATCCAGGTTGCCTGCTGATTCTTTCAGGGTTACCGAAACGGTGTATTCTTTATTATTCCTGATATAGGTCAATGGCACTATGTCGCCCGGCTTATGGCTTGCAATCTGGGCACTCATCTCAAGCCCTGAGCTAACCGGGTTGCCATTTACTTTGGTTATTATATCACCTTTTTTAAGGCCAGCCTGGTTAGCGGCCCCGTCTTTTGGCACTGCTGAAATATAAACACCCTGGCCGTCATTAACCCCGGCTTCTTTAACAAGGCGTTCGTTTTCTGTTTCATTGGAAGGATAGCTGATGCCGATAAAGCCTCTTTTTACATCGCCGTATTGGATAAGGTCATTTACAATCTTCTTTACAATATTTACCGGTATGGCAAATGAGTAGCCTGCGTAAGTGCCTGTAGGCGCATAGATGGCGGAATTGATTCCTACCAACTGACCATCGGTATTAATCAGGGCGCCGCCGCTGTTGCCCTGGTTTACAGCGGCATCAGTTTGTATAAAAGATTCGATAGGGGTCTGGCTCTGGCGGCTGTTAATGCCGATTGTTCTGCCTTTGGCGCTTACAATACCCGCGGTAACCGTTGTTTCAAGGGTTAGCGGATAGCCGATAGCCAGCACCCACTGGCCAAGTTTTACATTATCAGAATTTCCGTATAACATAAAAGGCAATCCCTTTCCATCTATCTTAACTACGGCAATATCGCTGCTGGGGTCCCGGCCTATCACTCTTGCCTTGTATGTTTTTTTATCGCTGAGTGTTACGCTTATTTCTTCCGCCACACCATCGCCCCCATCAGAGATAACGTGGTTGTTGGTTACAATATACCCGTCTTCACTGATGATTACGCCGCTGCCGGATGCTTTCTGCTCAGGCTGGATACGGGGGCCAAAATCAAAAAACTGGTCGAAAAAATCTTCCATGGAATTATTGTTCCGGTTCCTGGGCAACTGGTTGCTTACCCTTTTGGCAGGTGTTTTTGTTTTAATATGTACTACCGTTGGCACAGCGGCATGGGCGGCTTTGGTAAAATCAATCGGGTCGGCTGCTGCGCCATTTTCTGTAAACCCTGCATAGTTTACAGGCAATTTACCATCAGTAGTGGTTTGTATAAAAGCTATCTTTTTATTGGTAGCTTTTGAATAAATCCAGATGCTGCCGAGTGCAGAAACGGAGCTTACGGCAATGATGAGTAATAATTGTTTAAGTTTCATAGTGCTATAATACTTTAATAGTGGTTAAAACATTCAATCTCTTTTTCAAGAAGCAGGCCATTGTTCTACAAAGTAACAAACTGTCAGGCCACTTTCAGTTACCGCCCCGTCAGTTTAACAATTCTTTACTAAAGCCTTCGTACTTCTAACCTGTAAATTTAAGAAAGATTGACAGCATTAGGAATACCCTGCTATACGGATTGTAAAAAGGCAAGTGTGTTTACACCATCGGCGTAATCTGCCAGGGATGGCGATTGTGCCTGGCCGAAAGGCAATCCATGCCTGCCAACAAGGCATTGAACATCTTCAGAATGTTTAATGTCTTCCAATAGCTGTTGGGTGTCCGTATAGGTTTCATAATGAACCTGGCTTACGGGGGAAAAAAGTGATTTATTTTCAACCAGCAAGGTGCTGCCGCTGCTCATGTACATTGTTTTATTGAGCAGATGCAGCGCCAGATTATAATCATAATTGTTTTTGTATTTATGATGGTCGGAGAAGTAGTTGTATTTCCTGAATGCTTCCAGCAGCGGAACGAAATCGTATCCTTCCGGTACATATAGCTTGGTAACATTTCTGCATCCTAAGCCAAAATAGAGGTGTGCATCGTCAGCCAGTTGTTCAAGTTCTCCGGTGGTTTCAGTGCCATCAAGCAGGGCAACAGATGTCCTGTTTTTCCTGATAATATGCGGGTACCTGCCGAAATAATATTCAAAATAGCGGGATGAATTGTTGCTGCCTGTAGCGATATAAGCATCACAGCCTTTCAGCATTTCGGCAAAAATTGTTTGGGTTGACAGTCCGGGCTCCCATTCCTGCATTTTCTTTACAAGAAAGGGTAGCAGTTGCTTGTCTTTGGATGACAGCTTAATGGCAGCAGTATGCCCGCTTATAAAAACAGTCAGCCAGTCATGAAAGCCCACCAAAGGAATATTGCCAGCCGTTACAACGCCTATTGTCCGGGGAGTATCCCTGATTTCCCTGGTCTCAGCAGCCCAATGCTCAAGTTTGTCTTTTTGAAGAAAAGCATCAGCTATATTTTTTATGGAGAGTTCAACAAATTCAGGGGTAAACCAACCGTTTTCATATCCGGCTTTTTCTTTTGTTTCCTGCCATTGAGAATCTCCGGAAAGCATATACTTTCCCAGTTTTTCCAATAGTTCAATCCGGTATTGTAAATTCATCTGGTGTGGTTAATTTTGTGCAAAATTAGTTCTAACCCGTAAAATAAAATTTATGGCTATTAAGATTACGGATGAGTGTATTAATTGCGGCGCCTGTGAACCGGAATGTCCCAATAATGCTATTTATGAAGGAGGGGTGGAGTGGTCTATTGCCGATGGTACTTCGGTAAAGGGCAGCTTTACCCTGCTGGACGGCGCTATTGTAGATGCAGATCAGAAGTTTGAACCCTTGTCAACTGATACGTACTACATAACCCCTAATAAATGTACTGAATGCCAGGGCTTTCATGAGGAGCCCCAATGCGCCGCAGTTTGCCCTGTTGATTGCTGTGTGCCGGATGAAATGTACCAGGAAACCGTGGAAGAGCTAATGGGCAAAAAGGATAGACTGCATATCTGACGGCCTGCTGAAATTGTGCAAAAACTATGGCGGGCAGGCACAACTTTCTGTTATTTTTTAAATAACTTACAATAATTATTGCAACGAACAGTTGCTTAGCAGTGGCGGGTGATATGTCCCGTCGTAAAAAGGTGAAGGAGAAACGGCCTTCACCTTTCTTATATGCGGACTTTATTCCAATCCATACGATTTTTAGCATTTCAGATTTCCTTTACAACAATTTTTCTTCAATATTTGCATTGTATAACCACACTCAAACTCCATGAAGAAAAACATAGCCCTTGTTACGGGCGGTTATTCCGGTGAGGCGGTCATTTCTTATAAAAGCGCTGCCACCATTGCTTCTCATCTCGACAGAGATTTTTTTAATGTACACCTGATAGATATAACCAGGGAGGGATGGTTCCATAAACCGGAAAACGGGGAAAAAACTACAGTGAACAAAGATGATTTTTCTATTGCAGCCGATGGACAAACGATAAAGTTTGATGCGGTCTTTATCGGCATGCATGGCACTCCGGGAGAAGATGGAAAGTTACAAGGCTATTTTGACCTGCTTAGTATTCCCTACACAGGTTGCGATGCGGCCACATCTGCTATTACTTTTAATAAACGCTATGCAGTAGCCGTAGCGGGAATGGCCGGTGTAAGCGTTGCCAGGTCTGTTCTTTTGCTGAAGAATAGTTATTCAGGAACAGCCGGGATAACCGGAAATCTTTCGTTCCCCGTATTCGTAAAGCCCAATAACGGGGGATCGAGTATCGGCATGTCAAAAGTTTTGCTGCCTGATGACCTGGAGGCAGCTATTGAAAAAGCGTTTAGGGAGGATGACCAGGTGCTGGTAGAAGAAATGATTGCAGGGCGGGAATTTACAGTAGGCGTATTCAGGTCGAAAGGGCAGGTTATTGTATTGCCGCTTACGGAAGTAAGGGCCGATGCAGACAAAGTTTTCTTTGATTTTGAGGCAAAATACCAGGGTAAATCTACTGAAACCACACCGGCTGTGGTAGAGGAAGCTATTGCGGAAAAGGTAAGAGAGGCGGCAAAGCAGGTATATGCCGCTTTTAATTGTAGCGGAGTGGTGCGGATAGATTTTATTTATAATGAAAAGGAAGGAAAGCCTTATATGCTGGAGGTGAACACCATTCCGGGACAGAGCGAAGCAAGCATTGTGCCCCAGCAGGTAAAAGCGATGGGCTGGACTTTAAAAGAATTTTATACAAAACTATTACAGGAATGTTTACCTGATAAATAGACAATGAAACCCTATCTTAGAAAAAAATACAGTTGATTCTGATGTTAAAAATGATTACTAATCGTCCGTTGTGGCTGAATATTATCGTTGGCATTTTGCTGGCGGCAGGATTATTTGCCGGGTTCCTGGCATCCCTCAATTGGCTTACAGGACATGGGCGTTCCACTACGGTACCGTCTGTTACGGGCATAAGCTATGAACAGGCAAGGGACTTGTTGGCGAAAACGGGGTTTGATGTGGAAATACAGGACTCTGCATATGTGGATACCATCGGACCTATGACGGTTGTCAAACAATTTCCCGATGCCGATGAAGTGGTTAAGGCCAACAGAACGGTTTTTTTAGTCATCAACAGGTCCGAGCCTCCCGTTATCGAAATGCCCAATCTTTCAGGCTACAGCTTCAGGAACGCCGAAATGGTTTTGAAAAATATGGGGCTTAAAGTCGGCGATACTACATTTAAACCTGACTTTGCCAGAAATGCCGTATTGGAGCAATTGTATAACGGAACAATTATCGCCCCGGGCACGAAGATCAAAAAAGGAAGTGTTATCTCATTGGTATTGGGAGATGGGGTGGGCAAAAAGGAATTTGCAGTGCCGGTAATTACGGGCATGAGGTATGGCGAGGCCAAAAGAATATTAGAGGATAATGGTATTGTAATCGGGGCAATTGTTGCCAACACAGACGTTACAGATACCCTGAGTGCATGGATATACAGGCAGCACCCGGAACGGTTTGATGATGAGAAAAGAATAATACGCATCCGCTCCGGGCAAACAATGGATGTGTGGCTGCAAATTGACAAGCCTGTAATTGACAGCACAAAACTTAAGTTGCCTTTTGTTGAAGATAATTCCGGGGATTAAATCATTTATTCAAACAGCGTTATGCAGAATATTTCTATTGAAGAATTAAAGAGCCGGATTGATGCCGGGGAAAAGCTCAATATTATTGATGTAAGAGAGCCGCATGAGAATGCCGAGTTTAATATTGGCGGTCAGTTAATTCCTTTAGGCCAGGTACAGGGCCTGCAGATTGAAGCCATTGAAGATTTGAAAGAAGAAGAGATCATTGTCTATTGCCGCAGTGGTAACCGCAGCGGGCAGGCCTGCCTTTTTCTTGATGCCCTGGGCTTTAAGAATACAAAGAATGTTATAGGAGGAATGCTTGCCTGGCAGGAGAAATTCGGGAATAGTTAATAGCCGGAAGTAATTCCCTGTTATTAACTATAAAGTTATAACCTGATATTCAGCGCCACCATGAAATTCGTTCCTGCCATTGGGAAATAAAAATTCTCTGTAATGGTTTCTCCTCCCCATATATAGCTGAAGGTATAACCGTTAGGCTCGTATTTCTTGTTGAACAGGTTGTTCAGTTGCCCGATAATATTTATGTCTTTCAGCCATTTTGCTTTCAGGGTATAAATAGCCCTGAAGTCCTGCAGGTAATAAGGGCTTAATGAACGGCTTTTCTGTTGGGTATTATCAAGGTATTGCCTGCTTACATATTTACTTAACAGGCTTAGCTCCAGGCTTTCTGTTGGAAGAAAGTGAATGCCCGCTGCGCCGACAACCGAAGGGGAGAACGCAATATCGGCTTCTTTATAAAAGACAGATTTTTGTCCCCCGTTATCATAATCATCCATATACTCCGTAAAGTCAAGCACTTTATTACGGCTCAGGGCAAGGTTGGCTGTTGCATGAAACTGTTGGCTTATCCTTACGCCTCCCTGTAATTCAATACCGGCCCTGTAGCTTTCAGGAATGTTTGTTCTTGTATAAGCGCCTACATCATTGATCTGTCCTGTCAGTACCAGTTGATCTTTATATTTCATGTAATACAAAGTGGCAGACCAGTTATACTTGTTTTTTATCTGCTCTGTTCCCAGTTCAATATCATGCAGTTTTTCCGGCCGGGGCTGTTGAGATGTTCCTGCTTCAAAATCATCCCTGTTGGGTTCTTTTTGGGCAACACCGTATGACAAATAACTTTTCCAGCCATTTTTATTGAAAACGATGCCGGCTTTAGGGTTAAAAAAGTTAAACGTACTGTTTATAGTAATTGCCGGGCTATTTCTGAAACCGTTAATATTATATTTTACATGGCGGAACTGCAGGTCGTAAAAAAAACTCCAGGAAGGAAGAAACTGTGTTTGTTCTTTCAGAAAAAAATTAAAATCTGTTTTTAACGCCGGGTTATTATACCAGGTATCAAGTCCTGTAAGGCCATTGGAGGCCCATATTACTTTCCCGAAATGATCACCTTCGTAGCGGGTATATCCGCCGCCAAGTGTTGCCTGTGTTTTATTATCATTGTATTGTAGTGAAAAGATATTTCCATAAAAATCATTATCAAGCCATAACTGCCGGATAAGATCGGTGGAAAAAGCAGTGTCGTTCCCGTTTACCGGGTAAGGCAGGTTGTAACCGGTATAATCTTCCCCGGCTTTGTATTGTTCATAATAGCCTTTCCCTTTGGTAAGAAAGAAAGCGGTATTGAAATGAAACCTGCTGCCTATCTTTTGATCGAAGAAAAACTGGTAATGCGTTTGGGTATAGTTGTCTGTTTCATTATTGTAAGGTTCTCCCGGTTTTTCTGTGCCGGCAGAATTAACGGTACGGTTGCCGCTTTTCAGGTCTGCTTCTGATACGCCGTTCCATGCATGATAGGTTTTTTCCTTTCCTGAAAAAATATTCAGCCGTAATGAGGTTCGTTCTCTCATATAAGCCTGCGAAAAATAGATGGAACGCAGATTACTTGTGGCCCTGTCAATATAGCCATCGCTGGATATGCGGGACAGGCGCAGGTCGGTGCTGAAGCCATTCCGCAGGCCGGTGCCTGCTTTGATGGTGTTTTTCCAGGTATTAAAAGAGCCAAAGCTGTTGTTGGCTTCCAGGTAGGCGTCTTTGGTTACTTCGTTTGTGCTCAGGTTAATGCTGGCGCCAAAAGCGCCTGCACCGTTAGAAGATGTGCCCACACCACGTTGTATCTGTATGCTGCCGACAGAAGAAGAAAAGTCAGGCATATTAACAAAGAAAGTTCCCTGGCTTTCGGCATCGTTATACGGTATGCCATTTAAAGTTACATTGATGCGTGTAGCATCCGTTCCGCGGATACGGATACCGGTATAGCCAACACCGTTTCCTGCATCCGAATTGGCAACTACGGCAGGTGTTTGGTTAAGGAGAAAGGGAATATCCTGCCCGGTGTTATTCCTGCCAATCTCCTTTTTTGAAAGGTTTGTTTTGGTAAAAGGCGCATTGTCTGCTGCACGGACAGCCCGTACTTCTACCGGCGTTAATGTGTAAAAACTGTCTTTTACTTCCTGTTGGGAGTAGATAGTGATGGTTGATAAAATGGCACAACCATGCATAAACATCCTCTTCATTTTTTACTTGTTTATAGTTTAAAAAATAAGAGGGAATGCTGGTGAGAAAGGCCCATGACGGACCGCCTTCCCTTCGCAGGCATTACCCTGACCAGGTTCAACGGGTATAATCTCAGAATCCCACCTTTGGCGGAAAACACCCCGGGAAACCTGTCCCGCCAAAGGCGGGACATTGAAAATGAAAGCTTTTGTTACAAAAGCAGTAAGAACTTAAATGCGCCGGTAAGGAGCAGCAACGAAATTAGGGAAATTCTATTCATTTTGTAACCTTTCCGGAAACATAACCGTATTACATCATAAACAAGCAATTATGAGAAAAACAGGTTCCTTCGGTCTGTTATTACTGGCCATCTCCTTAACATCTTTGGCACAAAAGCCCGTAAATGATGCAAATGCTGAAAAAAGAACCGTACCGGCTTTTACCGGTATTGACGTGGGTACCGGTATAACCCTTTATCTTACGAAGGGGGATGCAGCCCAACTTGCTGTAAGCGCTTCAGAAGCAAAATACAGGGACAAAATTGTTACTACTGTTAAAAACGGAATCCTGCATATCAGGTATGAAAACGATGTGAAGGCGATAAACAAGCTAAAGAAAAGCAAAGAGCTGAAAGCATACGTTTCTTATGAAATACTAAATAAACTGAATATAAGTACCGGGGGAACCGTAAAGTTAGATGGAGTGTTGCAGGTCCCGGATCTGGCGTTGGCGGTAAGTACAGGAGCAAAAATGGATGGAGAAGTAAATATTGCCGGGTTGAAAGTTAATATGAGCACAGGTTCAAAGGTAAATTTGTCCGGAAAGGCCGACAACCTGGATGTAAGCAGCAATACGGGAGGCAAATTCTTTGGTGAAAACCTGGCAACAAAATACTGTTCTGTTAATGTAAGCACAGGGGGCGAAGCCCGCCTTAATGTAGATAAAGAACTGAAAGCGCTGGCTAATACAGGCGGGAAGGTAAAGTACAAAGGAGATGGCGTGATACGGGAAGTAAAGACAAATACAGGAGGAAAAATTTCAAAAATATAAACGGTTGAAGCTTTCAAATTCTGCAATTATGAAAAAAGTAATAATGTATTTACTGGGCTGTGTACTGTTTGTGAATGCCCACTCACAGGAAAAAATTTATGATGAGAATGCTGTACCCAGGGAGGTAAAAGAGTTTACAGGTATCAATGTTTCCGGCGCTTTTGATGTATATATCAGCCAGGGAAATGAAGAAGCAGCGGCAGTAAGCGCTGCATCCGGTAAAGACCGGGAAATGATAACAACAGAAGTAAAAAATGGCATTCTTTATATCCGGTATAACACAAAGGGACTGAAATGGACCAAAGGGAATAAGGAACTGAAAGCCTATATTTCATTTAAGAATATAGAGCAACTGACTATCAGCGGTGCATGTGATGTATTTATGAATGGAAAGATAAAGCTGGAAAAGTTGACATTAAACCAATCAGGCGCCAGTGATATAAAAAAGGCTGATCTGGAAGTGGGCAGGCTGACAGCCGGCATCAGCGGGGCTTCTGATGTGAAAATTACCGGTAAGGCGCAATATGTTACCATTGAAGCAAGTGGCGCCAGCAGCTTCAAGGGGTATGACCTGGAGGTTGAGCATTGTAATGTCAAAGCATCAGGCGCCAGTGATATAAAGATTACAGTAAACAAGGAACTATCGGCCCAGGCAAGCGGCGCCAGTGACATACGCTACAAAGGCGAAGGGGTGATCAGGGACATAAAAAGCAGTGGCGCCAGCAGTATTTCAAGAGGATAAAATGGAGTTATTAATAGAGCATAGTTAATAGGTAAGGCCCTTATTAAAGGGCTTTTTCTTTGGTCAGTAAGATATATCTTCTTACCTTTGCGCCTCAACATCGCGAAGTAGAGCAGCGGTAGCTCGTTGGGCTCATAACCCAAAGGTCGGGAGTTCGATCCT
>CAZLLT010000011.1:67981-84583 GCA_964560445.1 uncultured Chitinophaga sp. | reverse complement strand
TATACGCTACTCCTGGTATAAATTTTCATTGATAATCAATAGAATTTTATACCAGCAAACCGTTTTAAAAAATTTCCACCCCGGCTTAAATATCGGATTGAAGGATATAAAAAAAGTATACCTTTTTACAATCCTGCTTTTGCACTTATCTCCAGCATTCTTTGTATAGGCTTTAATGCTGCCAGTCTTAATTCTTCATCCATTACTATCTCCGGCGTTTCATACTCCATGCAGAGATAAAGCTTTTCAAGGGTGTTCAGCTTCATGTGCGGGCAGTCATTACAGGCGCAGCCATTATCCGGCGGGGCAGGTATAAATGTTTTATCCGGCGAGGCTTTTATCATCTGGTGCAGTATGCCGGTTTCCGTAGCAACAATATATTTTTTAGCGTTGTCTGTTTGTGTGTATTTCAATAAACCGGTTGTAGAGCCAATGAAATCGGCAATCCGTAAAACAGGTTCTTCACATTCAGGATGAGCAATTAATTTTGCTTCCGGGTGCCTTATTTTCAACTTTGTTATTTTTTCCAGGCTGAATATCTCATGCACCATGCAGGCGCCGTTCCAGAGTACCATGTTCCTCCCGGTAACTTTATTGATATAAGCCCCGAGATTTTTATCCGGTGCAAAGATTATTTTCTGCTCTTTCGGGAAACTGTCAACTATTATTTTAGCATTACTGCTTGTAACAATCACATCACTCAACGCTTTAATACCGGCGCTGCAGTTGATATAGCTTATTACGATATGGTCCGGGTGCTGGTCTTTAAACCGTTTGAATAATGGCGGTGGACAGCTATCGCTCAAGGAACAACCTGCTTTTAAATCAGGTATAACAACTTTTTTTGCCGGGTTTAGAATTTTGGCTGTTTCGGCCATGAAATGAACCCCGGCAAAAACAATCATATCGGCATCCGTCTTCTCCGCCTGTTGCGCCAGGCCAAGGCTGTCGCCGATATAATCTGCCACATCCTGTATATCGGCCTCCTGGTAGTAATGCGCCAGCAATACCGCATTCTTTTCCTTCTTCAACCGTTCTATTTCTGCAAACAGGTCCAGCGAAGGATTGATGTCAACATCAAGAAACCCTTTTTTGCTTACATTCTTTTTTGCTTTATCCAAAACTTCGTTTTGCATTTTACTCCTCCGGTTTAGCGGACGGCAATGTTCCGCAAGTTTTTATTCAAATTCAAATCAATTTTATTTATCTTCTCTTTTTAGTATTATAATAGTATTAATATAATTTTTATAAAAAAAGCTATTATTATTATGGCTGTTAATTAGTGAATAAATTTCTGTGTATCGCATATCAAAATTACTTATTTCCGGTTATCCACAACCAATGGTCAATAGTACACATCCCAAACGCCGTTCTGTAATGTGTTTTGTGGTTTTGTTCACACACCTGTTTATAACCGGCCTTAAATAAATGTTTATAATAAATATAGTAAGGCAATGTGAATTAATGAGGGATAAAAAGCAGGATATGTACCGGTTAGTAATTATCTGTTGCCGGTTCCCTTTTATCTATCCAATACTTCTGTTTCATATTCACGTTTCACATCGGGTTATTCACCGGAATATGATTATTTCCACAATCCGGCGGGGAGAAATTGCCGGGTCAGGGAAGTTTTGAGGCAGGTCTATATATATAAAATCTTAATTTTAAAACTCTAAAAAGAACTGTATGAAATATATAAAACGGATTATAGTTGCCCTTTGTTTGTTAATTACATCGATTACCCGGGCAGATGAGGGAATGTGGCTGCCGCTTTTTTTGCAGCAGATGAATGAGCAGCAAATGAAGGGTATGGGAATGAAAATCAGCGCCAGGGATATTTATGATATTAATAAAGGGAGCCTGAAGGATGCTATTGTCAGTTTTGGCGGGTTTTGTACAGGAGAGGTTGTTTCTTCCAAAGGGCTGCTGCTTACCAACCACCATTGCGGCTTTGGCGCCATACAGGATCATTCTACACTGGAACATAATTATATAAGGGATGGTTTTTGGGCAAGAAACAGTGCGGAAGAAATACCCAACCCCGGCCTTTTTGTTACGTTCATCATACGGATTGAGGATGTAAGCAAGCAGGCACTAAAAGATGTAACTACGGAAATGAATGAAAGTGAAAGGCAGTCAATAGTTGACAGAAACATTGCGGAGATAAGGAAAAATATAAAAAAGGAAAATTACCAGGATAATTTCATCCGCCCCTTTTTCGAGGGCAACCAGTATTTTCTTTTTGTAACAGAAACCTATAAAGACGTACGTTTGGTTGGCGCCCCGCCATCATCTATTGGTAACTTCGGGCAGGATAGCGACAACTGGATGTGGCCGCGGCATACAGGAGATTTTTCCTTGTTCCGTATTTATGCAGGAAAAGATAATAAGCCGGCAGCGTATTCGCCGGACAATATTCCTTACACTCCAAAAAAATCCCTTTCTATTTCTTTGGATGGAGTTAGTGAAAATGACTTTACTATGGTATTCGGTTTTCCCGGACGAACGATGCAATACCTTCATTCCGCAGCAGTGGACCAAACGGTAAGGGTTAACGACCCGCTGAAAATATCCATCCGGGATAAAGCGCTGGCAGTAATTGGCGGCTATATGCGAAAAGATGAACAGATTAAAATTCACTATGCTTCAAAATATGCGAGCATCAGCAATGCCTGGAAAAAATGGCAGGGAGAAGTGCTGGGTCTTACGCAAACAAAAGCGGTGGACAAGAAAAAAGCCTACGAAGCGGAATTTCAAAAAAGAGTAAACGCCGACGCAGAGCTGAAAAATAAATACGAAAATATCCTGGGAGAACTGGCCGCAGCCTATGCCACATTAGAACCATTAAGCAAAGCCAGGGATTATTATACGGAAATAATCAGCAGGATTGAATTGTTTACAATAGCAGCACAAGTAAGAAACCTGGTCAATGCAAGGGGGAAAGCCAATTTTGCCGATGTGCTGGCGAGAACAAAAGAACGGTTGGGAGACCTTTATAAAGAGTATAACCAGGAAGTAGATAAAAGTCTTTTTGCGGCACTGATGCAGCTTTATTATGAAGGTCTGGGTAAAGAAAACCTGCCGGAAAACTTTGTTACGCAGGTGCAGGCAAACAATCATGATTTTGCAAAGCTGGCCAGCGGCCTGTTTACCCAGTCTGATTTGGACGAAGAGAAAAAAATAATGCCCCTGTTGGAAACCGCCGTGGAAACACTACTTGATAAAATAAACGAAGACCCGGCCTATGATTTATACCAGAAGATAGTTGAAGATTTTTCGGTGCGGTATTCAGGCGCTATTAATGAGGTGCAGGCCAAAATCAACCGGCTGCAGCGAACCTATATGCAGGCGCAAATGGATGTATTTAAAGAAAAGAAATTTTACCCCGATGCCAACAGCACCCTGCGCATTACTTATGGAAAGGTAAAGGGGTATAATCCGAGAGATGCCGTTACCTATGATTATTATACCTACCTGGACGGCGTGATGGATAAATACAAGCCCGGCGACTACGAATTTGATGTTCCCGCAAAACTAATACAGTTATATAAGGCAAAGGATTTTGGGCAATATGGCACAAAAGACAAATCCGGCACCCATCGGATGCCCGTCTGTTTTATAGCACAAAACCATACCACCGGCGGCAATTCCGGCAGCCCGGCGCTGGATGCCTACGGCAACCTGGTGGGCATTAATTTCGACAGGGTCTGGGAGGGCACCATGAGCGATATTAATTATGACCCCTCCATTTGCCGCAATATAATGGTTGACATACGCTATGTGCTTTTTGTAATAGATAAATACGCCGGGGCCGGCCACCTGGTAAAGGAAATGAAGCTGGTAAACCCCAAAAAAGGAAAATAACCCCGGAAATCAGGGGTTTACGGGTGTTCCGGAAGCCTATTTTTTGTGGATTTTCCACAGTTTTTCCCCTATTTTTGCCATCCTTTTTAAATAAGGTACACTATGTCTATTATTCAGGATATTAGGGAAAAGTATGCCAAGCTCACGGTGGTACTTATTGCCCTGGCGCTGTTAGGGTTTATTTTGACCGACTATTTTTCCGGAAGAGGCCGCGGCGGTTTTTCGGGTCCCGGTTCTGTCGGAAGCATCAATGGAGAAACAATTAAAGACGAAGACTTCAGAAAGAAGGTAAGCAATTTTGAAGCGAACCTCAGAAACCAGGGCGGCACTTACGACCAGGCGGTAGAGATGGCCTGGAACAACGAAATAGAAACCACCGTACTTGAACAGGAAAGCAGCAAGCTGGGTATAAGCGTAGGAAAAAAAGAACTCAACGATTTGTTATATGGCGCCAATCCTTCGCCCATTGCCAGGCAGTATTTGTCATCCGGTGGAGAGTCTTACGATCCTAACCAGGTATTGCAAACCATTACGCAGATCAGGAAGGGTAAAGACCAGGCGACCAAAAACCAACTGAACGACCTGCTGAATTATATAGCCCTGGAGAAAGAGAAAGAAAAACTTACTTCTCTTCTTGCCAACACCGTAAACTTCCCCCGCTGGTTTATTGAAAAAATTAATGCCGACAACAGCCAGGCCGCCAATATTTCACTTGTAAGGGAAACCTATGCCAGCGTTCCCGACAGCACGGTAAAAGTGGAAGACAAGGAAATTGCCAACTACATCAGCAAGCATAAAAAGGATTTCAGGCAGGAAGAAAGCCGCAGCATCAGCTATGTAACATTCAGCGCTGCGCCCAGTGCGGACGACAGCCTCGGCGTACGCAACTATTTAACTTCTTTAATTCCGGAATACGATACCATAAAGAATGTAGAACAGTTTCTGGCAAGAGAAGGAACAACCAATTTTTACAACGGATATATTAACGGCAATGCGATAAAAATACCGGTGAAGGATTCCATCTTCAGATTACCCGTTGGAAGAATTTACGGCCCTTACCTGGATGGCAATAGCTATACCCTGGCAAGGCTTGAAGGTGTTCGGCAAATGCCAGACACGGTAAAAGTGCGCCACATTTTAATTGGCCTGACACAGCAGGACCCGCAAACGGGCCAAACCTACCAGACAAGAGATACGGCAACTGCTTATAAATTAGCAGACAGTATTCGGTTGGCGATTGCAACGGGAACCAGTTTCGATTCATTGGTTGTACAATTTTCTGATGACGGCGGAAGCAAGAACAACGGAGGCGTATATGAAAACGTTACTTCCGGTCAAATGGTTCCCGCTTTCAACGATTTTATCTTTCTGAACCCCACAGGTTCAAAGGGAATTGTAAAGACCGATTTTGGTTACCATTATATAGAAGTGCTTTCCCAAAAAGGAAACGCCCCGGGATATAAGATTTCTTATTTACCAAAAGATATTATTGCCAGCCAGGAAACAGACGCCCTTGCATCTGATAAGGCATTTACATTTGCCGGGGAAAGCAGGGATGCAAAAACATTTGATGAAACATTTGAAAAGAAACTTCAGCCCGAAGGATTGTTGAAAGCATCAGCCAATGGCATCAGGCCGATAGACGCCACCATCAGGGGCCTTGGCAACTCCAGGTCTTTTGTAAAGAAGATTTATGAAGCAAAAGCCGGAGAAGTGTTGCAGCCGGAACGCATCGGGGATAATTATGTAGTGGCATTGGTAACGGAAGTTTTTTCAGAAGGAACCCAGTCTGTAGCCCTGGCAAGGCCCTATGTAGAAAGCGTATTGCGCAATAAGAAGAAAGCTGTACTACTGAAACAAAAAGCAGGGGCTTTCTCTACGCTGGATGCTGTTGCTGCAGCATGGGGCGGCAAAGAAATAGAAACCGTTGACAGCTTACGCATATCCTCTTACAACAACCGGTCGCTGGGCTATGAGCCCCGTGTGGTTGGCGCAGCATTTAACCCGGCCAATAAAGGAAAAGTGGTTCCGGAAGTTATAGAAGGCAATAGCGGCGTATATGTTATAAAAGTGGAGAACACCTTTACAACGCCGGTAACGGATGGCGATGTGGCTTCTCAAAGGCAACAACGCTACGCCCAGGCGAAACAGGCCGTATCAACCCCGCCAAATGATTATAGCCCCAACGGGCTTTACCCGGTTGAGATATTGAAAAAGACGGCTACCGTAAAGGATAACAGGGCCAAAATATATTAATTAAAACAGTACCGAAACCAACTGCAATCCCGCTGTGTAAATACGGCGGGATTTTCTTTTCAACAAACAGCCATGGTAATTTGTTATTTTTAGCATGAATATGAGTGAACCGATTGTTAACAAAGTGGCGGGCAGCGGGCTGATTACGCTTGACCCGGAGAAGTATTATCCAAGAGGCGAAACGGCGATTTTTGACCTGAAAGACCACCTTTTTATGGGCATGATCCTGAAGGAAAAAGATTTTCGGGAAGCGTTAAAGAACATGGATTGGGGGCCGTTTGCGGGAAAAAACGTGGCGCTTACCTGCTCTGTCGATGCCATTATTCCCGTGTGGGCATGGATGCTGGCCGCAAGTTATCTGCAGCCGGTAGCAAAAGAACTGGTGATGGGAGATGAAAAGGAACTGCTCCGCACCCTTTACCTGAAAAACATAGAGGCAATTGACCCCAAAGAATTTGAAGATAAGCGGGTGGTAATAAAAGGCTGTGGCGAAACGCCAATCGCCGACTATGTGTATATGGAAATAACAAGAAAGATAAGGCCGGTGGCCAAAAGCATCATGTACGGAGAGCCCTGCAGCACCGTTCCGGTGTATAAAAAACCAGCCCCTGCAAAATAAAAGATCAGAACCAGCCCCTTTTTCTGAATGCCCACAACATCCCGACAGGAATAACAAACATCATGCTTACGGCAAGATAAAAGCCCCATTTCTGGTGAAAGAAATTTACATTGTTATCAAAGTTCATCCCGAAAATGCCGCCGATAACCGTGGCGGGGGCCAGCAGGCAGGTAACAATCGCCATCACTTTCATCACTTCATTCAACTTTAGGTTTACGTTGTTGATATGCAGGTCCTGCATACTCACAATAATATCACGATAGTTTTCAAGCAGGTCAATGGCCTGGACAATATGGTCGTAAACATCTTTGTAATATTTGGTGTGCCGGTCTTCCAACAGGTCGCTGTCGCTTCTTAAAAAACCGTTTACCAATTCCCGTACAGGAACAAAATTTCTTTTAAGGATAATCAGCTCTTTCCGCAGCCGGGTAATGTAGGGCAATACGCCGGAAGTGGTTCCGTGCGACACATCTTCTTCGAGATCTTCCGTATGCTGCCCCAGCTTTTCCATTACAATAAAATAATGGTCCACAATATGGTCAAGCAAAGAATAACACAGGTAGTCGGCGGTACGCTGCCGTATTTTACTGCCCGGCGATTTTATTTTTTCCCTCAGTGAATTAAATACATCCCTTGTTGCATCTTCCTGGAAGCTGATGACAATATCTTTAATCAGCAGAAGGCTTATTTGTTCCTGCTCCACAGATTTCTTTTCTTCATTGTAATAAAGCATATTCAGCAGGCAGAAAATACCGTTGTCGGTTTCCTCCATCTTTGGCCGCTGGCCGCTGCTCAAAATGTCTTCAATAATCAGCGGGTGAATATTGAAATAAGCGCAAACGGTTTCCACATCTGTTTTCCGAAGCCCGTCAATATTTATCCAGGTGGTGTTCCCGTTTTCTTTATACGCATTGCAGGAACGGATGTCTGAAACATCCTGTATTTCTATTTTTTCCGCATTGTAATCGTAAATACTAATGCGGACTTCAGCGGCCTCTTCCCTGGAGGGAATTACGGTTGGGTTTACAGAGAGGATTTCTTTCGTTCTGTTGGAAGAAAAAAGATTGGGGAGGTATAAGTACCGCAAATATTTTTCCGGGCGCAGCCTGTTCATGACGGTAATTTAGTAAAAGCAAAGAATACTTATTTCAATTGCCGGGCTTATTTTTATTGCCCAGGGAATTGGCGGCAATGATTACAAGACCAGGCTCAAAACCCTTCATTACCAAATAGTCAATTGTTTTTTTCTTTCGCACCAGGTACTGGTCTTTTTTCAAAGAGGCATATTTTTCTTTGGCAAGCCGGTTAAGGGTATTCTTATATTCGGCCTCGTCTATTTGCTTCAAAGCCTTTTTTATGCAGTAATCGCTTACTTTTCTTTGCTTCAGCTCATGTTTTATTTTATTTCTTCCCCATTGCTTAATGCGCCACTTGCCCCCGGCAAAGGCAATGGCAAACCGTTCTTCATTCAGGTAATTTTCTTCTATTAACCTGGAAATGATGGCGCCTTGTTCTTTTTTCCACACACCAAGCTGGTATAGTTTATCGGTTACTTCGCTATGGCTGCGTTCCTGGTAGGCGCAGTAGTGCTTTAGTTTTTGCAAAGCCTGTTCCGGTGTGAGGCCCTTTTTCATCATTGAACAAATCTAAATGAAAAGCCAGCTTCAACCTACTCTTCCAGCCGACTGGTGCAGCCGTATTCAGCCTTTAGCAAATCGTCATAATAGTCTGCTTTTTGGAAAAGATTCCGGAATGTTTCCACGCCGGAGTTTTTGGTGAGGTCCAGGTCGTATATAATGGAGCTTAAAACGATGTCCTGTTTCATACAACTTAATACAAGCCCTCTTGTTCTGTAATTTTCTTCTAAGAGAAATTTATACAGGGGCTTGATCTGCGCCGGTTCGGAAGGCATCTGGCAAAGGAAAGCATCGCCTGCTATAAAAAAATTTTCTGCGTTGTAGCTGATCTTGATTTTTGCAGAGCCCTCTTTTACACCCCAGTTGTTGACACCCTCTCTTGCCAGGCGGGCATCTTTTCCCAACTCTTTTAATATTTCTTCGATTGTTTTTGCAGTACCTACCGGCTCGGCCTGTTTTTCGGGAATTTCCGGCAGCGCCACTTCTGTTCCGCAGCTTGGGCAGTATTTGCCGGACTCAATATTGTTTTGCGTAACGAGCAGCCCGCAACTGAAGCACCGGGTTGAGGCCAGCCCCCTGCTGGGGAGATAAAGCCGCAATGCTTCTGTCAGGTACACAACAGGTAGTGCAAAGCCAAGATTGTCGCCGCCGCGAATGATGAAAGAGTTGACGCCTACCACTTCTCCGCTCATATTCACCAGGGGCCCGCCGCTATTGCCGGGATTGATGGCTGCATCAATCTGAATGTATTTTACCCCATCCCGCACCCGGTCAACTTTTGAAATGACACCCTGCGTGGCTGTGTAATTAAGTCCGAAAGGATGCCCTATGGCCACAACAGCATCCCCGTCTTTCATTTCTTCGTATCGTCCCAGCCTTATTTCAGGCAAGTCAATGCCTTTTGGCGCTTCAAGAAAAGCAAGGTCATGCTTGCGGTCGGTGTACCATACCCTGCTTAATGCTTTGTCAAATTCTTTTCCGGCCACCGTTACTTCAGAATTGCCTGCTACAACGTGGTCGTTGGTTACAATAAGGTCAAACTCTTTAATGTAAAAACCGGTTCCCGTACCGCCGGGGGTGGCAATTTGTATAATTGCCTTACGATATTCTTCTATGATGCTTTGCGGGTTCATATTATTTTCCTTCCATGTTCAGCAATCCGAGTTCATTGACATAGCCGGAATTAAAATTTATAAGGGTATCAAACCGCAGGTTCTGTGTTTTAAAGTTCAGCAAAGGATGTTTTTCTTTCCATTTCTCCCGGACGTTTTGAATGGCATCAATAATACCGCCGGAATCAAACCTGTTTGTTGCCGGATCGTACAGGTTTATTTTAAAGCCAAGGGCTGAAAAATAGTCAGCATGGTTTACCATCATATAAATATGGAACAACTCGGTAATGGCTTTAGGAAGGCTGTAAGAATACTGGCAGTAGGCAATCCCGTATTCCAGGATTTGCGAGGCAAAATAGGGGTAATTATTATCCCGGTACCAAAGCATATTTTGAACAGAAGCCGCAATAGAATCAGCCACCGTTTTATATTGCTGCGGAGCCACAATGGAAAAAGTGTATTTAGACCGGAAAAAGTATTTTATGGCCTCTTCCCTGGATAGCTTCTGTAGTTTTTTAAACTCTTCTGTCATGTCCCGGTTTTTCTCTATTACAGGCCGGTCGTCTTTTTTAAAATAAATCCCCGCTATTTTTTCAAGGTCATGGAGCAGTTTTCCTTCCGGGGAAATCAGGTAATCAATCTTGTAAATTAAAGTAAGCAGCAGGTAGGAAATGCCCCCGGAAAACTTGTCGGCATCTACGGATGCAACCGTATCCAGCGTTTGCTGTATCCATTTTTGAAAGTAGTCGTATTTTATATTTTTTTCCTGTTGCGGAATAGCAATAATATGCTCATCATCGGCTGATTTCAGCGAAGCAAAATCCTGAATAAGCAGATCGTCCTGCTTGTCGGCTTTGGTTCCCAATTCTTTTAACCCGTAATACAGTTTGCTGGGGCTGGCTGTTTCAATATCGCTGTCGAAGCGCATACAAAGCCGGTCCTTGTCAAGGGCATAGCGGCTGTAATACAGGCCAAAATTCATTTCCAGCAAGCGCCGCATTACGGGCACGGAAGGTTCCGGCATGGTGGCCAGCATTACTTCCGCCCTCAGTTCGTTTTTATCAAAATTGCCCCTCACAATTTTTGAACCCTGAAAAAGCTGAAAACGGCCTTCGGCCCCATTTCTTTCATAGCTTACATTTTGAACGGCATCATCTCCCAGGTAGTCAAAAAAGGCATCGAGGCCCTCGGGGTATTTTTTGTCTTTAAAAAAAGTATCGGCTTCTGTCCACCTGTTTACTTTAGAAACCGATTTATTATTGTCGGAATAGCGGCCGAAAGAAATATCCGGCCCGTCTGTAAGAGGGTCTTTTCTCCTGAATTTTTTAAATATCCTGTCAAGCATATCTTATTTCCCCTAAGCAGGAAAGATACTAAGAGAACCGAATATGCGAAAAAGGAAAAACCGGCGAAAGTTATCCCCAAACAAAGGCGGTTGACCGGCGCAATAAGTGTTGGCTGTACCGCAAAAATCAGTAGTTTCGCCCCATTCAATTTATGTTATGAAGTTTATTGCTTCCTCCTCTTCTTTGCTGAAACAATTGCAGCATATTTCCGGTGTAATCAACGCCAATACCGTACTGCCGATACTGGAAGATTTTTTATTTGAAGTAGAAAAGAACAAGCTTACCGTGGTGGCTACCGACCTGGAAACGGTAATGCGGGTGCAATTAGATGTGGAAGCCAAAGACAGCGGAAAAGTGTGCATACCCGCCCGGATATTACTCGATTCGCTGAAGAATATCCCTGAACAGCCGCTTACGTTCAACATTGACAAAAATTTCGGCATAGAAATAACAAGTGATAGCGGAAAGTATAAAGTGATGGGAGAAAACCCGGACAACTTTCCCAAAGAACCCGTTGCGGATGATACCACCACGTTTACAGCCACAGCCACAGCGCTGGTAACTGCTATTAACAAAACGCTTTTTGCCACCAGCAGCGATGACCTAAGACCTGCTATGACAGGGGTATTCTTTGAACTGGATAAAAAAGGGATGCAATGTGTGGCCACAGATGCCCACAGGCTGGTGCGTTATAAAAGAACGGATATAAAATGCCCGAAGGCGGACTCCTTTATTGCGCCCCGCAAACCATTGAACCTGCTGAAAGCGGCCATTCCGGATAATGAAGACGAAATAACCATCAGCTACAACAGTAACCATCTTTTTGTAACACATGGTTCTACCCGGATGAGCTGCAGGCTTATTGATGCCCGCTTTCCCGATTACAAAGTGGTAATACCAACGGACAACCCGTATAAGCTTACCATCAATAAAAGCGATTTTCAAAGCGCCTTACGCCGGGTAAGCGTTTTCAGTAATAAAAGCACCAACCAGGTAGCGCTGAGTATCAGCGGCAGCGAACTGCAACTGGCAGCGCAGGATGTTGATTTCAGTTTTGAAGGAAATGAAAGAATGAAATGCCAGTACACCGGCGAAGACATGATGATTGCTTTCAATGCCCGGTTCCTGATAGAAATGCTGAACGCAACAGACGCCGGTGAAGTGGTGATAGAACTATCAACACCCACCAAGGCCGGCATTATAAAACCTTCGGAGCAGGATGAAAACGAAGAACTGCTGATGCTGGTTATGCCGTTGATGCTGAACCAGTAAAGCAGATGGACCATGCACTTTGTTCCCATCCGGTCATATGATAATTATGTGGCTGCGCATATTGCCAGGGGAACACTGGAAGAGCAGGGAATAATTTGCTGGCTCAAGGATGAAAATACCGTAACCATTGACCCGATACTTACCAATGCCGTGGGCGGCATTAAACTAATGGTGGCAGAAGACCAGGCCGAAAAAGCCCTTTCCCTTTTGCGGGAATTAGAGAATAACTACAAAGCGGAAAATGCCTGCCCGAAATGCGGCTCTTTTAACACTGAAATAGTAAGCACACCAAGGAAAGCGTCCAACTGGGCAAGCGCCATAGTAGGCTTTTTTCTTACTAATTATGCCATGCCTGTAGAAAAGGTTAGCCACTGTTTTTCTTGCGGCCACGAATATCCGCTACCGGATGAACAAACTGAAACAAAACGGCCATGCGAATAACCTGATTTTCTTTTTAACTTTATACTCTTTTGTAGTAATAATATTGCCATTTGAATAATATTATCGCATACTTCAGTACCCTTGAAGAAAGGCCCCTTGAACGGATGGCTTTTCTGGTTGGCGGCCTGCTTTTTTTCTGGATGATTGAGGGCGCCATTCCTTTGTTTTCTCTCAAGTATAAAAAAAGCAAACTAAAACATGCCGGGGTAAATTTTGTTTTCACGGTTCTGCACCTCATACTGCACTCATTGCTGGCCGTTTTAATTATACTGCTTTCTGACTGGTGCGCCCGGGCCGGCTTTGGAATAGTATATTGGTTCAATGCCAATATAGGCGGCGCTATTGTGATAGGGGTATTGGCGCTGGATTTCAGCAGTTGGCTGGTACATTGGGTAATGCACCAGGTACCATTACTTTGGCGCTTTCACCTGGTACACCACACCGATACCAATGTGGATGTTACCACCGGCCTCCGGCACCACCCTGGCGACAGCCTGCTGCGGGGCATTTTCTTTTTAGTATTGATTTTTATTTCCGGTGCACCGATGTATTCTGTAATGATATACCAGACGCTGGTGGTGCTGGCAACGGCGTTTACACATGCCAATATCAGCCTTCCGGTAAAAGTGGACAAGCTATTGAGCTATGTACTTATTTCCCCGAATATGCACAAAGTGCACCATCATTGGAAGCAGCCCTTTACCGACAGCAATTACGGCGCAGTGTTTTCCATCTGGGACAGGCTATTGGGCACTTTTACAAAACTTGATACCAAAGATATCCGTTACGGTCTTGACCGTTATTATGATGAAAGCAGGGACGAAGACATTATGCTGCTTCTCAAAAAACCGTTTCAGAAACCGGATAATTGATTTTCCTTCAACCGTGCATCGTAGCTTTGCCCGATGAAAACAATTGCCATGATACCGGCCCGTTATGCAGCTACCCGCTTTCCGGCCAAGCTGATGCAGTTGCTCGGCGGCAAAACCGTTATCCGGCATACGTATGATGCTACGGCGGCCACCGGGCTTTTTGATGATGTGGTAGTGGTAACTGACAGCGAAGTCATTTTTACAGAAATAACAGCGGCGGGCGGCAATGCGGTGATGAGCCGGTATGAACATGAAAGCGGCAGCGACCGTATTGCGGAAGCAGCAGCGGAAATAAATGTTGATATAATTGTAAATGTGCAGGGCGATACCCCTTTTGTAAAAAAAGAACCGCTTGAAAAATTATTAAAACAGTTTGACGACCCCGCTGTGCAGGTGGCCTCGATGATGCAGGTATTAGATAGGCAGGAAGATATTGATGACCCCAATTTTGTAAAAGTGGCGGTTGATAAGAACAGGAACTCCCTTTTTTTCAGCCGGTCTGTTATTCCTTACCCGAGAAACAAGGATTATCCCACGACATATTATGAACATATTGGGGTATATGCTTTTCGGAAAAAAGCGCTGATGGATTTTACAACCTGGCCGGTAACCCCGTTGGAATCGGCAGAGAAAATTGAGTGTCTTCGCTATTTGGAGAATGGCATTCCCCTGCGGATGGTGATAGTAGATTACATGGGAGTGGAGATAGATACCCCTGAAGATTTGGAAAAAGCGGCAAAACTTCTGTAATGTTCCCGGCAGAAAATAAAAATAACCGAAGTAGGTTTGCGCCCTGCTATGTATAAATAAGACGATATGAAATTCAGAAATTTTAAGATGGTCAGCTATGTGGTGTATGGCCGCGGCTCTTTTAACCAGTTGGATGAGATATTGGCGCCGCAGCGTAAGGAAGGCGGGCCGGTGATTTTTTTGGTTGATCATTTCTTTGAAGGCAAGCCACTTGTAAACCGGATACCGCTTCGCGGAAACGACAAGATCGTCTTTGTTGATGTTACCTATGAGCCGAAAACAAGTTATGTTGATTTAATTGCCCAACAATTAAAAGAAGAGTTCGGAACGGTAAGCGGCATTATCGGCATTGGCGGCGGCAGCGCCATGGACCTTGCCAAAGCTGTTTCCCTGATGATGAACAATCCCGGCTCCTCTGCTGATTACCAGGGGTGGGACCTTGTAAAAAACCCCGGCGTGTATAAAGCGGGAATACCTACACTTAGCGGTACAGGAGCAGAAGTATCGAGGACAACGGTGCTTACCGGCCCCACGAAAAAGCTGGGCATGAATTCCGATTTTACGCCGTTTGATCAGATTGTACTTGACCCGGAACTGACGGCGGCTGCACCGGTGAACCAGCGTTTTTATACAGGCATGGATTGTTATATCCATTGTATTGAAAGTTTGCAGGGAACCTATCTTAATGAATTCAGCAAAAGCTATGGAGAAAAGGCGCTTGAACTCTGCCGCAAAGTGTTTGTAGAAAAAAAGGAATGGAATGCAGAAAGCGATGATATGCTGATGATGGCTTCTTATGCCGGGGGCATGAGCATTGCATACTCCCAGGTAGGGGTAGCCCATGCAGTAAGCTATGGGCTAAGTTATCTGCTGGGAACAAAACACGGCATCGGGAATTGTATAGTGATGAACCATCTCGAAGAGTATTATCCCGAAGCGGTAAAAGAATTCAAATACATGGTGGAGAAGAACAATATTGAAATACCTGCTGGAATATGCAAAGGCCTTACAGATGAGCAGTTTGACGCCATGATTAATGTATCAATGGGAATGAAACCACTTTGGGAAAATGCTTTGGGCAAAGACTGGGAAAAAATTATGACGAGGGATAAACTGCGCCGGTTATATGAAAAATTGTAAAAGAGAGTTTTTCGATATGCTATCATTACTTATTTGTGTGATTGCCGTTGCGCAAACCGATACCGTTTATTCAGCTTATACAAAGGATAAATACCTTATCACGATTAAGAAGCCGGATGATTATTCTACGGAAAAAAAGTATCATCATGTATATATGACCGATGGTTCCATCGGCATCGGGGATTATATATTGGGGAAAAGCAATGGCTGGAAAGCAACCATACCCGGTAACTGTGTTGTTATTGCCGTTTCGCATATCGGCGACTGGCATGATAAACGCCGCCGCGACCTGATACCTTCTGATATCAGTAAAAATGCAGAAACTAATTTTGGGAAAGCGGATATGTTCTATCTTTTTCTGCAAAAAGAACTGATACCGCAAACAGAAAAGAAAATGCCGAACATAAAAAGCCGTGCATTTATCGGCCACTCTTTCGGAGGCCTGTTTTGTTTGTACACTTTATTTAAGCCGGATAAGTTATTTGACAGGCATTTTGCCATAAGCCCTTCTGTTTGGGCCAATTATTATGAATTAGATAAAATAGAAGAAACGTTTGCGAAAAGCAATAAAAAATTGAAAGCAAATGTGGTTTTATATGTAGGCGGGCTTGAATTTCTCAATAAAGTTCTATACTCTACACGCAGTTTTTATAAAACGGCGAAAGAAAGAAAATATGAAGGGTTTGCTATTGATAAAACAGAGATCGGCAACGCCAATCATTTCAGCATCAGGGCTCCGGCGGTAAATAAGATATTTGCCATACTTAAAGACAACTGACCCTTTTCTTATTTACCCGCCTCTGCAAGCACCAGTTTTGTACACTGGCTTTCCCTTTTCTCCGGGTTAATGAATTTTATATCCAGTTTTGTGATTTCATAATCGGGGGTTTCAAATCGTTTTCCAAGCGTATAACCGGCAGCCAGTATTGCTGCTTCATCTTTACTATCAAACAGCAGCCAGGCTTTTTTCCCATTGGCAAAAGCAGTGTCTGCAACAGGCTTCCAGACTGTTTTAGTGTAAAAGAAATAAGAAGAACTTGTATGCACTTTCCACATGTAAACCTGTTCAGGATCTACTTTTCCTTTTGTAGCTGAAGCCAGGACATTACCCCCCTGGTAAGTAAGCAACTGAGGATAAAAATTGGCATTCAATAGGAAAAAAACCAGCGAAACAGCCGCTACGGATAAGCCTACCGCTTTTTGCAATTGATTTAGCACCTGTGAACGGGTAAAATGAAAAAAGATAGTAAGAAAAAAAATGACAAAGAAGATGACATATAGCTGCCTGACAGG
>CAZLLT010000011.1:0-67881 GCA_964560445.1 uncultured Chitinophaga sp. | reverse complement strand
CAGGAATGTTTTAACCCGCTCGGTTATAGCAATATAAGCCAGGATGCTCCAGGGGGCAAAGGCCCATAAAAACGAATGAATAAAGAACAGGTAATCGTTTCCTCCATCATTACCCATTTCTCCGCCAAACCGTTCTACGCTTTGGTTAAATAATATAAACTTCACCCCGTTTATATTATTCTTTCCCCTCACTGTTGTTTCCGGGTGCAGGTTGAACTGCAGGTAATAACAATAAACAACCGGTGAAATCAATAATGCAAAAACCAGTAAGAGGAATAACCATTTCCAGTTAATAAAAAAGGACCAGTCTTTCAAGTACAGCATATAAAAAAAAGCAGATACGGCGGGAACAAATACGGCGATATGCCCCTTTGTACAAAAACCCAGCGCCAATCCCAACGCAGCCCCCGCTGCATTCCCGACTTTTTTATGCTGAATAAAATCCACTAATTGCCAGGTGGACAGCGCAATACAAGCGGTAAGAATGGCATCCATCCGCACATCTGTATTGGCAAGTATATATGCAAATGCCGAAGCAATAACCAGCGCAGCTAACCGGCCCGTTTCCGCATTGTACAGTGAGCGGCCAAGCCGGTAGGTGGAATAAGTGCCAAGAATAGTAAACAACAGCGAAGGAAGTTTATAGGCAAATGTTGTAACGCCAAAAAGTTTGTAACTGATGGCACACAGCCAGAAATGCAAATGGGGTTTATCTAAGTAGGCGTTTCCGTAATCAACCAGGCTTACATAATCGCCGGTAAGGTGCATCCGCAAGGCAATATTGGCATGGTGGGCAGAGTCGTTATCCATCAACGGGACAAAAAGCCCGAAACAATAAACGATGCCCAATAAAGAAAAGAAAAAAATATATGTATTCCGGAAAAAGAAAGAAGGCGTCAATGGGTTTTATTTTATGCAAAGTAAATAATAAAAGAGGGAATGGCTTTGTCGGCGCCTATTCGCTGGTCTTATGTAAAAGCAATGAGCTTTTCCACCGCTTTTTCCAGTGTTTTTTTTTGCTTGGAAAAGCAAAACCGCAGCACCCTATCATCTTTTCCGTTTCTGTAAAATGCAGAAACCGGAATAGTGGTTACCCCCGCTTCACGGGTAAGGCGGATAGCAAAATCCTTATCACCCTCATCGCTTATCCTCTCGTATGACCCGCAGATAAAATAGCTGCCATAGGATTCTTTCATGCTGAATTTTGTTGCCTGCATCAGTTGCTTAAAATAATCCCGTTTTTCCTGCATAAAAGCAGGCAAAGAAAGATAAGCGTCTTTGTTTTTCAGATAGGTTGCCAGGGCTACCTGGGCAGGGGTAAAACAGGAAAAAACATTGAACTGGTGTATTTTTCTGAATTCAGCAGTTAAGGCTGCCGGGGCAATGCAGTAGCCCAGTTTCCAGCCCGTACAGCTATATGTTTTTCCAAAGGAAAAAGACACAAAGCTTCTTTGGAAAAGCTCCGGATAGCGAAGCAGGCTTTGGTGGGGGATATTATCAAAGATCAGGTGTTCGTACACTTCATCGCTGATGATAAAAATGTTTGTTCCCTCAACAATCTTTTTTAGCTGAATAATGTCTTCTTCATTTATTACACTGCCGGTTGGATTATGCGGCGAATTAATGATGATTGCTTTTGTTTTTGGAGTAACGGCTTTTTGTACTGCTGCCCAGTCAATATGATAATCCGGGTACACAAGGCTTACGGGTACGGCAATACCGCCGTTTATTTCAATAGTTGGAATATAGCTGTCGTAAACAGGTTCAAAAACGATTACCTCATCCCCGGGATGTAAAATAGCTGTCAGAGAAGAGTAAATACCGTAGGTTCCTCCGGGTGTAATGGTGATTTCTGTGTCAGGATTAATCGTTGCTTCGTAAAGAAATGCTGCTTTTTCTGCAATGGCTTCCCGTAAAGGCATCCATCCCGGCATGGGGGCATATTGGTTATGCCCTTTTTTCATGGCTTCGTTTACCAATGCTACCAGTTCTTCACTCATGCTGAAATCCGGAAAGCCTTGCCCAAGGTTGATGGCAATATGTTCTGCTGCCAAACGGCTCATTACGGTAAAAATAGTGGTGCCTGCATCGGGGAGCTTCGATTGTATCTTCAAAACAGAAAGTTTGAAAATGAGATAATCTGCAAATTAGGAAAAGAAAGAAATGTTATTTGCTTTTTCCTGCAACCAGTTTATACGAATCGTCAATCCATTCCTTTAGCAAAGCGGAAGAAACAGACCCGTCAGCAACAATAGTATTCCAATGTTTCTTGTTCATGTGGTAGCCCGGCTGCACACAGGAATATTGTTCCCGCAGCTCAACGGCTTTATCCGGACTGCATTTTACATTGAAAGACAAAACCTCCTCATCCAGCCCCGTGAGTAGGAAGATTTTACCTTTCACCTTAAAAACCAATACATCCGGTCCGAAAGGAAGTGATTCTTCAGCGCCGGGCTTGCCCAGGCAATATTCACGCAGTAATTCGATGTTCATACAGGCTTATCCTATAATGGCGGAGGCTTCTATTTCAATAAGGTATTCCGGGGCTATTAAAGCCTTCACTTCAATCATGCTGGTACAGGGCTTTATGCCGGAAAATACTTCGCCATGCGCCCTGCCATATTCTTCCCAGCGGGAAATATCAGTTACAAACATTCTTGTTCTTACCACATCATTCAGCGAAGCGCCGGCCTGTTGTAACACTTTTTCTATTTTCGACAGAATAAATTTTGTTTGCAGGTAGGCATCGCTGCCGCCCACCAGTTCGTTATTTTCGTTTAGGGCCACAGTGCCCGTTACTTCTACCACATTTCCCACTTTTACTGCACGGCTGTAGCCTACAATGTCTTCCCATTTGGCGCCGGAGGAGTAATTGATTCGCTTCATGTGTTTTTGATAAAGGGTTATCAGGGCTACCGGAATTGCTGTTAATGCAACATTCAGGCTGTCTTTATTTCTATATTTTCTTCTTTTATCAGTGGCTCACCGTTCATGCGTAGTAGTATTTGTGCTACGGTTACCACATCCTTCTGGCAGTAGGTAACGATGCGGGACAGGTTCTTTTCTTCCCAGTACACTTTGCCTACCATGCTGCCGTCAATATCGTCTTTTGGGGTAGCAACTCCCAGTGTGCGGGCCAAAAGGTTGAGTGAAGTATAGCTTTTAAAATCGCCGAATTTCCAGAGCTCTAAAGTGTCAAAATGGTTTACTTCCCAGGGTTTTTTACCGGAAATATTCAAAATGGCAGGAATGGAAATATCGTTAACGATCATTCTGCGGCAGAGGTAAGGAAAATCAAATTCCTTTCCGTTATGGGCGCAGAGAAATTTGGGTTCCCCGATAGCCCATTTAGACAGCATTTCACTGAATTGCTTTAATAATAACAATTCATCATCACCGTAAAAACTTTTTAAAATGATCTTTCGTTGTTGCCCGCTGCCCTGCAATACGCCGCAACTGATGCAGATTATTTTTCCAAACTCTGCATAAATGCCCGCCCGGGGATATAATGACACATTGGTTTCGCCTTCATGGTATTTGAGCAGGGCGGTGGTTTTGGTGTCCCACAGCTCTTTCCATTCCGGAGAAAGGGCATCATACGAAGCCTCTTTCGATACTGTTTCAATATCTAAAAAAAGGATATTATTTAAAGGAAAAGAGGATGCCATAAAAAGATATTGATACTAAAGATAATCTTTCTTTCTATGCTCCTTCAATAAGGCCGATATGATTTCCAAAAGAATCTGAAACGATGGCGACAAAAATTTCACCGCCTACATTTGTTTTGCCCTGTACAAGTGTGCCGCCGATGCTAACCAGGTGTTCCAAAGCGGTTTTTGCATCATCAACGGCCCAGTAGGAAACGGTTTGGTTGCCAGGACCGCCCGGAGAATTTGGGTCGAGGCCAAGTTCAAAGCCGTTGATATTGAAACCTACATAAAAGGGCTCATCAAAGTAAGGCTGAGTACCGGTAGCCCTGATATACCACTCTTTGGCAGCGGCTATATCCTTAACAGAATAAATAATGGTCCGGAGCTTTTTGAGCATGCTATAAAAATTTATCCCCCTTATTCCTCTTTACCTCGGCTACATATTCTTTGATTTCCTGTTCCTTATCTTTTTTACAGATAAATAAAACATCTTTTGTATCAACGATAATATAATCCTTAAGACCCTGGAGCAATACCAGCTTATTGTCCGGAACATGCACCATGCAGTTGTTGGCGTCAATAACCATTACATTATTGCCAACAACGGCATTTCCGAAATAGTCTTTTTCCTTGTTTTCCCAGGCGCTGTTCCAGGTGCCCAGGTCGCTCCAGGAGAATGAAGCGGGGATTACATACACATTTTCCGCTTTTTCCATGATAGCGAAATCAATGGAAATATTGGTACACTGTGCGTAGATGCTTTCAATCGCTTCGGCTTCTTCCGGTGTATTGAATTTATCTTTTTCAGAAGCGAACAACTCATAAATTTCCGGGAGGTGCTTTTCAAAGGCAGCGATAATGTTTTTTACTTTCCAGGTAAAAATACCGGCGTTCCATAAAAAATCGCCGCTGGCAATGAATGCTTCTGCCAGTTCTGTATTGGGCTTTTCGGTAAAGGTTTTTACTTTATATACACCCGGCGCAGCTTCCGCACTTTCGTGTTGAATATAACCATAGCCTGTATTGGGATAAGAAGGTTTTATGCCAAGGGTAACAAGGGAATTGATATGATCTACAAAGCGGAGCGCCGTATGTGCTGTTTTTATAAACTCATCTGTTTCAAGAATGAGATTGTCGGCAGGAGCGGCCACCATTAATGCTTTAGGATCTTTTTTTAAGAGCTTGAATGCCACATAGGCTATGCAGGGCGCTGTGCTTTTCCTGGAAGGCTCGGCAATAACGTTTTCTTTTTTTATGGACGGGAGCTGCTTGAAAACAATATCCACGTATTCCTTGGCCGTTACCACAATGATATTTTCTTCCGGTACCAGGTGGGCATACCGCTCAAATGTTTGTTGGATAAGCGTTTTTCCGGTTCCTAACACATCCAGGAATTGCTTGGGAAAGCCGGTGCGGCTCATAGGCCAGAAACGGCTGCCAATGCCCCCGGCCATTATCAGGACGTAATGATGTTTGTTCATAATTTTTGTATCCCCAAGAGTTTAACTAGTTTGATGCAGCCCTTCGTCATGCAGAAATTAAATCAACCCTTCTTTTATTAAATCATGAATATGAAGGATTCCGGCGTATTTGCCGTTTTCTGTAACGATAAGCTGGGAAATTTCTTTTTTTCTTAATAATTCCAGCGCTTCAACGGCCAGCACCTCCGGCTCTATGGTAACAGGATTTGCCGTCATAATATCCCCGGCGGTTACCTTGTCAATAGCGCTGTTTTTTTCAAGCATTCTTCTCAGGTCCCCGTCTGTAATAATTCCGGCCAGGTTATTTTCTTCATCTGTAACAGCCGTAAGCCCCAGCCTTTTTTTCGTCATCTCCACGATCACTTCTTTTAACGACTGGCCCGGGAGCACCCTCGGCCTTTCATTATGGCGGCTAAGATCGCCGACCGTCATATATAATTTTTTTCCAAGCATTCCACCCGGATGAAATTTTGCAAAATCATCGCTTTGAAACCCGCGGAGCTCCATCAGGCAGATGGCCAAAGCATCGCCCATTACCAGTTGCGCTGTTGTGCTTGAAGTAGGGGCCAGGTTATGCGGACAGGCTTCCTGCTCTACAAATGTGTTCAGCACCATCGCAGCATTTTTTGCCAGGTAAGATTCCGTTGAGCCTACCATGCCGATAAGCGTATTGCCGAAATTCCGCAGCAAAGGAACAAGCACTTTTATTTCCGGGCTTTCCCCGCTTTTGCTGATAACAATAATTATATCCTCTTCCCGGATGATGCCCAGGTCACCATGAATGGCGTCCGCTGCATGTAAAAAAACAGAAGGGGTGCCTGTGGAATTAAAAGTGGCCGCAATTTTCTGGGCAATAATGGCGCTTTTGCCGATTCCGCTTATTATAACCCGCCCCTTTGTGTTATAAATGGCCTGCACTGCTTTTTCAAAATCATCGTTTATAAACGATGTTAATGCAGCAATGGCCTGAGCTTCAGACTCAATGGTTTTAAGCCCTATTTTTTTTATAGAATCCGGCATATAAGCGGGGCAAAATTAGCGGATTTGACAGGAAAGCAACGGCCCAAAGCGGAAAACCCCGATTTAATAATTTTGACTCAGGAATGCCGGGAATGAGGCGTAAATTTGCTACCCCTTTTTAAGCCGAACCGGAATTATGCTTAAAACCTGCGGCGCCGGCTTGGCCGGATAGCGGTAGAATAACCCGTTTAAATTCAACCCATGCGGATTCAAAACCTCCCGGCAGGGCCGGATGGAAATGGGGCGGGAAATGAAAATTGTTTGCCCGAAAATGCTTGCGTCAATAAAAATTAAGTAACTTAAAGGACTTTCATTATTTGTAAATGATGAACAGGAAATAAAAGAGCAATGGCAACAGCACAAAGAAAAACGGCAGCAAAAAAGGCCGCCGCTATAGAGAAGAAAGACAGAAAACCAACAAAGAAAAAATCAGACCTGCATGATGCACTGCAGAAGCATTTTGGTTTTGACAAATTCAAGGGAACACAGGAAAAAGCGATAGAGTCTTTACTGGCCGGGCACGATACATTTGTAATTATGCCAACCGGCGGCGGCAAAAGCCTCTGCTACCAGCTTCCTGCATTGGTAAGCGAAGGCGTGGCAATGATTGTTTCTCCATTGATAGCGCTGATGAAAAACCAGGTTGATTTGGTAAGGGGGTACAGCAGCAATGATGAGGTGGCGCATTTCTTAAACTCCACCCTGAATAAAAGGGAAACCAAAGAAGTGCATGATGACTTGCTGAGCGGAAAGACAAAGATGCTCTATGTGGCGCCTGAAACGCTGACCAAGCAGGAGAACCTCGAATTTTTCTCGGACCTGAACATCTCTTTCTTTGCCGTTGATGAGGCACACTGTATTTCCGAATGGGGGCATGATTTCCGGCCGGAATACAGGCGCCTGAGGGAAATGATGACGCAGATAAACCCCGACATCCCGGTTATTGCATTAACGGCTACAGCTACCCCCAAGGTGCAAAGCGATATTATAAAGAACCTTGATTTGAGAAATCCCAAAGTGTTTATTTCTTCTTTTAACAGAAGCAACCTGTATTATGAAGTGCTGCCCAAGATCAAAAAAGCACAAACGGACAAAAGCATTGTTCGCTTTATCCAGGCCATGAAAAACAAAAGCGGGATTATTTATACGTTAAACAGGAAAACAACGGAAGAGCTGGCGGATATACTCAACGCCAACGGCATAAAAGCCGTAGCCTACCATGCCGGCCTTGACAGCAAATTGCGGGCAGACAGGCAGGACCAGTTTTTGAACGAAGATGTACAGGTTATTTGCGCCACCATTGCGTTTGGAATGGGAATTGACAAGCCGGATATCCGGTTTGTTATTCATTATAATATTCCCAAGTCTATAGAAAATTATTACCAGGAGACAGGCCGTGCCGGCCGGGACGGGCTTGAAGGGAAATGTGTATTATACTACTCGCATAAAGACGTAAGCAAACTGGAGCATTTGATGCGGGACAAGCCGCTGAGTGAGCGGGAAGTAGGGGCGCAGCTGATCAATGAAACGGTGGCGTTTGCGGAAACAGGCGTTTGCCGCAGAAAAATACTAATGAGCTACTTCGGCGAGGAATATGAGAATGAGAATTGCGGGCAATGTGATAACTGTAAACATCCCAAAGAAAGAATAGAAGCAAAAGAAGAAGCCGTTATTGTTTTAAAGGCCGTAAAAGCGCTGGATGAAAAATTTGCTACGGATTATGTGGTGCAGATAATAAGCGGAAGGCTTACGCCGCAGATACAGATGTTCCGTCATGACGAACTGGATGTTTTTGCCAGCGGAAATGACAGGGATGCCCATTTCTGGAATTCATTGATAAGGCAGATGTTGCTGGAAGGATTGCTGGTGAAGGATATTGAAGAATACGGTGTGCTGAAGTTTACAAAAAATGCCGAAGCCTTTTTGAAAAAGCCCAAAACATTCAGGATAGTTCTTAATAGTCTTTACGATGATGCCAATGCGGATGATGAAGAAGCAACCGAATCCTCAGTTGGGGCGGCGGCAGACGACCAGCTTTTTGAGATGCTGAAAGAGCTGCGCCAGAAAGAAGCGAAGAAAAAAGGTCTGCCACCGTTTGTAATTTTCCTTGAAACGTCATTACAGGATATGGCTACTTTTTACCCTGTTACTTTAGAAGGGCTTGAAAAATGCCAGGGGGTAAGTAAAGGCAAGGCGTTAAAATATGGAAAACCGTTTGTCGAACTGATAAAGCAGTATGTGGAAGACAATAGTATAGAAAGGCCGGATGATTTTGTGATGAAAAGCGTTGTTAACAAGAGCGGCAGCAAAGTATATATCATTCAGAATACGGATAAAAAAGTTTCGCTGGAAACAATTGCCAAAAACAAAGGCTGGCGTATGGATGAAATGCTGGAAGAAATGGAATCCATTGCGGCCAGCGGCACCAAGCTGAACCTTGATTATGCTATTGATGAAATGCTGGATGAAGATGACCAGGACGAGATCATTGAGTATTTTAAAAGTTGTGAAACATCCTCTTTGCAGGTGGCGCAGGAAGAATTGTCGGATTATAATTTTAACTGGGAGCAGTTAAAAATTATGAGGATCAAATTTTTGAGTGAGTATGGCATGTAGGCCCGGAATTTGATTGAAACCATAAAACCAACATATATGGCAAAGACAAAAAGGACCACACACCGCAGCGTAGCAGGAAAAAAGTTATATGCTGTAAGGGATGCAAAAGGCCGGTTTGTTGATATTCAAACCTACGAAAGGGCACACAGGGCTGATTTGAAGAGAAAGAGCAAGGCCGAAAAAAAGAAAAAATAGCGGATTGAGAATTAATGGGTTAAGGACTATTAAATTCCCCGGAAACCCTTATTTTTGCTGCCCCAATTGCAACCGGGTGTTCCGGGAGTGATAAGGATGGTGCGGTAGCTCAGTCGGTAGAGCAAAGGACTGAAAATCCTTGTGTCGGCGGTTCGATCCCGCCCCACACCACCATAAAGCAGAAAAGGCCTGAATGTTACTTTATAACATCAGGCTTTTTTGTTGGCCTTTTCGCTTTATGGTGTCCCGAAGCAATTGAGCAACGAAATCTGCTTCGGGACTGTTTAAAGTTCTTCTTAACTTACATAATACCTCAGGGCATTCACCTCAACAATAATATCAATGGATATGCCCTTCCTTATTGTGTTTATGTGCTTTTCAGCGAAAAAGACCATTTACTTTATATAGGCTATTCAGCTAATCTTAAGAAAAGAATTGAGACGAATAATGCCGGCGGGAATAAAAGCACCGCAAACAGGAGGTCTTTACAACTAATTTTCTGTGAGTTCTATTTATTTGAAGAAGATGCCCGCAGAAGAGAAATGTATTTCAAAACTACAATGGGCAAAAAAGCGATTCAACTTATGCTGCACAGCACCCTGGCAAAACTGGATTACAAGAAACCACCAGGAAAGCCTGAAATTCTTTATGATGATATCTAACGCCGTGTAAGTTAAAGCCGTCATCCTTTTATAACTATCTTTACCCCATCAACGCAACGCTCAAGCAATGAACAAACTTTTATGTGTCGCCCTTTTTGCTTTTTTACTTACCTCCTGTGGCAGTAACAGCGCAGAACAGCCGGTTGAAGAAGAAGATACTACTGCTGCGGAAGAACTAACCTATATGTGGGAAGCCCGGCTCAACGATTCTACCGGGCAACTGGAACTGAAGCAATTTCTCTCGGAAGGAACAGATGGTTCTTCTCCCCAATCTGTTACGGGATATATTAATACAATAAACCCGGAAATAAAGCTTGATTTTTTAAAACTTTCGCAGGATACGGCGTATTTAAAAATTGACGATGCCCATTATCTCACACAGCAAATGGGGTCATCAGGGCCTGCCGTTTACCTGTCATCTCTTGTATATAATTTCACTGAAATACCCGGCATCCGCTATGTTAACATTCAGTTTGAGGCGGGAGACCATGCACAGCCGGGAACGTACAACAGGAACAGTTTTAGCGGGGAATAATCAGTTTATCCCGTTACAAAGCGGTAACCAACGCCTTTAATAGTAATTATCTCCAGCGAAGGGTCGTTTTTCAGGTAGCTTCTGAGCTTTGTAATATATACATCAAGGTTGCGGCTGTTGAAGAAAGAATCATTGCCCCATAGCAGGTTCAGGATGTCTTTCCGGTCAATGATTTTATCCCTGTTCTCGTACAGCAATTTCAGCAACTCACTTTCCCGGAAAGAAAGCTTTCTTTCTTCATCGCCGTTCCTGAGCACCTGCCTGTTTTGAAGAAAAACATATTTGCCAATATCCGCCTGCCCCCCGCTGATCTTTTGCCCGGGGCCTCCTTTATGCCGGAGCAGGTTTTGAATACGTACAATCAGCTCTTCCATACTGAAAGGCTTTCGTATATAATCATTTCCCCCCGATGAAAAACCTTTCAGCACATCTTCTGTTTGTGTTTTTGCTGTAAGAAAAATAATCGGTACTTCTTCATCCAGTTCCCTGATCTCATCGGCGATTTCAAAGCCGCTTTTGTTGGGAAGCATGATATCCAGCACACAGATATCCGGTTTTTCCTTTTTAAACAATGCCGTTGCTTTGGCGCCGTCAGCCTCCATCACTACGCTATAGTTTCTGCTTTCAAGGCTTTCTTTTACAATCTTGCCCAGGAAGAGTTCATCCTCCACATACAGTATCTTGATATCGCTCATGCTATTTGTTTGGGTAGTGTGATGATAAATGTTGTTCCGCCCCCCTGCTCACTATTCATGGCAATACTTCCCGAATGTTTTTCTATTACCTGCGCCACATAGCTCAGCCCGAGGCCATAGCCTTTTACATTATGCGTGTCGCCTTGCGGCACCCGGAAAAACTTTTCGAATATCTTACCGGCATATTCCTGCGGAATGCCAATGCCGTTGTCGGCAACTTTCATTTCTATACTATCGCTTTTTTCTTCCAATTCTATGTTTATAGTTGGGTTGTCGGGACTGTATTTTAACGCATTGTCGAGCAGGTTGTATATTACACTGATTAAATGAAGCCGGTCGGCATGTAAAGATAAATTCCCTTTTGGCGTAACCGTTACCGAAGCATTGTTTTTCTCAAACTGTAACTTTAACGAACTTACTACTTCGTTAACCAGCTCCTCTAAATTAACGGGTTCATATTTCAGTTCTATATCTTTCTTTTCAAATAAGGAAAGGGTAAGCACTTTATCAACCAGCAGGCTCAACCGTTGTAATTCATTTTGTGAAATAGCAAGATACTCCTTCGTTCGTTCGGGGCTATCTATTGCACTAAAGCTTTTCAGCGCCTCAATGGCTACGCCAACCGTAGCGATTGGCGTTTTTAACTCATGGGTAATATTGCTGATAAGCTCATTTTTTATATGCGTTAATCGTTGCTGTCGCACCAGGTTTTTATACAATAACAAAAAAGAAAGAAGGGTAATGCCAAGCAGCAGAACAGAAAACAGAATGGGCTGCGCTATTTGCTTCAGCAGGTAAGGCACCGTGTTTCCTTTTTGCAACTTGTAAGTTACGGGATTAGCGATGCCCACGGTTACTTCTGCTTCATCAAAGCTTTGTTTTGCAGAAACAGCAGCACTGTCTTTTTCAACAATAGCATAGGGAATGGTTATTTCTTCCTTTTGCAAACCCTTTTTAAATGCGGAATCTATTTCTTCTGTCCGTATTGGCCCCTGCATGGAATCCATGTTGTACAGGAAATTAATAATATAGTTTCCCCGCATATCCGGCGAAGGGATTTTTCCTTTTATGTGGATTGAATCGGCTCCCCTTGTTACGAGGGAAGTTTGCTCCATTGAAATTACCACTTTCCCTTCCATGGGGGCCCCCGGGGCGGGGCTGTCCCTCATTTTATCCCGTATCATATTAATCGAAGAAATAATTTGCGGGGAGGGTGCCGTTGCTTCGAAGCCCTTTTTTGTGTAAAGAACAGTGGCTTTTTTCCCGGACAGGGTATCATGCAGCATATCCATCTTTAATTTGCCGGCTTGCACCTGCGCTATTGCTTCCCTGAAAATAGCCGCTGTTTTTATGTTGAGGGAACGTTTTTCCCGGTCATAGTTTTGCCAAAGCCAGAATAGCTGAAACCCTGTTATCGCCAGGATCGTTACCCCCATTAATACCGCCAGCCAGCGTAGCTTTTTCATTTTTTTGATTTCGGGAACAAAAATAATTTAATCAACTGGCTTGTTTCGCCATTTTAACCTTCATTAACCTTAATGAAAGGACGGTTAACCGCCATCCTTATAATGCCCGGTTAGATTTGCTGAAAATAAAATATATGAGAAAGATTATACCAGCAGTTTGTTTTTCTTTTCTAACCATAAGCGCCTCTGCACAGGTTACACAAGGGGCTGTAACCTACGAAAGAACGACACAAATGCAGATTCAATTACAGGGAATGCCCGCCGGCGTAGAGTTGCCGAAAAGCAGAACGGACCAGTTTGAGCTGATATTTGGCAATAATAAATCCCTGTGGAAGCAGGCAGAACGTCCGGATGATGACCAGGGGAACATTGACCAGGGAGGCGTGCAAATACGAGTGGTTATGTCAGGCTCTGACGATGTTCTTTTTACCGACCTGGCATCCGGAAAGAAAACAGAAAAAAAGGAATTGATGGGTAAAAATTTTATCATTGATGACTCGGTTAGCAAATTGTCCTGGAAGTTAACGGGTGAAACCAAAACAATCCTGGGATATCCCTGCATGAAAGCTACTGCCACCCGCATCAGCACCCGGTCATCAATGAATATGATAAACGGGAAAACGGAAAGAAAAGAAGAGCAGGATACTGCAAATATTATTGCCTGGTTTACATCGGCTATCCCTGTTTCTGCAGGGCCGGGAGAGTTTCAGGTGCAACTGCCCGGGCTGATACTTGAAATGGACATCAGCAACGGAAAACAGGTATTCAAAGCGCTAAGCATAAGGGAGAAAGCCGACATCAGTGCAATAAAAGAACCGGCAGGCAAAAAAAGGCACACCGCTGCAGAGTTCAAGGTGGAGCGGGAAAAGATGATGGAAGAAATGCAGAAAAACAACCAGGGCGGCCGCAATTTTATACGAGTGAATTGATAAAAGAAAGCCTGATAGCCCGTTAACCGCTTCGTTCTGATTGTGCGGGCAACAATCAAAGTTGTAGAAACATGAAGGCGATAATAAATTTATCAGTACTATTCCTTGCTTTTGCCCAACTTTCATTTGGACAAATATCCAAGGGATATTATAGCGGGGCTTTGACCCGTGACGGCTCTGTTCAATTGATAAACGTAACTTTCACCGACACAGAAGCCATATATGACATTCCTGAACTTGGGTTATATGATATAAAATCTGAAAAATATTTTTGGAATAAAGACACGCTGAACCTGCAAATCTTTTACGGAAACTTCTACTGCTTTATAGATAAGAAGACAGGCGACATCAGCGGGATAAGTCAAAAGTGGGAACCCAAACTTCGTTTGCATGTAAAAAAATCGGGGCAAAAAGAAAAGAAATTCACCGAAGAAGAAATTCAGTTTTCAAACTCATCTGTTTCACTTTCGGGGGTTATCTTTAAACCTATAAATTCGGACAAGCCAATTCCTTATGTAATTTTAATTCACGGGTCAGACTATCAGGACAGAAATACGCCTTACTATCATTCTTTGGGTTACACCTTAGCAAGTAATGGTATTGGTGTTTTACTGTACGATAAAAGAGGATGCGGAAAATCATCAGGAAATTTAGAACAATCAACATTTACTGACCTTGCAGATGATGCTGTTGCGGCGCTTCAATTTTTAAAAAACAGGAAAGACCTTAGTATTTCAAAAATTGGTTTTCTCGGAACAAGCCAGGGCGGTTGGATTTCAACCATAGCTGCGAACAAGACAACTGATTGTTCTTTTGTAGTGATGAATGTGGGGCCATCTGTTTCGCTTTTTGAGCAGGACATTCACAGGGTTCAATATTCAATGACCGATGACGGTTGGGATAAAACAGTAGTTGATTCAGCAGTTGCATACATAAAATTATATTTCAAATATGTTCAATCGGGAAACTCAAAAGATTGGAAAGCATTGGAAAAATACAGTGAAGCAATTAAGCACAACGATTGGGCTGAATTTGTTAATATACCAAAAGGACAAAACGATGAAGATATTTTGTGGTGGAGAAAAAACACTTTTGACCCGAAGGATTATTTGAAAAAAATAAAATGTCCTGTATTAAGCATTTTTGGCGAAAAGGATGTTTTAGTTCCGCCCAAAGAAAACGAAGCAAGAATGGACAGCCTGCTGAAATTATCAGGCACTCACTATCAAATTGTAACTATTAAGGGAGTTGCTCACGATATGCTGACATACCAGGGATTAAACGGAGCAAACTGGAATTGGCCTGTTGTTTATTGGCAGTGGAGAAAGCAACCCGAAGAATTTATGAGAATGATTGTTGAATGGGTTAAATCAAAATTGTGAAACACCACATTTTTATCATTTCAATAGAAGACGGCTTTACTAACTAATTTATACACTTTCAGATAGTTTGTATTGTTGTTTTTCTCATCTTCACTAAAAATTTGCAGATGAGAAAAAATATTGTATTTATTCTGTTGCTGGGTGGTCTTGCCTCTCATGCACAGAACGGCATGGAACAACACTATAAAATCTACGATACAAAAACCAGGCAACTCATTACTATAGATAAAATAGTGTCCGATATGCAAAGCGCAGATGTGCTTTTCTTTGGCGAAGAGCATAACGACAGCGCCGGCCATTGGCTGGAAAACAAAATTTTCAATGCCCTGTATGCTGCGTATGGGAATAAGCTGGCATTAAGCCTCGAAATGTTTGAAACGGACAACCAATTGGTGCTGAACGAATACCTTGCCGGCCAGATAGATGAAAACCGGTTTTCAACAAACCTTCGGCTGTGGAGTAATTATAAAGATTACCGGCCCATGATAGAATTTGCCAAACAAAATAAAGTGCCCGTTATTGCTGCCAACCCGCCAAGGCGTTATGTAAACATGGTTACCCGCCGGGGCATGAGATCGCTGGACAGCCTTTCCAAAGAAGCAAAGCAATACCTGCCACCCCTGCCCTATGATACGCTTGGCGGCCGTTACCGGGAAAAGTTTTTAGAGATTATGAAAGGGGCGCCGGAGTCGGCAAGCAGGAATGTTTATTACAGCCAAAGTCTTTGGGATGCGGGGATGGCTTACAGTATCTATCATTTCCGGAAAAAGAATAAGGATAAAAAGATATTTCACTGTGTTGGCAAATTTCATACGGATGAAAAATTAGGTACGGCAGCCCAATTGCAAAAGCGAAGTAAAAAACTACGGATACTCAATATCAGTTGCTTTCCTGATAAAAGTTTTGCCAACCCTTCCTGGCAGGAGTTTGAACACTTAGGCGATTATGTGATACTGACAGAGTATGAATTAGGGAGGACGTATTGAGGAAGCTGTCAATAGGAAAAGCGCAATTAATTGCTGCTGTAAATCACCAATTTGGCGACTTTTCAATTTCGCCTTATTTCGTATGTCTTAGCGTTATGCGTAATCCTATTCAGCAGTCCGCTCTTCGTTGGGGTTTGACAGCGAACACTCAACTTTTTCAGGATGATACATACAGCGCAACCCTGCAAAAGAGCTAAAATTTTGCCGACACACGGCACCCAGTCAATAAATCGAAATCGCTTTAAACAGCAATAGTTTTACTAAATTTGTTGGCATGACAGCAGCGATAGACATAAAACCACTCACTAATGAGTTCCCCAGCCACTTTGCAGACAGGGTTGGACAGCTTTATGCTAAAACTGTTACGACACAGCACAAGAAGGACAACGGGCAGTTTTTTACTCCGACAGAAATTGCTCACTTCTTGGCAGGACTTGCCAAACAATCCAAAGACAAATTAAAAATACTTGACCCAGGTTGCGGCACGGCCATTCTTTCAAGTTCACTCATAGAGACACTTGCAAAAAAGAATGACAACTTAAAAGAAATCGAACTTGTTGTTTATGAGACCGACCAAGATATTTTGCCATATACACAAGCGACACTTAGCTATTTAACTAAATGGCTAAAGAAATTTAAAATTAAGTTTAAAGCAACTCTTGACACAAACGATTTTGTACTTGAAAACAAAGATTGCTTTCAAGTAACTGCGACACTTTTTTCTGAACCCCCAAATGCCATTTACGATATTGTAATTTCCAATCCGCCATATTTCAAAATACCTAAGGAAGATAAACGGGCAACTGTAGCAAAATCTATTGTTTGGGGACAACCAAACATTTACTCAATCTTTATGATGGTGGCAACAAAACTTCTAAAAGAAGGCGGCGAACTCATATTTATTACGCCAAGAAGTTTTGCATCAGGTAATTATTTCAGGGCTTTTCGGGAAGCCTTCTTTCAGGAAATTGAAATAGAACATATTCATTTGTTCGGTTCAAGAACTGACACATTTGACCGAGATAGTGTTTTACAAGAAACATTAATACTGAAAGGGAAAAAACAAAAATTAAATAGACATCAGCCTTCAATACTTGTAACACATTCTAACGGCATACGGGATATTGATAACTTTACTGAAAAGATTTATAAAACTGATGAACTGATTGACTTGAAGTCAAAAGAAAAAATCATTCATCTTCCAACAAATGAAACAGACGAGAAAGTAATCAAACTGTTTAAATCATGGGCAGGTAGTTTACGTCAATATGATATTCAAATCTCAACAGGCCCGGTTGTTTCATTCAGGGCAACGCAATACTTGTTTGAACAATACCAAAATGGAGCAGTTTTTTTAGTTCCGCTTTATCAGCTTATTAACACAGCCAAAATGCAATTTGAATGGCCGGTTGCTAAAAGAAATAAACCTCAATACATTCAACTTTGCGAAGAGACGAAATCACTTTTGCTTCCGAATAAGAATTATGTTTTCCTTCGCCGCTTTAGTGCAAAAGACGATAAGAGCAGGTTGGTTGCAACGCCTTATTTTGTTGACATTACCCAAGCAGAATATATTGGTGTTGAAAATCATCTCAATTACATTTACAGACCTAAAGGACATCTTGAAAGAAATGAAATATTAGGGCTTGCTGCCTTGTTAAACAGCAACCTCTTCGACACATATTTCAGAACTTTCAACGGAAATATAAATGTGAGTGCAACCGAATTAAGGGAAATGCCTTTACCACCTTTGGAAGATATAAAACAAATTGGAAACCAAATAATATTACTAAACGACTTTTCACAATCAAAGGTTGATGAAATCATAAACAACTACTTTGATATAGAACATATATTCGCTTATGAGCAAAATTGACGAAGCAAAAGAAATCCTTAAAGAATTAGGATTGCCAGCAGCACAACAAAATGAAATTTCAGCTTATACATTGCTTGCTCTTTGTGATATTAAGCCCCGTGGAAATTGGGGCAAAGCCACAAAAGCAAGTTTGAAAGTTTCAAAAGGCATCATGGCATTTTGTAAAGATGTTTACAAAAAAGAATATGCTCCCAATACAAGAGAAACATTTCGACGCCAAGTACTGCATCAATTTGTTCAAGCAAGAATAGCTGACTATAATCCTGACAATCCTACTCTGCCTGTTAATAGCCCGAATGCTCATTACGCAATAACAAATGAGGCGCTGGATGCCATTAAAACCTACGGAACAAAAGCATGGAAAGAAGCATCAGAAAGGTTTAAGTCAGAAGTTGGCGAACTTTCAAAACGTTACTTAAAAGAAAGAAAACAAAATTTAATCCCTGTAAAATTAAGCAACGGCAAAACTCTCAAACTATCTGCGGGGAAACATAATGTTGTTCAAGCTGCAATTGTTCAAGATTTTGCTGCACGTTTTGCAAATGGCAGTGAAGTTCTTTATTTGGGCGACACGGCAAATAAAGACCTTTATGTTGGCAAAAAAGTTTTAAAAGAAATCGGCATCCCAATTACAGAACACAGCAAGTTACCAGACGTAGTTCTGTTTGACAGAAAGAAAAACTGGCTTTACTTAATTGAAGCGGTTACTTCTCACGGCCCTGTTTCTCCAAAACGGATTGTTGAATTAGAAGAATTACTCAAAGACTGCAAAGCAGGAAAAGTTTATGTTTCAGCATTTCCAGATTTTGCTGAGTTTAAAAAACATTCAACAAACATTGCATGGGAAACGGAAGTGTGGGTTGTTGATTTTCCAGAACATATGATACACTTTAATGGCGACCGTTTTATGGGGCCACGATAGGCCAACACACCAGGTCTGATCTGACACAAAGCTAACCTTGCTCCAATGCCTGGAGGGGCACTCTCTGCTTCTTTGGACACAGTTTTTTGTTTGACAGACCGCAACGAAAGGAGAACGTATAACAAAACATTGCTAAAATGCAGGCTGACGAAATTCTATCTCTGCACTTCGGTACTACCTGACCGTCAGTACAACTTCAGCCATATACAGAAAACAAATAACTCAATTTTCTATCTCGTAATAATCCTTATCCCGCCGCCCCCGGCGTTATTTAATCCCGTTTTGGAAAGGCTGTAGGTAAAGCTCAACAGGAAGAAACGGCGTAAAGTAAGCACCCGGGAATCTTCAATATAACTATTCTGCGTATTCCGGCTGATGCCAATGTTTTTATTCAGCAAATCCCTGGCGCTGAACTTTAGTTCTCCGCGGTTAAATTTCAGAATTTGTTTGCTGACAGAAGCGTTCCACAAAGGTATTTTAGCATTGAAGCCGGTAGCCCGCTGGTTGTTGATGATATACGTAAAATCCGTGCCGAAGAAAAATCCTTTGGGCAGCTCCCAGTCAAAGCTGCCGCCATAATTCTGCGTGGTGTAACTGTTGTTAAGAGCCGATTGCAACGAATAGCTTGTTCTGTTATAAGTCAGGGAAGCCATAGCGCCGACATTGATTTTTTCAGTTGGGCTCATATCAAAGCGTATTTCGGGAACGGCTGTAAAACTGCGGATGGTGTTCACCACCTTGTCGCCCGACAAGTTGTTGTTTAATTGTTTGCCTTTATTATATATGCCCGTGCTTCTTATTTCCATCCGTCCTTTTAAAAAATGTACAGGCATACTGTAGCTTATGTTTCCATCAAGGTTGAAAACCCCACTTATATTCTCCGGCCTTGTTTTTCTTACACCCGTTTGCAGGTTGATGGAATCACTATTCACAATCCTGTTTTGAGTAGTTCTGTAAACAAGATAGAAGAAAAAATTCCTGTTCTTAAAAGGGTTTACAATGCTCATATTGGCCTGCAGGTTGTGATTGTATTCCTGCTTCAGGTCGGGGTTCCCTTCCCATATATTCAGCGGGTTGCTGATGTCAGGAACGGGCTGCAATTGTGATATGATCGGCTGGTTGGTAGAAGTGCGGTACGTAAAAGACAATCTTTTATATCTCGTAAAATTATATTCAAAGCGGGCATTGGGCAGGATGTTCTGAAAGGTTTTGCTGATAACAGAATCTTTGATGCCGCTGGTTATTTTACCTTCCAGGCTGGCCTGCTGCCAACCGGCGCCAAAAGACAGGGTATATTTTTTTCTTTGTGTTCGAAGCCTGAAACCTGCATTTGTATAGCCAAACCTGTTTTCAAAATCATTGCTAAGCGAGTCGTTAAGGTGGTCATACTTTCCATTACCGGAATTATAATCGAAGGTTTGCTTTTCCGCAATGCTCTTGCTGTTACTTTTGGCAACGCTGAATTCCAATAAAGACCTTTTCCAAAGCGGCTCTGTATATACGGCACGGGCATTGTAGCTTTTCAGGTTCCCGTAGGTTTCGTTGAACTGGTTCAGCGTATCTCTTTTAAAAAGCATCCCGTTAGCATTATAAAAACTATTGATTGAATACAAATCGCCATCTCCGTTGCTTTCGTTTAATGCGGTTTGCAGCATCAGGGAAAAGGTTCTTCCCCTGCGGGCAAACTTTTTCCTCCAGGTAATATCATTGGTAAGTTTATATCCTTCGTTACGGGTGTCCTTGTTGCTGAAGCCCTCGTTGGTCAGGCTGCCGTTTTCGGTTAAGGTTTCATATAAAGTGCGGGAACGGTTATTTGTTTTCTGGTAGTTTACAGAAGGCACAAACCGTATGCTGTTGAAAGAGTCCAACTGGTAAAGCAAATTAAGGTTGAGCCGGTGGTTGTTGCTCAGGTTGTCGCTATAGGCATCCTGATTATAGAAATAAGGCGATGGCAGGAAATATTGCCGGCTAATATGGCTTTCTCTACGGGGATTAAAGCGATTGTAGAAGTAATTGCTTTGAAGGTCCAGTTTTTTACCAACGATATTATTGTAATTCAGCCCACCGCCCCACGCCGTTGTTATCCCGTTGTTATTTCCTCCCGGGTTAATTCCCATGGCAAGGGCATCATCCATGGACATATTGATATTTATATTACCCCCGCCCCCTTGCATCATCCGGGAAAGGTCGCCGGTAAAGTTGAGAATGTCCATTATAGAAAAACCTTCGGCATTGGTGTTATTTCCCATGCCGAGTACAGAAAACTGGCGGGCTCCTTTAAAGGAATTAATATTAAACCTTCCCTCATAGCGGTCATTGTTTCCGCCGCCTGCACTTGCTTTCCCGAACATTCCTTTCTTTTTATCTTTTTTCAGTTTCAGGTTGATGGTTTTTTCATAATCGCCATCTTCAAAGCCGGTAAGCTGCGCCTGGTCGCTTTGCTTATCATATACCTGCACTTTATCCACTGCGTCAGCGGGAAGGTTTTTGGTGGCTATCTTGGGGTCATTGCCAAAAAATTCTTTGCCATCCACCAGCACTTTTGTTACTTTTTCCCCCTGGGCTTTTATAGTGCCGTCTTTTTCCACGTTTACACCGGGCAGCTTTTTTAATAGCTCTTCTACGTTGGCGTTAGGTTGTACCTTAAAGGAACCTGCATTGTATTGAATGGTATCGCCAATCATGGTAATGGGCGGGGCTTCGGCGGCAAGCACCACTTCTTCCAGCACTTTTGTTTTGTCATTCATCACTACATCTCCCATATCAACGGACCGGCTGCTGTCGGAAATAGAAAAATACCGGCTGCTGTTATGATAGTTGATATGTGTCAGCAATAATCGGTAATCGCCGTTACGCAGGCCCTGGAGAGAAAATTTTCCATCGGCGCCTGTCATGGAAAAAGTAACCAACGAGGAATCTTTTTTATCCAGTACGGTAAGGGTGGCATTGGCGACAGGTTGCCGGCTGATCGTATCAAAAGCAATGCCTTTGAGTGAGCCGCCTTTTTGTGCAGATACGGTAAAGGGAAAAAGAAAAATAAAGGGTAAAAAGTAAAAATATTTCTTCATGGCCGGTTGGTTTCGGCACAAAGCTATTCCGCCATTTTATCACTACGGGTTAAAAGGGCTTGGTTTAATGTTAATGAAGGTTAAGAAATGAGTCGTTAGGCTATGGTCGGCATCTTTCTGATGGAAACTTTCTTACTATAACCGGAATATCCTTTCTATGAGGACCTTTTGGCAGATTATTTAAACCGGTTAATGAGCCTGTGCTATAGCAGGTTCCGGTACTAACGCCTACAGGCTGCTGACTTCCCTCTCAACACCCTTTTCATCATCCTCTCTTTCCCGTTCATATACCAATACAACCACCTTCCATTCCATCGGAACATAAAACCGGAGAGAAATTTCTACATTAATCTTTTTAAGCCCATCTTCTGCTTTATCAAGTAAAAAAATAACAGAAGTGAATTTGCTTTCTTCAGCAGGGGCATTATAAGCGCCTTTTAGCTGGTAGGTCCTGCCATTGCCCGGGCTTACGGACAGGCCGTTTAACTGGCTATATAAAGACCTGAACTTTTGTTTTGCTTTGTCGAACCCATCTGTCGTTAAAATAACCGACTCAACACTATAAACAGTATTCTTTCCGGAACTATATCGGATTACGGCTGTTTCTTCGGCGCCACTGACCTCGCATTTGCAGGTATAGGTGGCAGACTGTACCTGTTCCTCCCGCAGCTCCCCGGCCAATGAACCAAAGTGATTTGGATATTCAAGCAGTAGGTTTTTAATATCCGCCGCAACAGAAGGGTTGGGGTTTTTTATAGAAGACAATTTTAACTGCGCCGAAAGCAGGGAAGCAGAAAGTAAAAAAATAGTAATAAAAACAAGTGTTTTTACTGTTTTTTTCATTGGTAGGGGATTTATTGGGTTAGTTATTGGCTTCAAAACTATTAAATATTGTGTTTATTATATACTTTAGGTCAGCATCTTTCGTTATCTTCAATACAATCGTTCAAAACTATGAAAAACAGGAACCTCGTTCATTCACACGAATCAGCCCGGATTTACCAGCGCTACTATAAGCCATCGTTCAACTTGTTTCACCTGGTGCGTTCTATATTATCCGTCTTTATTTCCGGATCTTCTCCCGCTGCTGCATCTTATTACAGGAGAAAATAACCCACGTTACTTACTAACCGTTACATAACAAAAACGTCCTGCTTATACTGCAGGACGTTTTGATTTTGGCTCCAATAGGATTAATATATTCTTACGTCCCTCATCTCCCGTTGAAACATTCTTGGAACGCCGGGGTTTTGCTGCTGGGCAGAGCTACCACCCATTTTATTCAGGTTGAACAGAAAACTTACCATAAAATATCTTTTCAGCACCATGCTTCTTGTGTCCTGGATATAGTTATCACCTGTGCTGCGTACAATGCTTTGGTTCTGGTTAAGAATGTCGTTCACAGAAACTTTTAGCTCCCCGTTCTTTTTCTTGAACAACAGTTTGCTAAGACTGGCATTCCACAAAGGAATACTTTGGTTATACCCTTCCGCCAGGCCCGTATTAATCAGGTAATTGAAATTGGTTGACAGGACGAAATCTTTCGGGAAGGTATAAGAAACATCTCCTGTGTAGTTCTGCGTAAAATAATCTTCGTTCAGTTGAGAATTGATAGAGTATTTCACATTGTTGTAAGAAATGGTTGCCCTTATCCCGAAGTCTAATTTTTCCTTGTTGAAATTAACGCCGGCCCCCTGGGAAACCGTGGTGGTTTTTGTATAATTCTTCAACTCGTTCACAAGGCTTACGTCCTGTGTGTAAGACATACTGTTTGTTAAGTTAATGCTGGAGCCTTTCAGGTTGGGGTTTTTAAAGGGCAACCCCAATGTTACAAACGAGGAGGCGTTGAAATAACCATTTACGTTTGCATAGTGGGTTATCTGTACGGGGCCTTGCGTGGTGATGCTGTTTACAATCCTGTTTTGTATAGTGCTTACCCGGAGGTTAGCGGCAATATACCGGAAGGTAAGCACATTGAATGTATTGTAGCTGACATTAAAATTGTGATTGAAAGCCTGCTTCAGTTCCGGGTTACCGATACGAATGTTAAGTGTATCTGAAACATCCGGCACATTCTGCAATTGAGAAATAGAAGGCTGGCTGGTTCTACCGTTATACATCAGGCGAAGATTCTTGCTTCTTACGGGGGTATAATTGAAGCTGGCTGTAGGAAAAAGATTGGTATAGTTATGGCGGATTACCGAATCTTTATTGGTAAGCGCCTGGTAGCTCTGGCTTTCGAGAGTGGACGTTTGCACACCGAGGCCGAGTTGGTAGTTGTATTTCTTTTCCTGCACACGGAAATTCAAGCCATACCTGTGAGCCAAAAAGATGTTTTTAAAATCGTTGGTTTGCGCCAGGTTGGGGTTGTCGTATTTACCGTTGCCGGTGTTATAGTTGTATGTTTTTCTTTCCGATTCGCTTACATTATTGGTGTAAGCGTAGTTTACTTCCAGTAATTTGTTTAACCCAAGCGGTTCCGTATAAGAAGCGCTTACAACATTATTGTTGGTATTCGTTTTTTGCCGGTTGTTCTGGTTTTGGTCAAAAGAAGAAATCAGGTTGCCGTCTTCATCGTAAAACTGGTTGGAAGACCTGGTGAAGCCCTCGCTTTCACTGTTCCCAAATGTATTATTCCATCCCAGCGTAAAGGTTCTTCCAATCTTCCTGAATTTGTGGCGGAACAACAGGTTGTTGCCAATGTTTACACCGCTTCTTTCGTTGGTGTTTTCTGAAGTGCCTATGATAGACTGAAATTCTTTGCCGGGCATAATGCTGCGGGTAGTAGAAATGTTTTGACTAAAGTTATCAGAACGCTGTACGGTAACTGTAGGCGTATATAAAATCGAATTGGCAGAGTCTATCTGGTATTCAAACCGCAGGTTGAACCGGTGGTTCTGGTTCATGTTATCCGAATTGCTTGTTCTGTTCAGGATAGCGGTAGAGTCGTTGGCAAAGAAGGTTTGCCTTGATGTAGCCTGTTCCTGTACTGGTCTTGAATCAGAGAAAAAGTAACTGCCGCTTATTTTTATTTTGCTTCCCCATTCGTCCGAATAATTCAATCCGGCGGACAATGATTTGATAATGCCGGTATTTCCTGATCCTCCAAACATGCTTCCCATTCCGCCGCCACGCACCTGCATTCCGCCGCCACCGCCTCTTCCGCCGCCCCCAAAGTTGCCCCCGCCACTATTACCGCCCCCGCCAAAACCACTGAAGCCTCCCATAGAGCTGATGATGTCTGAAAAAGAAAACCCTTGCTTATTAATGTTATTGGTATTAAAAAGAAGGGAAATGCGCTGTGGCCCGCTGAATTTATTCAACGTAAGGTTGCCTTCATAGCGGCCCTGGTCGCCATAACCGGCCAATGCCCTTGCAAAAAAACCTTTGTTCCTGTCTTTTTTCAGTTTGATGTTGATGGTCTTGCTCCGGCTGCCATCATCTATGCTGGTAAATTTGGCCTGGTCGCTCATGTCATCAAAAACCTGTACGCTTTCAATCATATCAGCCGTAAGGTTTTTGGTGGCCAGTTTAGGGTCGGTACCAAAAAACTCTTTCCCATCCACCAATACCTTTTGTACATCTTCTCCCTGGGCTTTTATATTTCCTTCCCTGTCCACTTCCAGTCCCGGCAGTTTTTTAAGCAGGTCCTCAGCGGTGGCATTGGGCTGGGTTTTAAAGCCGCTTGCATTGAACTGCACCGTGTCATTTTTTACCTGTATAGGCGATTCGCTGGTAATCGTTACCCCTTCCAGTGTGATATAATCTTTTTGTACGGCTACGGCGCCAAGGTCAATATTTTTTGAAGAAGGGTCAATCGAAACGGACTGCTTTACATCTACAAAACCGGTACTGGAAACCACTACCCTGTAAGTGCCTTCGGCCAGACCCTTGAACTCAAAAAGGCCCTGCTTGTTGGAAAGCGTAAAGGTTAAAAAGGACGAGTCTTTTGCACTCAAAAGCGAAACAGTTGCATTTGCAACCGGTTGTTTTGCAACGGTATCCATAAGAATACCTTTAATACTGCCATCTGTTTTCTGGGCCTGGGCCGCCTGTAGAAACCCGAGGACCAACAGGGAAAGAGTAAAAATCTTCTTCATAAATAATAAAAGTGTACGAAGATAGACGTAAGCGCAGGGTGTAACCTTCGGCGGCTTCTATTTTAATAATTGGTTCACAAATATTAACGGCCCGGAAACAGCAATTCCCGGTTGTATAGCCGGATAGCCCGGTCCGTATCGGCCAGGGACTTTTGGTTAAGCATTATACCGGTGATGCCGAGGGCCAATTGCCCGCCCATAAAGCCGTAAACCATGCCCATATTATTATCCCTCGCCCCCTTTGCCACCCCGACTATTGCCAGCAGCGATACATACCGGAGAACCGTACCAACCGTTTTATTTCTTTTGGCCTTTTGGTACAGGTCAAAAGGCAGGGAGGGGTTTTTAAACTCCCCCTGGAGTGCATTGAAAGAAAGCTTATCTGTGCCTTTCATAAAGCTGCTGCCATAGCGATAAATGAGTTCGTTGTCATACTTCTTCAGCAAACTGTCATTGGTTTGGGAAAAAGCATTGACCGCAAATAATAAAGAGATAAGCAAAAGTATTTGTTTCATGGTTTATTGGTTTTGCGTTGTTAAGGCTTCAATGATTTGGTGGACAAGGGTTGAATGATCGGCGGTCTGCTTGTATTGAAAGACCCAGTTTTTTTGTTTTGTTACATTAGGATAATTTCTTCTTTCTATTCTAAGGCAGGTATCGGAAAATGGCTCACAGGGATGAAATAGGATCATCTGGGAAAAAGGGTCACCAGTTTCGAAAGCTTTCTGAAAGTATTGTTCACCTCGCCGTATACTTTCGGCAGCCTTGGCTATTTTATCGGGGTCGCCAATTCCTGCTTTTTCCATTATAAACGCTTTAAACAGACCGTTGTTCTCATCCTGGGATATTATTTTATATCCTCTTTTTTTTAAAGAGTCAAGAAGGGCGACCTTTATTTCCAGATTAAATAAAGGGTTGCCTGTAGAAAGATAGATTGGCAGTGAATGAACAAGCACCAACGAGTCTATCTTTTTTCTGTCGTCTTTTCTGGCAGCACCGGCCTTAGCTGCTGTGTTTTCAGCTTTATTGGGCGCTACACATGAATAAAAACCGTCGGTGCATATAATACATATAAATAGCCCTATTAATTGAATAATCTTCATGTTAAATAGTACATTTTTTTAAGTAAGAGCGATTTGATTGATAACAATCATCTCTAATATAATGTGTTTATCAATCAAATCGCATTTTAGCCTACGAATATGAATATTATTTAAGGAAGAGAGAGTATACATGCTGTATATACTGCATCTGCAAAAATCAAACAGGAAAACCACTCATTTTCTGGAAGAAGTGCACACGCTGCAGACATATTCACAAATAGATTGAAACAATCTAGAAAATCCGGAGGTAATTTTTTGCTAATTTCTGTTTTTAAAACCGCTTGCTTAACCAAATCTCGGGCATTTGATTGTTCATTCAATTTGTATTTACCTGCCAGATATTGAAGAATTTCCCTTTTCTCTTCAATGAGGTTGTCGGTGTAAATACCTGTTTTTTAAAGAATGCTGCAAGATCTTGGGCTTTTTTCTCATTGGCGAGTGTTTTAAATTCTGTTTTCGCTTCATGGGAAAGAGATTTGAACCCGACAGCCATTGACTCGCCTATTTCTAACAACCTGATAAACTTGGTATCAGCAGCAAGTGCATCAACAATTTCATCAGGATAAGCGTAATTTGCTTCAATGGCCAAAGGGAGGGGCGGAAAATCGTTTGCCTTAGAAGATGTGAATGAAACAAGGAAAAGGGTTAATACCCCAAAGTTGATTAAGGTTCTTTTCATAACAAAGAAATTAATGGTTCACAAAAAAGAAATGTCTGTATGAAAGTATTACCTTTTGTTATGTAGGGGCATCCCCCAAAAAGGGTATTTTTTGGAGCCTCTCTGGCATAATACTTGTGGCAGCGCCTCTTTCAGATAAACTATACGACTAACCAGTTGTTGGTATTTTACAGGTCATTTTTAACTAAACAAATACTCCACATCCTCCCTTGTCAGCGATTTCACAAAGCCATCATCGTCGGAGATAATGTCTTTGGCCAGCGCTTTTTTCTTTTCCTGGAGTTGTAATATTTTATCTTCTATGGTGTCTTTACAAATCATCCGGTAGGCAAAAATATTTTTGGTCTGGCCGATACGGTGTGTCCGGTCAATGGCCTGCTGCTCTACGGCAGGGTTCCACCAGGGGTCAACGATATAAACATAATCTGCCGCGGTAAGATTGAGCCCCACGCCACCGGCCTTTAATGAAATAAGGAACACCCGTACTTCGTCTTTATTCTGAAAACACTGAATGGCTTTTTCCCTGTCAGGCGCAGAAGTGCTGCCATCAAAGTACTCGTATTTTACGCCGAGTTCATCCAGCTTGGCTTTTATCAATGCCAGCATGCCCAGGAATTGCGAGAACACCAGGGCTTTGTGCTCGCCAATGTTCTCTGTTATTTCCCTTGCCAGCTCATCTAACTTGATGGAATGATTGTCAAATTTTTCCTGTTCGTTCAGTATGGCCGGGGAGTCGCATATCTGCCGCAGCTTCATCAGGCCCTGTAAAATGGTTAATTGCGATTTTTGAATGCCCTGCGTTTCAATGCTGCCGAGTATCTGGTTACGGAACTCATTACGGTAAGCATCATAGATGGAACGCTGCTCTTCTTCCATTTCGCAAAAAAGGATCATTTCCTGCTTTTCCGGGAGGTCTTTGGCTACCTGCTCTTTCGTTCTTCTTAAAATAAAAGGGTATAAGATTTTGCGCAGATGGTCTTTTCTGTCCTGCTCGCCAAATTTGTCAATAGGAATGGCAAACTCCTGGCGGAAATATTCCATGGTTCCCAACATGCCGGGGTTCAGGAAATTCATTTGTGCAAAAATGTCGAAAGTGTTGTTCTGCAAAGGGGTCCCGCTCATGCAAAGCCGGTTGGCAGCATTAAGCAGGGAAGCCGCTTTTGTTACTTTACTGGATGGGTTTTTGATGGCTTGCGATTCATCTAATACCACATAATCAAAGACGATGGATACCAATAGTTTTATATCACTGCGTAATGTGCCGTACGTGGTAATGGTAACATCATGGTCTTCGAGTTCTTCTTTCAGCCTTGTTCTTGTGCTGCCGTGATGGATGCGGTAAGAAAGGGAGGGGGTAAATTTCTTTATTTCATTTTCCCAATTATAAATAAGGGTAGTGGGGCACACTACTAATGCTTTCAGCTTTTTGTTTTCGGTTTTATAATACTCAAGGAACGACAGGGCCTGTACCGTTTTACCCAGGCCCATATCATCGGCAAGGATGCCGCCCCATTTCACGTCTTTTAAATAATTCAGCCATTGATAACCGGCCACCTGGTAAGGCCGGAGGATTGGTTTTAAGGATACCGGCGGGTCAATTTCTTTTATTTTATTAAAATCTTTCAGGTTGCCGTATTTCTCTTCCAATTGAACGGCTAATTCTTCTTCATTCCTGTTTTCATACAATTCATCTATTACGCTCAGGTGATAATGCGACAGCTTCAGCGAATCTGTTTTTCCTTCTCCCACACGAAAAAGCAAAGAATATTTTTTCAGCCATTCTTCAGGAAGAATGCCCAGCGTGCCGTCATTCAATTGCACAAATTGCTGCTTATTGGCCAGGGCCCGCTTCACTTCGGCAACGGTAACTTTCTGGTCGCCGAAAAGAATATCCACTTTGGCATCAAACCAATCTGTATTGCTGCTGATGAATATTTTTGTTTGCGGCCTTGCCGTATTGAAGCGGAAGTTTTTCAGCGCATCGAAGCCAAACACAGGGGTTTTCATTTCTTTCATAGCATCAACGAACAAAAAGAACCAGTTGTTCCTTAACACATCTGCGCCCTTTAATGCCAGCGTACCCGCTTCTTCATTATAAATAAAGCCGGAATGAAGGTTGCGTAATTTCTGTATGAATTCGTTTTCCTTTTCCCGGTTGCGGTGCACCACCAGCACTTTATCTTCTACCGGAATAATCATTTCATCCCTGTCGCCTGCCCTTGTTTCATACCCTTTATAGGAAAAAGAAGGTTGAAATACAAGATAATCGCCTTTTTCCAGCAGGTACAGGTTTACTTCGGGCAGACCTTCTTTTACTTCCCGGATAATGGATTTGTCAAAGGATACCTTGTATTCCTTCGTTAACGGAAGAATAAATTCATGCAAAGTTTTGTTCCATTCATCAGCGGCAGCCTCCATTTTACCTGACGGTAAAAATTTTTCAGCAAGGTGTACCACTTCATTGGTCTTCCAGATAAAAAGCTGGTTGTTGTACAGAAAGAATAAGGGGCTTACGCTTTCGTTATCTCCCAGGTCATAATCAATGCCTCCGGCGTTCACTTTGCAAGAAATGGTGTAGTGTGAATTTTTCCGGATACTGAAACGGGGCCTTGCTTCTGTATCAGATAGCTGCAGTGGTTCCAGGTTGTTTGTTTTAAAAGCCTTGCCGGGAGGAAGAAGAAAAGCCAGCCTGCTGGTATTATTGTCAGAAAAAATCTTCTTCAGCTTGGGAAAAAGGTACTCTGCCATCAGCGCCTTTGTTTCTTCCGGCAATTCATCATTTTCATTATGTATGATATTTTCCCAGATGCCGGAAAAGGGGGAATTGCGGCTGATGTATTTATTGATCTCTGTATCCTGCAGCTTTCGGATCATGGCAAGCAGTTCAGTATCTTCTTCTGTAAGCTGCTCAGTATTTACATAACGGCTTATATCCAATTTCTCAACTTTACCGGCAAAGGCATCATTGTCTTCATTAGGCTCTCCTGTAATGGCGTCTATTGTAAAATAAGGATAGCTTTTGCCCGAGAAATTAAAAACGACCCCCAACCGGAGGGAAGGATTTTTTGCAACTTCTGTTACGGGGCTTTTTATTACGGCTTCCACTTCTTTTTCTTTTTGCGGAAGAAGCACGGGGCGGGGCGGGGCTGCCACAGGGGCCACCCTTTTAATGGAAGGGTCTAAAACCCGCAGAAAAGGCTTTCCGTCTTTATAGGCAAACTCAAACTTTCCTTTCAGGTCATCCTTCAGCGAATAGCCGTATGCTTCCAGCAGCTTGTTCTTTTCCTTGTCCCAATTGCGGATACTGTCAAAATAGTTTGGCCCGTGATTGTTCAATAACTGAAGAAGCACAATCATCTTGGGCAGGCATAAAGGATGGTCGGGGTCGTCGTAATCGCAACTGGTATCAAAATTCCTTTCCTCGTTTTTCCGGATAATGACCTGGTAGGTTTTGTCGCTCAGCACTACGGAGGCTTTCACTGTTTCATTTTCTGCGTATTCTATTTTTGCTTTGTTGGTACGCAGAAATGTTTCCGCTTCCAGAAATGTTTCCTGAGAAGAAAGGAGCCGGAGATTTTTCAGGTCAATCGTTTTCATCTTGGCCACGGTATGCCGCTGGTCATATTTTATATCTTCCGATTGCAGGTGTCCCCGGTCAATCATTTCCTGCAATTGCATTAAAGCGGCTGCTTCGTGCCGGCAAATATCACCAAGGTTATAAGGACAGGCGCAACGGAGTGAAGTAGCCCTGGGGTCTTTGAATTTCTGAATATATACTTTGTAAAAAGTAGCATAGCTGTCATCCTTTACACGAAAAACGGCGGAGCCAAACAGGTCGTCATATTCTATCAATTCCACGAAACCGATAGCATGTATCTTTTTACCCCTTCGGATCACTTCATCGGTGCCGTGTGTATATACATATTTGATAAGGTGCGGTAATGCCATAAATTAAAAACGGGATTCAGGTTAAGCCGGTTGTCAAAAAAAGGGCAATCGGCAAATGTAAAAGAATGTAAAGCGTATTTCCTTGTAAAATGGGAGAAATAAAAAATAAATTTTATTCCGGAATGATGCGGGAAAAATGAAGTAACTTAGTTGGTTTTTCTTTTGCTTACCGGATAAGCAGTTTGCCATCACTATATACGGGCAAAACACCGGCGATATCCGGTGTAAGGCAAAACCTGATGTCTTCTATCAATCCAAACCGTTCTACGAGCCGGTGATAATGTGTAAGCTTGGGGGCAAAGTCAAGTAATTTATTTTTATGTTTGACATACATGGTTTCCGCCATTAATGAACTGTCGCAATGAATGGTGAAATACCTGGAAAGGCGGTGAATAACAGCGCCGGCAAATAAAGTGTCTTCAAGATTGAAGCGGTCCTTCCACCCGGCGCAGCCCAATACCACATTCTTTTTTTCTGCAAGCAGAAAATCACATACGGCCGAAAGGTTGGGAAAGGAGCCTGAAATAATTGTGTCGGCATTTTTATCCAGGGCCATGTGGAGCAGCCTTGTGCCATTGGTAGTGGTGAGCACCAATGTTTTATTTTCAATAAAATCACGGGAATATTCCAAAGGGGAATTGCCATGCTGCAAACCATCTGCAATTTTTCCGTCCCTTTCACCTGCTGCTATGCCTTCTATGCTTTTACTGATTTCAATGGCCTTTGGAACGGAGTCAACAGGTATTACACATTTAGCGCCATTGTATAAAGCAGATGCAATGGTGCTGGTGGCGCGGAATACATCAATGATAACAATAATGCTGCTGCTGAGATCATATAAATGCAGGAGGGCCGGAGATAACGAAGTATTGAGAGTAGGCTTGTTGTTCATAGTGATTTGCAAAAATAACGGAACCGGGACAAACCAGGCATTAGCCCCGATAAAGCTTAAAAAGAGGCTGCAGGGCTGTAAAAAGGCAAAAAATACCCTGTTTATGGGATGCGGAGGGCCGGGTAAATTTATTTCAGGGGGCTATATTTGACAAAGGATGCGAGTGGTGCATTTTGAGATAAAATGCATTGAACGCTGCTTCTAATCACAGCCTTAACCAATGTCCCCGTGTTTCCACACGGGGGCGTTTTTTATCAGGACTTGCAGTTCTTGCAGGCGCCTTCAGCCACCACTTCTATATGAGCGGCTTTATACCCTTTAGGCAGGTTTATCTCCGGGGTTACCACATCATCAAGGCAATAAGTGGTGCCGCAAAGAGAGCAGATAAAATGTACATGATGATCATGATGGCGCCCCTCTTTGCAATCATCCTTGCAGAGGGCATAGCGGATGGAGCTGTCAGCCGAGGGAATGGTATGGATGATGCCTTTGTCTGTAAAGACCTGAAGCGTACGGTAAACAGTTACCCGGTCAAATTTCTCCCCTGCTTTTTTTTCAATATCACCATGGGCTAAAGCGCCGGGTTGCTCCAGGAAAAGCTGCAGTATCTTTTTCCGGCTTTCTGTGATGCTTAGATGGTTTCTTTTCAGCAGCTCTTCTATGCGCCTGTTATGCTTGATTTTTGGACCGGCCATGCTCAACAAAGGTTTAGATCTGTATTAATTATTGTTTTTATCCAGCAGCCTTTTTGCCTCTTTTATAAGGCTTCTCACTTCTGCATCTTTCAGACCGTCATATATCTTTCTTACATTCCCATTTTTGTCAATCAATGCCCATAGCTGGGAGTGCATGAAATCATCCTCCATGTTTACAAGGTTATCATTCGGGTCGTCAATGGTGTAGCTTATGCGGGCCATATTGTAAAGGCTGTCTTTTCTTCCTGTCAGAAAAAACCAGCGGCGGGTATCTACCTGCATGGAATCAGCATATTTTTTTAATAGCTGAACAGAATCGGTATCCGGGTCGCAGGTATGGGAAAGAATGAGAAAATCTTTTTCTTCAATAAGGGCTTCGTACACATTCTTCAGGTTGTTGTTCATCCGGGGGCAGATGCCCTTGCAGGTAGTAAAAAAGTACTCTGCCACATAAACTTTACCGGCCACATCTTTTTCCGTTACAGGCTGCCCGTCCTGGTTAGTGAAGGAGAAGGGACGGATATAACTGACCGGCGGAATATTCTTTTGCCCGATAACAGGGTTTATCCGGGTAAGGATAAAATAGAAAATAAGCGTAAGTACAATGAAAAAAGAGGCGTACAGCAACAACTTTTTAGAAAAACTAACTCTTTGTCCCAGAACGTTCAGGGAAACCCGGCCATTCGATCCGCTATTGCTTCCTGCTGTGCTTAACATGCCGCAAAGGTAGGATTGAAAAAAGCATTTTTTTGCAACATTGTTGCTTTTGTGTTATTTTTGTCATCCTTTATGAAATTCAGGATTAATTGGGATGCCTTGGGAGTCGGCGCTTCGCTGGCCTGTGCCATTCATTGTGCATTGCTGCCGCTTTTTTTAACCAGCCTTCCCTTGTTTGGTATTAATATTATAGACAATGTATCATTTGAAGCAGGCATGATAGTCCTTGCTTTTTTCATCGGCTGTTATTCCTTTTATCATGGTTACAGAAAACATCATCACAGCCTGCTTCCCTTCGGGTTGTTTGCTGTTGGCATGTTGCTGCTGGCCTTTAAGCAGTTTTTTTCGCAACATGAGATAACCCTGCTGATCCCGGCGGTAATTTTCATTATTGCCGCTCATTTACTCAATTACAGGCTTTGCCGGGTGCATAACCATGCCCACAGAGAGGACTGCAATCATTAAGCGGTCTTGTTATAACGGGTAGTTTTGTTACATTACCTAAAAATTCATAGTATGAAATATTGTATTGCCATTTTGGTATTGACGGTTTCATTCAATACACTGGCGCAATCAAAGGCTGAAACAGCGATATTAAAAGTATTAGATGAGCAGAACGATGCATGGAACCGCGGCGATATAGAAGGATTTATGAACGGCTATTGGGAAAGCGATTCTTTAATGTTCATTGGCAAAAAAGGCGTTACCTATGGTTATAAGAACACATTGGAGAATTACAGAAAAGGCTATCCCGACACGGCTGCTATGGGAAAACTTTCTTTCGACCAGATAAAAATCAAACGCCTTTCCCGGAAATACTACTTTATAGTAGGCAAATGGCATTTGAAACGAACCATCGGCGATGTAAGCGGTCATTACAACCTGCTGTTGCAAAAAATAAAAGGCCGCTGGGTCATCATTGCGGACCACAGCAGTTGATGTCAAAGGCTATTTTGTTTTCCAGATTTTATAGAGCCGGAACAGGAGCAGCAGAAAACTGCTTATTAAAATTGCATAGAAAATAATAGGAACGTACACCGGCTTACGGTAAATATTATCCCAGCCAAAGTAGATGCCGGTAAATAGAGCCGCTATCATCCATAGCAGCCCCAGGGAGATGGAGTTAAGAATCTTTCTGAAAAATTGTTTTACTTCCGGATCCCACATTCTGATAAGAGTTGTACTACTAAGATACCGGCTTTCTATGTGCTCAGCGTAAAAGTATTTCGGCAAAAGCAGCCGAGTCGCCACGAAACACATTGAAGTCCACTTTAGAACGGATGCCATTCACCCTTCCCTTATCACTATGCTGCCAGAAATGCCATCCTCTCTGGATACGTGGTTCTTTAGGTTGATAATAATGCGCTACCCACAACGGGTATTCGTCAAAATCGCTGCCAAGGTACCTGCTGTAAAAATCTACATTGGTATAAATAATCGGTTTTGTGCCGTAATGTGATTCTACTGTTTGCAACCAAAGCATGGCTTCTTTTCTAAGGCTTTCCGGCGTAGCGCTGTTTAATTGCTCAATATCCAGCACAGGCGGAAGGTCGCCGGATTCCAGTTTTACATTATTAATGAAATGTGCGGCCTGTTGTTTGCCGCTTCTTGAGCCGATAAAAAAATGATAAGCGCCGCGGTACAAACCTGCTTGTTTTGATTTTTTCCAATTGACAGTAAACTTCGGGTCCGTTTTGCTAACGCCTTCTGTTGCCTTAATGAATGCAAACTGAAGCCGGATTTCGCTTACGTCCATTGCTTTCACTTCTCCCCAGGCAATCGTTTCCTGGTATCTCGACACATCAATGCCATGAACGGCATACCTGCCGGGAATGGCAATGCCGAATTCAGCATAATGTGTAAATTTTGCTTTTTTGTAAATGCTCCATTGGTAAAAGAAAACACCGGCTATAATAATTGTGATGATAATGAATGCGGATAGAATAATGCGGCGGGCTTTTTTTCTCTGTCGGCTGGATAACATAAAGGGCTGGTTCGGTTCTTGTGAAACAGCAAATATAAAAGCCAATGTTATTTGAAAAAGTTAATTCAGCAAGGAAAAAAAACTACCCGGTTGGCAACCCTTAAATGCTACTGTTACTTAATTTCTTAAAAAGGGTTGTTGTTCCGGATAGCTTTTGATATATAGCGAAGTTTACGGACCTGGAAGTTTTTTACTGGCGTAGCATTATTGATAAGCGCCGACTAATTGCCACATTAATAAAAGACTTCTCTATTGAGAAAGCATCCGCTTTCACTTTTTTAAAACAAACACTATACCAACACAGGATAGTGTGGAAAACTAACCGGTTTCGGGAAAATTATTACTCCAGTATACGAAGCCTTGCATAGTTAAGCATGATCTTTTTTTCTCCATTACGATCAAATCGTACTGTGGCGATGGGATTATGTGCCGCCCCTTCCATTTTTATAACCTCCCCAAACCCGAATTTAGGGTGCTCTACCCGCTGACCCGCCTGCAGGCCGGATGTATCACTTGGTACAAAATCGGCTGCCGGCGTATGCTCCACCAGTTTGGATGAGTTGGATTTAGCTGTTAAAAAGGAAGCTGTTTTGCTGTTTTGATTATAATTATTTTTTGCCGGTTCCCTTACATCATTATAACCGTTCCAGCCTTTCATTTTATCAAAAGCTGTAGTATTGTCCCGGTTATTTGGCAGCCGGTTGCGGGAATCTCCCCCGGCAAAACTCCTGTCAAGGCATTGTTCCGGTATTTCTGTAATAAAACGACTGGGTTCGTTTTGCACCAACTGGCCAAAACGATAACGGGTATTTGCATAGGTAACCCAAAGACGCTGCTTGGCCCTGGTGATAACTACATAAAACAGCCTCCTTTCTTCTTCCAGCTCTTCCCTTGTGTTGACGGCCATGGCATTGGGAAAAAGCATTTCTTCCAGGCCTGCGGCAAAAACACAACTAAATTCCAATCCCTTTGCAGCATGTATGGTCATCAACTTTACGGTATCGGCATCGGGGTCTTTCTCATCCGCATCGGTAAGCAATGTAATTTGCTGCAGGTAAGCGCCGAGACTGGCCCCCCCGCCTCCGCCAACCGGCGGAAGGATTTCAGAATCATCCAGTACGATACCGTCTTCATCAATTTGAGAACGGGTTGTTATATCATCCGTCCACTCTTTAATGGAGTTGAGCAACTCCTGGATGTTTTCATAGCGCTGCACACCTTCAACGCTTTTATCGTTGAACAGTTCTTTCACCAGGTTTGTTTGTTTGCCAACATGAAAAGCAACCTCATAAGCATTGTGCTTTTCCAGCATACTGGCAAAACTTTTTATCATTGTTACAAACTCATCCAGCGACTCCCTTGTAGAGGAACGGAAACCAAATTCTCCACTTCGTTTCAATGCTTCCCACATGGAAATATTGGCTTCATTGGCTATCAGCACTAATTTATCAATCGTTGTTTTACCAATTCCCCTTGCGGGATAATTGATAATGCGTTTCAGCGCTTCTTCATCTTTCGGGTTTACAATCAGCCGCAGGTAAGCAACAAGGTCTTTTATTTCTTTTCGCTGATAAAAACTGATGCCGCCATAAATAGTATAAGCAATGCCCATTCTCCGCAATGCCTCTTCAAAAGCCCGGCTTTGTGCATTGGTACGGTAAAGAATAGCAAAATCCTTATTGCTGTAATGGTTGCGCAATTTTTGTTCCTGTATGCTGTCGGCCACAAACTTGCCTTCTTCATTGTCGGTCATTGTCCGCACCAGCTTTATCTTTTCTCCTTCTTTGTTTTCTGTAAACAATACTTTCTCTATCTGCCCCTTATTATTCTTTATTACCTCGTTGGCTACATGCAGGATGCTTTTGGTGCTGCGATAATTTTGCTCCAGCTTGATGACTTTTACATCATCATAATCTTTCTGGAACTGAAGGATATTCTGGATAGTGGCGCCGCGAAAACTGTAAATGCTTTGGGCGTCATCGCCCACCACGCAAACATTTTCATACATAGCGCCTAAGAGTTTGATGATTTCGTACTGGGCCGGGTTGGTATCCTGGTACTCATCAATCAGTATGTACCTGAACTTGCGCTGGTATTTTGCAAGGCTTTCGGGTACGGTTTTTAATAATTCATAAAACTTCAGCAGCAGGTCGTCAAAGTCCATAGCGCCGTTTTTAAAACAACGCTTGGTATAAGCATCATAGATCTGTGCAATGGCGGGCCGGTTGGCCCTCATGTCTTCCTGCTGAATGGCATAATCATTCCGGTATTCTTCCGGGCCAACCAATGCATTCTTTGCGGAGGAAATCCGGTTGTAAACAATGTTGGGTTTATAATGCTTATCGTCAAGGTTCAGTTCATTAACCACTGTCTTCACTACACTTTTAGCATCATCCGTATCATAAATAGTGAAATGACGGGGATAGCCGATTTTATCCGCTTCAAAACGAAGTATTCTTGCAAATACAGAGTGAAAAGTGCCGATGTATAAATTGCGGGCTTCGCCATCGCCGAGAATGCGTTCCACCCGTTCCTTCATTTCTTTGGCGGCTTTGTTGGTAAATGTAAGAGCCAGTATGTTAAAGGCATCCACACCGTTTGCCATTAAATGGGCCACACGGGTGGTCAGCACTTTGGTTTTTCCGCTTCCGGCCCCGGCCACAATCATAAGCGGGCCGTCTATGTGCAATACTGCTTCCCTTTGCCGCTCATTCAATCCCTGTAAATAATCCTGCATGGCTGCAAGTTACGAAGGGCATCAAAAAAACCGGCGACTGTTTTAGTAACAACGTATCTATTTGCTTACCGGTGCCTGCTTTGCAAATATTTCTCATGTATTACCTGGCTCATGGGCTTGCCGTACACTTTACTTTCTACCCAGGAGATAATATCAAGATAGGCAAAGGCCCTGGTCTCAAACCTGTTTTTTTCGAGATGTTTAATTGTGCTCAATAGTTTTTCAAATTCAGGTTTTAGCTGACGGGGGGATAAAGGGAAAGAATGCCGTAAAAACCGGAACATCGCTTCTTCTACTTTGGTGAGGTTTTTCATTTTTGCCATGAACCGATAAACTGATTTGGTGAGTGATTCCATCAGCATATCATTACCCAGTTCATAGTGTGCCATCAGGTGCATAAGGCGGGCGTAGCATTGCAGGTCGTAACGCAGGTTGGTTTTATCATTTATTATTTTTTGCAGGTAATCTATGGAGGCATTATAGTCGCCGCTGCCGAAGCAGAGTGTAGCAAATTTGTAGTTTACCACCATAATACGATGGCTGTCTATAAAAAGATCGAAGTTCTTTAGCTCTTGTTTTATTCCCGGTATAAGCGCCAGGCCCTGTTTAAATGTACCCAGCATAAAGTGCTGGTTGATACGGGCAGTGCTGATGTATATGAATGCCTGTATGCGAAAACTATCATGGTCTTTCACCCGGTCGGTCTGCGCCACTTTCTCAAATCTTTTTAATGTTTTTTCAAATCCTTTGTAATTCCGAAGGTCAAAATGGGCATTCAGCAGGTTGTGCAGCCCTTTGATGTAGTGGCCTGTTTCAACCCGTATCATCAATGGTTGCTTCTCAAAAAGATCAACCCATTTTTGGGTGTAGCGGTAATACTGCAAAAAATCCTGGCGAATGAATGCATACCAGGTATAGCTCTGGTACAGGTAAAGCCGCTCATAAAAACCGGTTTGCTGCAATGCCTCTGCTGTTACATTTTCTTTCATGAACCGGCGTATATCGGTTTCATCTTCTTCATTACGGGCATGGCCATGTTCTACAAACCAGCTATAGAGTTTTAGCGCCAGGTTGGACATACGGGCCACCATATCAATATGGCGGTTTACCTCGTTGGCTTCGGCAGAAAGCAACTGGGCCCTGTGTTGCATGCTCCGGGTAATATGAAGGTTCTCAATTCGTTTTTCAAGGGCAATCAACTGGGGCAGTACATACAGTTTCTGGTTGGTCTTTGCCAGTTCTTTGGCCCGTTCAATAATCCGAAGGCTTTGCAGGAACAATCCTTTTTTGTAGAGAATATGGGCATAGTCGAATTGCTCATTCAACTGAAGGTCTATGCTATCAGTACTTTTCAGAAGCCGGAGGCTCGCCAGTACCTGTTTATATAAATGGGTTTTAAGATTGGCCAACTGGGATTTGGTAACGCCGGGCATTCGTTTTAGAAGCGCCTTTTCATCATACTCCCCTTTTATCTTATCAATGGCATCAAAAAGGCGGACGATTTTGAGGTCTTCTTTTCCGGAACTCCTGTTGATGTACAGCTTGAAATGCCTTTTTTCAGCCTTTTCGAGGGATTTTATAAGCTGAAATAATATGTCTGCTGAACGGTTGGGCATCATAAGGAGTTTTTGCTAAAACCTGCTGCCAGAAAGGGTTTCAGGAAAATCCCCGGCCTTTAGGCATAATGAAATGATGCCGGAATTGTTTTTAAGGACAAGGCGCTGATACCTACTTTCGTGTCAGAAAGTTATTTCACAAGGCAGGCAATCGTTAAAAAGCAAGAGAACAAGTCGTCAGAGGTCAAAATTAAGACTAAAAAGCCTGCAAAAGAAGCTGATCAGTCAGCAAAAACTCTTATTATTAAGAATTTTCATATGGCAAGCAATCGTTAGAGGTCAGTCCGTTTCTACGGAAGGGCCTTTTTTGTTTTAAAGCGGTGCTAAAGTAACAATTATTTAATTTTCTCAAAACCATTCCCTCTTTTTTTCCTGGTTTCATTATCCACAACTGTGGACTTAATAAATGCCGTTTCCCGTTCCCGGCGGAAGGATTTCCTGATTCATTTATCTTCACTTCTTATAAACAGATTTTATGGCTATCCGCATCTTCATCACCGGCGGCACTTTTGACAAGGAGTATAACGAGCTGAACGGGCAATTATATTTTAAAGATACCCACATGGACGACCTGCTGGAAATGGGCCGCAACCGGGTTGCTGTGGAGATACGTACCCTGATGATGGTGGACAGCCTGGAAATGACGGATGAGGACAGGGAACTGATCGTTCACCAATGCAATAATATTGATGAGAATAAGATTATCATTACCCACGGCACCGATACCATGGCCGAAACGGCGAAAGTGCTGGCGCAAAAGGTAAAGAATAAAACCATTGTGCTTACCGGCGCCATGATACCCATCAAATTCGGCAGCTCCGATGGTTTGTTCAACCTGGGCAGCGCCCTGGCTTTTGTGCAAACCCTGCCGCCGGGTGTGTATGTGGCCATGAACGGCCGCTATTTTAACTGGGACAATGTTCGCAAGAACAGGCAGACGGGAATATTTGAAGAGGTGAACTAAGTAAGCTATTGCGATTGTTTTTATTTGTAAGAAGAAAAACGAAATAACGGTTCCGGCATAAAACCTATTTCCACCCCGGAATATTTTTTCCAAGATAAATATGCCTTTCACTTTTATAAGGGCTTTTGCCGGATGAACTATGATAAAAATGCAGGATGCCGCTGCCGCCCCTGTTTTGCAGTTTTTGCCTCTCACTGCCGGTAAGATAAGGATCATCATCAAACAGGTAATCATCTATCCAGTAAGGCGTTTTGCCCGGCTCTTTAATGATGATATGAATATGCGCCGGAAAATTTTCCGAAGGATAAGCCGCCGGTCGCAGCGTAAAAAATTTATACTCTCCTTTTTCATTCGTCTTCATCCATCCGCGGAGGTAACCATGTCTTTTTGCCCAGCCTTTCTCATCTCCTTTTTTGGGGTAAACGCCGGTCTGGTCTGTGTGATAAATATAAATGATAACCCCCGGCGCCGGTGTTATGCCATCGGCTTTATAAACAACGCCGTTGATGGCTATTTTTCTCTCTGAGTTTTGATCCCAATCCGGCAACCACGCAAACATGGTGAGGCTGTCGAAAGGAACAGGACATTCAAAAATGGCTTCGCAACCTTCGCAGGGGCCGCCTGCTTCAATGTCTGTTGAAGAGGGTTTGTTTATACCAGCGGGTTGCGTAGCCTTTTGTGTACAGGATGTTATTGACAATACGATGCAGCAGCTTAACAGGCAAAATAATTTCATATCTGTATTTTTAGCTAATTTCCATTGCTTGCCGCTTGTGCAGGATTGTTTTACACCAAATGCAGGCCGGGCTTGATAAAAAGGACTATATGAAAAAAGAAATAGCAGCAACCGTAGTCGCTTGTTTTATTGCAACAATTGGCTTTTCGCAAGCCGACACGGCAGAAAATAAAACCATGCCCGGCATTTTCAGTAAGCTTATGCAAAGCGCCCAGGTATTTCAGCCGGATACAACCACCCCTCCGGATGATAAAATAACAAGGAAGATCGTTAAGCTAAGGAGGCTGCGGGGCGGGTTCAATATCAATGAAGCGGTTGATTTCAAGATAGAAGAAGAGTGGCAAAACAAGGAAACCCCGGAAGCAGAGCTGGAAAAAAAGGCCCGTTTCTTTAAATCGGGAGAAGGGAAAAGATGGCTGGATAATGCGGCCACCTGGGTTTACAGGCAACAGTTTTCCTATAAAGAAATAAAAAAGATGGTGCGGTTTTACAAGTCGGCAGCAGGGCAAAAGCTGGCCGAAGAATTTCCGGTCATAATGATACAACTGCTGAAGGCCGCAGAAACGATAGGAGAATGGTATGGGCAACAAAAAACCGCCTCCTGAGAGGCGGGTTTAAAACAATCTTTTTTAATCACTTAAACCCTGTCAAAAATATTGCTTCCCGCAATGATCTATTTGATATTTCAGATAGTGAAGATTAAGAAGCTGTCGAGGGGAGTGGCTGACTGAAAAGTAGACGCCATTATTATTGAAAAACCAAAAATATTTTTAGCTTTTTTTAAAAGCCATAACTTGAGCAATCATTATACCATTACGAACAGTCTGAAGTTCGTAAAACCTAAAAGCACTTTTCATGAAAATCCTTAGTACTATCCTGTTACAGGAGCATAGCCCGCCGTTTTTTCACCACACCTGAAATATTTTTCTGATTTTAAACTTTACCGTATGCAAAAGTTAGTATTGTTATTTGTATTCAGTCTTTCAACTATTTTTAATGGTAATGCCCAATTGGCAAAGAAGGTCTGGCTGGTTGGCGGTGCAGGAAGCTTTTTAGCTTCAAAATATTCATATTCAAGCACTGCTTCCTCTTCATCTTCCAATAGAATAGATATTAACGTGTCTTCGAATGTTGGATATTTTGTTATTGATAAAACTGCACTAGGACTAAGATTGGGGTATATAAAATTTAAGGATGTTGTCGAAGGATCGGGAGGGAATATTCAAACTAATGACAATAGATTATACATTGGGCCATTTGCAAGATACTATTTCTTGAATTTGGAAAAGCAATATAACCTTTTGATTGACGTCAACTATCAACATGGATTTTATATGTCCAGATCAATAAATGGGAGTATAAATACACTTTCAGCATCTTTTGGCCCCGTGATTTATTTAAATTCAGCAATTGGGCTTGAGTTTTTGCTGGGATATTACAGCAGGAAAGAAACTATTCGGGATTCCTGGAATACGAGTAATCAACAAAAAGGATTTCAGGTGTCAATAGGATTTCAACTTCATTTAGACAAAGAATAAAATACAATGCGATGAAAAAATATATTATTCTATGGTTATTTACACTTTTGTCAACAGTTAAATCTTTTTCTCAATCCATTTATCCTGTTGAATCGACAGAAGTGTGTCCAGGTGTTGATATAACTTTTACTGTATCAATATATGCACAAAGCATTCAAAATGTAATCCCTTGGGCATTAAATGTAAATCCAGCAGTTGTCCAGCCAGCATATAACATATCGAGTAACGGTACTGAAATAACTTTTAATTTTGTCGGTAGATTTTCGGATAATAATAACAAACAAAGTTTTCGAGTTAATTATATTAGTTTAAGTGGTCAATCAACATCAAAGGATTTTACATTTACAAAAGTTAAATCGTTGCTAACTCCAACTCCCTTTTCTCAAATTTCCCCTACTCCAACAAGTATTACAGCACAACGTTGCGAGGTTGAAAATTTCAATATTAGCTTTTCTAATGTGCAATACGGTAATATATGGGAATCACCGGCTATTAGCTATGGCACAGTAACTAACTATGAATATTTATTACCAACCGGGTGGAAATTAGGATTAACCACTTCCGATGGAAGTACCTGGCTATCAGGTGGGAATAATGTAACTATTACATCCGATTTAAGTAATGGGGTTAACGGGTCGATACAAATAAGACCCACAAATACTGGCTGTGCTTCAGGATTAGTTCCGGGACAAGCAAAGCAATTCCAATATCAAGACCTGCTCCCTATCTTTATATTGGCGGCTCAGATTACATTTGTTCGGGGAACAAGACTTATAACATTCCTAATTTACCGGCCGGAGCCACAGTGCAGTGGAGCTTGTCAAATAGCAATGCTTATATCAGCGGGTGCAGCACCTGCCCCACAGTAACAGTGGTTAAAGATGCTGAGCATACTACGGTAGATTTAATAGCAAATATTTCCCACTGTTCTTTTTCATACCAACGTTCAAAGACGTTGACCCTTGGTTTTCCTTATTATAGTATGCTTGCTACGGGGCCGGATGGAGCAGATACAGCATATCCTAACAGCCATTATACTTATTACATGTATGTGCCGTTTGAGTATTCCCCTCCTTCTTTTTATTGGGAAGTGCCTTCGGGATGGAGTATTATCAATGGCCAGGGAACAAATGCCGTTTATGTATTAACAGGCCCTATGGGTTCGGGAGGGGCGTTGGAAGTGGATATTACAGCCTGTGGTATAACTAAACCAGTATATAAATATGTGGAAATAGGTTATGGCTCTATGTGGCCGGATGCAGTGCCTCCCGAATACTCCAGGTTTGCCCTTAAAGTTACACCAAACCCAACACGGGACCAGGCGCTGGTAACCTTAGAAAAAACGGATGCTTCAACAAAAGATAATCCTTCGTTCATCCGGGAAGTGCAGGTTACGGATAAAATGGGAAGTATTAAAAAGCAGTTGCGTTTCAGCAACGGGCAGCGAAACTAGTTTATTTCTCTTGCAGGCTTGCCGCCGGATGCGTATGTAGTTAGCGCTTATGATGGCCAGGTATGGCACAGAACAATGCTGATAGTGGTGAAATAAGTAGCGGTTAAATATCTATCATAAGTAAAGAGGCCGTTTCAAAATCGAAACGGCCTCTTTGTTAGATGGTTTGTTTTAACCAGTTACTCTTTCTTTGTTTCAAGCAGTTGGAAGAACTGGTCTAATTGCGGCAGGATAACAATTCTTGTTCTGCGGTTAGAGGCCCTGCCGTCTTTCGAATTGTTATCAGCAATAGGATTATATTCACCACGGCCTGCAGCGGCCATTTTTGCCGGGTCAAGCCCGTATTGATTTTGTAAAATACGAACTACCGCGGTAGCCCTCTTTACACTCAAGTCCCAGTTATCAAGCAGGCCACCGCTGCCACGGTAAGGAACATTATCCGTATGCCCCTCTACCATGAACTCGATGTCCGGCTGGTTTTTTAATACGGCAGCTACTTTTCCCAATACGGTTTTGGCCTTGGCGGTTACATCGTATTTACCGCTTGTGAAAAGTAGTTTGTCAGAAATATCAACATATACCACGCCTTTATCTACCTTGATATTAATATCCTCGTCATCCAGGTTGCCGATAGCGCCTTTCAGGTTCATCACAAGGGCCATATTCAATGAATCCTTGCGGGCCATCTGCTGCTGAAGCGTTTGTATATACGCATCTTTGGCGCCTATGTTTTCCATGGATTTCCTGATGCTTTCGGCCTGTGCCGCAGTAATCACAGACATATCTTCCAATTGTTTCAGGGCGGCTGTGTTATTGGCTTTCAGAAAATCAACCTGGTCGTTCAGGTCTTTTATTTTGGTGTTGGACAAAGCAAGTTCCCGTAACAGGTTTTCTTTTTCCCTGCTAAGGGTGGATTTTTCTGTACTGCAATCCGAAAGATCTCCTTCCAGTGTTTTATACCTGGTTTCCAGCGCCGCATAGTCGGCCTGTGCCGTTTTAAACTTTTTGCTGCTTACACAGGAAAACAATAAAAAAGGGGCGGAAGCAATTAGAATCAACTGATGTGGTTTCATGTAAAACTGTTTATGTTATTATGAATAACAATGGGCAAGGTGCTCCATTGAGGTAATACGGAGTTTTGTCAAAGATAAAGTCGGATGCGGGACCCGCAATAGGGGGAATGTTAATATTTTACATCAGGAAACGGGTTGATTTTTTGCGCCAACCCAAAGGGGTGCAGGCGCTTTTATTTCATAGCGGCCTTCAGCAGCGCTACGGTTTTCTTTTCGCTGCCGGCGAATATGCTTTTATCCAGGATAACAACCGGACGTTTCAGGAAAGTATATTCATCTAAAATCAGTTTTCTATAGTCTTTTTCCTCCAGCTTTTTATCCTTCAACCCCATTTCTTTGTACTTGAGGGCACGCCGGCTGAAAAGGGCTTCATAAGTCCCGGCCAGCTTCTTCATTTCATCCAGTTGGGCGGGGGTAATTTTTTCAGATTTGATGTCCTGCAGAAGAAAGCCTTTTTTCTCCGGCTTTGTTTCTTTTATAATGGCCTGGCAGGTAGAACAAGTGCTTAAATGATAGATTTTTTTCATGCCTGAGGGTGTTGTGAAAAGAGTTTACTTTGTATCTGATTTATTTGAAGCGCATGGACAAAGATGAAGTATTTAGGGATCAGATAGCCAAACCAGGCGATTTTAAGTTTGGCGCAGGCGTTGCGAATGTGTTTGATGATATGGTGAACCGTTCGGTTCCTTTTTATGGTGAAATTCAGCGAATGATAGCCGAATTGGCCACAAACTACGCAAAGGAAGAAACACTGGTATATGATCTTGGGTGTTCTACCGGCACTACGCTGCTTGGCATGAACACGATGGTAAATCCTGAAATCAGGTTTGTAGGAATAGATGATTCAGAAGAAATGCTTGCCAAATGCAGGTCGAAGCTGGAAGAGGCGGATATTTCCCGTCCTTATGAATTGAAATGCGCCGATCTGAACCAGAAAATAAAAATTGACAATGCTTCTGTGGTGGTACTTTGTCTTACACTGCAATTTGTAAGACCGATTTGCAGGGAGCAGCTTATAAAAACTATTTATGATGGCCTTAACCCCGGTGGCGTATTGATTTTGGTGGAAAAGATACTGGCTGAGGAAAGCTGTTTTAACCGGGACTTTATACATTATTATTATAATTACAAGCGCCGCAATAAATATAGCGAGCTGGAAATCTCACAAAAGAGGGAGGCATTGGAGAATGTTTTGGTTCCTTATAAACTTAGTGAAAATATAACCCTGCTGCGGGATAAAGGGTTTGGCCATTGCGAAGTGTTTTTCAAATGGTATAATTTCTCAGGTCTTATTGCAACAAAAAATCAATGATGGCAGCCATCGGCAATTTTTTTTTTAAATACCGCAACTGGATATTTATTCTTTTTTATGCGGCTTTACTGATACCCTCCTGGCCATTGTTTTCACAAGAAAAATCAGGGATACACTATTACCTGTGGCCAATAAGCATCGGATTGTTTATAACCTGCCTGGGCCAGCTTACCCGTGGACTTACTATCGGGCTGGCCTATATTGTACGTGGTGGCAAGGATGGTAAGCCCTATGCAGAAGGCCTGGTTACTGAAGGGATATTCAGCCATTGCCGCAACCCGTTGTATATCGGTAATATATTAATGCTGCTGGGAATCGGGATACTGGCTAATTCTTTATTTTATGTGGCGGTGATGATTCCTGTTTTTCTTTTTATTTACCAGGCGATTGTTCTGGCGGAAGAAGATTTTTTAAGGGGAAAATTTGGCGCCGGCTTTGATGAATATTGCCGGCGTGTACACCGCTGGTGGCCCCGCTTTACAGGTATCAGAAATACCCTTCGCAATATGGAGTTTAACTGGAAACGCTGGATATTGAAAGAGCACACCACACAATTTATCTGGCTGACAGGTATTACGCTGCTTTTATTTTTCAAATACCCGGAACTGACCGGTCATAATGAAAAATTTCGAAATATACTGGCGGGTTCCGTATTGGCATTGTTGCTGCTTATATATGTTCTTATACGCTATCTGAAAAAAACAAATCGCTTCCGGGAATAGATTATCAGGAAGAGTAATCAGTAACCGGCCCTTATCCTGGCAATACATTCTGTAATCACGACGCCTGAAACAGGCCATCAACCCGCCATTTTAGGCCACAGGAACCTGCACCGGGTTTTAGCCGCTTTAAACAATAAGCCATAAATATTGTTATTTTTACAGTTCAATTAGTGAGATATGATCAAAACAGGAAACCCCGTCATCAGCATATATACCGAGATGACACCCAACCCGGAAACCATGAAATTTGTTGCCAACAAGTTATTATACCCGGGCAAAAGCATCGATTTTCCGGACGTTGAAAATGCCAGGCCATCGCCCCTCGCAGCAGAGTTGTTTGGCTTTCCCTTTATAAAAGCGGTATTTATTGCCAGCAATTTTGTAACGCTTACCAAAACGCCGGAAACCGAATGGCAGGATGTAATTCCGTCTATCCGTCAGTTTTTAAAAGATTATCTTGAAGAAGGGAAAATTGTTGTCAATGAAGAAGAACTGGCCGCTGTAAAAAAAGAAGGGAGCAATGAAGTGGCTGCCGATGATGATGATGTGGTAAAACGGATCAAAGAATTGCTTGATAATTATGTTCGCCCTGCTGTGGAAATGGATGGCGGCGCCATTCAGTTCAAAAGCTATAATGAAGGGGTGGTCAACCTGATGATGCAGGGTAGCTGCAGCGGATGCCCTTCCTCCATGATAACGCTGAAAGCCGGTATAGAAGGCATGATGAAGCGGATGATTCCTGAAGTAAAAGAGGTGGTGGCGGAAGCGGAATAACCCTTACACTTTATATAAAGCAGTAAGCCCTGTTCAATGCAGGGTTTTTTATTGTATGGACTTTTTCCATACCACATTTCTTTCTTTAAGATAGCGTACTACAAAATCAAAGCACTGTTTATCGCTTCCTATAAGTTCAGGCGGAAACACCCCTTTCTTATTGAATAGCCCTTTTATAACCAGGTTTACCGCAGCGGTGCAGGTATAACCCGTTGTTCTTGCCATTGAGGAGGTATCGGATAGCGAATCGTATTCGTCAAATAAATCATAGGTTATTGTTTTATCTTTTGATTTTAGAACCACTTTCATTACTGTAAACTCCTTATCTCCCGGTTGCAGCTTCCATTCGTTTATTAAAAGCGCTGAGGTAAAATCAAGCGGCTTTATCTTTTTTCCATTTATATCTAAAGGGGTTGTGTCAAAAAAACCTGCCTGTTGCAAAGCAATGATGAGGTCAATATGTCCCGGGTAGCGCAATGTTTTTTCTTTCATGTCAGGAATACGGCCCATGGTGTGTATCAATGACCGAAGCCCGTCTGTATTAAATGCTTCAAGTGTGCCCGGCTTTTCGAAGTCAATCAACTCCCTGTCGCTTAATGCCGGCTTGGTAACGATCTTTCCCTTTTCCACTAATCTTGCCGGACGAATATATTCTTCTATTACATCTATCGGGGAAAATGGCGCTTTGTATTGAAAAGGCGGGGTTCTTTTTTCCGGCAGACCGCCCACATAACAGGCAAAGGAATCTATTTTTATTTCTTCGTTATAGCGGCCCAGGATAAAATTGCTCATGCCCGGCGCCACGCCGCAATCGCTAATCACCGTTACATTTTTTTCTTTGGCCAGTGCATCTAAACGCAATACATCTTCAGGGAAGAAGGAAATATCCACAACATTTTTACCGGACTCAATTACTGCTTTCAGCGTTTCATATCCCATAAAGCCCGGTACGGCAGTAACTACAAGATCAATGTTCTTTAACCATTGCACATACCTGGTATAATCCGCCAGGTCAGCAATAATTGCTTTAACGGAAGGGTTTCGCTTTTGTAACTCCGCCAGGTTGTTACTGTTTGCATCAAAAGCAACGACATTATAATTTTTCGAAAGGTCCAGCGCAATGGCACGGCCTACCATTCCTGTGCCCAATACAGCAATCGTCATTTTCAGCAAGGTTTAGGATGCAATTTAACGCTTAATGATTTTGTAAGACGATTCTCAACTGTTAAACAACATTCACCGGTCAAAAAATCGCTTTCACCGATATTTTACTGCAAGATTAAACCTTCGGGGAAAAGAGCAGTTTAATAGTCGGTATTTATTTTTTCATTTAAAACAAAACAAACATGCACTACAATCAGTCATGCGCCGCAAAAGGCACACATCACGGAAACAGGAGACGGCACCTGGCGTTCCGTTCTATGCAAAGAGCTGCCGTCAACATTTTTAAAACAGACACGGGGTTTGAATTGCTGGTCTTTGCACCGGGCCGGGTCAAGGAAAATTTCTCCTTGCAGGTTACGGGGCAGGAACTTACTATCACTTACACACCGCCCGAAGGTTTTGCAAAACCCGATTGGGTACTCCGCGAATACAGCCGCGGCGGCTTTGTAAGGCGTTTTACCCTGGGAGAAAATGCGGATACTGCCCATATCACAGCTAAATACGTGGATGGGGTATTGCATGTTTCTCTTCCGGTTATCAACGGCAAAGAAACAGAAGGCAGGGAAATTGAAGTGAGTTAAGGTTTGTATAAGCGTTGTAAACAGAACGTCCCGCCTCAGGCGGGACGTTTTTATATCTATAACTAATTTCATTTATCCGGGTTCTTGTATTTTCTCCACCAGCGCAGGTAAGCCGGCCCCTTTGTCGTTTGAAATCTTGTAGGTATAGATTGCCAGCTACCATTGCGAGAGCCCCACACCAGGAAATGCAAATGCGGCAATGCGGTATATCCCGTCTTTCCACTGAGACCTATCAATTGCCCTTTTACCACCGCATCCCCCACATTGACAAATGCACCGTCTTTTTGCAAATGCCAGTAACCGGACCGGCTGCTATCGCTATGCTGAACAATTATATAGTTGCCATGCGATCGGTATTTTCTTTTTAAACCACCTTTGCTGCCATCTTCCTTCACCCTTATAACAATGCCGTCCCTTGCTGCAAAAATTTTAGTCCCCTTTTTCATTTTAAAGTCAATGGCAGCCCTTTCTTTATGGGTGAACCGGCTAAAATAGCCCTGTATCATCCGGTAAGACTTTCCGGGCTCATAGGGCAGCGCATACACATAGCTGGTATCTTCTGTAATGATGCCCCGTTGCAATTTCCTTATCTCTCTGCGTTGGGGGTTCTTGCTTACAGAACAGCTTATACAGGAAAGAAGTAATAAAAGAAAGACAAAGTATTTTAATAAGCCTCTTATTTGCATTAGCTGTAAAAATAAAGCATATACAGAAAGAGGACAAGTAAGAATCAGGTAACGCAGAGCAAGGGTTCTTGTCAAGCCGGATAGTAATATCCCACTTGTTTTTTTACTATGTTTACAAAAAAGTAAATATTGCCGCTCCAGGAAATATGGCAACAGTTTGTTGATGGAATGAAACAAACCGGATGGCTTGAATATATTGCTGTATTCTCCGGTATCATCAGCGTTTGGTTTTCACGAAAGGAAAATATTCTCGTTTATCCAACCGGGCTTATTAATACCACTTTTTATATTTACTTAAGCGTTAAAGGAAGTTTGTTTGGCGAAGCCGGGGTAAACTTTTATTATACGGTAATGAGTATCTACGGCTGGGTGCTTTGGTCAAGAAGGGACGACCAGAAAGAACATATTGTCCGCATCACTTTTTCTAACAGAAGGTGGTGGAAACACCAGCTCTTATTCTTTACTGCCTTTTTTGCTGTAATATTCGGTTTGCTTACCTATCTGAAGAATAATTTTTCTCCGGGGGTTATCCCGTGGGCGGATGCTTTTGCTTCGGCCACGGCCTTTACCGGTATGTGGCTGATGACAAAAAAGAAGGTGGAAAGCTGGTACTGGTGGATAGCTACAAACATTGCGTCCATTCCGCTTTATTTTGTAAAGCAATACGTTTTTACAAGTGTTTATTATTTTATCCTGTTAATAATGGCCATTTTCGGATTAACAGAATGGATAAAAAGGGCCCGCAAACAACATGCTTAAAAAAATTGTCATCATAGGCCCCGAATCAACAGGTAAAAGCACTTTGTGCGAAAACCTTGCTGCTCATTTTAATACAATGTGGTGCCCGGAGTATGCAAGGGGCTACCTGCTTACCAATGGAACCGATTATACTTTCGATGACCTGCTCACCATTGCAAAAGGCCAGTTGGCCCTGGAAGAGGAATATACCAGCGGGATAGAAACGCAAATGCTGCCCTTGTTGGAAACAGGGGCGCACCTTCCTCTTTTCGTTGATACGGATATGTATGTTATGAAAGTGTGGTGTGAGTTTGTTTTTGGCAAGTGCCATAAGTTTATCCTGGATGAAATTGTAAAAAGCCATTACGACCTGTACCTGCTATGCGACACAGACCTGCCCTGGGTAAAAGATGAATTGAGGGAATATCCCGACCCGGTAACCCGGCGAAAGCTGTTCCATATTTATAAAGACATCCTGGTTAATCAAACTGTGCCGTGGGTTGTTATAAACGGCAATCCGGAAGAACGGCTGGCAAAAGCGGTGAAAGCGGTTACAGCAATACTTTGAGCATTGTCAGTACTTTTGCTGCTGCATGAAAACAGGACTACAAAACAATCATCGTATTATTTTCTATGGTGTTTGGCTTTTTTTAAGCATTCTTCAGGCGGGGTTAACAGAGTTGCTGGACGATGAAGCCTATTATTGGGCCTATAGCCGGTTCCTGGATTGGGGCTATTTTGACCACCCTCCTATGACGGCGCTGCTGATTAAGATGGGTTATGCTGTTTTTCCCAACGAGTTAGGGGTCCGGTTGCTGCCCTTGCTGCTTACGCTGTTTTCTTTATTGCTTATTGAAAGGATTATAGAAAAGAAAAACACATTTCTTTTCTATACCATCGTTCTGTCCATAACCGTATTGCAGGTTATAGGGTTTGTGGCTGTGCCGGATATTCCGCTCATCTTTTTTACTGCCTTGTTTTTTTATTCTTATAAAAAGTTTGCTAATCATACTTCATTAATAAATGCAGCTTTCCTGGGATTGGCTATAGCGTTGCTGTTATACAGCAAATACCACGCAGTACTCATTGTATTGTTTACTTTATTGTCCAATGTAAAATTGCTGGCAAAATACCAGGCATGGGTGGCAGCGCTGACAGGGTTTGTATTATTCCTGCCGCATTTGGAGTGGCAATGGCAGCATGATTGGGTCAGCTTTCGCTATCACCTATTTGAAAGTAATGTAAACAAATACAAACCTTCTTATACGATTGAATACATACTTGGGCAGTTTCTATTGGCGGGGCCTGTTGCCGGTTTTTTGCTTCTTCCGGCGGCGTTCCTGTATAAGCCGCAAAACGATACGGAGAAAGCATTACGGTTTACAATGCTTGGTATTTATATTTTTTTCCTGCTAAGTTCATTTCGGGGCAGGGTGGAAGCGAACTGGACATCGCCGGTGTTGGTTCCTCTCATTATTCTTTCACACAATTATCTTGTACAAAATAAAAAATGGGCAGGGTGGCTAAGGAAATGGCTTCCCCTTTCCCTGCTGCTGGTACTCTTTGCAAGGATTATCATGATTGTTGACATAGTGCCGCTTAAGATTGCCCGGCAGCGCTATCATTCCTGGAAAGAATGGCCGAGGGTTTTAAAAGAAAAGACAAATGGCTTCCCCCTTGCATTCAGCAATTCTTACCAACGGACATCCAAATACTGGTTTTATTCAAAAGTGCCTGCTTATTCTATGAATAGCTACAAAGCCCGGAGGAATAACTATAACTTCTGGCCGCTGGAAGATTCTATGCTGGGCAGGCCCGCTTACTTTCTTGATAAATTCGATATGCAGAATATGCAGGACTCGGTTCAAGCGCCAATTGGCGGAGTCGGCTTTCGCTATGATTCGGCTTTTTTGTCGTTTGGAAAAATAAAGATAACCCCGGTAACCTATAAAAAGGAGTTGCGGGAAGATGAGCAACAGGTAATGCAATTACAGTTTGATATCCCTCCTTACTATGCCGGGTATATCCGTAACCACTACGGGTTCAACGATACCATACGGGCAGGAATTTTTGCAGATACCGGGTGGATAAGGGATGCTTTTACCCCGTGGACATTGAAAGAAATGACAGAAACGGGTAAGGGGACTGTTGAGTTTTTCCCGGCAGTGCCAAAAGGAAAATATTTTCTCCGCTTTGCCATCAACTGCGGCTATCGTAATGCCACGCATAACAGCGATAAAATACGTTTTGAAGTAAAGTGATTATTTCTTTAGCGGCGCTGTTGATTTTTTAAGCCCGGTCAGTTCAATTATATCCGGATCGGTACGCAGGTTGTTCATTTGCCGGATAATAGCCTGCGATCTTGCTTTAATATATGGAGAGGCAGGATTGGCTTTGTATTTTTTAGGATTGGGCAAACAGGCGGCTATCAATGCGGTCTCCTGCATGGTAAGGCTGGCTGCTTTTTTATTAAAATAAGTTTGTGCAGCCATTTCAATGCCAAAAATGCCTTCACCGGTTTCCGCCACGTTCAGGTACACTTCAAGAATTCTTTCTTTGCCCCACAAGAATTCTATCATAAAAGTAAAATAGGCTTCAAGACCTTTTCTTATCCAGCTTCTCCCCTGCCACAAAAAAACATTTTTGGCCACCTGTTGGCTGATGGTGCTGCCGCCTCTTATTCTTCCCGGCTTCTTCTCATTGTACTTCATCGCTTTTTTGATGCTTTTCCAGTCAAACCCGTTATGGTCAGGGAAAAGCTGGTCTTCGGAGGCAATGACCGCCAGCTTCGCATAAGAGGAAATATCTTTGCTCTTTACGTAATCTCTCTTCAACCCATGTCCCCCAATCCAGCTTACCAATTGTGTGATGGTAACGGGAGGGTTCACCCACCGCAATACAATGATATAAATAAGTTGCGCTATAAAAAGGAAAAGAAAAATCCTTTTTGACCACTTCCATATTGCTGACAGAACCTTGTACATAGCTATTACTAATGGCGGCTAAAGATACTATGCTGGGCGAAAATTCTTTTTACAACAGGAAAGGCGAAGAAAAGCAGAAATTATCAGACCTTTAAGTCATGTACCGCTTGCTTTCTTATACTGTTCTTTTTTACAGCCTGGCTATCTGCTGCACACTTCCTCATAGCAAGGCGCAAAACGCAGGCAAGCCTTCAACTAAAAAACTGCGAATACTGTTAATATCGGATCTGAATGACAGCTATGGCTCTGTTACCTATAGTAGAGAAGTGCATACCATGATGCAGCATATTGCAGCTCTGCAACCGGACATAATCCTCTGCGGGGGCGATATGGTGGCGGGGCAAAAATCTTCGCTGAGCCGGGAACATATTGATGCGATGTGGCGGGGATTTGATACTGCGGTATGGCAGCCGGTACAGGCCCTGCGGTTACCATTTGGTTTTACGCTGGGCAATCATGACGCCTCGCCCAACTTTGCGAATGACCGGGCAGCAGCAAAGGCTTTCTGGGAGGCAAACAAGGCCGGCACACGTCTGCAATTTGTGGATGATACGCATTACCCTTTTTATTTTTCTTATATACAGCAAAATATATTCTTCATTAGCTGGGATGCCTCTTCGGCAGTAATACCGGATAGCCTGCAACAATGGATGCGGCAGCAACTGGCTTTGCCGGTTGCCGTTGAAGCGCAGGCCCGGGTGCTGCTGGGGCATCTGCCGCTGTATGCGCTGGTAGAGGCGAAGAACAAACCGGGAGAAGTGATCAATGCCGCTGATAAAACACTGGCTTTTTTGAAAGCGAACAAAGTGGACCTTTATATCTCCGGGCACCAGCATGCTTACTTCCCGGGAGTCAAAGAGAAGCTTACGCTGCTGAATAGCGGCTGCCTGGGTGGCGGCCCCCGGCCATTAATAGGCCATAGCGTTCCGGGGCAAAAATCGTATGTAATAGCAGAGATACAAAAACCGAAACGCAGAACAAGACTTAAGGTACAGGGCTACTATATTGACGGGCACAAACCCATAGCCCTGAAAAGCCTGCCGGGAAAAATAACAGGCTTTAATGGCAGTGTAGAAAGATGGAAGCGAAATAGCTACAAACTCTCAAAAACTCCTTGATTTATAAAAAAGGTACTATTCGTCCTGTAACAGCGTGAAGCTATCCGCATCTTTCAGAAAAGGCAATTTTTCCCTTACCGATTCCAGTTGCGTTTTATCCAGTGTAAGGGTAAAAATATCTTCTTCATTGGTTTTGGTATGCAATACTTCACCCATCGGGTCAATAATCATGCTGTCCCCGCTATGATGAATAGCATTGCCATCTTCTCCAATCCTGTTTACACCAATAACAAAACATTGGTTTTCGATGGCTCTTGCCTGCAATAGTGTTTTCCAGGCATGGCTTCTTTTTTCGGGCCAGTTGGCCACATAAATAATTGCATCATATTCCGGACCGGCTTGTTGCTGCTGGCGGGCCCACACCGGAAAGCGAAGATCATAGCAGACCTGTAAGTTTATTCTCCATCCTTTTACCGAAGCGATCAATCTTTTTGTTCCGGCTGTATAATGTTTATCCTCTCCGGCATAGGCAAACCGGTGCCGCTTGTCATATACCCCATACTGTCCGTTGGGCAGCATCCATACCAGCCGGTTAAAATAACCTTCCTTGCCTTCCGGGCTATCTGCTATTTTATCCTTTATAATGAGGCTTCCGGTAAGAATGATTTTTTTTTCCGCTGCTATTCTTTTCATCCAGGCCACCGTTGGGCCGCTCATTGTTTCAGCCAGTATTTCCGGTTTCATGCTAAAGCCTGTACTGAACATTTCGGGAAGCACTACCAGTTCTGTTTTTGATGAAATGGTATTGATCTTTTTTTCCAGCATTTCAAGGTTGGCTTCTTTATTTTCCCAATAAAGATTGGTTTGAATAACCGTAATAGTAAGAGATGACATTTGAATTGAATAAAAAATTAGGCACTAAATTAACTGATTTTACCGGCCCGGGTTATTTCAACCAGCCGAACAGGCCGCTGCTTTCTTCCAACTGTACATAAGCACCATCTTCTCTTTGCTCTACGAGCCAGTGCTTTAAGTAATATTCTTCACCGCTTGTATTGCGGCCATTTTCAATGTTGAACTTATAACGATGAAGCGGGCATATCTGCTTCCCGAGTTTCACTGTGTGTAATGAAAGAAAATTTGGTTGCCTGAAAAAAGAAATTGACCTTTTAGTTAATAGTTTATTTACAATAGGTTAGGTAAGAATACATCGACAGTTTGAATGATAATATAGGTACGGGAAAGTATATTTTTTTGCTTGCTTCAATACTTTTTTAAGTAACTTAGATTTCAAACCTGTCTGTCATGAGAAATATTGTTCTTTTTATTTGCAGTTATTTTTTTACTACTACTATTACTGTAGCGCAGCCAATAGACACTCCTTATGTGTATCCTGTAAGACCAGGGATGGAGGAATGGAAAATTCTAAAATCAGGAAAGGAAAAAGCTGACGCATGTAAGATTCCTGATTCTATTTTGCCTTTATTGACCACAAATGCCTTGGCTAAGACTTGTTTAAATTATCCCTTATTAATTGAAGTTTTTTATGCAGACAATATCCAAAAAGGGATAGATGCTGTTATATTATCGTTTAATGGATTAACAGAACTTTTAGAACGTAAAGAAGCGGGAGTAGAACTGCTTAAAATTTATAAGAATAAAATTCCTGATGATCTCAATGAAGATATGAGTTTGCATCAAAAAGGGTTATTTACATTTGAGTTTACTTATCTTGAACTATTACTTTCCCGCTCTCAAATTTTAAACAATTTGCCAGATAGAGACAGGATTTTATTGTTGAAAGAGGCAGTTGCAAAATCCGAGGGCAAGAAAAAGCAGTTTGATGTTTTTGGTGAATTTGGGCTTACTTCCTCTGCTCTTTTAATAGCGAAAATATTAAGCGCTGAGAATAAATTAGGGGAAACCTTGAAAACTGTTTCAGAAGAAGATATTGATATTTTTCTGGCTACAGGTATGTATACTAACCCTTTACTTGTTGAAGCAATCTTTAGTACCGGAAAATTATTTCTGCAATGAAACTTATTTTTTATACCTGCATCGCATTTTTTGTTGTGGTAATTGCGGGATGTAAGAAGGATACTATTTCCAATGAAGATTGTTGGAATTACCCGGAGCCTGCTGATACTTATAAATACCCTATTTTACCGGGTACGCCTGAATGGGCAACCCTTGAAACGGGTGATGAAAGATTGGAAGCGTGCCAGATCCCTGATAATATATTGGCAACTATTTCTACTGAGGGGTTGGTGCAAAGCTGGTTGGATATGCCGTTAGCCATCGAAATCTTTTTCGCAAATTCTCCCCAGCGGGCTATAGAATTTTTTATAGAAAATTTTTCAGGATTAAGGGAACTGGTTGGCAGGGCTGATGCCTGGAATAAATTACTTGAGAAGTATAAGTCAATGATCCCTGCCTGCATAACTACACTTGCTTCTGAAGTAGAACAGGGAAAATATACCTTTTTATTTAGCTACCTCGAACTGCCGCTTGCACAGGATACTATACTTAATAAAATGAACCTGAATCAAAAAAAGGAATTGGTATCTGTAGCGTTGGATAAATTTTATTTGAGGAATAGGCTTCCCAATCATTTTGGAGGACTTGTTACTGATTTTGCATTATTAATCTGTGCAAGAGTAATGAGAAACTGCAATTATTCGCCTTTTTTATCGAAAGTAAACGATAACCTGCAATGGTTTATCGATAAAGGAGTATTTCCAATTCCTTTGGGGGATTATGAAGTTGAGAAAAATATAATTATTTCAAGTGCAAAGAATTTTTTAAAGTAATAACTATATGAAAAAGCTATTCACCTTAGGAGTTTTAAGTATTTACTTTGTAAATGTACTTTCACAAACTTACAGCAATACAACGGTTTATACTCCCAAAGGGGAGCCGGTTCAGGCTAAAATATTAACATCTGGGGAATTGACAAATCAACAAAAAACAACCATATATAATGAAACGCTGCAAAACTATCAAGATATTGAAATATTAGGCGCTGCTACTTGGACTTATAATTGCCATGGATATGCCTGGCATATTTCAGAAGGTGGGTTTCCTGCGGTTTGGATAAACGAATATGATGATAGCTTTAATCCGAATGTATATAAGTATTTTACAGGTGCAAATACCAGCTACGTACAAGTTTGCAACGAATCAGATGCAGACAAGATTCACTACTATTACGGCGACCATTCGGCTAATATATCAGCCACCAGCGGAAAATATGAATCAAAATGGGGAGGAGGTAATTTAGTTAAACACGACCCGACCAATGTGCCTTCAATATATAATGCGAATTATAGGAGATATTATGCTTCTACAAAGATTACCGGCTCCACGGATGCAATTTGCTCCGGAACCCGAATTTTTCAGTAAAAAATATTAGCGGGGCTACTTATAGCTGGACGACAAGTAGCGGATTAGAAGTTGTGTCTGGAGGAAGTACATCTACTGCAACCATTGGATATGTTGGTGTTGAGGAAAATGCCTGGGTTGAGGTATCTATAAATACATCTTGCGCCCCTAATGCTGCGACAAGAAGGGTTTATTTAACAGCAGGGTTTCCTTCGCTTTACGGGCCATACGCTACTCCGGACGGAGCAGATACTGCGTATCCGAACAGCCACTATACTTACTATATGCATTATCCGTTTGGCTATCCCACACCTTCCTTTTATTGGGAGGTGCCTTCCGGGTGGACTATTCTTATGGGGCAGGGAACCAACGCTGTTTATGTTAAGACAGGTGGTATGGGTTCGGGAGGCCCGGTAGAAGTAGATATTACTGCTTGTGGCATTACCAAGCCTGTATATAAGTACGTAGAAATAGGCTACGGCTCTGATTGGCCGGATGCCATACCGCCGGAGGAGTCAAGAAGTGCAGGCACTAAACTTGGCGTATCTCCCAACCCCGCAAATGACAGGGTAATACTATCGCTAATAAAATCAAATGCCGGAAAGGAAAACAGAATAGCTTCAATACAGTCAATAAGGGTAACTGATAAAATGGGGACTGTTAAAAAAATGGTTTCAGTACCTGCAGGTCAGTACTCTTATACACTGAATGTGTCTGACCTTCCAAGGGATGTATATATTGTTTCTGTATTTGATGGCGTTAACTGGTATAACTCTACATTGTTGGTTAAGTAGCTTTTTTAGATATTGCATAACCTAATTTCGTATCACTCAATAGCTATTGCGGATTATATCGATTTTGCAGCATTCACATACAGCAACTTAAAATGTGTATGATAAATAAGATTTTTATTTCCTGTTTGTTTTTTGAGAAGTCTGCGCTGCCAGATCCGGCGTATTTACTATTACACAATAGCTGATTCAGGGAACACAGTTGCATAATTTTTTACCTGTCGCCGTAGCTTAATTGAATTTGCCAGTATATGTTACTTCAACCAGCCGAACAGGCCGCCGTTTTCTTCCATCTGCACATACACACCATCTTCTCTTTGTTCTGCCGGCCAGCGCTTTAGATAATATCCTTCGCCGCTTGTGTTATGGCCGTTCTCCATATTGAATTTGTAACGGTGGACAGGGCATACCACATTGCCCAGCGCATCAATATATCCTTCTGAAAGCATCCCTCCTGCATGGGGGCATTTCCAGGTAAATGCAAAAAGGCGGTTATTATACTGGCCGAGGCAAATTTTTTTGCCCTTTACTTCTGCAAGTGCAATATGATTGTCAGAAAAATTCAACTCGTGGAGATGGTCTGCTATTTTATGCCAGGTATAATTTTTGTCGGCCATGGTATGGGTTAATAATTTAGAGGCTGGCGCCTGGCCGGAATGGTGTATAAAAGAATTCTGTTTTGTAAGGGTACCTTATCCTGTAGAGTTCCCTTACCTTTTCAAGAATTGTTTGGCGAAGCGCTTCAATATTTCTTTTTTCAATGGCAGCAATAAAAATGGCATTGCCGTTGGTTTCTCCCTGCCATCTTTCCCGGAGGTCTTCCAGTATTTGCTCTTTTACATGGTCATCCAGCCATTCATCAAATGTAGCTGCCTCATACCGGTCCATTTTATTGAAAATGGTGATGGTCGGTTTTTCAAAAGCATCCAGTTCCTGCAATGTTTTATTTACCACACCTATCTGTTCTTCGTATCCGGGGTGCGATATATCTACTACATGTAAAAGAATATCGGCCTCCCTTACCTCATCCAAAGTGCTTTTGAAACTTTCAACCAGGTGGTGCGGAAGCTTTCGGATAAAGCCAACCGTATCGCTTAATAAAAATGGTGTTGTATCAAGCACAACTTTACTGGTTGTGGTATCTAATGTTGCAAATAATTTGTTTTCGGCAAACACATCTCTTTTACTGAGCAGGCTCATAATGGTTGATTTGCCCACATTGGTATAGCCGACCAGCGCTATCCGTATAAATTCTCCCCTTTCTTTTCGTTGTGTAAGGGCTTGCTTGTCAATTTCGGCCAGCCTTTTCTTCAATAGCGAAATTTTATCCCTTACAATCCGGCGGTCTGTTTCAATTTCTGTTTCACCGGGCCCGCGGGTGCCGATACCACCCCCAAGCCTTTCCAGGTGTTTCCACATGCCGCGAAGACGGGGCAATATATATTGGTATTGTGCAAGCTCTACCTGGGCTTTTGCCTGTGCCGTTTTTGCCCTGCGGGCAAATATGTCGAGTATCAGGTCGCTGCGGTCAATTGTTTTTACACCCAGTATTTTTTCAATGGTATTGATTTGCGTTCCTGTCAGTTCATCGTCAAAAATGACAATGCCGATATCTTTTCCTTCAACATAGCTGCGGATTTCTTCCAGTTTCCCTTTGCCGACAAACGTTTTACTATCAGGGTGGGGCAGTTTTTGAGTAAACCTTTTTACAGTAACGGCGCCGGCCGTTTCGGCAAGAAATGCCAGTTCGTCAAGGTACTCCTGCACCTGCGGTTCTGTCTGGCCTTTGTGTACCATCCCTACCAATACGGCTTTTTCTTCTTTTTGTATTGTGTTTTTCTTATCAATCATGCGAATAAAAACTCCCCCGGCACGGGGGAGTACAAAAATAAATTTATTATTTAACGGGGCAGATAATTACAACTATTAAAGTCCGCTTAGCGTAATGCCGATGGAAAAAGGCCTTACATCAGGACCAAAACCCTCTTTAATTAAGCCGTTAAGCTGGTAGCTTCCAAAAAGGCTGAGATGGCCATAGCCAACCCGCAACATTCCGGAAACCCTCGTTTTATTGAAAAACTTAGTGCTGTTCTCCTTCATTACATAATCATTGATAACCGTCCCCGAACTGCTCCGCCATTCTACATTGCGGGTATGGGCATTGATGAGGGTGCCCACTTTTACACCTGCGGCAAATTTCCATCCTTTGCCTGTATAAGGATTTGCCGAATAGCGAAGCTCAATTGGCGCTTCAAGAAATACAGTGGCCAGTTTTGTTTTCTTAAAATGATTGGTATCCGAAAGGTCGGTGAAAACAAAAATTGACGCATTTTCCTTGATACCTACATGAGTGGCTTTAAAAAGCAGGTGATCTGAAGCAATCCCCGCCCCGACACCAATGCTTAAGTTCGGCTTGTTTTTAAAAGGAAAGTCGAACATGAAATAGGCATTAAAGGTCTTGGACAGACCTTGCTGATTGATGGAATCGGGTATGTTGTTCCATCCATGATAACCGAATTGAAGCAGTATATGATCATTGGGCCTGTTGGCAAGGCTTTTTTTGGTGGCAGATTGCCCGGTTTGGCCGAAAACAAAAAAAGCTGTCAGCATACAGCCTGTAACAAATAAAATCTTCTTCATATCAAGTTAAAAATAGGAACAAATGTAGTTTCCATCCCGGTTAATGAAAGGTTAAAGAACCCTTCCCGTACCCGGCCCGGCATGTATTGTTCCGGAGGTGCAAATGTAGGGGCAATTTTGTAAAAACCGGGGCTTCTTTATACCGGCCTGACTCATTTTTTCCGCTTGAATACAATACCGGCGTTCTTCTGCAAATCGGCGCTGAACCGGAGATTATATACATCGTTTCCGTCCCGGATCACCAGCAAGCCGGTATTGGGGGGATACAGACCCAGGTTTTCAGCAAATAAAACAAGGGTAAATTCTTCTGTACCTTCAGGGATATAGATTGTTTTCTTCAAGGCGTTTGCTTTTAAGCCCTGCTTTTCCATAATAATATTCCCATCCATATATACACTTACAGTATCTCCATCCACCACCCCGTTATCATACAATGCTATCAGCAAGCTGTCGGACCGAAAGCTGACCTCCTGTGTAAATTCAGATTTTCTTCCTTCGACCGAAGCGGCCTTTAACCGGATATCGGGCTTCGGAACGGCTTGCTCAATGTTCGGTTTGGATTGAACATCGTTATGCCCGGCCGGTTTTTTCAACGCAATGGCTTGTTCCGTTTCAGGTTTAACCGGTTCCGGTTGTTTTATTACCGGCTTGTCAGTTGCTGTTTCGGTATTCTTCTTTTGTGTAGCTGCTTTTTCAATTGGCGGTTGCGGAGGTGGCGGTTTCACCACCTGGGATGCAGGCTTGGTTGTTTCTTCTTTTTTATTACCTGCTAAAACCGGGGTTGTGTTTTTTGCCGGTTCAACAGGCGGGTTGTTATAATTATCCGGTACCGCAGCTTTGGCAATTTCGGAAGATGATTGTTTATCCTCATCCTTGTTTACCGCAACAATCACTTCCTTTTTATTTTCTACCGGGGATATAGCCGGAGGCTGTACGTTAACGGAAGCAACAGTATTTTCGGCAGCTATTTTTTCTTTATTGTCATTGAACTCCGATTGCTGCCTTTCGGGTTTGGCAATGCGGACGGTAGCCGGTATTTCTTTTCTTTCCTGGTAAAAAGCAATATCCCCGGCAAGGTTCAGTTCTTCGAGGTGCGGAAATATTTTGGAAGCATGAACATCTTTTTCTTCACTTAGTGATACATTGCCCGATACGGAATAATATTCTTTGGTAGCTTTTGTTTTCCATTTGCCATCCAGGCGCCAGGCGCTATCGCTTTGACCTTTTCTGAAAGTACTGATCACTTTTACTTTTTTCTCCGGCTTTACAGGAAAATTGTGTGATACAATTTCATCATCCACAACTTCACAAATATCTCCTTCTATGGTTCCTTTTACTCTTTTTACAATGTAGTAAATCGTATCGTTTACGATAAATTCGTTGCGGGAATAGCCATAGACCTTGCCTTTGTACTCTGTTAATGCTATTTCGAAGGATTGGTCCTTTCTTACAGAAGCGCTGTCATTACTTAGCATACCTGTCCAAAGCCCGGTCAGGGATTGGGCATAAAAGAAAAGGGGCGCTAAAAGAAAGCAGAGGATAAACCCGCCGCTTTTCAGAAAAATGTGTGGCTGTTTCAGTTGCAAAGAGTTCAGTTTTCAGGGATAATGGATAAAACTACCCGTCAATAACGAACAGGCTGACCTGTGATTGTGCAAAGGGCCGCTAAAATGCCATCATCCGCTGGAAATCCGGTAAAATTCCGGGTAGCTTTCCCCTTACCTGTTCATACTGGCCAAAAACTCTTCATTGCTCTTGGTGCCTTTCATCCTGTTTTGCAGTTCCCGCATCGCTTCTTCGGAGTTCATATCCGTCAGGTACACCCGCAGCAGGTTCATGCGTTGCAGCACCTCTTTATCAAGCAGCAGGTCATCGCGGCGGGTGCTGGAGGAAACAATATCAATAGCAGGGAAAATCCGCTTGTTAGCCAGCTTACGGTCAAGCTGCAACTCCATGTTACCGGTACCCTTGAATTCTTCAAAAATTACTTCATCCATTTTGCTTCCGGTATCTACCAGCGCTGTGGCGATGATGGTAAGAGAGCCGCCGTTTTCAATTTTACGGGCGGCGCCAAAGAATTGCTTGGGCTTCTGCATGGCATTGGCTTCCACACCTCCTGACAATACTTTACCGGATGCAGGGGCCACTGTGTTATGCGCCCTTGCCAAGCGGGTGATGGAATCCAGCAGTATCACCACATCATGCCCACATTCCACTAAGCGTTTTGCTTTTTGAAGGGCGATGGTAGAAACTTTTACATGCTTTTCAGCCGGTTCATCAAAAGTCGAGGCAATTACTTCCGCTTTTACGCTTCGTTCCATATCTGTTACCTCTTCCGGACGTTCATCCACGAGTACTACCATGAGGTAACATTCCGGGTGGTTGGCGGCAATGGCATTGGCCACGGCTTTCAGCAACATGGTTTTACCGGTTTTCGGCTGTGCCACAATCAATCCACGCTGGCCTTTACCAATCGGGGTAAACAGGTCCATGATGCGGGTAGAATAATCAGACGGGGTGGTAAACAGGTTCAGCTTTTCAAAAGGGAAAAGCGGGGTAAGATAATCGAAAGGCACCCTGTCCCTCACTTCTTCGGGGCTTTTACCGTTGATGGTATCCACTTTCAGGAGGGCAAAATATTTTTCGCCTTCTTTCGGGGGCCGTACGGCCCCATGCACTGTATCGCCGGTTTTTAAACCAAATAGTTTTATCTGCGAGGGGGAAACATATACATCGTCAGGAGAAGATAGATAGTTATAATCAGAAGAGCGAAGGAAGCCATATCCGTCAGGCATCATTTCCAGTACGCCTTCGCCCAGTATCACACCGTCAAATTCAATATTGAATTGCTGCTCCCTGCGCTGGGGATAGAGTTTATTCGGGGCCGCCTGTTCATCATTGTTTTGTTCTGGCGCGGCGGCTGTATCGGTGGTTTCTTCGGCAGCTTCAGGTTCGGCCGTTTCGGGAACGGCGCCCTGGGCTACGGTTTCTTCAGTCGTTTTTTCTTCCGGTTTCTTTCTTCCTTTTTTAATAGGCAGCTCTTTTTTAGGGGGCATATTGGATTTTTTGGTTATTGTTTTTTCTTCATCGCCGCTTTCCACAACAGCCTCTTCGCTGCTGATGGAAGTGCTTGTTTTTATAATGCGTTTGCGCTTGCCTTTTTCTTCGGTTCCCACAGCGTTTTTGGAGTCGGCAACCGCCTGGTTGTCAAGTATTTTATAGACAAGGTCTTGTTTGCCGAGTTTTTTTGCATTGGGGATTTTGAGCTGCTCTGCTATATCGAGGAGTTCAGGAACGAGCATATCGTTCAATTGGAGAATGTCATACATAAATAAGTCTTGAATTTAACCAGCACCTGTGGATACCAATCTTAAGAATCTGAAATATTGATTTATATTGAAAGAAATGCGGCAGCTAAAAGTGAGCTAAATCTTTGGGAGAACCGTACTTGTTTTGCCGTTTTCCGTTGCAATGATACGGCGATTTTGGGAAAATCAAAAAAAAATGCAGAAAATCATGCTGTTGTAACCCCCTTTGGGAACGGCAACCGATCACAAAACCCTTTAAATCAGCAGTATTTCTGTACCCGTTTATTGAGGCGCATTTTCGGGCAGGCGGGGTTATCTTTGCACCCCCGATAAAATAAGCACATACAAAGATGTTCAACCAACGAACCAGGATAAAAGAACTGCTGAAGCAGGAACCAACAGGACAGGAAGTAACCGTAATGGGATGGGTACGTACTTTCCGTAATAACCAGTTCATTGCGCTGAATGATGGCAGCACCAATAATAATATCCAGGTAGTGGTGGCGCTCGGCACTTATGATGATGATTTTCTGAAACGCATTACCACTTCTGCTTCGCTGAAAGTAACCGGTAATATTGTTCCTTCATTAGGCAAGGGGCAAAAGATGGACCTCAATGCGACAAGCATAGAAATCCTTGGCGACAGCGATGCAGAGAAATACCCGCTGCAACCTAAAAAACATTCCCTCGAATTTTTAAGGGAGAAAGCCCATCTGCGTTTTCGTACCAATACTTTTGGTTCCGTATTCCGTGTTCGTCATGCACTGGCTTTTGCTGTACATAAATTTTTCAACGAGAAAGGGTTTGTGTACATGCACACCCCGATCATTACCGCCAGTGATGCAGAAGGTGCAGGGGAAATGTTCAGGGTAACTACATTGCCATTTGACAATACTCCAAGAAATGATAAAGGCGAAGTAGATTTTACACAGGATTTTTTTGGCCGCTCTACCAACCTGACGGTAAGCGGACAGTTGGAAGGGGAACTGGGCGCCACTGCCTTCGGTGATATTTATACCTTCGGGCCCACTTTCCGGGCAGAGAACAGCAATACGGCAAGGCACCTGGCCGAGTTCTGGATGATAGAGCCGGAAATGGCTTTCTATGACCTGGAAGACAATATGAACCTTGCCGAAGAGTTCATCAAATACATTATACAATATGCCATGGATAATAACCGGGAAGACCTTGATTTCCTGGCGCAGCGCCTTGCAGAGGAAGAAAAGCAGTTGCCGCAGGATAAGCGCAGCGAAATAGGATTGATAGAGAAGTTAGAATTTGTGTTGAATAATAGTTTTGAAAGGTTGACCTATACCGATGCCATTGAAATTTTAAAAGAAAGCAATCACAATAAGAAGAAAAAATTTCAATACCCCATCACCGGCTGGGGCATGGACCTGCAAAGCGAACATGAACGATACCTGGTAGAAAAACATTTTAAGAAACCCGTTATATTGTATAACTATCCTGCCGCCATCAAAGCGTTTTATATGCGGCAGAATGATGGTTGCGAACCCGGAAAAGAAACAGTAGCGGCTATGGATATCCTGGCACCCGGCATTGGCGAAATAGTTGGCGGCTCACAGCGGGAAGAACGGCAGGATAAGCTGGAAAGAAGAATGGCAGAAATGCACATTCCGTTGGAAGAGCTCTGGTGGTATTTGGACACAAGAAGATTTGGTACCGTGCCCCATGCAGGTTTCGGCCTGGGCTTTGAACGCATGGTGCAATTTGTAACCGGCATGGGTAATATCCGCGATGTAATTGCTTTCCCGAGAACACCGGGCAGTGCGGAGTTTTAAGGGGCACCCTCTCTCTTAAAGGGCTGCTGCTTTTCTGCCTGTTTGCACTTTGCCGGTTGGTATAGACCACAAACCATTGCCTGCTTTTTATACCCGCCGGGCGGTATCTCCTTATTGAAAATAAACAAATAATTTAGGCTATTAATTACCGGGCTTGAAAACAAAATTGCCTATACTGATCATTGTATTAACAGGTTTTGCAGCTATTACCAAAGCGCAAAG
>CAZLLT010000010.1:0-86898 GCA_964560445.1 uncultured Chitinophaga sp. | reverse complement strand
TCTTTGGCTCAATCTCGGTATCTACGAAAGTAATTGAGTTCATTTTTATTTGCTATATAATATTAACAATACAATTCATAGCTTCAATCTCTTTAAATGTCTTTGTACTTCTCGTTCTACTTGGTCAAAGTCAGTCAAGTCTTGTATTTGTTCACTCATGGAGCTTTGCCAGCGACCTTTGTATTGTGGTAAGCGTTCAGTTAATTTTTTCGTAAAATCGGCAGGGTTTAATTCTTTGCTTTTACACTTGCTTTCAAATTCGCTCTTGTAAAAATCAACGTCCATTCCGTGTTGTTCTAATAAATACCATAAGTCGTAAAAATCACGGGCTTGCATTCTTTGCATTACCGACCGCATTTTTTCAACCAATACTTCTTCCAATGGATAACACAAAAGTTGATGTTCTTCCATATCGGAATAGCCGATGAAAACATCTTTCATTACGGGTTCAAAAACTAATTGTTCGCTTCTGGAAATATCAATTTTTACTCGTTTGTTATTTCCTTGTCCGCCAAGGGGACCTATATAGCTTATATAAAAGTTAATGCCACCATCTTCATGTTCGTTGTTATTTATTATTTCAAGCGGTATGTTGGCTTCTTCCTTAATGTATTCAAAGGTTGCCCTGAACCACTCAAAGATTTGCTCATTAGAAATTTCCTGCCTGTCCGGCAGGCAGGCATTATTGATTAAGGTAAAATCCAAGTCTTCCGAAAATCGGTAATCTTCAAAATAGATTTTCTTTAAAACAGTTCCACCTTTAAACACGATAACTTTTGAAAGTTGTTCATGTTGTGCAATGCCTTTTAATATCCACGAAAGAATATAATCTTTTTCAATCTGCTGGTCACGAACGCCAACTGCTCTTGATTTTTGTTGTATTTCTCCCGGTTTTATCATGTGTAGATTGCAGATTTAATAGTTTCGGTTTCCAAATTTTGCTGAATACCCCAACGGCTTATTCGTTTTCCTGTCTTGGGGAGTTCAGTATCTAAAACCACATACGAAGCGGTTTTCAATTTCTGTAAATCATCAATGATGTTTGTTTTGATTTCAAGAACCTCTATCAAAAATCCTAATCGTTTTATCACTGCTTGTGAATCAAATTTTTTAGCGTATTCAAGCAATGTGTCGTATTTTATTTTGTCTTTTGAAACATAAACTGCCCTTGCTACTTCAACAATTCCGCCTGCATAGTCAGGTTTGAACAGGCAATCAATAAATGTTTTTTCCAAATCGGAACACATTACTTTGTTGAAACTGTCAATCCAGATTTTCTTTGCTCCGAAAAAATGTTTTTCATTGTGATAGATAAACTGAAAAGGAACGTCTTTAACTTTGATTTCAGAAGGACGTATTTGTTTTGAAACAACAATTTGTTCTTTCAAGGAAGGCTGTGTTATGAGGTTATGAATCTGCAATGCAGAATAATAACCGATGTAATGTTTCGCATCATTAACTAAATGTTCCGCTATCAAATGCCAGTCGGGCATGAATGTTTCGGCATTTGCTTCATATGGTATGATGTAATAAACTCCATCTTTCAATCTCATCAGAAGTCCACGCTTTGTCATGTCGCTAAGTAGCTCCCGAAGTGTGCTTTTCTTTGAATCAGGCATTGCGTTGAAAGCTTCGCTATAGTCAAAGCAAGCCTTGTTCTGTCCATTGAAATAGGATAGAAGTTCGTTTGACTGCGTTGATATGTATTTATTTTTCATAGTAACAATGTCAGGATAAACCTGACTACAATGATACGAAAGATAATTTAATGTTTCGCTTTTTAGGATAGAAAAATTATATTTTATAGTGTAATCGTCAGGATAAACCTGATATATTGGATATAAAACATCATTTTTAGTAGTGCGTTGGCTAAAAAGTGGCTCTTTTGGTTTTGCCGAAGGATTGGCTTTGTGTGTCGGGGCAAAACCAAATGTGCCACTTGTGCGATGGCAATAGAAATTCAATTTTTTTTGTGCGGTGGGGAAAAAATTAAAACACAGAAGGGCGGGCAATGAGTGTCGGCTTACCCGTTGTCCATTTGTAATATGGTCTGTATGTCTCTGGTCATTTGTCAATGTTTGTCTATCCGTTTCTGTTTTGCTCGTCTGCCCAATGGTTGTACGGTCGTCTTTTAGGCTTACTGCTAACTCTCAAATTTATGCTATAAGCCGCAACAATACACAAAATGCAGCCTTTGAAAATTAATGCTTTAATGTTATACATTTTGTACCTGTCCCGCTAATAAGCGGGATTGTCGTTAGGACAATCCACCCCAACACCATCTTTATTTATAGGCTGCCATATTTATCCTTTCTCCACAAAACCTGTACTCCACTTCATCATTACTGCTCACTACCACTAACCGGTCTTTGCAATAAGTGGCAATTAAAGAATGATATAATTCAATACCGGCCGCATCTAAGTTGGTGCAGGGCTCATCTAACAGTACAATGGCCGTATCGGAGAAAATACATTGCGCCAGCTTTACCCGCTGCTTCATGCCGGAGGAGTAGTAACGTATTTGCTTGTTCACTGCATTGCCCAGGCCAATGGTTTCAATAACGGCGTTTACCGTAATACCCGGCAACAAGGGCTTAAAGCCATGATGAAATGCAAGGAATTCCTGCAGTGTCATTTCTTCTATCAACTCCAGGTAAGGGGCGCAGAGGGAAACATGCCGGTAAATGTCTTCACTTGAACATTGAGCATTGGATATTGAACCCGCCTGCCGGACGGGCAGGTATTGAATATTTCCCTCATTTAATAGTAATGAACCGCTGATTGCCTGCAGCAATGTACTCTTCCCGCTTCCATTCGGCCCGATGATAGCATAGGATTGTCCTGCTGTAAATGTGTAATTAACATGACGGAAGATCCAATCACGGTTGAACCGCTTACCTGCATCAGATAGGGAGATCGTCATCATTATTGCCTTTGGTGAAGCGTTTGATGATGCCGCGGCCGCTTTCACGGATAAAAGTTACAATTTCATCCCTCTCGTCCGTAGCAGGCATTTCTTCTTCAATGTATTCAATAGACTGGCTGGTGTTAAGGCCCTTGTTATATACTACCCGGTAGATGTCTAAGATATGGTTGATCTGGTCCACGCTGAAGCCCCTTCGCTTCAGGCCAATGGAATTTACACCGGCATAGCTTAACGGGTTGCGGGCCGCTTTGATAAAAGGCGGCACATCCTTGCTTACCAGCGAACCGCCGCCGATAAACGCATGGGCGCCGATATGTACAAATTGGTGTACGGCACACATGCCCGCCAGTATCACCCAATCGCCAATGGTTACATGCCCTGCCACCTGTGTATTGTTGCTGATGATGCAATTATCGCCTACTATGCAGTCGTGTGCCAGGTGGCTGTACGCCTGTATCTGGCAATTGTTGCCTATTACTGTTTTACCCAATGCTTTGGTGCCGCGGTTGATGGTAACAAATTCCCTTATAGTGGTGTTATCGCCTATCTCAACGGAAGATGTTTCTCCTTCAAATTTCAAATCCTGGGGAATGGCGGAAATCACCGCCCCCGGAAAAATGCGGCAGTTTTTGCCAATCCGGGCGCCTTCCATAATCGTTACGTTGGAGCCTATCCATGTGCCATCGCCTATTTCCACATCCTGGTGAATAACGGTAAAGGGGTCAATCTTTACGTTAGTGGCCAGCTTTGCATTCGGATGTATATATGTATGTGGGTGAATCATTTGCAGTAAAATGGACGGGCAAAGTTAGCAGATACCCCTTAAAAGCGAACTTTTTTTCATACTGTATTGTTAAAGGGCTGGCTATTCCCTGTTTTATGACAATCCCTTGAGAATAAGCCAGAATTCATAAATTTGCACCCCTTACATGCATAATCCCCCGGATATATTAACAATGGCCTATAAGCAGGCTGTGCTGCAGGATGAACTGGTTATTTTGCAGGAAAAGCAACAGCAGGTCATGGGCTCGGTCCAATACTCCATTTACCGCTACCAGAAGCCCCCGCAGCGGACTATGGAAGATATGGGTATGCTGGTGTACCATTATGAAAAGGAGGACCCGGAAGAAAATTACCTGGAACTGCGCTTTTGCATTAGCGGCAATACCTATTGCCGGAAAAAAGACAGTGAATGTAATATGTGTGAGCACGGGGCCACCCAAAATTGCCGGGAAAAGGTAGATACCATAGATGCCGTGAGCTTCAGGTTTTTACCTGCACACCTAAACCAGTATGTAAGGTCCAGGAAAGGGAATACGACACTTACGGATAACATAATGAGCTTTACCCACAGGTCTTCTTTTACCAAGATGCTTCCGCTATGCGGTAAAACGAGGATGGTACTGGAGGGAATGCTGAACCACACTTATAACGACAGTTTTGAAAACATTTATATCAATGCCCAGACACAAATGCTGCTGCTTTACAGCCTTGACTGCATGTTGGGGGAAAAAGAGATAGATGTGGTGAACTGTAAGTTCCTTGCCAATGAAGCAGACAGGGAAAAAATCATCAAGGCAAGGGAAATACTGATACAGCAGATCGGCGAGCCTATCACTATAAAAGACCTTAGCCGCAGGGTTGCTATCAACGAATGTTACCTGAAAAAAGGGTTTAAGGAAATGTTCGGCACTACGATTTTCGATTTTTACCAAAGCCAGCGCATGGAACATGCCAAGTATTTGTTGTACGAAAAAGGCTTAAGCGTTACCGAAGTATCCATGCTGCTGGGCTATTCATCCATTTCCCATTTCTCAACTGCATTTAAGAAGCACACCGGGTTGAAGCCTTGTGAACTGTTACTGCGATAATTTTTTTGCCACGAAAAAAATACTTTAGCCTATTCACAGTTGATTTTTTCCCCGCCAGGGGCCAAGAAAATTTGTCCTCAGATGAACACTGGTTAGCGCAGATATAAAATCAACCTTACTAGTCAATCTTCGTTTACTTGGGTTAATCTGTGGACAACAAAATTCTTTATTGCCGCAGGCAATATCTTTTCGTGTTTATTTTGTGTGATTTCGTGGCCAATATTTCCTGCTATGCAGTAGCTTTGCATTCATGAGGCTATGCGGCTACCTACTTGCATTTTATATTTTATTGCTGGCATTTGTGCCCTGCTGCATATATGATAACTGCCCGGATGATAAGACGGAACCAACCGCACAGCATGAAAAGGGCGATGAAGATTGCGGCAGTTGCTCTCCTTTCTTTAGTTGTGAGGGTTGTGCAGCGGCCGTTATTGCTTATGAACCCTTCTTTTTTGAATTAGCCCCGCCTTCTCAAAAATCAGTTTACTCCTTTTATAACAATCATAGCCTTCCGCTTGCGGTGTACGATTTCTGGCAGCCGCCCAAAATAGGTTAATACGTTGTCTTTGCCCGATTCAGGACAGATAAACTTTAGTCATTCATATAATGGCGAAGGGAGAAGATGTATCTATTTGTAACTTAAAAATTTTAAATGAAGAAGTTAAGTTTTGTGGCATTGCTGCTTTGTATGTCAGCGCTGTCTTTTGCCCAGCATAATTTTAAGGCGGTTGTTAAATGCGCTCATCATAAAGAACCGCTGGCAGGGGCTACGGTTTCGGTATTGAAACTGAATAAAACGGCAGTGGCCGACAGTAGCGGCGTTGCTGTTATCAATGATATTCCCGAAGGGAAATACACCGTTAGGATTACTTATGTAGGGCGGCCCGACTATCAAAAGGATTTTTCTTTCCCTCTTTCTGATATGGGACTGGTAGAGGTATTCATGGAAGAAGAGGAGCATGAAGAGGAAGAAGAAGTGGTTATTCAATCCACCCGCAGCACCCGAACGATACAGGATATTCCGACAAGAGTGGAATTTATTGCCGGGGAAGAGCTGGATGAAAAATCAAATATGAAGCCCGGCGATATACGGATGGTGCTTACAGAAAGCACAGGCATACAAACGCAGCAAACATCTGCTACTTCTGCCAATTCATCCATTCGCATCCAGGGGCTTGACGGCCGTTATACACAGATATTGAAAGACGGGTTTCCGCTGTATGCGGGCTTTAGCGGGGGATTAGGTTTGTTGCAAACACCCCCGCTGGATTTAAAACAATTAGAGGTAATCAAAGGCGCTGCTTCTACTTTGTATGGAGGCGGCGCTATTGCAGGCCTGGTCAACCTGATCTCAAAAACACCGAAGGAAAAACGGGAATTGAAATTTCATTTGGATGGCACTTCCGCCGGGGGATTGAACACAAGCGGCTTTTATGGTAAGAAGTGGGGCAAAGCCGGCGTTACCGTTTTTGCTTCCCGCAACAGTAATGCTGCCTATGATCCGGCCGACATCGGCTTGTCTGCCATTCCCAAATTTGAACGCTACACCGTTAACCCGAAATTGTTTGTATTCTTTACTCCCAAAACAACAATGACTGCCGGGGTGAATATCACTACAGAGAAAAGAACAGGCGGCGATATGGAGTATATAAAGGGAGATAATCCTTCCGGTTTTTTTGAAAAGAACAATACGGATCGTTACAGCACCCAATTCAGTATTGAGCATCATTTCGGGAAATGCAGTCATATTACCTTTAAAAACAGCTTTAATCATTTTAAAAGAAGCATCGCTACGCCGGGGTATAATTTCAGCGGCACACAAAATGGAACTTTTACTGAAGCCACTTATGCATCGCATGGTGAAGTATCTGAATGGGTAGCCGGATTGAACCTGCTTACAGATGATTTTAAAGAAAAACAGCTATCGGCAACACCGTTGCGGGATTACCGGCAGCTTACCTTCGGTGTTTTTGTACAAAACACCTGGAAGATAACGGAACGGGTTCATCTTGAAACGGGGTTGCGGGGCGACCGGGTAAAGGATTACGGCTTTGCCTTTTTGCCCCGGCTCTCTGCTTTGTTTAAATTCAATCCAAAGCTTTCTTCCCGTATCGGTGGCGGATTGGGCTATAAAACACCCACTATTTTTACTGAAGAAAGTGAGCGGCTGCAATACCAGAATGTATTGCCTGTAGATGAGCAGGTAAATAAACTGGAAAGAAGCTATGGTATAAATGCAGACATTAATTATAAAACAAGGCTTGCCGATGGCGCCGTGAGCTTCAGCATCAACCATCTTTTTTTCTATACCCGCATCACCAACCCGTTGCTGCTTCAGCCGGATGGAGCAAATTATCGTTTCAATACCCTTAGCGCCCATATCGACAGCAGGGGCATGGAAACAAACGTAAAGCTCGGCTATGGTGATTTTAAGTTATTCCTGGGTTATACGTTTACCGATGTAAACCTGCATGAAGGCGATACGGAGACAGAAAATTTCCTTACGCCACGCCACCGTATTAATTCCGTTTTGCTGTATGAAGTGCATGAAAAATGGAAGGCCGGACTGGAAGGATACTATTTCGGCAGGCAGCGGTTGAACGATGGCAGCACAGGCCGATCCTATTGGATAACCGGCTTTATGCTGGAAAGGCTTTGGGAAAAATTTTCGCTGTATATCAATTTTGAGAACTTCCTGGATGCAAGGCAAACAAGGTATGGCAGCATCTATACGGGCAGCATCAGCAATCCCGTGTTCAGGGATATTTATGCGCCGCTGGATGGGTTTGTAGTAAATGGAGGAATAAAATTGAGGTTGTAGGCTGCTATGGAATTAGTGGTTAGGAATTTGAAATTGGGTTTCCTGGTAAATACTTTACCGTTTTGGTCAAACCTACCCCCTATCTACCGTAACTATCTTATAAAAAAAAGCCCCACATTGCTGCGGGGGGTGCCAGAACCGTAGTCCCGACTTTGGATGATAAAGATACACATTTTATGGCAAAAGACCTGAAAATAATTACAACTATTTCTTATCCCCGGCGCTGCGATAATTGAGTATGTCCCTGTCAAATAAATACAGGCCTCCTTTATCATCGCCTACCAACTCCAGTTTATCGTTCAGTGTGCGGGCCACTCTTTCTTCTTCCATTTGTTCGTTTACGTACCATTGGAGGAAGTTATGGGTGGCATAATCTTTTTCGCTCAGTGAAAGGTGTACCAGGTCATTAATGCTGTCGCTTACTTTCAGTTCATGTTTCAGGAACTCTTCAAATACATTTTTGATGGATTTGAAGGTAACAATAGGCTGTGCCAGGGCGGGTATCATTGCAAAACCACCTCTTTCATTGATAAAGCGAACGAGTTTCAGCATATGTACTCTTTCTTCGTCGGATTGTTTGAAGAAAAACTCCGTTACACCTTCAAGTCCCGGTTGTATCTCAGCCCAGGAAGCCATGGCCAGGTAAGCTTGTGATGATTCTGCTTCCATTTGCACCTGGTTGTTCAGCGCTTCCTGTATTGACTTAGATAACATATTCGTATGTTTTAAAGGCTAAAACTAACGATTTTCTCCAATCCGGTTGTTTTGATAAACCGCAACTAGCATATCCATCCTGCATCTATTCCCGCTTCATCCTTGAAAAGGGATACCCGTTGCAGCCCTTGCGGGGATTTGCCCTGTCTGCTGCTGCTGTATTGACGGCCTCCTTCAGGCTCTTTGCTTTATATGCGGTAAGGCAAAAGCCCCAGCGCCAGGGTGGCATGTTTTCAAAATATAGAATATCTATACGGGTGTACAAACCACCACCGGATGGGTTCGCATCATCGTTTTTGGCAATTAAGAAATTAGCCTCTTTGTTGTAAAAAAGCAGGTGATACTTAATGTTTTTGCCTTGTGCCCATTCTGTATTTGTAATTGTGTAATTGCTGCCATAATCATCTTTAAAACTTCCAAGCAATGCAGCCGGGATCTGCTTTAATGTTTGCTGATTGGTTTTGGCAGTTGTGTGGCAGGCCGGTATAAACAGGCTAAGCAGTACTACCGCAAGTAGGCCGATCTTCATACCGGCGCTTTTATGCCTCGCAACTAACGCAGCTTGCAAGGTTTGTTACCATTTCTTTCGATACGCTCTGGCTGCGTTGGTAATACAAGGTTTTAACACCCAGTTGCCAGGCTTCAATCATTAATTTGTTTACTTCTTTCACCGGTAAATTGGGCGGTATGTTCAGGTTAAGGCTCTGTGCCTGGTCAATATACTTCTGGCGGATGGCAGCCTGCTGAATTATTTCCAACTGGCTTATTTCCTTGAATGTTTTGAATACGTCTTTTTCTTCTGTGCTTAATTCTTTTAAATGCTGCACACTGCCATGGTTAAGCATTACGCTGCGCCAGGTATCTTCATTATCTATGCCTTTAAATTCCAGTAATTGCTTGAGGTATTTATTCTGACGCATGAAATTACCTTTTGCCAAACCTGCTTTGTAATAATTACTGCTGAAAGGTTCTATGCCGGGAGAGGTTTGACCCAGGATAGCTGATGAGGATGTGGTAGGAGCAATAGCTAAAGTGGTAGTGTTGCGACGGCCATAACCTTTTAGCACTTCCGGTTCACCGTAAATATGAGCAAGGTCTGCTGTGGCTTTATCGGCTTTTTCACGCAGGTCGCTGAAAATTTGTGTAGTGAGTTGTTTGGCCCTTAACCCTTCAAAAGGTATCATGTTTTTTTGCAGGTAAGAGTGCCATCCTAATACGCCTAACCCTAATGCCCGGTGTCTTTTAGCAAACCGGTTGGCGCTTGCCAGGTAATGATTACCTTCTGTTTTATTGATAAACTCCTGCAATACGGCATCCAAAAAGAAAATGGCCAGTCGAACGGCATCGGTATCTTTCCATTCTTCATACAACTCCAGGTTCATAGAAGAAAGGCAACAGATAAATGACTCATCAAAATTCGAAGGCAGCATAATTTCGCTGCAAAGATTACTGGCGTTAATAGTATAATTAAGGTCTTTATAAACCTGCGGTTTATTTTTATTTACATTATCCGTAAAGAAAATATAAGGCAATCCTTTCTGCTGGCGGCTTTCCAGTACTTTAGCCCATATCTCCCTTTTAGCAATATCTCCATCTATCATATCCTGCATCCAGTAATCGGGGATGCAAACGGCAAAGAATAAATTTTGTATAGGATGACCGATACTTTTTATTTTCAGAAATTCTTCAATATCCGGGTGGTCAATATCAAGATAGGCTGCAAAAGCACCCCGCCTTACCCCGCCTTGCGATATGGTATCCATGGCGGTATCAAATAAACGCATGAAACTTACAGCGCCACTGCTTTTCCCATTGTCGGTTACAGCGCTGCCACGGCCACGCAAACCACCGAAATAGGCAGAAGTTCCCCCGCCGATTTTTGTTTGCATGATTACTTCGCCCAATTTGTGTGTAATGCCTTCTATATTATCAGGAACGTCCACATTGAAGCAGGAAATGGGCAGGCCACGTTCCGTTCCCATATTTGCCCATATGGGTGAGCTTAAGCTCATCCAGCCCCGTTCAATCATTTCCCGGAAAGCATCGGTGAGTTCAGGCTTATATAAACGCTGTGCCGCCGCCTTGCAAATGCGTTCAATAGCGCCATCTACCGTTTCTCCTTTTAACAGGTAGCCGCGGTTCAGCATTTGTTCACTTTCTTCGTTTTTCCACCAGAGTTTTTCGGTCAAAGGGGTTTTGGATATAAGCGGCGTTACAATCTCCATAATAATAATTCTATCAGGTTAGTAAAATGAGTTGGTTTTAAAATAAGTCGGCAGCGGTAATGCTTTTGTCATGCTTGGTGTATTCTACAGGGCGTTTGGCAAAGAAATCATCCAGGCTGTTGGCAAACACTTCTTCTTCAAACCATTTCATGGGTTCATATTCTTTGCTGCTGATAAAAAATTGTTCGGGAAAATTGATTTTCCGCAAACTTTCATCTACCCTGAATTTTATGAAATTCAATAAGTCGTCCTTGTTAATGGCGCTTATTTCACCTTCAGAAAAAATCCAATCTATGATCTGCTCTTCAATTTCTACAAAATCAGTTACCATCTTAACCGTTTGTTCAATCAATGCATCATCAATCATTTCAGGATATTCATCTCTTAATTTATTGATGAGATAAATACCTGCATTGGCATGTACCTGTTCATCTACCGATGTCCATGCAATGATATTGCTGACATTTTTCATCAGTCCTTTAAACCGGGTAAAGGAAAGCACTACTGCAAACTGGCTGAAAAGCGAAACATTCTCGATGAGTATGGTAAACAGGATCAATGAAATGATATATTCTTTTTCATCGGCGGAATTTACTTTGCTTAGTGCGCCGGAAAGAAAGGCGATGCGGTGTTTTACAACAGGCACTTCAATCAGCTTCTCAAATTCATCATTGTACCCGAGAACTTCCAGCAAACGGGAATAGGCTTCTGAATGGCGAAATTCACATTCTGCAAAAGTGCTGCCAAGCCCGTTTAGCTCCGGCTTGGGAAAGTGGTTATATAGATTGCCCCAAAATGATTTTACGGCTACTTCTATTTGTGCAATCGTGAGCAGGCTGTTTTTTACAGCATTTTGCTCGGCATGGGTAAGATGCGAATGAAAATCCTGCGTATCTGCGGTGAAGTCCACTTCGGTGTGCACCCAAAATGATTTATTGATGGCTTCTGTAAATTGCAATATTTCCGGGTATTCAAAGGGTTTGTAGTTAATTCTTTTCTCAAATAATCCCATAGCACAGTAAATATTTATTGTTAAACAAGTTTTTTTTAGTTTTTCCCGGTATGCCCAAACCCTCCGGCGCCTCTTTCGGTATGGCCAATGTTTTCTGTTTCCTGCAACCTCACTTTTTCTACTTTTTGAAAAACCATCTGGGCAATGCGTTCGCCATTTTGTATTGTTACATTTTCAGCGGAAAGATTAATTAAGATGACTTTTATCTCGCCCCTGTAATCTGCATCAATTGTGCCCGGTGTATTTAAGCAGGTGATGCCCTGCTTAAAGGCCAGCCCGCTTCTCGGCCTGATTTGCGCTTCGTAGCCATTGGGCAGTTCAATAAACAACCCTGTTGAAATCAATGCTCTTTGCAGGGGTTGTAATACAACAGGCTGCTGTATAAAAGCCCTTATATCCATGCCGGATGAACCTTCTGTTGCATAGGCCGGTAAAGGGTTAGACGATTGGTTTATTATTGAGATAGCAATGTTTTGCATGTTGAATATTTATGTCATTTGCCCGGTAATAAAACAGGTGGAGCTGAAAATGAGAGGCGCAAAAAGCCTGACTATCAGTACCACGCTTTTCCTCCGAAAGCTTTGTTACTAAAAAATTGATAGCGGCAGGTCTTCTGACTTACTCCGTTGCTTAAAGCCTTCCCACCTCGCCTAAGGCGAAACAGTGGCTGCGGAAAAACAACTTTTGAAGGAGCTTACAGCTACGGGGATAGTCCGGGATTTGCACCCGGTTCCCTATTAAGCGGGGTGACAAAAAAATATCAGCCCGCACCGCAACAAATTTTCGCAATAACTGAAACGAATGTAATTGTAAAAGAACATAAGCCCTTCCCGAATTCTTCACAATATGTGGATAGATTTATTGGTTTGTGAAAATTGCTGCAGATCGGGACTTCAACATTTCGGGAGGGATTATCTGTGTATTTTTGCCAAAAAAAATTGAAAATGAATGTTGAATTATTTAATCAATTGGTCCGCAGCCGCCGTTCCACCTTTCCCGACCAGTTGGAAGCAGGAAAGAAAGTGGATGATAATATAATAAAGGAGATACTTATTAATGCCACCTGGGCCCCCAATCATGGCCGCACAGAACCCTGGCATTTTACCGTATTCAGCGGAGAGGGCCTGAAAAGACTGGCCGATTTTCAAAGTGAACTGTATAAGGACCTGGCAGGGGAGAATTTTAAAGAACCTGCGTACCGGAAGCTACAGGAAAACCCGCTGAAAGCATCCCATATTATTGCTATCGGGATGAAAAGGACAACTACGAAAAATATTCCCGAAATCGAAGATACTGAAGCGGTAGCCTGCGCTGTACAGAATATATACTTATCTGTTACTGCGTATGGGCTGGGAGGGTATTGGACAACGGGGGGCATTACCTATAAAGAAAAGGCAAAACCTTTTTTTGGTTTGGGGGAGAATGATAAGTTGCTCGGATTTTTTTATATAGGCCATGTGGCTTTACCCTCTACGGGAGGTACAAGGGGTCCGCTGGCCGATAAAGTAAAATGGGTGAACGATTGAAAAAGGGGCTTGTTATATCTCTTCTTATAGCAGTAGTAATTGTATCTGTTTCCTTTAACCAGGAAAACCTGCGTGAAGCCTATTCCCGCCCGCCGGATCAATGGCCTAAGCCACTTGTGGATACAAGTGTCGAATGGAAAGAGTTGGGTCTTTTACCTGAAAGCCCGCTACAGCAACAGATGGATTCATTAAAATATTTAATAGAATTAGGCAAGGTCTTATTCTTTGACCCGCGGCTCAGCAGTTCGGGAAAAATAAGCTGCGCCACCTGCCATAAACCGGAACTGAACTGGACAGATGGAATGGAAAGATCAATCGGGCATGACAGCGCCATCAACAAAAGGAATTCACCCACAATACAAAATGCCTGGTTTTATAAAAGGCTGTTCTGGGATGGACGGGCAAGAGATCTCGAAGACCAGGTTTTTGCACCAATCAACAGCGAAAGCGAAATGCACGGGGATATGCGTGAACTTCCCGCTCAGTTGCGAAGAATAAAAGGGTATGTTGCTTTGTTTGATTCCGCCTATGGCGACCCGGCCATTGATCCTGACAGAATAGCCCATGCCATAGCCACATTTGAAAAAACCATTGTTGGCGGCAAAAGCCGTTTTGATGAATTCCTGGAAGGAAACAAAAATGCCCTGACTAATAATGAACTTAAAGGCTTGCATCTATTTCGTACAAAAACCGGCTGCATGAACTGTCATCACGGGCCTATGCTTACCGACAATTTGTTTCACAGAACGGATTTGGCTTTCGGACCTGCTGATGACGGCCTTTATAAAGTAACACAGAAGGAAGAAGACAAAGGAAAATTTAAAACCCCTTCATTAAGGGATGTAATGAGAACCGGCCCCTGGCTTCATGACGGCAGCCACGATGATATACGCCGGATAATAGCGCTGTACCAGAAAGGCTCTTTCATAAATCATTTGATAAAGGGCTTCGGCCATAATTCCAGGGACAGTAAGGCATTGATTGACTTTTTAAAGGCTATATCCGCCCCGCCTGTACCATTTGAGAAACCTGTTTTGCCTGAATAAGCAACTATTTCGTGTTAAAAGCTATCTTTGCTGTCCGATTCTTTATTTTAAACTTTCAGATATGAAAAAAATCATCCTTACATTATTTATAGCAGGCAGCGCCTGCCTGTCTTATGCCCAGCCACCTGAAGGTGATGCTAACCCCGGCGATTGGTATGGTGAAAAAATTTCTCCCGAAGGGGCCGTTGCTCTTAAAGATGTTGCAGCGAAGCTTTATAGCAAGGAGGAAGCAAAGCAAAAAGATCCCGAACAGGGAAAAATAAAAGCCAAAGTGCTGGATGTATGCCCTAAAAAGGGTTGCTGGTTATCGCTGGAACTGGAAAACGGTGAAAAAGCCTTTGTAAAAATGCAAGAGTATGCCTTTTTTGTTCCCCTTGCTGCAAAGGGAAAAACAGTGGTCATTGATGGCGATGTTACCATCAAAACAACATCTGTTTCAGAGTTGAGACATTATGCAGAAGACGCTAAAAAATCAAAAGAAGAAATTGAAGCCATTACAGAACCCAAAAAGGAAGTAAGAGTAATGGCAAAAGGTATTGTGGTGGTTGAATAAGCACACCGTTTACCGATAGAATTAAAAGCCCCTGTTATCAGGGGCTTTTTTGTTTGTCATGCAAATGTAAGTTTCCTGTTTGCGTAAAGAATGCTTTCCTGATTCGTAAACGATCTTAAGCAGCGTAACGGATTTTTACCAAAATATTTTTATGTGTAATTACCAGACCTTGTTCCACGATGATAATACCGGCTATGTGGTAAGGTGCAGGGAGTGTGAGAAAATACAGGTGGGTTTTGGCAACCTGATGCTGACAGTTAATACCCTGGAGTTTGATTCTTTCAGGCGCTGGATACACCAGATAAAAGAAGAGCAGATTGCAGGGCAGCCTCAAACGGTGAGAAATATAGTAATTCCCACACCTTGCGAAGGAATGAAATTGCTGTTAAGCGCTAGGGAGTTGGACGGGCTGGATATAATGCTGGAAGAAGCCGATACAGAACTGAAAGCAGTTACCTTTCTTAATCTTTTTTCCAATCCATGATCAGTTATAACGAATAAATGTGGAAGGTGCCGCTTCATTCTTGGGGCGGCACTAAAAAACCCGGGATGATTGAATGTTTTTTATTCATAAACAAAAAAAGAAACAGGGCCGTTTCCGGTTTTTCTTAAATTAAGCAGTAAGTTTTTCGGAAGTGTGCCCGCCAATAATTCATCAGCATTCCTTTATATCAGTCGGTGAACAACCTCAGGCTACTTCTTCAAAAAAAATAAGTGTGATAGTCCTTAACCGGCCTCACTTATAAATTTATTTTCATCAAACAAGTGTTTGTCATACTAAGGTCAGTTTTCTTTTTGCGTAATTTCTTTTCCTTCTTGCGTAACGCAGCTTGTATAATGTCAATGAAATTTGCCGCCTGATTTGAATCATGCAAGCCGATACCTGAAAATGATTTTTATCAAATGGTAAGAATATGACGATTGCATGATAAATAATGATTGCTGCTGACAGACATTTGCCCCCGTAACAGAAATAGTTTAATAGTATGAGAAAGCTTTATTTGATAACGCTGGCTTTAATAACCGGTGGTGTTCTTGCTGCACAAGAAGATACTACCGCTATAAAAGAATTGGAAGAAGTTGTAGTGGCAACGGGCCAGTTTAAACCGCAAACCCTTAAAAATTCTGTATATAAAATAAGGGTGATAGACCGTGAAAGAATAACGCTTCGCGGCGCAACGGATATAATCAGTGTACTTAATACAGAACTGGGTATCCGGCTCAGCACTGATTATACGTTAGGGGAAACAGATATACAGCTTATGGGAATGAGCGGCCAGAATGTAAAAATCCTGCTGGATGGTATTCCGTTGGTTGACCGCGGCAGTACCCGCCAATCGCTTAGCCAGGTTGATATTAATACAATAGAACGAATAGAAATAGTGGAAGGCCCGATGAGCGTTGTGTATGGTACAGATGCGCTGGCCGGCGTGGTAAACCTTATTACAAAGAAAAATTATTCAAAGGGTAAAAGCTTGGTGCAGGTTACGGCAAGGGTACACGAAGAAACAGTGGCAGGAGATTATAAGCCATTCAACGGTGATGGTGTGCATAATGAATCGGCAGGCGTATTCTGGCAGCATCAGAAAGGATGGAGCCTCGGAAGTAATTTTTCAAGAAACCATTTTGGCGGATGGCAGGGAAAAGAAACAGGAAGAGTGGAGGAATGGAAACCTAAGACACAATACCTGGCTTCCGGGAATATTGGTTACACGAATAATAAGTTACAGGCTTCTTATAAGCTAGACTATTTGTATGAAGATATTTTTACAAAGGGAAAAGTTGAAGCAGACGATAGAGCTGCTGATGCAAAATACTTTACTTACAGGACTACCCATTCTGCACTGGCCGACTGGCGCATTAACAATAAATGGTCAGTCAATGCGTCCGCTTCTTACCAGGACTATGAAAGAAGAGCACAGAACACTATCATGGATTTTACAACGGGAACAGAATACCTGAACCCGAACCTTCCGCAGGATGTTTCGGTATTCCGGATGCTGTTTTTCAGAAGTACGGCGCAATATCTTTTATCTGATAAGGTTTCTTTACAACCGGGTTTTGAGTTTAAGTCCGACAGGTCTTCCGGACAACGTATCCATGGAGAGCCTGTTATTAATGACTATGCGGTGTTTATTTCTTCCGAGTTAAAACCAACTGATAAATGGAATATCCGTCCGGGTTTGCGGTTTAGTAAAAATTCGGTGTATGATGCACCGCCGGTTATTCCTTCGCTTAACCTGAAGTATGATGTAGATAAAAACTGGACGGTAAGGGCTGCTTATGCACGGGGCTTCAGGGCGCCGGCCTTACGGGAATTGTATTTTACATTTCACGATGCCAGCCATGATATAGAAGGCAACCCCGATCTTAAAGCAGAACATTCCAATAGCTTTAATGTTTCTGTAAGCAGAAGAGGTTTAGGCAATGCGGCTGTTAAAATACAGAGTGCTGTTTCCGGGTTTTATAATGTTTTTGAAAACATGATAATTTATGCAGGCCATCCCACTATTGCCAACTGGGTAACGCTTGCCAACGTAGATCATTTCAAAACAGTCGGCGCTTTGCTGGAAAACACCCTTACCTGGAAAAATTTGCAGGCAACCATTGGTGTATCCTACGTAGGCAGGTATAACAAATTCAGGGGTGATGAAGAAGTAGATGCAGGTAAAGAGCTTAAGTCCTTTCTGTGGTCGCCGGAGGTAAACAGTAATGTTGTTTACAGGCTTGTAAAAAGCGGTTTGGCTTTTAGTCTTTTTTATAAATATACCGGGAAGATGCCTGGTTTTGAGTTAAGAACTGTAAACGGTACTGAGGCCTTATTTCAAACAGAAATAGAAGGATTTCATTTGGCAGACCTGTCTGTAACCAAAGCTCTCGGTAAATACCTGAACCTGACCGGCGGCGTGAAGAACATTTTTGATGTAACCCGTTTACAAAACACTTCTACAGATACCGGTGGCGCCCATAGTACCGGCGGGCCGGTGCTGAAAAGCTATGGCCGTTCTTATTTCCTGGGCCTCCTGCTGAACTGGAACAATAAATGAGTAAAATAGATTTATAAACAATAAACCCAAATTGATGAAAAAGCTAATTACATCTTTTGTGCTTGTGGCCGGACTGGCTATCGTTTTTAACTCTTGTAAAAAAGAAGACCCGCCATTGCCACCCAACCAGATCAACTTTTCCGCTGCATTATTAGGTTTTGAATCCTCAAGCAATGAGTTGAAGGTAACAGTACAAATAGGCAGGGCTGAAACAGAAGTGGTTAACGCAACGATTAGCGTGGCGGCAGAAGGGCTTACGCCGGGTACTGATTTTAATACCGTACCAACGGCTTCTCCTGTTGATGGTAATATAACTGTTGCTATTCCTGCCGGCAGCACATCGGCAGAAATAACGATTACGAAATCATCTTCCCTGCTTTTATCAGGGAATGAAAAAATCACATTAACTATTAATTCGGCAGGTGCAGTACTGCCCGGTACCAATAAAGAAGTGGTTATCAGCCTAAGCGCTATTGTATCAACAGGCGCTACCAATTTTGTAATGCCGGGTAAAATATCTGGCAGTACTAGAGCGGATTCCGTATATGCCAATGGTGTATATATGGACATGAGCAATAATGCCGCTCTTCCTGTTGACAGGAAAAGCTGGAACATTGCATTTACTACGGATGCTACTTTCAGGGTGGTATTGAACCCTGGTTACGAAAGCAAAGCGCTTAAACTTAATAAAACAGATATTTCTACGCCTATCAGTACGGCAGATACAACCGGAACAAACCTTAACTTCGGACAGTATTCTACACCATTAAGCGCTGTAGATGATCTTTCCGGCGATTTAACCAAAACCGTTTTTGGTGATATCGCAGTCAATGAAGCAGATGCCAAAGTAGTGATATATGCAGCGAATAATGCTGCCAGCAGCAATGACTGGTACAGGGTAAAAGTAAGCAGGAACGGCGAGGGTTATAAAGTGCAGTATGCAAAATATAATGCAACAAATGTAACAACGGTGAATATCGCTAAGAACAGTGATTATAACCTGGTGTTCCTGTCGCTGGAAACAGGTAACATTGTAAGTGTAGAACCCCGGGGCAAAAACTGGGATATTCAATGGTCTTACACATTGTATAATGCAGGTACAATAGCTTATTCTTACCAGGATTTTATCTTACTCAATTATATAGGAGGCGCCCAGGCAGCTCAAAAACTGGTATTTGAATCAGATGGTACCACGCCGGCATCAGAAGCTACAACAATTGCTGCTTTCAATGCTTTTAGTGCGGCAAATGTTGCAGGCCTTACTTTTTCCGACAAAAGAGATGCTATTGGCGACAAATGGAGGATAACATCACCTGCGGCTTCAGCTTCTGTTAGAAAAGACCGTTTTTATGTAATAAAAGACCCTAATGGTAATTATTATAAACTACGGTTTTCAAAAGCGGGATTAAATGATACAGGAGAAAGAGGCCGCCTGGAAATAGATTATCAACTGCTGAACTGACGATTTTTTTAACATAGCTTAAGGTTTAGTTATCAGGGGCAGGGTTACGAAAGTACCTTGTCCTTTTTCTTTTAAGTACAACAACGGTTTCTTTTCCATTTTCGTAAGCGGGCTTTTCCAAATCCGTAATCTTTTGTCATGCCTTTGTCATTAGTTTGTAAATCAAACTTTTATATGAAGAAAGGCTTTTTGTTACCTCTATTGATAACAGGTATTATCGGTTGGCACGGGTGTCAGACCAAAGAAAAAACAACGGAAATCAATATTGATAAAATTGTATCATTAGACGGTACGCTTACCGAAATATTATGCGAGTTGGGTTTCGAAAAGAATATTATTGGGGTGGATGTTACAAGCAATTATCCCGCAAGTGTCAATTCATTGCCCAAAGCCGGGCATAACCGGAATGTAAACGCTGAATCAGTTATTGCCTTACAACCCACATTGGTAATAACATTAGAAACCGGCCTGAAACCTGAAGTGGCGGAGCAGTTCAAATCTGCCGGTATCAATGTATTGACCTTAAAGAAAGAAAGCACTTTGCAGGGGGCCAAAGACCTGATACAGGCCTTGTCCGATTCTTTGAATAAGAAAGAAGATGCTTTAAGGATCATTGCACAAATAGACGATGACCTGGCAAAATTGCCGCAGTATGATACAATAAGCAAACCCAAAGTTCTCTTTATCTATGCCCGTGGTGCAGGCACCATGAGTGTAGCGGGCCGGGAAACGGCTTTGCATACAATGATTGAAATGGCAGGCGGCATCAATGCTGCTGCAGATATAGAAGGGTTCAAACCTTTTACCGCCGAAGCGGTAGTAAAAGAAAATCCTGATGTGATTCTGTTCTTTGATAGTGGGCTGGAAAGCCTCGGCGGTGCAGAAGGACTGCTTGAAGTGCCGGGTATTGCAAGCACCAACGCAGGTAAAAACAAAAAGTTTGTAACCCTGGATGGCCAATACCTGGCGGGCCTGGGCCCGAGAACGGGTAAAGCAGTAGTGGAACTGGCAGCGCTGATCCACGATGTAACGCAGTAAAGAGAAACAAAAAGCATGCGTCCACCTTTATTGTTTACCATACTTATTGCGTTGCTTGTTGCGGCCATTGTTTTTTCGGCAGGAACAGGCGCCTTGTATGTGCCGCCCGGGAAAGTAATAAGTATTTTGTTGAATAAGTTAGGAATGGGCGGCATGCCGGATGTTACGCCGCAGCAGGAAGCAGTGATTTCGGTTATACGGTTGCCGAGAGTGTTCTTTGCATTGCTCATTGGCGCTACACTTTCCGTATGCGGTGCTGCCATGCAGGGTTTATTCAGAAATCCTTTGGCAGATCCCGGTCTGGTAGGTATCAGCAGCGGCGCAGCCATGGCAGCGGTTATTGCTATTGTGCTGAGCCTGAAAGTGTATGTAAAACTGCAATCTGCCGTTGGATTGTATTCGTTGAGCCTGTTTACATTCTTCGGCGCTTTTCTTACGGCAATGCTGGTATATCGGTTGTCGCAGGCGGGTGGTAAAACAATTGTGAGTACGATGCTGCTGGCGGGTATTGCTATCAGCGCCCTTACATCGTCTGTAACGGGTTTTATTACCCTGAGCGCTACGGATGCACAGTTGCGGACTATTACTTTCTGGACGTTGGGAAGCCTGGGCGGTGCCAGTTGGACAAGTTTTCTTGTTATACTGCCTTTTTGCCTGCTATGCCTGGTTGTAATGCCTTTGTTATCCAAATCATTGAACGCATTTACGTTAGGCGAAGTCAATGCTTCGCACCTGGGTATCAAAGTGGAACGGCTGAAACTGGCGGTTATTATACTTACTGCATTGGGCGTTGGGGCATGTGTAAGTGTAAGCGGTGTAATCGGCTTTGTGGGATTGGTGATACCGCATATCATCAGAAAGCTGATTGGCCCGGAACACAGAAATTTATTTATCGGTTCCGCACTATTGGGCGCATTGCTTTTATTGCTTGCCGATCTTGTATGCCGCACCATCGTTGCGCCGGTAGAAATTCCCATTGGTATTGCTACGGCATTTATCGGGGCGCCGTTCTTTTTGTATTTATTATTGAAAGAAAGAAAAAAAGATTTTATAACAGACTAATAAAAGAAAACAATTGATAACTGCATGTTGTCTGTACATAACATATCGTTTTCGCACCAGGGCAGGCGTCTGTTGCAGGAAATTTCGTTTGAAGTAAACCGCGGCGAGCTTACAGTGGTATTGGGCTCAAACGGCGCAGGCAAAAGCACCTTGCTGAAATGTATCAGCCGGGAATGGAATCCGCAGCAGGGGCAAATTGTATGGAACCAAAAACCGCTTGCTTCGTGGACAGGTGCAGCATTGGCAAAAGAAAGGGCGGTGCTGACGCAAAATTTTCAAATATCATTGCCCTTCAGCGTAGAGCAGATTGTAATGATGGGACGTTACCCTCATTTCAAAAGCAGCCCCTCCCCTTTAGACAATCATACGGTACTGCAAAGCCTTCGCTATACAGGGATAGAGCATTTGAAAGGAAGAAACTATCTTACCCTGAGTGGCGGTGAGCAGCAGCGGGTACAACTGGCAAGAATACTGGCGCAGTTATGGGATGGCGACAACAGTAATAAACTGATGTTGCTGGATGAGCCGGTAAGTGCATTGGATATTCAATACCAGCACGGCGTAATGCAGTTAGTAAAAAAACTTGCCCTGCGGGGCTTTACGATAGTAGCCGTATTGCACGACCTGAACCTTGCCTTGCAGTATGCAGATAAAATATTGATGCTGAAGCAAGGCAAACAAATTGCGTATGGCGATTTGCAGGTGCTTAATGGTGAAAATATCCGGGAAGTGTACGAGGTGGATGCAGAGTTGATCCAGCACCCTGAGTCAAAAAGAAAGCTGGTAGTAGTAAGGATGTAATTATACAGGGAAAATATATTTGCTTAAATTGTAAAACTCATTAAGAAAAAGGAGGCCGTTATGTCAACAACTATTCAAACACTAAAAGAACAATATGTCGCTGCAAAAGCAGAGAACCCGAAAGCAAGGATACGGGATATAGCCAAACAACTCAACAGCAGTGAGGCGGAACTGCTTGCCACCGGAACAGGTGAGCATATTACTTTACTGGAAGGGGATTTTTCAGAACTCTTAAAAGAAGTGGCATCGTTGGGCAAGGTAATGGCGCTTACACGCAACGATGATTGTGTGCATGAACGCAAAGGCGTATATAATAATGTTTCATTTAATGGCCATGTAGGCCTGGTGCTTGACCCCGATATTGATCTGCGTTTGTTTATGATGAACTGGAAATACGGCTTTGCTGTAAATGAAAACGACAGGTACAGTTTTCAGTTTTTTGATAAAAGCGGTGAAGCCGTACATAAGATTTACCTTATTGAAGACAGTAGCAGGGAAGCGTATGATATACTGAAACAAAAATACACAGCGGCAGATCAATCAGCCGCTATCATTACGGGAGCTTACCCTGCACCGGAAGCAGAAAAGCCCGATGCGGAGATTGATATTGCCGGTTTCGGGGAAGCATGGAAAGGCATTACCGATACGCACCAGTTTTTCGGCATCCTGAGAAAGTTCGGCGTAACCCGCACACAGGGATTGCGGCTTGCCCCTGAAGGATTTGTACAGCAGGTAAGCAATGATGCGGCGGAAGTTATTTTGCAAAAATCCGCCGAAGCTCAAACGCCGATAATGATATTTGTTGGTAGCCGCGGCTGTATCCAGATACATACGGGAACGATAAATAAGTTGGTACGCACCGGTCCCTGGTTTAATATACTTGACCCTGACCTGAACCTGCATTTGCGTACTGATGCTATTGCAAGTGCTTATATAGTAAAGAAGCCAAGTGAGGCGGGTATCGTTACTTCATTGGAAGTATTTGATAAAGCCGGTGAATTGATTGTCCAGTTTTTTGGCAAAAGAAAACCGGGCATTCCCGAACTGGAAGAATGGCGCAGTATAGTGGAGGCGGTAGCCGGTTAACCAGGTACTGACAATTTTCAAACGGCTTCATTATCTTTTGCTTTTTGCGGCCTCAACCGGGCATTTATTTTCGTAACTTCGCAGCCTTTTAGAAAGGCAATGAGTGTGAAATACAGAGAATTTACGGGGTTGAATTTACCTGCTCTGGAACAGGAAATACTGGTTAAATGGTCTGAAAATCAGTCGTTTGAAAAAAGTGTGTCCCTGCGGGAAGGGGCCACTCCTTTTGTTTTCTACGAAGGCCCGCCCAGCGCCAATGGTATGCCCGGTATTCACCATGTTATTTCCCGTACCCTGAAGGACCTGGTTTGCCGTTACAAAACCATGAAAGGCTTCCAGGTAAAGCGTAAAGGCGGCTGGGATACGCATGGCCTGCCGATAGAACTCGGCGTAGAAAAGGAACTGGGCATTACCAAAGAAGACATTGGCAAAAAAATATCGGTTGAAGAGTATAACCAAAAGTGCCGGGAAGCGGTATTGCGCTACAAAGACAAATGGGATGATATTACCCGCAAAATGGGCTATTGGGTTGACCTGAACAATCCTTATATCACTTTTAAGAATGAGTACATCGAAACGCTTTGGTGGCTGCTGAAGCAGTTGTACAACAAAGGACTGCTTTATGAAAGTGTAAGCATTCAGCCTTATTCACCGGCAGCAGGTACAGGATTAAGTTCGCATGAACTGAACCAGCCGGGAACGTATAAGGATGTGAAGGATACGAGTGCTACGGTGATGTTTAAAGCCTCCCTAAATCCCCCCGAAGGGGGGACTTTTGTGAACCCTAAAGTGCAGAAGTTATTTTCTGCCGCTGGCGGGGCTGTGTATTTCATGGCATGGACGACTACCCCCTGGACTTTACCGTCCAATTTAGGGTTGACTGTCGGGCCGAATATTGATTATGTATTGGTAAAAACAATTAATCCTTATTTACATAAGGAGATAAATGTGGTGCTTGCCAAAGCATTACTCGGAAAATATTTCAAACAAGAAAATGACAATGCTGACTTTGCAGGATATAAAAATGATGGCAAAGAGCTTCCTTATAAAATACTTGGCGAATTCAAAGGATCAGAATTAGAAGGCATCGAATACGAACAACTGCTCCCCTTTGAAGCCAATACACTTGACATTATCAAGGAAACTACTCCCGGTGCACAACCATTTAAGGTAGTTACCGGAGACTTTGTTACTACCGAAGACGGTACCGGCATTGTACATACGGCTCCTGCCTTTGGCGCAGATGACTATAAAGTAGGGCAAAAGAATAACCTCGGTATCTTGACTCTCGTTGACAGAAGAGGAAGATTTTTACCCGGGGTAAAAGACGGTGTATTTCTTTACGGCGATGAGTATGTAAAAGAAGCCTACCTCACCGATGAGGAAAAAGAGGCCGAGTTTCAGAAGCAAAAAGAAATTCTTGAAGCCAACAGAAAGGTAAAAGACCTTAAAAAATACATAAGTGTTGATGACCGCATAGTACTGAAACTGCAGGAAGAGGGCAAGCTCTTTAAAAAAGAGAAATACGAACACAACTACCCGCATTGCTGGAGAACAGATAAGCCGATACTTTATTATCCTTTAGATGCATGGTTTATCAGAACCACTGCTGTAAGGGAAAGAATGGTTGAACTCAATAAAACTATCAACTGGAAACCTAAATCAACCGGCGAAGGCCGTTTTGGCAACTGGCTGGAGAATATGGTGGACTGGAACCTGAGCCGTTCAAGATTCTGGGGCACGCCTTTGCCCATCTGGAAAACAGAAGACGGAGATGAAGAAATTTGTATTGGTTCCGTGGATGAGCTTCTGGACCAATTGAATAAATCTTACGAAGCCGGGGTTTCTAAAGTCCCTCCTTCGGAGGGATTTAGGGAGGCTTTGGACCTCCATAAGCCTTACGTTGATGAAATAATTCTCGTCAGCCCATCCGGCAAGCCCATGAAACGGGTTCCCGACCTGATAGACGTTTGGTTCGACAGCGGCGCTATGCCTTATGCCCAATGGCATTTTCCTTTTGAGAATAAGGAAACCTTCAAACAATCTTTTCCCGCCGACTTTATTGCCGAAGGGGTTGACCAGACAAGAGGATGGTTTTACACCCTTCATGCAATAGCAGCCATGTTATTTGATTCCGTTGCCTACAAAACCTGTGTTTCCAATGGTTTGGTGTTGGATAAAAACGGCAACAAAATGAGCAAGCGCCTCGGCAATGTGGTTGACCCTTTCAAAACAATTGAAACATACGGCGCTGATGCCACCAGGTGGTACCTCATCACCAATGCTTCGCCATGGGATAACCTGAAATTTGATATCGAGGGCATCAAAGAAGTGCAGCGCAAATTCTTCGGCACCTTATATAATACCTACCAGTTTTTTGCTTTATATGCCAATGTGGACGGGTTTACCTTCAAAGAGGAGTATGTGCCGGTAAAAGACCGACCTGAAATAGACCGCTGGATACTTTCTTCCTTGAATACATTAGTGAAGAAAGTGAATGAATACATGGATGATTATGAGCCTACACAGGCCGGTCGTTTGATTGAGGATTTTGTGGACGAACATTTAAGCAACTGGTATGTTAGGTTATGCAGAAGAAGGTTCTGGAAAGGGGAATACGAGCAGGATAAAATCTGTGCTTATCAAACCCTGTATGAATGCCTGGAAGCCGTTGTACGGTCAATGGCGCCCATTTCGCCGTTCTTCAGCGATGCTGTTTTCCGAAACTTAAATGCTGTTACAAAAAGATTTGATAAGGAATCGGTACACCATGCTGATTTTCCTGTGGCAAACGAAGGGGCGATAGATGAATTATTGGAAGAAAGAATGCAATTAGCACAGGATGCTTCTTCGTTGATATTATCGCTGCGCAAAAAAGTGAATATAAAAGTGCGCCAGCCATTGCAAAAGGCGCTTATACCTGTACTGAACCCTTCTATGAAAGAGCAACTGCAGAAAGTAGAAGACCTGGTAAAGGCGGAGGTAAATGTAAAAGAGGTGGAATACCTTAATCCCGATGATACGTTTATCAGTAAAAAGATTAAACCCAATTTTGTGGCCCTGGGTAAAAAGCTGGGTTCAAAAATGAAGGCAGTGTCCGCAGCATTGTCGGCGTTTACGCAGAAAGATATTGCATTGTTGGAAAAAGAGGGGCAATATAATTTGTCAGTTGATGGCGAACCCTTAATATTACAGATTACCGAAGTAGAGATCAGTAGTGAGGATATTCCGGGCTGGACGGTGGCGAACAAAGGTAATCTTACTGTGGCGCTTGATATTACCATTACCCCGGAACTGGAAGCAGAAGGGCATGCCCGGGAGTTTGTAAACAGGATACAGAAGATACGGAAGGACAGTGGGTTAGAGCTGACAGACAGGATAGCTGTACAAGTAGCTGCTGTTAATGGATTAAAAGATTCGCTGGCTCGGTTTAAAGACTATATTTGCGCCGAAATTTTGGCAGATGAATTGATTTTTTCTCCTATAGCACAGGAGGGAGCCGAGATAGAAATAAACGATGTTTCGCTAAATGTGATTGTTTCAAAAAAAGGGTAAACTTATGGCTAATAAGAACAAAAAGGCGCCTAAAAAGGCCGCTAAACCCGCCCCCAAAAAGGCCGCTAAAAAGACTGCCCGTCCGGCAGCTAAAAAACCGGTCGCAAAGAAAACTGTGAAGAAAGCAACACCTAAACCGGCAGCAAAAAAAGCAGCCGCAAAGCCCGCAGCCAAACCGGCTGCCAAGAAAACCGTAAAGAAAGCAACGCCTAAACCGGTTGCCCCCAAAGCAACTGTAAAACCTGCGCCTAAACCCGCAGCAAAGCCTGTTGCCAAAACAGAAGCGCCTCCTGCACCGGTGAAAAAAACCGGCGGCGTAAGTGCTCAATCGCTGGTTTCAATAAAACCGAAGGCTACGCCTGTGGTTAAGAAAGAACCGCCGAGGCCGGCGAAAGTCGTGATTCCGAAAACGACTACGAGGAGTTCTGTAAAGTATGAACCAGAGTTCACAAAATCCGTTTTAGATATTGCATCACCCAAAAATTCAGGTCCGACTATGAGGTATTCCGATTCCGAACTGGTTGAATTCAAAGAAATCATTCAAAGAAAATTAGACGCTGCGAAAAAAGAACTGGCTTATCTGCAAGGCTTAATTACCCGCAAGGATGAAGGGGGCGATATGGATGAGGCCCGCTATATGACAATGGAAGATGGCAGTGTGAGCATGGAAAGAGAGCAATTGAGCCAGATGGCCAGCCGCCAGATCACTTTTATTGATCATTTGGAAAAAGCATTAATGCGTATAGAAAACAAAACATATGGCATTTGCCGGGTAACCGGAAACCTGATTGATAAGGCCCGTTTGCGGGCTGTGCCGCATGCCACATTAAGCATTGAGGCAAAGCAGATGATGAATAAATAACCGGGGTTTTTTATACTTTTTTACAAGGGCTTTGAAATAATGCAAAGCCCTTTTTTATTGTTTTTCTTAACCGGGCAGAGGGTTACATTTGTAATATGACCATTCACTTTGGATATGAAAAAAGGCAGGTAATACAGGCGCTGCGCTATCACTTTATCAGCCGTCCGGAAATACGCATTATGCTTATTCTCGTTAATGTGTTTGCAATCGTTTCTATCATTTTATATGCTATGGGGAAAATAACCCCTCTTGCTTTCCTTACCGGCTCCTTGTTATGGATTGTGCTGATGGCAAGCATCTGGTTCCTGCTTCCCTACGCTGTTTATAAGCGGTCTGTTACGTTCCGGCATGAGTTCAGTATGCGGTTTGAAGACGACAGCTTTACCCTGCAACATGAAAGAGGATCCAAATCCTGGCCCTGGGAATCTTTGCAAACTTTCCTGGAAAGCCCTCATTTTTATCATTTGTATTTCGACAGCCGTTCTTTCCTATTAGTGCCCAAAAGCGGTTTTGCAGACACAGATGAAGTGCATGCACTTCGCAGGTTATTGAATGAAAAAGTAAAGAAGAAGAAATAAGCAGCCGCTAAAGTCTTTTTTCCATCAGGTAGTGGGGAATGGTTACTTCTGTAAATTCATCTCCCTTTGTATGGTAGCCCATTTTTTCATAAAAGCCGATTGCGTTTTTCCTGGCGTGCATGGCAATCACTTTGTAGCCCCTGTCCCGGGCAAGGTTTTCGGCAAACGTCATCAGCGCCCTTCCTATACCTTTTCCTTGCAGATTATTTAAAACGGCCATCTGCCGCAGCCTGATTATTTCAGGATTTTCTTCTATCAACATACAGCAGCCCAGCATATCCTCTTCCTCGAAAGCGCCGATAAGCATATTGCCCTTTTCCTTATCCAGCTCTTCCTGTGTAAAGATTAAGCCAAGCGGTTTACGCAATATCTCATGCCGCAACTTTACCATTTGCTTGTACTCAAAACTTCCGTGGTCTATAATTTTCAACGGCATAACTAAAAAGGAGTTTGCGGAAAACATCAAAATACAAATAACTTACAACATGAGCAACGGTTTTTATCAGGAAGATGAATCGGCAAAAAAGTTGCGTAACCTTTGTTATTAATTAATTTTCAATACCTTGCCGCAAATCAGAAAAAAATACCTTAAAAGCTGTTATTTATTCAAAAAGTATATTTTTGCAACCAATAAACAAAACTTAAGAACATGTCAGACATTGCATCAAGAGTTAAAAAAATCATCGTTGACAAACTTGGTGTTGACGAGGCCGAGGTTACAAGTGAAGCTTCCTTTACCAATGACCTGGGCGCCGACTCATTGGATACAGTAGAACTTATCATGGAATTTGAAAAAGAATTCAACATCTCTATTCCTGATGAACAGGCCGAAACCATTACTACAGTAGGTCAGGCTGTTACTTACCTGGAAGAGCATGCAAAATAATGTATAGCGGTCGGCCCGGGCGCAGCTGCTGTACGCCTGCTGCGGCAGGTATTGAATAAACTAACACCGCCTTCTGACTGTTGCTTATACAGCGAAGGCGGTTTTTTTCTTTGAATTCTGACTTATCTTGCGCCAATATGGAATTAAAAAGGGTTGTTGTTACCGGAATGGGAGCCATTACTCCGATAGGCAATACAGTTACTGAATACTGGAATGGCCTGGTTAACGGCGTTCCCGGCGCCGACATGATTACGCTGTTCGAGGCTTCGAAATTCAGGACCCGTTTTGCCTGCGAAGTAAAAAACTTTGACCCAACGCAGTTTCTTGATAAAAAAGAAGCAAGGAAAATTGACCGCTTTACACAGTTTGCCCTTGTGGTAAGCGACCAGGCCATGGAAGATGCCGGGTTGAATAAGGATAATATCAACCCCGACCGCATAGGTGTTGTATTTGCCAGCGGAATCGGCGGGTTGATTACCTTTCAGAACGAGGTTACCGATTTTGCCAGGGGCGATGGAACGCCCCGTTTTAATCCTTTCTTCATCCCGAAAATGATATTGGATATTGCCGCAGGGCAGATAAGTATGCGGCATAATCTTCGCGGGCCGAATTTTGCTGTTGTCAGCGCCTGCGCCAGCAGCACCAATGCTATTATCGAAGCCCACAATCTTCTGCGCCTGGGCAAGGCCGATATTATTGTTACCGGCGGAAGTGAAGCAGTGATCAGCGAAGCCGGTGTAGGCGGCTTTAACGCTATGAAAGCGATGAGTGAGCGGAATGACGACCCCAAAACAGCCAGCCGCCCGTATGATAAAGACCGGGATGGTTTTGTAATGGGCGAAGCATCCGGCATTCTTATACTGGAAGAACTGGAACATGCCAAAGCAAGAGGGGCAAAAATCTATTGCGAAATAGCCGGTGGCGGCGCTACTGCGGATGCACACCACATCACAGCCCCGCACCCGGAAGGGTTAGGCGCAAAGAATGTAATGCTGGCAGCGCTGGACGATGCAGGCATGCAGCCCGATGAGATTGATTATATCAACACACATGGCACTTCCACGCCAATTGGTGATGGCGCTGAAGTAAAGGCAATCACCCAGGTTTTTGGAGATCATGCCTATAAAATGAATATCAGCGCCACCAAGTCCATGACCGGGCATTGCCTGGGGGCTGCCGGGGTCATTGAGGCCATTGCAAGTATCCAGGCCGTAAGGAACGATCTGGTGCCCCCTACCATCAACCATTTTACAGACGACCCCGAACTGGACCCCAAACTGAATTTCACATTCAACAAAGCCCAGCAAAGGACCGTGAGGGCCGCTTTGAGCAATACATTTGGCTTTGGCGGGCACAATGCCTGTGTTATCGTAAAAAAATACCAGGGGTAGCACCGGGTATGTTACTGCCTTTTTGCGGCAACCCGTAAACTTTTATTATTTAATTAGCGTACTGTTATATTTTTTTCGTAGCTTAAATTCTGTGGATTTCTTCAGGTTTTTTTTATCTAAGCATGCCGGGCAGGGTTTTAAGAAAGAGCTTAAAAATATTTTAGGGTTTAAACCGGGAAGTATTTCTCTTTATAAAACCGCCCTCACCCATCGTTCCGTTCGTGAAAGCGCCGATGAAAACAATGAACGATTGGAATACCTTGGCGATGCTGTGCTCAGCGCTTTGATAGCGGACTATCTTTTTAAACGGTATCCGTACAGGGAAGAAGGGTTTCTGACGGAGATGCGGAGCAAAATGGTCAACCGCCAGCAATTGAACGAGATAGCGTTGCGGATGGGGTTAAAAAAAATCACTTTATACAACAAGATGGACGGCTCCCTTAAAACCAGCCAGATATTCGGCAATACACTGGAGGCATTGGTAGGGGCTATATACCTGGACCATGGTTATAAAAAAACGGCCAAATGGGTGCTGGACTGCATCATTTTGCCCCATATGTTCATGGACGACCTGGAAACACTCGAAATTAACCATAAGAACAAGCTTTACGGATGGGCCAATAAGAATGGCCGGGTGCTGGAGTTTGAAACGCTGAACGAAAAATTAGAAAACGGCCGCCGCCTGTTTACCGTAGCCGCTGTGCTCGACGGAAAAAATATTGCCGAAGGAAGGGCTTTCAATAAAAAAGACGCTTCACAGATAGCAGCGCAAGTTGCCGTAGAAAAACTCGGCATTGTTAATTCGGATTCTATTGGCGAAGAAAACGGGCTGGATAAATAGCCTGAAAGAATTGCTTTCCCATTTTTCTTATTTTGGGTATCGCAAACGGGCCTGCGCCACCTGATACAAGTGATACGGCACAACTTTATTTTTCAGCCACAATGAGTCCGGGGTTATTGCATAAACAACCTTTTTGTCTTGTCCGTTCTTACAGGCAAAAAAACACCGCCACAATTTGCAGGAGTATATACAAGCCTTTTTCTGGCTATAATCAATTTTAAAATATATGCTTATCTTAAACAATGATTTTTTAATCATTAATTATGAAACGGCTATTATTCATTCTCCTTTCCCTGTATTTTAGCTATACTGCTTTTTGCTGGGGCTTTTTTGCACATAGAAAAATAAACCAGTACGCCGTTTACCTGCTGCCGCCGGAAATGCTGGTCTTGTACAAGCCGCACATTGATTTTATTTCCGAACATGCTGTTGACCCTGACAAGAGAAGATACGCCATACCTGAAGAAGGCCCCCGCCATTATATAGATATTGATTATTACGGCAGCTATCCTTACGATTCCCTCCCCAGGAAATGGAACGATGCAGTTGCAAAATATTCCGAAGACACGTTGAACAAATACGGCATTGTGCCCTGGTGGCTGCAAACCATGCTGCACCGCCTTACCGAAGCCTTTAAAGAAAAACACCAGGCAAAAATCCTTAAATACTCCACCGAGATAGGCCATTATATGGCCGATGCACATGTGCCACTCCATGCCTGCAGCAACCACAACGGACAGTTCACCAATCAAAAAGGCATACATGGCTTCTGGGAAAGCCGCTTGCCCGAACTGTTGGCTGAAAAAGAATGGGACTTCTTTATCGGCAAAGCAGCCTACATCAGCAATCCCGCCGATTTTATCTGGAAAAGAATATTAGAAAGCGCTGCCGCCGCAGACACCGTATTGCAGGTAGAAAAAGAACTTTCCGCTGCCTTTCCTTCAGACAGAAAATTTTCGTTTGAAGAAAGGAACGGCGTGGTCATCCGGCAATACTCAGCCGGTTTTTCCAAAGCCTACGATGCCCGGCTGAAAGGCATGGTGGAACGAAGAATGCGGCAGTCCGTTTTTGCCGTAGCTTCTCTCTGGTACACCGCATGGGTAAATGCCGGCCAGCCCGACCTGAAAACACTTGTCAACAAAGAGTTTTCTGCGGAAGACCTGAAAGAGTTTGAAGCGCTGAACGAAGCATGGCGCAAAGGCGCCGCAACAGGAAGGGAACATGAGTAATATGGATATATCTTAAACCCTTGGTAGTGGTACACCCGATAGCTATCAGGTTTGAAATTTTGAACCACCGAGGCGCCGGGAACACAAAGCAACATAGAGTTAACTCAGCGAATCCCCGTGCCGTTGTGCCTTCGTGGTTAGTTTTTTGACAACTATTATTTCAAACCGTACCACTGCTAAACCCTTCTTTATACCCTGATAATACCAAACAGGAACCTATCTTTGCGCTTCGTTACATTTACCCGTGTAAACATGACCCGACTCAACAGCGCTGTAATACATAATTTTGGAGCAGGCCCTTCCATTTTACCCAAAGAAGTTTTTGAAAAGGCGGCAGCAGCCATTCTTAATTTCAACGATAGCGGTTTGTCCCTGCTTGAAATCGGCCACCGCACCCCTCTTTTTCAACCGGTAATGGAAGAAGCAAGAAGCCTTGTAAAAGAACTGATGCAGTTAGACGATGATCATGAAGTATTATTTCTTCATGGCGGCGCCACCACCCAGTTTATGCAGATACCGATGAACCTGCTGAATGAAAACGAGATAGCTTCTTATACGGAAACAGGCGCCTGGTCGGTAAAGGCGATTAAAGAAGCCAAGCTGTTTGGCCATGTAGAGATAGCAGGCTCTTCAAAAGAAACAAATTATACCACTATTCCCGGAAAAATAAACGTTACCCCTACCGCAACCTACCTGCATATTACCACCAACGAAACCATTGCCGGTACACAATGGCATACTATACCTTATACTACAGGAGTGCCGCTTATTGCCGATATGAGCAGCGATATATTCAGCCGGCAACTCGACTTTAATAAGTTTGACCTTATTTATGCAGGGGCGCAAAAAAACATGGGCGCAGCCGGGGTAAACCTGGTAGTGGTGAATAAAACTATCTTAGGAAAAGTAAACCGAAACATTCCCTCTATACTCGACTATCGCAATCATATCAAAGAGGCCAGCATGTTAAATACGCCGCCTGTTTTTGCAGTGTATGTTGCCCTGCTTACATTGCGCTGGCTGAAAGCAGAAGGCGGCATTGCCGCCCTTGAAAAAGTGAATGAGCAAAAGGCAAAACTGTTTTACGATACACTGGATGCATTGCCTTTGTTCCGCGGACCTGTGGCCAGGGAAGACAGAAGCAAAATGAACGCTGTATTTGTTATTGATGACACCCAACTGGAACAGGAGTTCCTAAGCATTTGCAGGCAGGAAGGAATGGTTGGCGTAAAAGGCCATCGCAGTGTGGGCGGGTTCCGGGTTTCCATGTACAATGCCCTTCCGCTGGAAAGTGTAACGGCAATCACCGAATTAATGAACGTATTTGCAAATAAAAAAGGTTAAACAAAAATGGCTATTATAAAACCTTTTCAGGCAGCAAGGCCCCAGCAGCAATTATCGCAGCAGGTAGCGTCAAAACCGTATGATGTTTTGAACAGCGAAGAAGCCAAAACGGAAGCAGAAGGAAACCCTTTTTCTTTTCTGCATATTACCAAAGCTGAAATTGACCTGGCGCCCGATGTTGATATTCACAGCAGGCAGGTATATGATACCGCAAAGGCCAACCTGGAACAGTTCATTCACAAAGGCATCCTGTTCAAAGAAGAAAAGCCCTGTTATTATATCTACCAGTTGGTAATGAAAGGAAGAAGCCAGACCGGGCTTGTATGCGTTTCATCTGTTGATGATTATTTCAATAACATCATCCGCAAGCATGAATTTACCCGGCCCGAAAAAGAGAAAGACAGGATAGACCACATGGTAACCATCGGCGCACAAACAGGCAACGTATTTATCGCTTACAGGGATGCAGATGAAATAAACAACATCATTGGCAACTGGCAGGCTGCACATTCGCCTGTATATAATTTTACTGCCGCAGACGGCATTCAACATGCCGTTTGGGTGGTGAATGATGATGAAACCATTGACACTATCACCCGTCTTTTTCAAACAAAAGTACCCTGCACCTATATTGCAGATGGTCATCACCGGGCAGCTTCTGCAGCCAAAGTGAGCAAACAGTTGCCGGACAGTGAAGATGCAAAATTCTTCCTGACTACCCTGTTCCCGTCCAGTAATCTTGCTATTATGGATTATAACCGGGTGATAAAAGACCTCAATGGCCACAACAAAGAAGATTTCATCAGCCTGCTGCAGGACGATTTTTTTATTACCCTAAACCCGGAGCCTGTAAAACCTTCGGAAGTGCATGAGTTTGGAATGTACCTCGACAAACAATGGTATATCTTAAGTGCCCGTGAAGGCACTTATACGGATGACCCTATCGGCATACTGGACATTACTATCTTATCTAATAATGTTCTTTCAAAAATATTAGGCATTAAAGACCAACGTACAGATAAAAGAATAGATTTTATCGGCGGCATCCGCGGGCTGGCGGAACTGGAAAAAAGAGTGGACAGCGGTGAAATGAAAGTGGCTTTCAGCATCTACCCGGTAACCATGGAGCAGCTTTTCAATATTGCCGACAGCAATGAGGTAATGCCCCCAAAAAGTACCTGGTTTGAGCCTAAACTAAGGGACGGCCTGCTCACCCACCTGATTTAACTACAGCCGGATAAATATTCTTTACTTTTGCAACAGGCACAGCGTTTGCAACGTCTTTTGTTTTTTTTAACCGTTTATATGAAAAGCATCACCCTACTGTTCAGCATTGTATGCCTTTTGGCAACCCGCACCCCTATCCATGCCCAGGATGATATTAAAACGATGCATGAAACAGCGAAAACGTTTATGCGGTCCGGGGATTTTGACAATGCCATTTTGGTTCTTACCCGTGCCCTGCAGCAAAAAAGCAATGACCTGGAGCTGCAAAAAGACCTGGTGATGAGTTATTACTTCAAAAGGGATTATGTAAAAGCATTGGATAAAATAAAACCGCTGCTGGACAGGGAAGATGCGGATGTGGTGGTGTACCAGATCGGCGGCAATATTTACAAGGCGCTGGAAGAAGTAAAAGAATGTGAGAAAGTCTATAAAAAAGGCTTGAAGAAATTTCCTAAAAGCGGCCCGCTTTACAGCGAATATGGCGAACTGCTTTGGGCCGCCCAGAATTTTTCGGCCATTGACCAATGGGAAGCCGGCATCAGGAACGACCCGGGCTACAGCGGCAATTATTACAACGCAGCGAGGTTTTATTTTTATTCCAAAGACAAGGTTTGGAGCCTTATTTATGGAGAAATATTTGTAAACATGGAAAGCCTTGGTGAAAGGGGCGCCTTGATGAAAAACCTGCTGTTGCAGGGATACAAAGAGAAACTGTTTACCGATGCCGACCTGCTGAAAGGCGAAGAGAAAAACAAAAGCGAATTTGCCAAAGCTTTTCTTACCACAATGGCCGGGCAATCATCCCTTGCCAACAAAGGAATCACTACGACTTCCCTCTCCATGATCCGGACAAGGTTTGTGCTGGATTGGTTTGAAAGTTCCTTTGCCGCAAAATACCCGTTCAGGCTGTTTGAACTGCAACAACAGTTTTTAAAAAACGGCACATTCGATGCCTACAACCAATGGCTCTTCGGAAGTGTTGAAGACCAGGCTGCTTTTGACAACTGGACCAAAGAACATAATGAAGAATATACCAACCTGACCAACTTTCAGAAAAACAGGGTATTTAAAATGCCCGCAGGTCAATATTACCAGGTAAAATAATTCAATCGTTCTCTTTTTAGTCATATCTATTCATTGACATCGCTGTATTTCAGAGAGGGCATGTATTTTCCTTTTGTTTTTCCTGCTTTTCCATGCAAATCCTTTTTTTGTATTGTTGTTTAAAGTAAATTGCTGGTCAAGCCTTTCTCTCATTAATCTACGATTGCATATGACAGAACCACGCCGATTATTTGATTGTCTTGAATACCACCTGGAAAGAACCCCTCTTGAGGTGATGGTGGGCGGTAAAGAAGCCGGTCAATGGAAAACATATAGTACTAATCAGGTCAAAGAACTGGTTGACAAATTGAGTGCAGGCCTGCTATCGCTGGGTATCAGTTGCGGCGATATGACACCGGAAGGAAGGGACAAAGTGGCCATTTTATCCAAGAACAGGCCGGAATGGGTATTCCTTGACCTTGCTGTTCAGCAAATCGGCGCCCTCCTTACGCCGGTTTATCCTACCATCAACGTAAATGAGCTGGAATTTATACTGAACGATTCGCAGGTAAAAACAGTTTTTGTAAATGATGAAGAATTGTTCCTGAAAGTGCACAGCCTGAGAGAAAAAATCCCTTCCCTGCAAAACATTTTTACATTTGAGCATGTACCCAATGCCCGGCACTGGAAAGAAGTATTGGAGCTAAGCACCCCTGAATTGCAGGCCCGGATAAAACCCATTGCAGACAAAATTCAATATGAAGACCTTGTTACGATAATATACACTTCCGGCACCACCGGCACACCCAAAGGAGTAATGTTATCGCACCGCAATATCCTTTCCAATGTACTGGCCTGCCTGCCCTGCTTTCCTGAAGGAGATAAACTGAAAGCATTGAGCTTTCTGCCGCTGAACCATATATTCGAAAGAATGGTTACTTATCTCTATTTGTTCAAAGGCACATCTATTTACTATGCAGAAAGCCTGGAAACCATTGCTGACAATTTAAAAGAAGTGCAACCGCATGTTTTTACCACAGTGCCCCGCTTGCTGGAGAAAGTCTATGACCGCATTATGCAGAAAGGCAATGAACTTACAGGCATAAAAAAGAAACTGTTTTTCTGGGCGCACAGCCTGGCAGAAAAATTTGAAATTAATAAAGACCAGGGGGCACTTTACAATATGAAACTGGCCATTGCCAATAAACTTATCTTCAGTAAGTGGCGGGAAGCCCTTGGCAATAATATTGTTTGTATTGTAACAGGCGGCGCCGCCTGCCAGGTAAGGCTTATCCGTATTTTCACTGCGGCACGCATCCCCATCATGGAAGGATATGGCCTTACGGAAACATCGCCTGTTATATCCGTTAACCGCTACCAGGAATCTGGAAGAAGATTTGGAACAGTAGGTCCGCTTATTGACGGCGTAGAAGTAAAAATTGCTGAAGATGGCGAGATACTTTGTAAAGGTCCGAATATCATGATGGGCTATTACAAGCGGCCCGATCTTACTGCAGAAGAAATAAAAAACGACTGGTTCCATACAGGCGACATCGGCACCCTGAGTGCAGACAATTACCTGAAAATTACAGACCGTAAAAAAGAACTCTTTAAAACAAGTGGCGGTAAATATGTAGCGCCTTTGCCTATTGAAAACAAGCTGAAAGAATCACCGTTCATTGAACAGGTAATGCTTGTAGGCTCTGAACGGAAATTCGTTGGCGCACTGATCGTTCCCTCTTTTCCCAGCTTACAGGACTGGTGCCGGAAAGAAAATATTGACTGCTCCGATAAAAAAGAATTGTTACGAAGCCCGAGGGTGCTGGAACTGTACAAAGAACTGGTAGAAAGTTTCAATAAGTTCTTTAACCATGTTGAGCAGGTAAAAAAATTTGAACTGCTGCCGGATGAATGGAGCGTTGATACCGGTGAGATGACCCCCAAACTTTCATTAAAAAGAAAAGTGGTAATGGAAAAATACCGTGATGTAATAGAAAGGATCTATCGCTAAACGCCGCTTATTTTTCTTTTTTATTTGTAGAATCTTTCTTCTGCCGCTGCAGCATCTTTAACAGGAACTCATCGTATTTTATCTGCTGTGCGCTGTCGAGCAAAAGGCGTATACTATGAAAATGGCTTACTGTCTGCTTATCTGCCAATACCTGTTTTTCTGCAATACGCTGTGCATAAACGGCAACAAGGCTATCATTGACAACCGGTTCCTTTACCAGGTTAAATAACGCCGTCCTGTTGGAACGAATAGAATCGAATATAGGGCGGATAACGGCAAAATGTGCATCCCGTTTCGCATCAAATTCTTTCTTTTGTGCATCAGTAAGCCCTAAATCCCCGATAGCCCTTTCAAACTTTTCTTTATCCGTTTCTTTTTTTGGAGACCTCTTGCCGCATACCAGCACTGCCACCAACGCTATATTGGCAACAAGCAATAAAGCCACTGCAATGGCAAGAATTCTGTTAGTGGTATTCCTCATGTATTACTGGTTTATATCATGGGTGATGCTGTTATTAAGACTGTATTGCGCCGCTATGGATTGCATCAGGTCGGCATCTCCCTGTCCATTGCCATCCGCCCTGTTGCTGCGGAAGATCACAACAGCATTGATTACCATCACCAGCAATAAGGTTCCCATAACAAAAACCGGGCGAAGAAGCAGGGGCCTCCTCGTAACAGACGGGATGAACCCGGCTTCCATTTTAGCCCTTAAACGGGTATAAAAGAAATCAGGCGCCACCGCCTTGTCCATTCCGTCAAGGCTTGACAATATTTCTTCTATGTTTTCTTTCTGTTTCATATCATTCAGAACATGTTTTTGACGATTATAAGACTAAAAACTTTCTCGAACCCCGGTTTAACCAGGAGGTTTTTCCAAAATTTTTTTCAGGTTTTGCCGTGCCCTGTGCATCAGGGATTCCACGGCAGGAACGGTTGTTTGCATTACTTCGCTAATTTTCTGATAACTAAGGTCTTCAATTTTATGTAATGTGAATGCAATTTTCTGGTTTTCGGGCAATTGTCCGATAGCCCGGAACAGGGTGGCGGCAGCTTCTTTTTTATCCAGTTTTATGCCCGGATGGTTAAAATCCGGTATTTCATATAAGGGTTCGTTACCATCTCCGAAAAGGCGCTGAAGAAAGCCAAACCTTTTTTTGCTTTTTTTGCTGCGAAGCAGGTCAAGCGAACGGGTAGTGGCAATACGGTACAGCCAGGTGCTTAATTTGGATTCGCCTTTAAAGGAATGAATGGACCGGAAAACCTGGATAAACACTTCCTGCGCCACATCTTCTGCATCTTCGGCATTATGGACGATGCCGAGACTGGTGTTATAAATTCTGTCTTTATAGGTTTCAACGAGGTATTTAAACGCCCCTTCCTCTCCGTTGCGAAGCCCTTGTATCAATTCCGTTTCGTTCACGCAGTGAAATGGGTTTTAAACAGCGAACTTACGAAAACTGCCTTGTTTCTTTATATTTGCAGCCCTAAGTTCAGCGCTTTGTACATCCTGAGCCTGACGAAGGATGGTCCCGTAGTTCAATGCCTGCCTGCCGGTAGGCAGGGATAGAATATCCCGCAGGCAAAGTGGCCCGGTAGTTCAATGGATAGAATAGAAGTTTCCTAAACTTTAGATACAAGTTCGATTCTTGTCCGGGCTACTTTGCTGTTGCGGGACTAAACTTTTGATACCCTGATACGAATCGGGTTGGTTGGGAACTTATTTTTTCACCTGGCAACTACCCTTTCCAAAACGGCCCTGCCCATTTTTGCTGCAACTAGCTCCCGATTGCTATCAGGCTGTCAGAAAGAAGCCCCGGGAAACTACCCCTGTCTTACAGAATTAGGTATTACCATAGCAGGGTAAGGAATTCGGAATTGCAAATAAGAAATATCATATTTTCACTTATTTAATTATCTGCAAATATAAAATATTATATTTGCATTTATGAAAGCAAAGGACATAAAGGAATTTAAAGCTGGTAAATGGGTACAACAGATTGAATATGAAAGTTTTGCCCCTGAAAAAATCAGCCTGCAATGGTTGGTGGGAAGCCCCCTTTTGCAAAATTTGCTGAGTGAGGCCGACCGCAGCATTGGCCGGTTGGATGCATTTTCAGAACTGATACCCGACATTGATTATTTTATTAAAATGCATGTAACCAAAGAAGCTACCGTTTCCAGTAAAATTGAAGGAACGCAAACTTCTTTTGAAGAGGCATTAATTAAAGAAGCAGATATAAACCCCGAAAAAAGAGACGACTGGAAAGAAGTACACAGCTATATACAGGCTGTAAACGAAGCCATTGGCACTATGGAAAAACTGCCCATTTCCAACAGGCTTATCCGGCAAACGCATAAAATATTATTGCAGGGTGTAAGAGGCAAAGAAAAAATGCCCGGAGAATACCGCAGCAGCCAAAACTGGATAGGCAGCAGCCTTAAAAATGCCGCCTTTGTGCCGCCTGTACATGATGCAATACCTGCATTGATGCAGGATTTGGAACAATTCATCAATGCGGAAATTATGGATTTGCCCATTCGTGTACCGCACCTGGTAAAAATTGCCCTTATTCATTACCAGTTTGAAACGATACACCCTTTTTTAGATGGTAATGGCAGAATAGGCAGGTTGCTGATAACGCTGTACCTGCACGATAAAAAAATACTGACCCATCCCACACTATGCCTGTCTGATTTTTTTGAACGCAACCGTGCCGAATATTACGACAGGCTTACACGGGTGAGAACACATAACGAACTGGAGCAATGGGTGCAGTTTTTTCTGCAAGGTGTGGTAGAAACTTCCCAAAAGAGTATTGCCACATTTCAGAACATCATAAAACTGCGTAACGAGGTAGAACTGAATAAACTGGTGCAACTGGGCAGAAAACAACAGGATGCCCGCAGGCTGGTACAGGAGTTATACAGGCAACCCATTATGGACGGTGCGCAGGTAGCCGATGTACTGCAAATACATGCATCTACTGCCAACAGGCTGGTTGCCGACCTGCAGCAACTAAACATACTTACCGAACTTACGGGCTACAAACGCAACCGCATATACGCCTTTGAGCCGTATATAAAATTGTTTTAGGAATAGAGGTATAAACCATTCTCCCTGCCTGGCGCAGCCGGCATTGGGCGGTTAAGCAACTTAATACATATCACCTCGAAGCAGACCGGAGTCCTTGCTGGTGTACAAGGCTGTGAATAAGAGCTCCGGCCGGAAAAGAAAACCACTCCTACCTTTACCCCATGCACCTGACCTCCAACCTCAAATCATGGCTTGGCTTTTTGGTACTTGTGCTTCTGCTGCACGAAGCACATGAGTTGGGCCATCATGCAGCAGCCCGGCTGGTATGCGGTTGCTGGGGCACAAGGGATTTTCTGCTCTGGCAGCTTTGTGAAGGTTGCGCCCATACGCCCAACTGGTATATTGCTTCTTTTGCAGGGCCGCTGGTGTCGGCGTTGTTCCTGTGGCTGGGTTTTGTATGGCTAAGCCCAAAGCAACCGGAAACAAAAAATGCCTGGGGGTTGGCATTGGTATTCGGCTCGCTTCCATTACCCAAACTGCTGGCTATGGCTATGCGGGGCGGAGATGAAATAAGAACCCTGAAGCAGGCGCTTAGCGATGCGCCTTTCTTTCCCTACTTACCCGTAATGGCAGGCGCTTTGCTGGTATTGCTCGCCGTAGCAGCGCCGTTGTGGAGGGCTATTACTACTATTCGCAATAATTATAAATGGCCGGTCATTGCCTTGTTGCTGATAGCGCCAATGTATATAGACCGGCTGATCATTGAAAAATTCCTGAATGGCTATTTAATTCATCGTGTGGGCCATTGGCCTGTGTACAATGGCGCTTCTTTACTTATCTGGTTATGGACGGCCCTGTTAATCATTTTACTTCTTCTTTTCCGAAAACATATCGGCCGGTTAGCTATAAGAAATATCAGGTAAAAAATTCACCCGCCATAAAGGCGGGTGAATTGATATGTGTCTGAAACAATCGTTCTGGTTACAGTTTCTGCAGCTTTATCTGCTGATCTACTCCTGCGCCGGTAACAACCATGTAATAAGTTCCGGCCGCCCACCTGCTCATATCCAGCGTAATGGTGTTGCCGCCGCCTTTTCTTACACCGGCTGAAGTACTCAACACCGTTCTTCCCATATTATCCACTACCCTTAACTGTATTTTTCCATCAGTAACTGCTGTAATAGCTACTGTGGTAGTGTGCTGAACCGGGTTGGGAATAACGGATACTTTGCCTGCAATATCAGCAAATGTAACCGGTATTATCTGTGAGTATTTATAAGAGCCGTCATTGTCGTATATCCTCAAGCGGTAATACAGTATCAGGCCGCGGTTGGCCGCCTGGTTATCCGTAAAGGAATAATTCGTCCGGCTGTTCGTGTTGCCCACGGCATCCACATCGCCTATCGGGGAGAATGAAATGCCATCGGCGCTTCTTTCAATTGTAAAGCGGGAAGTAGCAGATTCATTATCTGTAACCCATTGCAGTAATACGCTGTTATTGGGTTGAAGGGCTGCTTTGAAAGCAATCAGCTCAACAGGTAAGGTGATGATAGACTCTGACCCGAAGTAGAAAGTAGAGAAGCCGTTGACAGTGCCTTGCAGCACATAGCCATCGGAACCAAAAGCCTCTGTATTAAAATCCATGGTAACCAAAGAAGGGTTCAGGTTCATGGCAGCGCCACATACATCGTTATTCTTATACAGCTTTAAATTAGCCGGGGTGCTGATGCCGCTTCCCGGGGAGGCTGACAACGCATCGTATTCTGCTTTGGTGATATACAATCTTATTTTCACATCACCTGCCGGGGCGTTTTGCGTGGTAATTGTAATATTCCTGTCTAAATATTTCCTGCCGTTTTTGTTTCTTATTGCACCCTGGTTAGTATAGAAAGATGAAGTAACCGTACCGAGATTATTCCCGTTTGCAAAAATTTCTGCCAGGATATTTCCATCAGGACCGGTAATGGGAACCCATAAATGGTTATTGCTTCCGTCAATAGTTACAGTTGTTCCGGTATTACACTGATTGGCCATTCCTTGTGCTACGGGGATATAATCAGGGATAGTACTTTTTCCGGCTGCACTTGCATAACCCAAGAAACTGTATTTTACCAAACAACCAGGGCAAGCCGGTGTAACAGGGTTCTCTGTGCCAGGTCCGGATGTAGCGGAATTATTATCCATTATTACATATATATCCCTGCCGTTGGGGGCAAAAGCCAGATCCCTGTACCTGTTTGTACTTTGAAAATAAGTAATGGTATCTCCCCCGCCCGTAGGAACTACACCGGTTCCGGCTGCATCAAGTTTAACCCTTATTAACCGTCCCCATTTTAACCCTGCTGCAATCAACGATTGTTTCCACCCGGGAATAACCTTGTTTGTATATACATCAAGGCCCGACCAGCCTTCTGAAGGCCATAAACCATTTCCTCCATTTGTTGTATTCCACAAACCTGAAAGTGTTGGATAAGCAACTGAACTGGGATATGCAGAAAAAAGCGGGTCTTTGTAATTAGGGATTGCAGCGGCGGCAGTTGTCTCATTGCTAATCATCGGGCAACTGGAAGGATGTGCCGGGCTCATGTTAGGCGCTGCACCCGCCGTAGTGCTGTTTGCATTATTGTCCCAGGAGTAGCCTACTATAAAAGGATGGCCATAATTTTTGTCCCGTTCTATCACATTGATTTCATCATCACTGAACGGGCCGTGAGATGAACCATACAGGGTATTGGTAGTGCTGTCATAAGCAAAGCCCTGGTTATTCCGCATACCTGTTGCCCAAACGGCGCTTTGCACGCCTAATGTACCATTATAAGGGTTATCATTGGGTATCCACCGGTCAAGTGTTCCGGCATCTCCATCAGAGGCCAGGTTAAAGCGTAAAATTTTCCCTTCGTAAGAATTTATGAACTGGGCTTTCAGTGTTCGCATATGATTGCCAAACTGCCCGGCCCCCATATCTCCCGAAGCATAAAAAAGATAATCCACTCCGTTCACCGGGGCAATAATCATGCGTTGGGAATTATGGTCGCTGCTGCCAGGTAGTGTATCACATAATGATACGGGTGATTCCAACAAACCTGTTCCTGTATTATAAGTAAACCGTACCAACCGGTTAACAAAAACAGTACTTGAATTTCTTGTATGTATATAAGAGATGTAAACATAATTTTGCGGCGCTACCGGGTCTAAGAATTTTGGATGTAAAGCCAGGCCTGCTAAACCACCCTGTGCACCACTTCCATTGTTAAACTGGCACCTGAATGAAGAAGGTGTAAACGAACTTCCCTGGGAAATATCCAGTACTGTTGTTTTTACACCCGTACTGGGGTTGACTTTATAAACCTTATACCCTTTTGCTTCGGTTATCCATAAACTATTATCAGAACCATAAGTAACCTCCCAGGGGTAATTAAAATTGCCCGAACCTCCTGCAAGTACAGTACGGGTAAAAACTTCTCTCATCCTGCCGCCTTTAGTCAGCGGGTCTGTAATACAAATGGTAAATGTATGTGTGTTGCTTATGGCTGCTGGCTGATTTTTATGAACCCTAATATAGTAAGTTGTGCCTTCAGTTAGTGGGCTGGTAAGAGAGGGAGTAAGCGATGGTCCATCTGCACAGGCAATTTGGGTGAAAGATGCAGCACCGCAAGTACCAGCTAATAATTGAATCTTCACATTGGAAATTCCACCCCAGTTGGCGTGCTGGTTGGATATTGTAATTGTAGGGTATTTTGTTTTTGCAACAAATCGGTACCATACATCTCTTATGTTTGCGCCATAGCAGGATGACGCAATCGTGTAAGCTTGGTTCGTAGCCCCCTGCAATGTTTGCCCCGTAAGGCGGCTTGTACCGGTTACACAGGTAGAGTCCGTAGTAATCCATGTAGCATTGGCACATGCATCATTTCCCGGTTGCGAAAAGCTACAGATAGCGGCGAGAATAAAAACGGCGCTAAGGGTGATGTTCTTCATTGGTTCAGATTTTTCAGGTATGTGGATTTTAACACAAGATATTTACCTGCTTTAAACGGCGCAATGGAACAAGTACCCTTTTTTTACAGGTAAAAACCCTTATAAAAAATCAGTGTATCTCCTATTGTATATCTACAATCCTTGCTGTTTATTTGTTAGTTCATCATCCTGAAAAAAACCAAAAAGTGTCCTGACTATGAAACCGACCTTATTCTTTCACCGTACCCTTTGCATGCTTGCACTTAGCTGCTTATGCTCTCTTGCAGTACATGCACAAACATTCTTTGATGTAGCCAGTAACCCAACAGATAACAATTCACAAACCAACACTACAGTTGCTGTAACACCGCCGGGTTCTATGCAGGCCGGCGATCTTGTTGTTATTTATGCCCATTACAGGTACAACGATAATAATTTAACCATATCACAAGCGGGTGGACAAACATGGACTCCCGAAACCCAGTATAACAACGACAACCAGAGGATCCGCATTTTCTGGTGCCGTTTTAATGGAACATGGAGTGCAAATCCTTCTGTAACAGGGGGGGGCGGTAGCAGACCTTTATCAGTAATAATGTATGTGTTCAGGCCATCTAACAGCAATAGTTCATGGGGTAAAGATGGTGGGCCGACAAATAATACTGTGAGCAATGGTACAACAGCCGTAACCGTAACCGGGCGAACGACGACCAACCCTAATACAGTAACAATGGCGTTTTGGGCAACCCAATCAGCAAATACATGGGGAACATTGACAGGTACAGGATGGAGTAAAACCGGGTTGTCTGCTCAATACAGGAATACAGGAGGTAGTGATCAATCGCATACTGCGGCTTATAATATCCAGGCCAGTGCCGGGGCTACCGGAGACGTAACACAGACCCGGTCCGCCGGAAACTTAGCCACCCGCAGAAGCATTATCTCTTGGTATGAAATACCACCACCACCCAACGACGAATGTGCAGATGCAATCCCCATTACATCAGGCCAAACCTGCTCAAATACTGCAGGAACATTGATCAGCGCTTCCTATACACCGGTAACCGGAGCCTGCGGTGATGACGGTGGAAACAAGAATGATGTATGGTACAGCTTCGTAGCCCAAAGCGCCAACCCAACAATCACTTTGTCATCAGCACCCACGCAAAGAAGCATACAGCTTTTTTCCGGTACCTGCGGTTCTCTTTCTTCCCTGGATTGTGCCACCAATAGCAATACCCTTACCGCTTCCGGGCTCACAATTGGCAATACGTATTATGTAAGAATATTTTCCGATAACAATACGGCTGGCACTTTTAATATTTGTATTGTGGACCCTCCTTCCAATGATGATTGCAGCGGGGCCATCACGCTGCCTGTAGGTGGTTCATGCAGTAATATATCGGGTACAGTAATAGGAGCTACGGCCTCCACGCCTACCACATTAAATGCAGCTTGTGGCGGCGGTAATGCGGGATATGATGTTTGGTACAGGTTTACAGCCGTTACCACAGGCACCACAAATATTGCGTTAAGCAGCATCGGCGCTAATTTTACGAACCGCAGGATGGAAGCCTATACCGGTAATTGTGGGTCGCTTAGCTACGTTACTTGTACTACAGGCAATACATTGGCTGTATCCACTACGGCAGGTACTACTTACTATGTAAGAGTAGCCTCCACCAGCGCCCCCGCCCCCACAGCAAACGGTAATTTCAATATTTGTGCCACCACCACCAACCCTCCTCTACGTTTCGGAAACAGCTATGTAAACGTAAGCAAACGATCAACCGGCGGACAGGTGCAGCCGGGAGACACATTGGAAATCCGTATGACCATTAATCATACTTCCGGTACGGTGTACTTTCCGAGATATGTGGATAATATACCAATCAATACCGCCATGCTTACCGGCGAGCCAATTAAAATTATTACCAACGAAGGGCTTACCTATAAAAGCTATACGGCTAATGACGGGGTGAATGATGACCCGGCTACTTACAAATCTGCACCGGGTGTAAACGAATACAATATAAAGATGAATTTAGGTTTTGGCGCCACTAACCCGGGTATCCCGCCAAACAATACTGCCGCTTCAACAAGTGGCAGCGGAACGATGATTGCAAATACTCACAATCCGAAGGGAGGTGGAGGTATGATCTTTGCTACTGCCTTCAGGGTAGTAGTAACCGGAAGCTACGGCGACACGATCAACCTTTACCCCGGGCAGTTCCTGTATAGAACAAGCGCCGGAGGTTCAGATATAACGCTGACAGCCACCCCATATCAAATCGTCATCTCCGAGCCATTGGACCTTTGCGCCAATAGTATCGGCGTAAATATTGCCAGCGAATACGGCGGTACTTTTGGCAACGGTACCAGCCAGAGCAGGATTACCGACCTTGCCATCCCGATTGCCACTTATACTTACGTAAACAATGTCAATCCCAGCGATATTAATTCCATAGGTGATGGTAAATACTCTATTGTAAAAAACATCAGCCCCAAAAGCGGCACCGACCGGAATGCGAGAAAACGGCCTGATTGTGATGATCCCAGTCCCATACCCGCCACGGATCCGCTAAGCTGTACCAACCGTATGTTTGGCGGCCACTGGGATGTGGACGGCGATCATACCGGTACTAACAATGCTATTGGCAATGATCCACCCTCATTAGACCAAGACGGCGGCTATATGCTGCTGGTAAATGCCGACTATGTGGCTTCTGAAGTGTACAGGCAAACCATTTCTACCCTTTGCCCCAATACCTATTACGAGTTCTCGGCATGGGTGCGGAATGTGTGCAGCAACTGCGGTATGGACTCGCTGGGCCGCCAGATGAATGCGGCAATGCCCCCGGCCCTGCAAAATGGTTACCCCGGCGTAAACCCTAACCTTACTTTTGCCCTTAACGGAATGGATATTTACAGCTCCGGCGAGATAGAATACGGCAACGGCTGGGTGAAAAAAGGGTTTGTGTTCCGCACCGATACCATTGCCCAGGATTATACCCTCAGCATCCGCAACAACTCGCAGGGCGGCGGCGGTAATGACTGGGCGCTGGATGATATAGCCGTGGCCACCTGCTTCCCGAGCATGTTCTATTCGCCATCCCAGGACCCTGTTGTGTGTGAAGGCAACGTGTTGCAGATTGCCGACACGGTCCGTTCTTATTTTGACAACTATACCCTGTTTAAATGGCAGAGAAGTACGGATGGCGGAGTTACCTGGGACGATATTCCCGGAACGGCAGGTTCGGTAACGCCGGTTATTGTTAACGGGCAAAACGAATTTATCTGCACCTACACCATCCCGCCGGAACATACGCAGGCAGCCAATGCAGGCGACCTGTACAGGGTGGTGGTGGCCTCCATGCCTTTTAACCTCGATGACCCCAGTTGCGCTTACAGCGACCCCACAACAATCAATTTATCCATATTGACTGATTGCGGGCCTGTGCTGAAAACGGAGTTGCTCTCTGTATCCGGGCGGTTGGCAAATAATAAAGCCGTTCTTACATGGGTTAGCTCCAAAGAAGAGCAGCCGGTAGAATATATCATTGAAAGAAGCGACAACGGCGCCAACTTTACCCGCATCGCCACAGTGGCGGGTTATAATAACCCCGCCATAGACCTGAACAACTATAGTTATACCGACCCGGCTATCGTTACCGGAAAAGTGTACTACCGTATTGTAATGGCAAGCGGGCAAAACGCATTAAAGTATTCCAACATTATACAACTGAATACCAAAAATGACTTTGCCCTGGGCACCGTGGTTAATCCATTTGGCCATGCGCTGCAATACGAAATTCTTTCGCCGGTAAATGGCATTGCAAATATCTCCCTGATAGATGCGTTTGGCAAAGTGGTAAGGATGGAAAACAGGCAGGTATATACCGGCACCAACACCTTAACATTAAACCATACTGCGGCGCTGCCCGCCGGTATATATATCCTGAAAGCGACAATTAACGGCCAGGCCGCATTACGCAAAGTGATGAAGCAGCCTACTAAATAAGCAACATTAATTTTGCCATATCATTTCAAAACCGTTGTCCGTTTGGGCAACGGTTTTTTTTATATCAAAAGGTAACCACTCAATTACCGGCAACCAGGCATCGGAAAATTTGAACCATACAAGACACATAAGGCATACAAGATTGCCCTTAAATGTCTTGTATGCCTTATGTGGTTCTTAAAAATATGCAGCATAAAGATAATGTCGAAATCCTATCGGATGTGAAATGAGCCCCTGATACACGCCAAAATTCAAGCCCCGCAGATTCTGTATATTTACACCTCTTATCACATCATTTTATGACAAACAAACCTGTTATCGGTATTTCCTGCGGCGACCTGAACGGCATTGGCATCGAACTCATTATTAAAACATTTGCCGACAACCGCATGTTGGATCATTGCACCCCCATCATCTTCGCTTCCAACAGGGCTATCAATTTTTATCGCAAACTGGTACCCGAAAGCAATATCAACTATCAAAGCATAAAAGATTTCAACCACATCAACCACAAGCAGGTTAACCTTTTCGCCTGCTGGGAAGAAGAAGTGCCAATCAGTCCCGGCCAGTTGAATGATACGGGCGGCAAGTATGCGGTACTGTCGCTGCAAACGGCTGTCGGCGCTTTAAAACAAAAACAAATAGACGGCCTGGTTACTGCGCCCATTCATAAGAAAAATATACAGGCGCATGATTTCGGCTTTACAGGGCACACTCCTTTTCTCAAGCAGATTTTCGGTGTAGCAGATGTGGTGATGATGCTATGCGCCGGTGATTTCCGGGTGGCGCTGGTTACAGAGCACATTCCCGTAGCGGATATAGCCGGGCATATTTCCAAAGAAGTTATTGTAAGAAAACTACAGATCATCAACGAAAGCCTGCAAAAAGATTTCGGGATTGACAAACCGAGGATTGCCGTGCTGGGCCTTAACCCCCACGCCGGCGATGAAGGGCTTGTAGGGCAGGAAGAGGAAACAATTATCAAACCGGCCATCAAAGAAGCTAAGAACAATAATATACTGGCCGTAGGGCCTTATAGCGCAGATGCTTTTTTTGCACGCCGCAGCTTTGAAAAATTTGACGCCGTACTATCCATGTACCATGACCAGGGGCTTATCCCCTTTAAAGCCCTGGCCACAGGTGAAGGGGTCAACTATACTGCCGGTTTACCCGCTGTACGTACCTCTCCCGATCATGGAGTAGCTTTTGATATTGCCGGGAAAAACAAAGCCGATGCTTCTTCTTTTATGACAGCCGTTTTTGAATGTGTGGATATTATCAACCGGAAAAAGGGGTATGCTGATAACAGGAAAAACCCCCTTAAAAAGATGACCTCTTCCATTTTGGCGAATGTGAAAGACGAAGCCATTGAAGAGTGATAACGGGTTATCTTAAAAGTATAACTTAGGCGCCGGCCCTCCATAGGCGCTGTGTATAAAGCATCAATTAACTTTATTGCCAACGCTGGCCTTATTCTGGTTTTTGGGGCAGATCCCGGTTTCAATACTGTTTAACCCCTTCGGGGTTATAAAGTACTTTGTGATCAACGCCTCCGGTTTCACCGGGAGTTATTTTTGTTCAAGCCCTTCGGGCTTTTTTGCCGCAGGCCTGGTTTATCTTATATTAGTAAGTGTAGAACCCCGAAGGGGTTAAATCTGAATACCCACGCCATTTTATGCGGGGTTGCAATTAATATAATCAAACTGAACCCTTACAGGGTTCAACAACCCTGCAAATTGCAGTTCCAGCGTTTGATGTATCAAACAAAAAAATATACCCATTGCAGGCCATCCTGTTTATCAACAGGTATGGCCTTATTCTCCAATTATCCTCGTAGCTTTTAGTAATAATACGATTGCTTACTGTTGATTGATGCTGACGCTTTTATCAGGCGCCGGTTATATTCTTTAAAATTTTTTCTTAAAAACCTTGCAAGTACAGCTTTCAATTCATACGTTTGTTTACCATTCGGAAAACACCATATACTAACGTAAAACTACGTTGAATCCGTACCTGAAGCTTTTCCCGACCTGCTTCCTGTCCGTTGTTCCGCAGCTTTCCGTTCAGTTTATATTCTACCGAAACTGACATCCAATATTTCTGTGGGCCGTTTGAAACGATATGTATTCAAAACCCTAAGAAATCATGAGAAAAATTTTATTCTGCTGCTTTATTTCAGCGTTGGCCTGCAACGCACTTTACAGCCAAACGGCTTTTCAGGCTGCAGCAAAAGTTACTGACGACTTCTCCATTGCACCCTCATCAACTACTTCAAAGTTCACTGCCCTCAATGGCGTCATAAAAAATAAAAAGGTAATCCTGAACTGGACGGCTGCCGACAATGAAACAGCCACCTTATTTGAAATAGAAAAAAGCAAAGACGGTAAAAACTTTACCATGATTGCCCTTGTGTTTGGCACCGGCGATGCTGCTGATAACACCTACAGCTTTTATGAAAAGAAAGACAAAGAAAAAATGATTTACCGAATCAAAAGGGTGCAGGCCAATAAAGAATGTGCCTATTCAGGCCCTATTGAACCCGTTTCCATTCCCTAAACAATAAACCTTATACCATGTCATCCACATTAAAAAAACAAATAAAAGAAAATATCGGCAGGTTGAAGAAAACACTCGAAAAAGCATTAAGGGCAAAAAACCAGGATGTAAAACCGGTGTTTGTACTGCAACCTGTACGTCAAAACAGATTTAAGGGGTACTGATCTTTATCAACTTTTTCATACACTAGAGTACCAACGGAGAATGAGGCCCTTTGTCTAAAGGGCTTTCTCCATTATATGACTTCTATGTATTACCGCCCAGGTATGTCTGCAAATCTTTTACATACTGCTCAAAAGCCGCAACGCCCTGCCGGGTAACCCTGCACGTTGTTTGCGGATAATTGTCCTTGAATTGCTTTATTACATCAATATATCCCGCATCTTTCAGTTTTTGTATCTGCACACTGAGGTTACCGGCTGTTGCCCTTGTTTTTTCTTTCAGAAAAGTAAACTCTGCTTCTTTTACGCTGATCAGCAAAGAAACAATGGCCAGCCGCAATTGGGAATGTAATATAGGATCAAGGTCTTTAAACATCAGTGGCCGCCGTTTTTGATCTTTTATATGTCTTGTATTCTTTTTCCATCAGCACGCCGGGTATCAGCCAGGCCATGGTAGCAGACAAGGCCAGCAATGCATAGTCTGTTTTAATAGTCGTAAATACGGTGATAATGCAGCAGGCCCAGCACACAAGGGCGCCCCAAAGCATGGGTCTGAACTTACAGGCCGTACCGGTAATAAAAGTAGGAAGCCCATAAAGCAAGAGAAAAAAAGGAGCTATAAACTCGCTTAATACAAAAGAAGGCTTATGCCCTGCCAACTCAGTATATTCGATATGCACCGGCACCCATGCCTTAAACAGGAAATTAATAATAAAAATCAGCAATCCCAGCGCAATACCAAACGACAGCCAGATAAAATCCATATAGCGGTCGTCATAATAAACCACTTCTCTTTGTTTCTTTTCACGAACCGTGAGATAAACCTGCACGACTGCGGCAGTAACAGTAAGCCAGTATATATTAAATGGCAACCTGAAACCAAAATGCAACTCCGCAAGGCTCACCAAAGAACAAACCGCAATTACACTTCCCCACATAATAGCAGCAATGCCTGTATCATGATACGACTCTTTCACCTGGTTGATCATAGAGGTAATGAGCTTCAGGCTTTCTTCGTTGGAGATCTTTTTATCTTCCATAATAAAGGAATTAAAATGATGCAGATATTTGATTAATCACAGCCACTCAATAGTCTTCCAGCAAGGTCTTTTCCCCAATCCGGGTGCAACTCGCTGACTGGTTTAAATGTATCATATAACTCAACAGCTTTCTGCAAATGGGGCTTTGCTGTTTCGCACCCGCCGCCATATTGCTTTGGCGTGTTCAATAAGCTCATGCCGGTATAAAAATGCGGGCGGGGATTGGCTGCATCCTGCGCTATGGATTCTTTGGTAAATTTCTCAATCAGTTGACCGTACTCCATATAACGGGTCATAGGGTCAGCCACCAGCCGCAAGGTGGCATTCATGGCTTTTAGCAATGCGACCTCACTGTTCTTCGGCATCAGCGAATCTGCTGTTGCAATATAACGGTCTGCTTTGTCGGCAATGGCATCCATCTGCCCGGGGTCGTTTTTAATAAAAGCGGCATTGATAGTAGCATACGCAGCGTAATAATAGGGCAGCCATTCCTTCTTTTCCGCATTACCAATACGTTCAAAAGCAGCAGCAACCTCAGTAAATTTCGTCCCGTCGTTTTTGATAAAAGCGCTGTCAATTTCAGCAATGCTTTTTTTCATTGCCGCAATGTATTTTTCACTTTGTGCCAGCAAGCCAACCGTAATAAAAGTGGAAATAAACAGCAGTGTTATTGTTTTCATTTTTTTGAGTTTAAGATAATTAAAGATTGTTATTGATAATATCTTCAGACCGGTCCATTCCAAAACTGATGAACAGACCGAGAAATACAAACATTCTTGACGTAGGCATGATGGCTTCTTTTCGCAGCCCGTTATACGAATACTGGTAACCAAAAACCTGTTTGGTATTGAATATATTGCTTACCTGCAATACCCAGACAGGGTACGATTTCGGGTTCTTTTTTCCGATAAACGGCAGGTAATTAAACGAAAGGCTTACATTATGGTAATCAGGTATGGTTCCCCTGTCTGCAAACTCATACTCACTGCCGTTGTGCATAATGTTGTAATACGGCCTTCCGCTGGCATAGTTATAAGAGCCGTTGACATTCATTTTAATTTTCTGAACAAACTTCTTCACTACAAATGCCCCCGTATGCTTTGCTGCAAAATTGGGCGTTGTCGCAAAGGGGAAAGTAAGATAATCCCTTTTCGTATCCAGGTAGGAGTAAGAAACCCAATAGTCAACATTCCTGACGGTTTTTTTATCCCTCCAGAATAATTCAAACCCCTTGGCATCGCCATTGCCGTTATTATTGATAGCAGCTTCCCGGTAATCAACAAAGCCTGTTTTAATCAGGTTATCATATTTTTTATAAAAAACCTCCAGCCGCAATGACTGCCGGTTAACCATACGTTGAAACTGGACGATATAATGCGTGGCTTTCATAAAGGCGAGTGAATTGGGCGAGGGCAGGTACCTTGATTCCGGTGTTTGATAAAAAATGCCATAAGCCAATGAGACCTGTGAGCCTTTACTCAGCTTGTAAGCCAGGGAAAGCCGTGGAGCAATATTCGTTTTATTGATAACCGAAGCATGTTCAAGGCGGCCTCCTATTTTGGCAGCAAGGTCATTCGTTACATAAATATCGGTTTCCGCAAACAGCGCCGAGTTGTTCTGCCTGATTTCAAAAGGAAAAGTATCTCCGGTATAGGCCGTATAATCATTTTCTTCATTACTGTAATTGTATTCGCTGCCAAAGCGTATAACATTGATTCCTGATATTTTCTTTTCCAGCACTATCTTGGCATTAAAAAACCGGCTGGTTGATAACACATCAAAATTCTTCGTTTCCAATCCCCCCAGCGTTACCGTTTCTTTGTCCATATCCTGCACATTCGCAGCAATGTCGTCTTTGTTATAGGTGAAAGAAATGCCTGCATTCATTTGCCAGCCTTTACCGATACGTTCTTTATAAGATAAATTGTGATATTGATTGCTGTTTTTTACCGCAAAGCGGTCCAGGTAACCAAGCGTATCAATGCTGCTTACCGTAAAATCAAGATTGCTCTGGTTGAAATAGCCATAATATTTTATAATGCCTGTCGGCGATGTCTTAATCCTGAAATTGGCCTCCCCGTTATGATAAGCGGGATATTTTGAATACTCCTGTCTTTGCTTTATTACTTTAAAAGCAAGGCTAAGGTCTGAATAGCTGTAATTAATGCCCCATGAAGATTTCTTATCATCAGCAAGGTGCTGGTACCCGGCGCTCAGGCTTAAAACGGATATTCCCAGGTTTGTTGTCTTCTGTTCCGGCAGGTCAATGGATTCCAAAACAAGGGCGGAAGACAATGCCTGGCCGTACAAAGCAGAATAGCCGCCTGTGCTGAATACAGTGCCCTTAAACAAAAAAGGATTGAACCGGCCAAACTGGGCAATATTGGGAACGCTGGTTTGAAAGAATTTATTGACAAGTGTACCGTCAATAAAAATCTTTGTTTCCGCTGCCGTGCCGCCCCGCACAAATAAGCCTTCGCTTTCGCCTACCTGTTGTGTACCGGGCAGGCTTTTAAGGGCCCCGGTAATATCCCCGTTGGCGCTGGCCGTAGTTACAATATCAATCGGGTCAAGCACTGCCGCAGCTTTTTTACGATCACTGGCTTCAAAAGTGCCTGCCGAAAGTATCACGGCGGTTAATTCAGTAATCTCCGGCTTAAGCGTTATATGAATAGCCAGGCTGCCTGATGCCAGGTTTACCTGCTGCTCATACGGTTTAAACCCAATGGCAGAAACGACTAATAACTGAACGCCTTTTTCAGTAGTGGAGAAGCTGTAGCGGCCCGAAGAATCGCTGACACCCCCATCGTAGCTGTCTTTTAGGGCAAGTGTAGCGGCATTCACCGGGTTGCCTTTATTGTCTTTTACCGTTCCGCTAATAATAAGTTGTGAAAAGCCGGGCAATGCCTGCAAAAGCAGCGCTATACTGATTGCTATCAATTTTGCCTGAACGGGATACATTGTAGTCGCAAATTTTCACAAACATAAAGTAGTTTATTATATAAACCAAATATATTTTAAATAAAAAACCGGCCCGCTTTAGGCGGGCCGGTAAAAACCTATGTCCAGATAAAAACTATTGTTTGATTACTTTCTGTTGAGCTGTTTCGCCGCCGCAACTAACCCTTACCACATAAAATCCTGAAGACAAATCTCTTACATTCAATGTTTCGGTTTGAGCCGCATTGGCTTTCTCCAGCCTTTTAGCCAGCAGCCCGTTGGCATTATAAAGTTCATATACAACCTTCTTGTTCTGCCAGCCAGCCGGTAAGGTAACCCTCAACTCGCTGCTCACCGGGTTAGGATACGTTGATACGGTCATGCTGTTCAGCGCTTTTGTATCAAGACGGATGACCCTTGTATCAGAATAGCGGCCTTTTCCATCTGCATCCACAGAAAGAAGACGGTAGAAAAGGATGCCGGCGCTCAACTGATCTACGTTTTTATCAATGAATGAATAGCTTCTGTCGGTTGAAGAGTTGCCATAAGCCAATACGGTAGCAATATCCGTATAATCAGAGCCGTTTTTGCTGCGCTGAAGAATAAAATGGCTTGTATTTTCTTCAGAAGAAGTAACCCACTTCAGTTCAGCATTACTGCCTGCTTTCAAATAAGCGTCAAACGCTTTAAGCTTAACAGGCAAAATAATAGCTACAGGTGTTGAATAGCTAAAGCCTTTAAACCATAATGAATTTAAGCGGGAGCCGGCACTCGTACTGCCTGTTGTTGTAGCGCCAATACGAAAGATAAAGCTGTTTTTATTTGTGAATGTGTTTGTCGTCATTACCTGCGTAGAGCTGGTATCTATACCCACAAAGTTGGTTGATGGTGCAAGAAACCTTTTTCCGGGGGTGGCGCCATTTTCAATTGTCCCTGTTACGTTGCCTACCTGTAAAAGGGAATTGTTTTCAAGAATATAACTGGTAGCGCCATAAAAAGTCAGGTATTCTTTCAAGCGGTTGCCATCTCCATCAACATCCAATGCCGTTATCACAAACTCCTCCACATTAAAAGGAGTGCTTTCCCCCTCGTTTACAAAAGAAACCTGGAGTTCCATCCACCAGCTTACAGCGCTGGTTACATCGCCATTGTTATAGCTAACCTCAGGTTGAAATGCTTTTCCATGTCCGGTAGAAGTTACATCAATAGACGCCAGCTTCACCTTCGAATCTGAACGGCCGTTTATTCTTACAAGGGCATCTACATTGGTGGTTACCTGCGGAAACCGGTAAACCGAGCCATCCCTGCCTGCTGCAGAAGAAGAGCCGCTTACGTATTGCGAGTTCTGGAAGACCAGTTCGGGAACACTATTTGTTTGCCCGCTAAGCTCCGCTGTAGCCAGGATTAAAAAAAGGGCAAAGTAAGAAGTCGTTTTGTGTAAAAAAGTTTTCATGTTGTTTCGTTAGGGTTCAGAATCTTCGGGTATTTGTTTCGAACTCCCCCTTTGAACGTCATGAAAACCGGGCTGCTGGCAGTCAGGTAATTCCAGGAGAAAATGTATCCTGAAAATTACAGCGTAAGAGTAGCAACCGGATTAGTTTGTTTTCTTAGGGTTTGTCCGATTCGAGGTCAAACATAATTTACGGATTTTACCTATGCAAGTTTTTCGAGGATTATTTCTATAAAAATACCGTATTTTATGTAGTATTATTACTATTACTATTGATTATCAAATATATGCAAAACGAATATTTCGCTACCCCTCATAGTAATAATACTAAAGGTGTCAAGCAGATTGACACCTTTGAAATTTCACAGCCGGTTTATTACCGGGAAAAACAATCAAAAAAGAAATATATAGAAGGGCCTGGATATAATAGAAGGGTATTAATACAGGCGAACGAAGGGAGGGGTCCTGAGACCAACCATTAACCTAAATTGTTATACCTCCCCCGTTGCCTGCTTACCTCAAAGCAGTATCAAAATAAAATGGATTGAACCTTCGTTCATTTTTAATTCGATAAAGGGAGGCATTACGCCGCCAGGACCGATTTGATCAGAGATAAAAGTTCGGGTACAAACGGGGACTGGCATAGCATTATCAATCCGGGATAACGGCCCAATAGCAAAGAACGATCCTCCGGCGCGGGTCATCCACCGTATAATCTTTAATGTAAGACAAAGGGTATTCTTCCCCTTTTCCTTCCCCGATATATTCTATTCTAAGAGACCCTTTATCAGACAGAAGGTGCTTTTTTTCAAATAACACATCTGTCATCAGCCTGATAATCTCTTTGGCCCGCAGTTCTGAAAGCGTTTTGTTCATTTCTTCTTTTGAAGCGTCCGGCCTGCCAATTAAAACCCGAATAGAATCGGCAAGTCCGCTGCTGTCAGCAAAGCCGGTACCATCTGCAAACCCTAAAACAATCAATGAAGCCGTACGGGGCAGTTTATCATACCTGTTATTAAACTTAATAATAGAATCAAGGATGGGAGCAAATGATTGCCTCGCTGTTTCTATTTTATCTTCAGGGATAATATGCTTTCCCGGCCCGAAAAAGGCCGCCAGTTCAAAAAGCTGAAAGTCCGTAACGTTCAGCCCATCTTCAAGCATTACATAAAGCTGCAACCTGTCGTTGTACAATTCGCTGTTTTTAATAAGGGAGTCAACAAGCGGCAGAATGAGTGTCTTGTAATTTTTGCGGAACAGTTTCTTTGAGCCAAGCAATGAATCAATAATGGAAAGGTTCTTCTTTACTGTATCAAACCCCCGTCCCAATACATCCAGTCTGCTTTTGATTTTGGCCTGTATATTACTGTCAATTTTCCCCTGTTCCCTTCTCGAAGAGGACATGGAAACCATACTTTTAAGCTGCCCGTCTTCTTTTGCCTGCGAAAACCTTACCCCGGCAAGGCTTGATCTTGTTTGGTTCATCTTTCGTTGCAAACCACAGGAAGAAATAAGAAAAGCAATAAGCAGCGCTCCAACAAAACATTTCATAAAACGTTATTTTGGCACAGGCTTTACAATAAAATCATCAGTACGGTTGCTTTTTGCTTTGAGGTTATTTATTTTCCGGTCAAGTATTTGCCTGTATATACTTGCAGGGGCCGGTGCGATTGGTATATTTTTCGAAGCGCTAAAATCCGACGGCTTCAGGTATAAGTTAATAAAAGAGTTTTTTTCAGCTATACTTAACTCGTCTTTCGACAACAACAGTTCATTAACCGTTTCGCTGGAAGCCTGTGAAAACCGGGGGTCAATGTTTTTAAAAAAATTATGGCTGGTTGCCGGCTTCTTCAATGAGCCTGCCGTAAGTATTATACTTACGAACAGCGCTGCCCCGCTACATAAGAGAAGATACAATTGTATTCTCTTCCAGGCTCCAACCGTTCCTGCACCGTACATCTTCATTATTTGAATTTAATAGCTTATACCCATGCTGCGGCAGCAGCCAAAAACCGTGCCTCAAGAAGTTTTATTTCCCTGATTAATTGATGAAGCAATTTCTCTATTTGACCGCTTTTTTCCAAAGAATTCTCCGTTTTTATCCTTTCTATAAGTTTCATAACAGGTGAGCCGGCCCCCAAAGCGCCGAAAGTAGAAACCAGGTAATGCACTACTTTATTCAAATCCTTCTTCTCCTTATCTGCCAATACCCCTTCAATAAGATGAATACTGGCGGGCAGTTCTTTGTTTATGGCCTCCAGCATTTTACCGGCCAACGTCTTGTTACCTCCCGCTAATCTAAACAGGTTCTCCCTATCTATCAAATCATCTTCTACTTCTACAGGGTCGTCAGGGGAAATATACCGGGTCAGCACACCATATAACGCCGGCAGGTCAACCGGTTTAGGCAGGTAGTCATTCATACCAGAGGCAAGGCATCTCTCCTTTTCACTGGACATGGCATAGGCTGTCATGGCTATCACCGGCACATCCAGGCCAAGTGTTTCCCGTATAGCCTTTGTAGTGGCATATCCATCCAGTGCGGGCATCTGGATATCCATAAATACGAGACTATATTTTTTATGCGTCAGCATTTCAATCGCTTCTTCACCGTTGCTGACTATATCAACATTCAAGCCAGACGATGAAAGAATGCTGAACAAAAGCATTTGGTTTACTTTGTTATCTTCTGCAACAAGTATTTCAACATCCCGGGAATGGAAAGATGGCGTTTTTACAACTGTTTGTTCTTCTTCAGGAATATATTTGCCCGATTCTTCAAATGGTAACAGGACTTTAAATACAGAACCTTTCCCGGATTCACCTTGCACGGATACCGTGCCGCCCATTAATTCAGTCAGGCTTTTTACAATGCTTAGGCCCAACCCGGTGCCTTTGGTTACATTTTCATTGTTATTCAGTTGTTCAAAGCGCTGAAAAATAACATCCTGAAGTTCCGGTGATATACCTATTCCCGAATCTTCCACCTCAAACTCTATCCACTTTGTATTTGCTGTTTTCTTATGCAGCCGCACTTTGGTTTGCACAAACCCCTGGTCGGTAAATTTAATACCGTTGCTTACAAGATTAACCAGGATTTGTAGAAGCCTTTCGGGATCTCCTTTCAGGAACAAAGGAACGTTCTTTTCAATTTGCTGGGAATAAAGGATGTCTTTCTTGCCTGATGTGTTTAAAAACATTCTTTCCAACTGCGACAACACTTTTTGAAGATCAAAGTCTTTTTTATCAATCCTCATTTTACCGGCTTCAATCTTTGAAATGTCAAGTATGTCGTTTACAATATAAATCAGGTTATCGCTTGCCTCGTTAATCACGGCGGCATACTGCTGCTGTTCTTTGGTTAGCGGCGTATTGGCCAATATGCGGCTAAACCCTTTTATGGCATTCAAAGGGGTCCTTATTTCATGGCTCATATTTGCCAGGAACTGCTCCTTTACAGTAGCAGATAGTTGTGCCTGTGTTTTGGCTTTTTCCAGGTCGGCAATCAACTGCACCTGTTTTAAATGGCGGTTGATAATAATAGTGCCCAGTATCAGTACAGCGCCAATTGCTGTAATGGCCAAAACCTTATTGTAGGCTGAAAGGCGAAAAGAACCTTTTATATTGCTGCTCAAAGTAGCCTGTAGTTCTTTCTCCAGTGTTTTTTCTATTGACAGCGCCGTTGTATAAACGCTGTCTGTAAGCCGCAGCCTTCTTAGTGAATCAATAAGGTGCTGTGCGTTGCGGTTGTCTTTCTTCCTGACAAGGTCAATGGCGGCAGTACTGATGCCAATCTGCCGGTCAATTATCGCATTCAGTTTATCAAACTCTTTGTCGGCCTCGGGGTTGAGTGTAATCTCCCTGAAAACAGAAGCATTATAACCAAGCCTGCTAAATGAATCAATCAGCGTTTCCCTGTAAGCAGGCTGAACCACCGGATGCGTTACTTTTGATTCCAGTTCAAATGACAGGTTAATTAAATCCTGCAACCTGTTGTTGATGGTAAAAGTAATAGCGGCTTCCCGGTTGCCCCGTTGCAATTCGTTTATATTCCGGTTCACAAGCAATTGTGTTGACACAATAAGCACCATCAGCCCGAATGCAAGCATGAATATCCAGAACAAATAACTTATGCGACCTCTCATATCTACCTGTATCTTTAAAGTAAGCGCAGGCTTTTCAGCAAATCTGTTTTATAATTTTCTGAAACAGGAAGAGTTGACCCCTGAATATATACGGCCCCGTCTTCAATATAGTCAATCTTGCCTGTAGGTATCACAAAGCCGCGATGGATGCGGACAAAAGCCGCAGCCGAAAGCTTCTCTTCCAGGTTTCTCAAGGTGGCATGTATTACATAATTGCCATTTTCAGTAACAATCTTTACATAATCCCCCTTTGCCTCCAACCATAATATGTGCTGAATAAGGATTTTCCTTATCACCTTTCCGTCTTTAATAAAGATATGCCCGCTGTCCACCTGGTTCACTTTTACATTCTTCATTTTTAATAGCTCTATCGCTTTCTCTACCGCCAGCATCAACCTGTAAACAGTAAAAGGCTTTACCAGGTAATCTATAACATTCAACTCAAACGCTTCAACTGCGTATCCCGCCTGTGCTGAAACAAGGATAGTAACAGGGCGTTCCGGAACCACCCGCAATAATTCCAGGCCCGACATTCCCGGTAACTCCACGTCAAGGAATAAAATATCTATCTCGTTTTTCTTAAGAAAGGTAATGGCAGAAGGGGCGTCTTCAATTTCACCTGCAATTTCAACCCCTTCCGTTTTCTTAAGCATTTCGCTTAAAATCGCCCTTGCCACTTTGTTATCATCCACTATCAGTGTTTTATACATGGTAGGCAGCTTTATTAATTAAGATACAGCTTTTAATAAAAAATCCTGCTCATAAGAACAGGATTTTCAAAGTAAACTTCTTTTCAATCTATTTTTTATACTGGGCTATAAGGCTGTCGGCCAGCTCTACCATTTTTTTAAGTCCTTCTTCAGGCAAATTGCCTTTTTTAAATTCAGCCAATACATCCGGTAGTTTGTTGTCCATTTCCATCAGGAAGTGTTCTTCAAACTCTTTTACTCTCTTAACAGGAACATCCTTAATGAGTCCGTTTGTTCCCAGATAAGTGATAGCTACCTGTTTCTCCACAGTAAACGGAGCATATTGGGGTTGCTTCAGTATTTCCACATTCCTGGCTCCCTTATCAAGCACATTCTTTGTCGCCGCATCCAGGTCGCCGCCAAATTTGGAAAAAGCTTCCATCTCCCGGTATAAAGCCTGGTCCAGCTTTAATGTACCGGCTACTTTCTTCATAGATTTAATCTGGGCATTGCCACCCACACGGCTAACGGAGATACCTACGTTAATGGCCGGACGGATACCTGATAAGAACAGGTTGGTTTCCAGGAATATCTGGCCATCGGTAATAGAGATAACGTTGGTTGGAATGTATGCAGACACATCACCGGCCTGTGTTTCAATAATCGGTAACGCCGTTAAGGACCCGCCTCCTTTTATCAAATGCCTGATGCTATCAGGCACATCGTTCATGTTTTTTGCCACGTTATCATCACTGATGACTTTAGCGGCCCTCTCCAGCAGGCGGCTGTGCAAATAGAATACATCACCGGGATATGCTTCACGACCGGGAGGACGGCGTAATAATAACGATACTTCACGATAAGCTACTGCTTGTTTTGAAAGGTCATCATAAATAATCAAAGCAGGACGACCGGTATCACGGAAAAACTCTCCGATAGCGGCGCCGGCAAAAGGCGCATAGAACTGCAAAGGAGCAGGGTCTGATGCAGAAGCGGCAACGATAATGGTGTAGTCCATAGCGCCGGCATCCTGCAGTGTTTTCATCACACCTGCAATGGTAGATGCTTTCTGGCCAATGGCTACATAAATACAATAAACAGGTTTGCCCGCCTGGTAAAATTCTTTTTGATTAATAATGGTATCAATACAAATGGCTGTTTTACCGGTTTGGCGGTCGCCGATTACCAGTTCCCTTTGTCCGCGGCCGATAGGTATCATGGCATCAATCGCCTTAATCCCCGTTTGTAATGGTTCTTTTACAGGCTCCCGGAAAATAACACCCGGCGCTTTTCTTTCCAGCGGCATTTCATATAACTCTCCTGTGAGAGGCCCTTTTCCATCGATAGGTTCGCCTAACGTATTTACCACACGGCCTACCATTCCTTCACCTACTTTTATAGATGCGATCTGGCCGGTACGGCGGACTTTTGCACCTTCTTCAATATTTCCTGTTTCTCCCATCAATACCACACCCACATTATCTTCTTCAAGGTTAAGGGCTATTGCTCTTACACCATTTTCAAATTCTACCAGCTCTCCGTAACGTACGTTGCCCAGCCCATATACACGGGCAATGCCATCCCCTACCTGTAAAACGGTTCCAATCTCTTCAAGGTCTGCACTGGCGTTAAAATTGCTAAGTTGCTGGCGAAGTATCGCTGAAATTTCATCCGGTTTTATTTCTGCCATTTGAGAAGGATTTATTGTTTATTTTCCCTGAAAACAGGCCTTTTCCGGCCCTGAATTTTCAGGCTGCAAAAGTAGGGCAACCACTCCGGAGAAACAAAAAAAGGCCCCAAATTATGAAGCCTTTCCCTGTTTATTTTTTACTCCTTTTTGCTATTGAATTACAAGTTTCCCGACTTTGTTTTCCAGTCCCGTTTCTGCCCTTATAAAATAAAGGCCCGGCGGCAAACCGGTGATATCCAGCCGGTACGGAGTTCCCGCTGTACCAGGCTGTTGCCAGTTCCGGACTATTTTCCCATCCACATTGATAAGCACCAGGCTAGCGCTACCTGTTAAACCGGATACAAATACCTGAACATAGGTATGAGCAGGATTTGGATGTATGGTAACAGCCAGACCGGAAGTTTTTTCAATTCTTGCCGACCGTATTTCGCTCAGGGTTTCCCTATTATCCCAATCTGTCTGGCGAAGCCGGTAATAGTATAAAAGCCCGGGCTGTACAAAATTATCCCTGTAGGCATACCCGGTGCGGACAGAACTGTTTGTCTTTTCATCTACCCACCCGATGGGTTCAAAAGAGATACCGTTTAAACTGCGTTCAATAACAAACCCTTTATTATTACTCTCCTGCACTGTTGCCCATGTAAGAAGAATAGAACGATCTGAAGGGGTGGCTTTAAAATCAACCAGGTGCACCGGTAAAACAATCGCTTCGGATACAAGCATAAAATCAGAAAACCCATCAGTGATTACAGCAGTATATACATAATACCCTTTTTCAGAATGGTCGCTAAAAGTTGTAGGAACAATATGCCCATCTGCCGTAGTATAATTATTACTTATATATGCTCCATTTATAAGTTTTAAAACCCTGAGGTTCGGTATCTCCCCGGCCGGCCAGTCGGCCATTTCATCTGTAGTAAAATAAAGCGTTAACTCGTAACCGGAAGAAGTATTCGCCACAGCAGGACTTATTCTTACTATCTTATTGCTTCTGAAACCTGGGCCGCCTGTAGTAACAACGGGAGTACGGCCATTTCCGGCAACCAGAACAGTAGCCGTAACACAACCCAATTGCTCAGTAGCGTTACTGAGCCGTGCAATAACGTCCTTATTTCCGAAGCTATAAAAGTAATTGTCTGTACCGGCGAAAATAATTTCAGAAGCAGATTGCCCGGCTTCTGTTTCGATTGTTTGCTTATCTCCTGTAACGGTTACATTGTCTATCGTAAAGGGCGGGTTATTACCTCCTGCATTATTTGTCAGCCACCTGAATAAAAAACTCAAATCAGATGCGCCAAAAGTTACAAGCGGTAAATTCAATGTAGCATGGGTAAGCGAAGAAACATTTTGAAATAATTGCACTCCGCCAGATTGGTTGGTAAAAGCAGTATAATTAGCACCATTGATAGAATAATATACTATACCTACATCTGTATTAGTCTGGCCATTGGAAACATAGTCAAACGAAAGTTGCAAGTTTTTAAATGAGGAAGCATCAATAGATGTTGTAAAAAGTCTTGCGTCTGTTGTTATAGTGTTGGTATAAGCAATGCCTGCTGTTCCATTATTAACGGCCGTAGCATCTCCATTGGAAATATGAGCCGTATTGCCCGAAAACCCGTATGTACCGGCATTGGCGCTGTTTACAACCCACTTATTTGTTGCACTTCCCACATTACCAGAAGCCCAACCAGCCGGCACCTGGTTGCTACCGGAAGTTGTTCCAAAATTTTCTGCAAATATCGTAACAGTAACAGGAGATGTTTGATCAATGTCTATATTAAAATCATCTTCTTCTACAGTAATGGTCATGGTTTGGGCGTTGGTACCAGCGGTAACGCCGCCGCCTGTACCGATAGAGTAACTGACAATAATGGTACGGGTTCCTGCAGGAACAGTATTGTCCCAGATTCTTAGCACAACAGCTTTATAATAATCCCCGTTGTTAAATGTTACTGATGGTGTCAGCAGTTCATAATCTATACCGTTTGTAGCCGTTCCCCCAATATTAATAGTTACGGTAGTTGTAGCCGTTGCCCTATCCTCCACATTTAACTGAAGACTTATGTCCCTGTAACGAGGACATATATTACCGGGTACATTCTCGCTTATTAGTAGCTGGCCATCACAATCAGCAAATGCTATTCTGTTAGAACCTGTTACAGATACCAGTCCGGCATTGGAAGTAGCCAGGGAGCCTCTCCTGGGGCTGTTAAGAAAAACGGCCTGCATCCTGTCTCCTTGATTCTCTGTAAATGTATTTTGAACTATATCGTTGGTATAATCCATATAATTCTCAAACATTTCATCAGTTGTACCGCAATTATTCGGCTTTGGATGAATGGGCTCACCGCTGTTATTCGTTTGATGTGTAGGAGTATCATTACAATAATCAGTAGCACATAGACCGTCGCCCCAGATATGCCGCAATCCCCAAAAATGGCCCAACTCATGGGTCAGCGTTCTGCCTTTTCCATATGAACCGCATCCCTGCGGACTAAAGAGACTACCTACGGTTATATAGGAAATAGCTACCCCGGCAGTACTATTATTATCGCCGCCAGGAATGCCAGAAAGACCTGAGCCTGATGGGAAAGTGGCAATGCCTAATATACCGGCTTCCCATTCCGATACCCATATATTAAGATAACGGGATGGATCCCATATACTATTGGGTTTGATCGTATTGGTAAGATAATTATTGGCAACGTTGGCATAACCTACTGTATATGGAGGAGCGGACCACCCCCTGTCATTACGATTAATCCGATTGATGCCTGGTTCCGGAAGGGGGTTGCCATCCGGATCGTTTTGAGCCAATGCATATCGTATGCCCATATCCGCCGAAACAGGGTAAATACTGTTGGATTGATTGGCAAAATCCTTATTGACCTGTAAAACCTGCTGGTGTATCAATGCAGTTGCTACATTTCTGCCCGACCCAATAGCCTCGTTATTGTGAATAACATGAAAAATAACAGGGACTGTAACAGCCGGGTTGATTAATTCAGATTGCGGTGCAGCTTTCATTTCTGCTATTTTTCCTGCAAGCCATCCTTCAAACTGTTCCACTGTTTGTGCATTGGGGTTCGCAAGCAGGAATGCTGCTTCCAGTTCCGCCGTTGCACATGGAATGGGTTTATTGGCGGGAATATTATCAGGAACTATGCGTTGGGCTTTAGCGCTAAAGTTTTCTATTACGAGGAAAAAGAAGGCGAATAAAAAGCAAGGGTAGTACTTTCTCATAAGTTGTTTTCAAGTTTTTTGACAGGATAAAAACCTTTACAGCCTCCAGCTTTAATAACCTGCCTGGTAAAAACTTATTTGAAGTTACTACTTTTTAGTAAGGGGAAAGGACGCCGGCTGCCTTAGCGTATATTGTAGATAAAATCGTTATTCTCAAACTGTCTTGAAATGGCCTTTAAATCATACGCCACACTGGCATCTACCAGCCTGTCGCCTACCTGGAGTACAAAGCCCCCTATAATACCGGGATCGGAGTCCTCCACCAATTCAATATTTTCAAAGTTCCCGGCTTTTTTAACCTGGTCAACAATGGTTTGTTTCAGGCTATCGCCTATAGGCGCAGCAGTAGTAAGTTTAACGGTATGTATTTTCTTGTACGACTTATACGCCTCAATAAAAGCACTGATTATTTCCGGAAGATTAGATTCCCTGCTTTTACTGATCAGCAGGCGTATAAATGCTGAAGTAAGTTCGCTTACCCGGCCCTCTGTTATTTTGTCTACTATTTTCTTCTTTATATCGCCTTTGATGATCGGGCTGCGGAGAAGAGTAACGAAATCCCTGTTGCTTTTGCAAACTGCCTGCAGCCATTGCATATCTTTCAACACATCTTCCAATAGACCTTTCTCTATAGCAAGGTCTATCAGCGATTTGGCGTAACGGGATGCTAAACGTGGATTCGGCATAGTTCAGTTATTGTCGTTTCGGGTTTTCTTAATTAAACTTGATCTCGTTTACAAGATCTTTTACATGCTCTTCCTGCGCCCCTTTGTTTGCCAGTTCCTTTCGGAGTACTTTCTCACTCACTTCTATTACTAATTTACCCACCTGGTTCTTTACTTCTGTCAAAGCAGCCATTTTTTGTGTATGAATAGCTGCTTTAGCATCTTCAATAATCTTATTGGCTTCTGTTTTTGCCTGCTCTTTGGCTTCGTTGATGATCTTGTCTTTTGTTTCCCTTGCTTCTTTCAGCAACTGCGCCCTTTCTTCACGGGCCTTGGCCAGCAATGCTTCGTTTTCGCTTTTCAACTGAACCATCTCCGCTTTTACCCTTTCGGCCGTTTCCAGCGAACTGGTAATAGTGTCTTCCCTTTCTTTTAAGCCTTTGACAATAGCGGGCCATGCAAATTTTGCCAGGATAAAAGCTACCACCAGGAAGGCCAGTAAGGTCCAGATAAGCAAGCCGAATTCAGGAGTAAGAAGTTTCATTGTATATCTAATTTTCTTGTTGTAATCAGAATACTGCATCCTCCGCCCTGTGCTTTGGATGCAGTAGTTTTTTGTTGCCGGTATTATAATACCATAGCAAGGAAGCCTACGATGATAGCAAACAGCGCAGCGCCTTCTACAAGGGCGGCTGTAAGGATCATGTTGGCACGGATATCGTTAGATGATTCCGGCTGACGGGCAATGGCTTCAACAGCGCCTTTACCAATCTGGCCGATACCGATACCTGCACCAATAGCAGCCAACCCAGCGCCAATGGCGCCGCCGGCATTTGCATTAGCAACCTCGCTCAGCAAAACTGTTAATAAACTCATGACTCTTGTTTATATAATGATTAATAAAAAACGTTACTACTGATGGGCCACCGCCTCATCATGATGCTCTCCCTCAAACGCCTGCCCGATGAACACTGCCGTCAACATCGTGAAAATGAATGCCTGCAAAAATGCCACCAGCACTTCAATAAAATAAATGAATATCGTAAACCCGACTGCCAGCGGTGATGCAGCCCAACCGGCCACTTTGCTCAATTCCCCGAAAATGAATATCAGCGATATCAAACAAATAATGATAATGTGGCCTGCCACCATGTTGGCAAAAAGACGGATGATCAGGGCAAAAGGCTTGATGAACACACTCAGAAACTCAACCGGAACAAGGATCAGTTTTACACCAAAAGGAACCCCCGGCGGGTTGAAAATATGCCCCCAGTAATGCTTGTTGGAACTGAACAGGATAACCACAAAGGAAATAAGCCCCAGCACCGCAGTAAATGCAATATTACCTGATACATTGGCCGAACCCGGTATCAACCCGAACAGGTTATTGATCAGGATGAAAAAGAAAACAGTAAGCAGGTACGGAAGATATTTTTCGTATTTATGCCCCAGGTTGGGCTTTGCCACCTCATCCCTTACAAAAGTGATAACAGGCTCCAGCAGGCTCTGCGAACCTTTTGGCGCTGAAGTAACGCCGATACCTTTTTTATATTTCTTAGCTATGCTGAGCATGATCCAGGTAAAAACAATCAGCGCCAGCAGCATTTGCACCACATTGCGGGTAAGGGAAAGGTCATACACTTTAACCGAAGCATCATAATTTCCGTTGGCATCAACCGCTATTATATCTTCAGGAGAAAAACTTTTAGGGTCAAGGCCCATTTCTTTAATGGAATGGCTGTTCAGTATCCTGTACCCTTTATAATCCGAATGTCCATGATGAAATTTGGAAGACATAAATGCAGAAAAACCTTTCTGCGGAGAATAAAGGATAACCGGCAACGGAATGGAAACCGGTTTGCCGCCAATATCCATAAAATGGAATTCATGGCCATTCAATACGTGGCCGAAGATGACCTCGGAAGCATTGAATTTTTTGCCTTCCCCTTCTTCGCCGCCGCCCGCAAAAGCAGGCAGGGAAAAAATCATTGAAAAAACGCTGAAAACCGCTACAGTAAAGGATTTGAAAGACCGAACTGGCATACCTGTTCCGAAATTTGGCGCAAAGATAAGGGTGGGAAGATGAAAAACCTTGAAATTGTCTCTTATCGCTTGCCGGAGACAGGAGTTTTCTTTCTGCTATCTTAATTTTCTACCAGGACAAATGGTATTTTATTGATTATTAGGCCTCTCTGCTTTGGTTCCCCGCTTTTCAAACTGCATTTCATACAAACGGGCATAAAAGCCGCCTTTTTGCAATAATTCTTCATGTGTGCCTATTTCCTTCACCTCCCCTTTATCCAGCACAATGATTTTATGGGCTTTGCGAATAGTAGATAGCCGGTGGGCTATTACAATGGAAGTTCTGTCCTTCACTAATGTATCAATGGCATATTGTATCAATTGTTCGCTTTCCGTATCTACGGAAGAAGTGGCTTCATCAAGGATCAAAATACCGGGGTTATACAGCAAAGCCCTGATAAAGGATAACAATTGCCGCTGCCCCAGCGAAAGCGTGGCTCCTCTTTCCATCACATTATAATCATATCCGCCGGGCAGGCGCATAATAAAATCATGCATATTGATCAGCTTTGCCGCTTCTATCACTTTATCTTTTGTTATTGCAGGATTATACAGCGTAACATTATCCATAACAGACCCGGAAAAAAGAAAAACATCCTGCAACACAACGCCGATATTTTTTCTCAACGCTTCCATCCTGTATTCCTCAATAGGGATTCCGTCAATCCTGATGCGGCCTCGCTGAACCGCATACAGCCGGTTCAACAGACTGATTATAGTTGTTTTCCCGCTACCGGTATGCCCCACAATCGCTACCATTTCGCCGGCATTAACCGAAAAATCAATCCCTTTCAATACATACTCTTCATTAGCATAGGCGAACCATACGTTATCAAAAACGATATTGCCTTCAACCCTTTGCGGGGCATAGCTACCTTCTTTGCGGATATAATCTTCATTATCCAGCACCTTGAATACCCGTTCGCCTGCAATAATGCCCATTTGCAATACATTGAACTTATCTGCTATCATCCTCAACGGACGAAACAGCAGGTTCAGGCAAAGTATAAATGAAATAACCACACCCTGCTGGCTCTGCTGCAACTGAAGCGCTTCTTTGGATGTAAACCATACCACCAGCCCTATAGATAAGGCCAGGATGATTTCTATCAGCGGGAAAAAAATGGAATAAGCAAATATGGCTTTGATATTGGCGTCCCGGTGTTCCTTGTTTATTTCCCTGAACTTTTTAAACTCTTTGTCTTCTGCTGCAAAGGCCTGCACCACCTGCATCCCGGTCAGATGTTCCTGCACAAAGGCATTAAGGCTTGCTACCGCATTACGAACCTTAAAAAAAGACTTATTGATACTTTCTTTAAAATACCAGGTAGCTGCCAATATGAAAGGAAATGGTATCAAAGCAATCAGCGTAAGCTGCCAGTCGGCCCAAAACATATAAGCCAGCACACAAATAATAGACAAAAGGTCTGCGATTATAGGCACCAATCCGTCAGAAAAGATATTGTTGACAGACTCAACATCATTAATCGTTCTTGTAGTTAATGTGCCCACAGGGGTTCTGTCAAACTGGGAAAGATTAAGATTCAGTATTTTTTTATACACACTTACCCGCATATCCCTGACTACCGCCTGCCCCAGCCAGGCTGTAAGAAATGAAAACAAAAATCGCATGGCTGTCTCCACCAGTATCAACCCTACCTGGATGATGGTAATCCAGATAAGCATATCCACCATTGAGTTTTCTATGTACTCGTTTACTGTTTTTTGAATAAGAAGCGGCCTGACAGGCGTTATAACCGCCAGGGCTATAGCCAACGCTACCGACAAATAAAATTTGCTTTTGTACGGCGCTGCAAAATGAAACACTCTTTTTAACAGTGTAATATCAAAAAAGGGTCTGGAAGACTGCGACAAAATATATAATTGAACAATGCAAATGTAGCCAGAAGCAGCTATACGGCTTACTCCTTATTTTCATCTTCACCTATTGCCAGCTTATAAGCTTTGATGAATAAGGCGCCGAGATTTTTATGCGGCGGTACATAATCTTCAAATATTTTATCCGTAACAATGCTGCCCAATTCTTTCCAGAAGGGTATCCACTCAATATTGCTGCCCTGCCTTAGTTTTTCTGTCAGCAACTTCAGAAAAGGATTGTTAACCGGCACATCTGCTATCTGCTTGGTGCCGATTATATGTGCATCCGGCGCTTTTATCAGGATGTCACGTATCATATTATACCCGCCACAGGAACCCATAAAAACAATTTTTGACGCTGTTGACATCTGCTGAATGGTATAAGGAGCATTGTAGCTATGCCCCCTGTTAATAGTAACGGCAGGTACAAGTTTATTCTCTTCAAGATACCTGCAAAGGGCTTCCTGCGCTTTGGCATCTTCGCCGTTTTCCTCCGGCAATGGCCTGTTCATATACAATGTAACCGGGCTGCCTTTTGCAGAAGAAACAGCTACCCATTGCTTATTGCTGCCATCAATTTTCCAGTTGGCATTATTGAACATATTAACGAGCCCCGGGAAAACCCCTATCCCGTCTTTATCGCCATAAATAAACAACTGCACAATCACCCTGCCCGTATTATCTCCCGCAAGAGCAGAAAACGGCACTTCATAAATCGGCGGAATGCCCAATTCCTTTGTCAGGTTAATATGAGCGGAAGAATCAGCAGAAAGAAACAGCTTGTTAAGGATATTATAGATGGCTATTCCTTTTTTATTATCCTGCTCCACGCATCGCCTGTAGTTGTCCTGTATGTTCTTCAGCATTTCATCAGCCACAGGTTTCAGCGTTTCCGCAACACTGGCATACGAATCTGCCACATCTACCCCGTCTTCCAGGCCGCCCGACTTTTCAAGGTTTCTTACAAAAGCTCTCATCAGTGTATGGGCCGGGTCTTCTTCGCCCGGTTTAGCAGCTTTAGGAAATGATGACAGGAAATTATCCAACGTATTAAAAGCAGCGCACATTTTGATAAACTTCCGGTACCGGTCAAAGTTGAGGCTCATCAATAAGGAATCGCCCCGGTTATTGATCTTCGACATCATCAGCGGATATATCCCCTTTACAAAGCTGGAAGTATAGATAGCCCCGTCGGAAAACACAGCCAGGTAGTACAATTCCTCGGCAGAAAGGGATTGTATGTTGCGAAAACGGATATCCGGGTTACGAATATCATGCAGGCCGTTGATGATATTTACAAAGTTCTCCTTCCCCTTTCGTTCCAGCCTTTCTGTTAATGTCGAAAATTCAAAAGCAGTGTCTTTATCCAGCAGCCTTTTGGCATAGTCCATCCGGGTACGCACCAGCAGTTTGTAATATTTTACCGAATCATCTTTTGCCTTATCTATATCCGCAAATGTCAGTTTATCCCTGAGAAGGTTATCTAAAAAAGGAAAGTATTGCTGGCCGCTCCTGCTGTTGGCCATTCTCGCCACTGTTTTTATCAGCTTATCATCATTGATGTTCCTGATGATGTTTGCCAGCTTGTTACTGGCTGATGCGTAATCGTACAATTGTTTCACATATCGTGGGGCCACCACTTTTATCAGGCTATCTGCAAAGGGCATATCCGGGTTCTTGCTGAGCATGTAGAACGTCTTTTCCGGGTACATCACACAATACTTCAGCACCAGGTGGTTCTTTGCCGGCTGATACCCGGGGTTCTTATTAAAAATATCCGCATTCAGCAAGGTTGTACCTGCATCATAAGGCAGCCGGCTTACTTCTTCTTCTATTGACCCGCCATCAAGGTCTTTTTGCATGCTTCGTTCATACGCATTAAGAATAAGCGGCAGGTGAACAGGATTAATCTTTTTTTCTGTTTTTGCTTTCCAGTTATCATTGAAATATTTAAGGAGGCTTTCCAACCCGTGCAGGTAATTTACCTTCAGCCGGTGATCAAGGTTGGCATCTGCCTCAATCATGTATTGTATATTATCTACTTTCTGGACAAGTACTTTCGTAAGTAAAAAATTGACATCTTCATTTTCGGAGGGGGTAAAGAGCTTGTCTTTTTTTCCGTCTGAAGAAAGGATGGCCTGCTGTGCAGCATCCACCAGGTCGTGGTTACGGACCCTTCTTATATCGGGCTTAAACCCTCCCGGCACTATCAGTGTATCCGATACAGATAAACCCTGGCCATACAGCCCCTGTACCGAAAAAATGATGGTCAGCAATACAAAATATCTGGATATAGCTATCATAAGGATCGAAGGTCAAAGTTAATAAGCCTTTGGGACATAAGCTATTGAACTGCTTTATTCCCTGATTAAGACAAACTTATGCCTAAAAAGGTTTTATCCCCGCCTTTATAATGATACAAATTAACGGCCAGATTAAGTTTTTATTAAGTCTCCGTAAACAAGATGGCTTAAATTTTCCCTGCCGTCATTTTGGTTTAGGTTTGCGAAAATTGTAAACAGGTATGGAAACGAATGCCAGGAAAGTGCTGATAGCAGACGATGAACCGGATATACTTGAGATACTGAAATACAACCTGTTCAACGAAGGATATGAGGTGGTTACAGCAAAAGACGGGGATGAGGCATTGGAAAAAGCAAGAAGAAACCAACCCGACCTGATAGTGCTGGATGTAATGATGCCTAAAAAAACCGGGGTGGAAGTATGCCAGTTGCTGCGGGCCCAGCCTGCATTTAAAGAAACCCTGATTATCTTTCTTACCGCCGTAAATGATGAAGGCACGCAGATTAAAGGGCTGGAAACCGGCGCTGATGATTATGTAAGCAAGCCTGTAAGTCCCAAAGTATTTATGAGCCGGGTCAATGCCCTTTTCCGCCGGGTAAACAAAACGGAAAACCGGGTACTTAAAATCGAAAACCTGACAATTGACCCTGAACGGTTTGTAATAATGATAAATGAAGATGAAATTATATTGGCAAAAAAAGAATTTGAGCTGTTATACCTGCTGGCTTTAAAGCCCGGCCGGGTGTTTTTAAGAAATGAAATACTGAACCAGGTATGGGGCAATGATGTAATTGTCGGCGACCGTACCATTGATGTACATATCAGGAAAATACGGCAAAAGCTCGGCATTGATTGCATTACTACCGTAAAAGGAGTGGGCTATAAATTCCAGTTATAAGCAGAAAGATTATGCACTACATGAATTATTACTATCCCCTCGAGTAAATAATACCAGCCCTGCTTAACGTCTTAAACCTTATGCCCCATACCTTACCTTTTATTCCTTGTACCTTCGTGCCATGTTTTCCATCAAAAACCTCTCTCCCAGGCAACTTGCTTTTTTTACCGCCTTTATACTGGCCGTGCCCATCAGCCTGCTGGTATATATTGTAGAAAAAGACTGGAGATGGGGCGCCGTGTCCTTTATTGTCGTATTAGCAGGCAGTTACCTGCTTGTATTATTTGTACTGGAGCGGTTTATTTACAGAAAAATCAAACTGATCTACAAATTCATCAACAAAACAAAAGCCACACCAAAGGAAGAAACTTATTACAAATACATTCTCCCGCAAAAAAGCATTGATGAAGTGCGGGCCGATGTGGAAGCCTGGGCGGTAGCAAGTGAAAAAGAAATTGCCCTGCTGAAAAACAACGAGCAATTCCGGAAAGAGTTTCTTCAAAACCTGTCGCATGAATTTAAAACCCCGGTATTTGCCATACAGGCTTATGTGGACACATTGCTGCAAGGCGCACTCGACAACCCGGAAGTAAATAAAAAATTCCTGGAAAAAACATCCAAAAACATTGAAAGGCTCACCAACCTGCTCAATGACCTTGACGAAATATCAAGCCTGGAAAGGGGCGAACTGATTTTGTATAAAACAAATTTCATTATCCAGGACCTGATAAAAGAAATATTTGAAGAGTTATCTGTAATTGCAGAAGTGGCAGGCATAAACTGCATAATAAAAAAAGGATGCGAATCCCCGTTGACCGTATTTGCCGACAAGGAAAAAATCAGGCAGGTCATTACCAACCTGGTTGAAAATTCTTTAAAGTATGGTAAACGGGGCGGCAATGTAGTTGCAAGTATGTATAAAACAGATGGCAAGCGCATCTTAATAGAAATAAGCGATGACGGAATTGGCATAGCAGCCAAAAATATTTCCCGCATATTTGAACGGTTTTACAGAACAGAAGAAGGAAGAAGCATTGACGTAACCGGCAGCGGGCTGGGTCTTGCTATTTGCAAACATATTATAGAAGCCCACGGACAAAACATTCATGTAAGAAGCCGCCTCAATATTGGCACCACTATCGGGTTTACCTTAGATGTCAGAAAGGACTAATACCAACTCTTCCCTTCTGCAAGGCTTTGCAAAAAGGCAGATGCTTCATCATTTAACCGGCGGCTAACCGTTTTATTATCGAAGTCATACAAGAAATGTCGGCAATCCGGCCCGGTGTATTTAAAAACTACGGGCAGTAGTATTTCACTTTTTCTGTAAAAAATAATATTCCCGTCATAACCGCATTTGTATTGCTCCATTGGCTTTCCATCCAGGAAGCGGGAAAGCTTGCGGATAGCCTTTACATCGGTTGCGCCTACTGATTTCAATACGGAATCGGTATCAGGAACGTTGAATGTAATAACGGCGCTGTCGGCAAGCGCCAGTTTCTTTTCTACCGGTGAAGAAGAACAGGAAGCAAGAACGAACAGGCACAACAAGCCGGGCAGTTTGTCCATCATCAATTATTTACCCGAAAGATAAAATAAAAAACCATCCCGTTACCTGTCCTGTAACGGAATGGCGACTGCTTGAGAAAAATCTGCTTTCTGGCGGACCAACAATACCAGAAATAGTTGATTTGAAGAGCTGCCACAAAACTGCCAAAGGAATATTACCGGTTTGTTAGGGCCGGGTTAAATGCACATTAACGATACCCGATTCAAAACTTAATATTAAGTAATTGTTACGTTTTGTAGATTAGCAGTACAATTTCAGGCCCGATGAAATACCGGTTGATTTTTTGTGTTGCCTGCCTGTGGGCTTTTATAGCTCCCGGATCGGTTTATGCCCAACCGGCCCCGGTTGTTTTTACCGTTGATTTCTTCGGGGACCAGGTGGTGCTTGAGACAGATGAAACATTTGTTATCCCCCTTCCGGCTACATTGAATAAAGAGCCAATTACACAATTTGCCCGGTCGTTGCAGGATGGTAATTACAAATCGCTTGTCAACGCCTTGTTGGCCTATAAACAAAAAAAAGAGCTTGACGACTGGCTTTATTACCAGTTAATCCGCAAAACGGCACAACAAATAAGCCCGAAAAAGGAGAATTATTTCAGGTACACCCTGTACAAGTGGTTTTTACTTACTGCGTCCGGCTATGGCGCTACAGTAAAGGCCAGCGTAGAAAAACTATTGCTGTACGTACACAGCGATGAAATGATTTACAATATCCCTTATTACCTACGGGACGGCGAACAGTATGTTTGCCTCAATTATCATGATTACGGTTCTTTTATTGATTTTGAGAAGGAACCCTTCACTGAGGCAGCAGTACCGGCTGATAAAAGGAAACCCTTTTCTTACAGGGTGCATCAGTTGCCTGATTTTCCTTCATCCAATTATGAAGAAAAAGACATTCGCTTTCAGCTAAGCAATAATAATGAATACCGTTTCCGCATAAAGTTGAACAGGCAGGTGCAAACGATTTTTGCCAACTACCCGGTTGTGGATTATGAATCCTATTTCAACATTCCATTAAGTAAAGAAACCTATCAATCATTGATTCCCAGCCTCAAAAAACAGGTAGCAGGATTGAGCCAGAAAAGCGGAGTTGACTACCTGATGCGGTTTACCCGTTATGCCTTTTTGTTTGTAACAGATACAGACCAATATGGCGATGAAAAGAGGCTGACGCCGGAGCAAACACTTTTATCGGGTAAAGGCGATTGTGATGACCGGGCGGCGCTTTTCTTTTACCTGGTAAAAGAAATTTACAACCTGCCGATGATCGTCCTTTCTTTTCCTGAACATATAACCATTGCCGTAAAGTTTGATAAACCGGTTGGCACACCCATTATGTACAATGGCGAACGCTATTCTGTTTGTGAGCCAACGCCACAGAAAAATGACCTCCGGGTAGGTCAGCTAATTCCCGCCCTGGGAAAGCAGCAATTTGAAGTAGCGTACGCCTACCACCCTTCTCAACAATAACAAAAAAGCTACTTTCTGTAAAGAAAGCAGCTTTTGAAATTAATCTTTCAGATAATAATTTAATATACTGTATTCTGTGGGTCCCAGTTGGTCCAGCCAGCCGTCCAGTTCTCTGCACCAAAAGCGCCACGATAAGTAACAGCAGTAAAGAAGGAATTACCGGATGCCCATGCAAAATCAGCTCCACTCAACGCCGGTGAACCTGCTTGCGGCAAAAAGTTGGGGTTGGTAGAGTACCAGGGGGCTGTCAGTTTAATATCATCGGCATTGCTATATGTAACACACCCGTCACTTTCTGCCTTAGTCTGAAGTTGTGCAGCGGTAAGTATACCTGGATTCACTGTAGGATTTCCGCCGCTAACAGGTATGATATATGGGTTAGTAGTAGCATGTACCAGGTTATTTTTAAAAATGGACGTACCGTTAACATAATCCTGGGCTGTAGCATCACTTTCAATGGAAAAGCCCCCTTTAGGATGCCCCATTAAAATTGAGTTGGTCAATGAAAACTGAACGGCCCTTCTCCACCTGTTTGAAAAATTATGGTTACCAGCTACTGCTCCTGATCCCGGACCGATAAATGTGAAGTTGCTAAGCACAGGTCTTGTTTTAGGAGTGGCGGCAGATCCTGAACCATCGTTGTCCGCCTCAATACCATTACCGGCATCACCAGGATCAACAAAATCCGGCTTACGCATGGATACGGCAAACTGGATATTCCCTCTGTATCCAAAATCAAAGTCAAAATCATCATCTGCCGTAGCAAAAGCAATCAGGTATTTAGCATTAGCCGTGCCTCCAAAAAATTCAAAAGCATCATCATTTCCAAAAGACACCTGGATATTTTCCAGCTTTGTGCCGGCGCCTACACCGCCCAATGTCAACCCGTTGATCTCTGAATTGGGGTCGGCAGCTATTCCTGCAAATTCAATCCGTACATAAGTAAGCGTACCACTGTTATCCGAAGCAATAGTACCGCCGTATTTTGAATTTACGCCTCCCTCGATGGTTGGTTCTGTAGCACGGTTGGTTGGTGCATTCCCCAAAAGTATAATACCGCCCCAGTCGCCGGGCTGGCGCTGGCCGGCTGCTTTGCCTGAAGTAAATACGATAGGCTCTGATGCTGTGCCCGCTGCAATCAGCTTGGAGTTTCTTTCAATTATCAAAGCCCCTTTATCAACCACATCGCCCACAATAACTGAGCCAGGGGCAAAAGTGAGTATTGCCCGGTTTGAAACATACACATATCCTTTAAGAGTGTATTTCCCTTTGGGCAGGGTTACATGTTCTGTAACCTGGCCTGTAATAATTTTGGTAGCAATAAATTTTTCTTCTAATGAAGCATAGGAGCCTCCGCCGGTGCTTCCATGGTTGGTTACAGAATCGTCAATATCTACCTTGATGCAGGAAGAAAAAATAAAAGCCGAAACCGTGATAAGTGAGAAGATCTTTTTCATAATATTTCTTTTGAGTAAATGTGACCGGGTAAATTGATCTGTTTATTTAAGTTTAAAATTGTATGTAAAGCCAAGTGTTATAGTAGTGCCAGGGGTATAAGAAGAGAAAAGAAAGTCTTTGCCTGAATTATACACTTTCGCATCATCGGCATTCTGGTACGTCATTATCCGCTGGTTAAACAAGTCGCTTATTGTAAGCTTGATTTCTCCTTCTTTCTTTAATACTTTTTGGGAAACCTGGAAGTCAACCAGGTTACGGGGCGCTTCATATATATCAAAAAAAGTTTCATTGCCCACTAAGGCGAGGCGCTGCCCAATACGGTTATACAACAAAGAGAAGCCTAAACCATTGTCGCCATCATACTGAAAGCCGCCATTGATAAGGTAAGGGCTTTGGCCCTGGAGAGGGCGGGTTGTTGATTTTAATTCTCCGCCCCCTGTAGCAGCGTTAAGAGTTACTTCAGAAAAGATAACTGATATATTACCGTTGAAGTACAGGTTGCTTAACCAATCAGTATTCGGAGAAAGAAATGAAAGGCTTTTACGGAATTCTGCTTCTACGCCGAACAATTTTGCTTCTGCTGCATTCTGAAACTGGTACTGCCTGCGGGTACCGCCACTTGCCTCGTCAAGTTTTAGCTCAATCGGGTCGGTAAAGTTTTTAAAGAAAACGCCTGCTGAAAATAACTCTCCCGCCTTCGGATATAATTCATAACGAACATCGGCATTAAGTATCCTGCTCCGTTTGAGCTCCGGGTTACCAGCTACAGATGCCAGTTGTTCAAAATCAAAAAATGCAAAAGGCGCTATTTCCCTGAATTCAGGACGGGCCACTGTTTGAGATACAGAAACCCTGATATTGGTTTTGTTATCAGGGCTGATCGTAAGATTAGCGGAAGGCAGGATATCCAGTTTATCGGTCAACAATACCAAAGCCGTATCTCCTTTACGGGGATCATTTGATTTCAGGAATTGCTCAAAATACTCAGCCCTTACACCCCATACTAATCTTACTTTCTCTGAAAGTTTATTATCAAACATCAGGAAACCTGCACTTAAAGCTGATATGCCATAATATTTATCCGATGGGTTTTGCAATGCTGTGCTGAAATAAAAACCATCCTCCCTGAAATTATTGCTGTTGAAAACCTGGTCATAGGGCAACCTGATTAAAGAAGCGTCAAGCGGATCGTTGTAACCAAGTATAACAGACCTGAAATCTCTTAACCGTACAGTTCCTGAGCCTCCTATTTTAAATGTTTGTTTTTGATCAAACAGGTTAAAAGGAACAGACAGGGAAGCATTATACCCAAATGTGTCATCTTTTAAATCACTGAAAAACCTGTTCGTATTATTTCCACGGGTGTTCAGGGCATACACATCTGGTGCACTTACGTTACTGGTGTATGTTTGCACCCTCAGGTCAGGCTGCTCTTTTACGTTGCGGGAGTAGTTTACATTCCACAATAATTTTATGTCCTTAAATAAACCATGTGTTCCTTCAAGTTGAGAAGTATATAAACTGCGCTGGTTAAGTACGGAAGAATATAATCTTATGTTTTGCAGGTTATCTTCATTAAAGCCAGCCCTTGTATAATAGTTGTCATCCATTAACTGGTTAAAAAGATTCTTAAAAGCAATCTTATGCTTGCCTTTTGTGAAAGCTAAGTTGGCAACAGCTCCCATATTGACAGTATACCTGTTCTGGTTATCAACATAGTCAAAATATCCGGGCAGTGATTTTACTACGCCATCATCACCGGCATACACCAACTTCGCTTTTCGGTAAGTAAGCCCTATTACAGAACCAAAGGTTCCGCCTTTTGCGCCTTTGGAAGCATTCAGCCACGTAATGTTATATTGCTGCACAGGGCCTGCATTTGTTTTTTCCTGGCGATAAACATCATCAGGAAAACCGGCAGATAATGTCGCCTTGTCTGCTGTGCTGAGCTGGTTATATGCAGATGTATTACGGGGATAATTGCCGGGCAACGAACGATTGCTGAAACCCAGCCATTCATTATCACCGCGGGGGTTGTTATAAAAATCCTTAAAAGAAGACTGTGTATTAACCCCCAAACCAAAACCTGCAACTATTTCGTTTCTTGAAGGAATATCTTTTGTAGCTACCTGCACCAGTCCACCGGCAAACTCCCCGGTAAGATCAGGTGTGGCCGTTTTATTAATAATGATATTGTCAATAAGCTGTGAAGGAATAACATCAAAAGAAAATGCTTTTTTATCGGGTTCAGAACTGGGTAATTGCGCCCCGTTGATATAGGAAGAATTGTATCGGTCCGCCAGGCCCCTTATCACGACAAATTTATTATCCTGTATGGATGCACCGCTTACACGTTTCAGCACTTCACCTGTATTTTTATCCGGCGTACGGCGGATAAAATCAGCAGCTATAACACTTGATAAAGCCGTATTGTTTTTCTGAAAAGAAAGCAGGGCGGCTGTGTTCTCCTGGCGGCGGGAAGTAGTTTTTAAAACCACTCCTTCCATGTTCCTGGCTTCTTCGTCCAGTACAATGTTCAACTCATTGTCCATGCCGGGCCCTACTTCAACATCTGCAACTCTTTTACCCGCATATCCTACAGCCGAAAATTCTATTTCGTATTTCTTTCCTGCCTCCAGCGTTAGGGAATAGCGGCCTTCCATATCTGTTGTAGTTCCAAGGGCAGTACCGGCAATTTTTACAGAAACCCCGGGAACCGGTTCATTTTTACCGTTGGCAATTTTACCCGTAAGCCGGGTTTGAGCATGTAAACAAGAAGCAAAAACCAGTAATAGTAACACAAGTGGCAGCCGTAAACGCATAGCAGTAATTTGCGGCAAAGGTGTATTCAGGAAATTACCGGTATGTTACTCCAACGTTAAGCAATCATCACTTCAATGTTACGGGAATGTTATGTGCTGCAAGCAAAGACCGGTTGCTTAGAAAGCGATGATACCCGTAAACCTCCATTGCAACTCTTTTTGTAACGGGCCTTTGAAGTAACCGAAGTCGGTCTGTACTTTCAGGTTATGGCGGAAAAAATAGTGCGAATAAGCCAGCATATATTCATTTAACCTGTCAGCATAATTATCGGCCCTGTTATCGGGGGATGTAAGGCCAAAACGAACGGCAATTTCATCTTTCGGTGTCAGCAGGTAGCCGCTTTGCAGTAGCAGGCCTGTGCCACTGTAAACAAACTTTACTTTTGACGGGTTGTCCGGGTCAACGCTTATCCCGTTTTTAGAAGTACGCCGGTACAGCTCGCCTAAAAACGACCACCCTTTATACTTCATTAGTATATCAGCGCCATAATAATGTATATCCGCTACCTGCCCGTTATACAGGTAATCGCCCAATTGGCCCAGCACCCGGCTGGTGCGGTTATTAAAACTATATACCACGCCTACAGACAGCTTGAATTTTTCTTCAAAAAAAATGTCCGACTCCACATAATCGCCGCGGTCTTTAAATGCCCCGAAGGGAAGCAGTTCTGAACGAAGAGAATAGCAAAGACCTGCGGAACTGTCGGCATTAATCCTGCCTTCGCCTGTTGTAATGGCCAGCGTATTGCTAAGCGCCGCTTTTTTGCCTTTAATGGTATTCACTATCCAGAAACCTTTGTCCCTGTCCAGCGTAAATAGGTAATTGGTATTGGAACGGTCGGCAAATTGCAGGTTGCCCGATGATATTTGCCGCTGCCTGTTGCCCGGCAATTTGGTTTGCCCGAAGCCGAAACGCCAGTTATCGTTGGGGGAATAAAACAACATGGCATCCCTTAAAAACAGGTTATCCGGCTCCTGCGAATTTCCGGAAGACACATCCCGCTGCGAAAAACAAAGCTGGATGCGGTAGGTAAATTTCGGGCTTAACGCATGTCCGGCAAAATTCAACCGCAGCCGACGAATATAAAAATCAACAGCGGTTTTATCTTCATCCATATCATGGTCTGCTTCGGCCATTCCCTGGATTCTGCCACTGATGCCTAATGAAAAACTGCTATCCTTTGACGTAAAAGTAACCGGCTTACCAAAACGAACGGTAATAAGCTCATTATCCGGGTTAAACTGACCGCCTGCAATGCTAGAAAAAAGAAGGAAAAGCCCGCCGAAAACCGCCCTGGTTGCAATGTGAACCCCTTGAAATAGCATAATAGCGCAAAATTATTGCAATATAAAGTCTTTGTTATTGAAAGGTTACCCTAATTTTATTTCTATATTAATTAATTATTAATTCTGCCCGGATCCGTTACCTCCTTTAATCTACCCGGTATTTTCGCAACCAAGCTAAACCACATAGTATGTCCCTGCAATCCATTCTCAAGATTTTCATGCCGAAGAACAAGGTCTTCTTCGAATTGTTCGAGAAAGTAGCCGATAACGTAGCGGCTATGGGCAGCCTGCTGAAGAAAGTTATTGAAGAGCCCGATTTTGACAAAAGAGCTGTCCTTATCAACCAGATCGAAGACCTGGAACATGCCAATGACGAGTTTACACATAACCTGTTTACCGAATTAGGCAGGAATTTTATTACCCCGTTCGACAGAGAAGACATCCACTACCTCGCCACCTCCCTCGATGATATTGCCGATTATATCTATGCGGCAGGTAAAAAAATCAATTTTTACCACGTTAACCCCAATGACCTGGGCATGCAAAAATTTGCAGAGCTGATAGAAGATGCTGCTGCGCAGGTGCGGACAGCCGTCCTGGAGTTGAGAAACATGAAAAATATGCGCAACATAACAGAGGCGCTGGTAAAAATAAACAGTATTGAAAACCAGGGCGATGATGTGTTTGACATGAGCATTGAAAAACTTTTTGCCCTGGAGCCGGATGCAAAGGAAGTAATAAAGAAAAGGGAAATATACCAGGTAATGGAAATTATAACTGATAAATGTGAAGATGCGAGTAATGTAATAGAGTCCATTATCATTAAATACGCATAATTCACCCCGAAGAAAGAGTTATGACAACCTTCCTGATCACTATTATTGTGCTGGCGCTGATCTTTGATTATATCAACGGCTTTCATGATGCAGCCAACTCCATTGCCACTATTGTTTCTACCAAAGTGCTCACCCCTTTCCAGGCGGTTTTATGGGCCGCCTTATTCAACTCGGTGGCGTTTTTCATATTTAAGGACCATGGAGTAGCAGATACAGTCGCCAAAACGGTTCATCCTGATCATATTGAACCCAAAGTGATGATGACGGTGATTTTTTCAGGGCTTATTGCAGCCATCGGCTGGAATTTATTGACCTGGTGGCTGGGCATTCCCTCCTCCTCCTCACACACATTAATCGGCGGTTTTGCAGGAGCAGCCATTGCCGCCGGTGGCTTTGGCGCCGTTAACTCTCCCATTATTCTCAAAACCGCCAGCTTCATCTTCCTGGCGCCGCTTATCGGGATGATCATGGCTTTTTTTATGTCGTTATGGTTCTTAAGTTCTTTTAAGAAAGGCTGGTCGTCCAAAATATTTTCTATCGGCGTAGTCATTTTTGTATTCCTGTTCCTCAGCAGGAGCCTGGAGCTTGACAAAGATGTTTTAGCGGCTAAAACGCATTATGAGAATTACATATCGCAGGTAATTTTTTATTCCAAAAATTTTAAATGGATATTACTGGCTTTCATCCTGCTTATCATGGCCATATTTTCTTTATACCTCAGCAGCCTGAATGCACACAGGGCCAACCAGTGGTTTAAACGGCTGCAATTGGTTTCTTCCGCCGCCTTCAGCATCGGCCATGGCGGTAATGATGCACAAAAAGTAATGGGTATAATTACAGCCGCCCTGATTGCCGGGGAGAGTATCCAGGATTTCAACCAGATGCCGGCATGGGTGCCCATCTCCTGTTATGCCGCCATTGGCCTGGGTACCATGAGCGGTGGCTGGAAGATTGTAAAAACAATGGGCACCCGCATTACAAAAGTTACCCCCTTTGAAGGCGTGGCTGCGGAAACAGCAGGCGCCCTTACCCTTTTTATTACCGAAGCCTTAAGGATCCCGGTAAGCACTACGCATACTATTACAGGGGCTATTATGGGCGTAGGCGCTACTAAAAGATTATCTGCCGTAAGATGGGGTGTTACCATCAACCTTATCTGGGCATGGGTGCTTACCATTCCTATCAGCGCCTTGCTGGCCGCAGGTGTATATGCCATTGTCAGCCTGTTTTAAGTGGTTTGATTTCTTAGTAACATATCCCCCGCATAATTCGCTGATTTATGCAGATAAAATTTTAAATAACTATTCCTGTTTGCGTTTACCTGCTTAATCTGCGGCTATACAAAAAAAGGGCAATCATTTCCAGGCAACTTATTATAGATAGAAATATTTTTCTTCATCTTTTTACATGCAGCGGTTACGCTGTTTCAGTTGTCAGTAAACCCTGTTAATCGAAATCAATTAAAAATATTCGTTATTAACCAGGATCAATTTTTACAACAAAGCAGCATTTATTATCAGGATGTTATACGCAAAGGTGAAATAATGACAATTAATTGACAAAATCAATAACCGGATGTGTTTATTTTTACACTCTAAAACTTATTGCTATGAAAAAATACACTTTACTACTATTAGCATTTCCTGTTTTAAATGCCTGCAATAATAAAAGACCGATGGAGGCCCTTCCTAATATTGGGGGATATGTAATAGGGAAGGAAACCTGCAATACAGACATAGGTAAAGACTATTGGCTTGTGGATTTTACCGTTTATGCTACTTATCCGCAAATAGGAGATACATTGGTTTTAAATGGCATTACTTATACTAATGTTTTAAAAGTAAAAGGGTTGGCCGAACGATTAAAGGAAATAGGAATGCGTGTTTCTATTGATTACACTACTGTTTCGACAAACAGGGTTGCCACGACAGATTGTAATGTTACTACTCCGATAACTTATCTTTTAAAAGAACTATTCATTATTAATCAAGGAGAAATCCGATAAGGCATCGTTTCAAAATGTAATTTTTGGCAGACTTATAATGGTGTAAAGCGGTTCTTAAATATATAGGGAAAATTTATTTTATGTTAGAGACGATTTTGATATTCACCAAAACCATCAATATGAAAAAGATTAATTTTTCGGCATTATTATTGCTTGCGATTCCATTTCTTGCGCAGACCCAAGTTCTACGAATAGCAACATCAGATTCTGCGATAACTACCCAAATACCCGGGTATTCACAGGTTTCAACTATTAATATTAAAACTATTTCCTATACACCTTCAACACCATCTTCCTATCCGACTCCGGTTGACGATGATAGTACAACAGAGGCATACAAGGTAAACAAATATGCAGATGTAATTACTGCAAATATTACAATGGTAGATGGGAACATTACTTCTACTTCACTGTTTCTAACGGCTGTGGAACATATCATAAAACATTTCGTTTCCGCAACGTAACTATGGCATCCTACGCCCTGTTTCGTGTCCTCACGAAACAATAAAATGACCCTGCTATGACAAC
>CAZLLT010000009.1:0-102404 GCA_964560445.1 uncultured Chitinophaga sp. | reverse complement strand
TGTTACATTTGAAAACTCTAACTGATACTGGCACTAAAAAAGGGGGAGCTTACAGTTCAATAACATATGGAAGATTCTGTTCCTTAATCCAAACTTTCTTATAAAGGGCAAATGCAAAGGAGCTTGTTTTCAGTATCAAGTCATCATCCTTATAAAATTCCAGTCTATATTTTATAAAGTTCTTCGTCTTAGCTCTGAAAAACAACCCCTCCTTATTATGAACCAATATCTCATCTCTTTGCGACACCGTAAATGTCATAAGTCAAAACTTTAGGCCAATTTTAAAATTAACTTCTACTCCTAACTATACATTGAGATATTATTTTATTATGCCCTAAATGTACAAAACATCAGCATTCGGTTTCTTGGCTAGTCCAATGTTGGTTGCATTAGGCTACTTAAAAAACGTTCTGTTTCCACCCGCCACTGCACCGGATCATTTTCCAAAAGCGATTCATGTCCGGCATCGGGATATATTACCAGCTTTTTATCTGCTGAAGCAATGGCTTCATATATTTTACCCGTTTCATGTTGCAATACAAGCGGGTCCTGTTTCCCCCATTGCATCAGCACAGGGCAATGAATATTTTTTGCATACCGGGCTGTTTGGTGTTTATAACCATTAAACCCCCTCTCTATGCCCATCCATCCTGCCACCAGGAAGCCAAAAGGTTTTTCGGTAAAGGAAGAAAAGCCCAGCAGCCTTGCCCTTGCCTGCAAATAGGTTTGTAAAGAGGCAAAGGGCATTTCCATAATTATACCGGATGGTTTCAAGCCGTACTTATCTATGGCCCTTGCAACGCTTACGGCCCCCATAGAGATACCATATAAAATTATATTCTTTTCCCCTTTTGCCTGTAAGTAGTCAAAAGCAAGTTTCACCTCTTCGGCTTCCCGTACACCGGCCGTAGTGGTATTGCCATCACTGTCGCCGTGCCCCCTGAAATCAACCAGCATTACATTGTATCCCTGGTAGTAAAATTCATTTGCTTCTGTTATAAGAACGGCCTTGCTTGCAGTAATACCGTGAAAAAGAACCACCGTTCCTTTTGCAGCAGTATCTGTGGCTGCATACCAGGCATTGATGCGAATGCCTTTTTTTGTTGTCAATGTAAGCGTATCGTATGGAATAACGAGGTTACGGTTTACAACCGACTTTGTAAAACGGGGGCCGGTAAATATCCGCCATGTTTTTACAAAAACATTCTGCTTCTCCATCGGCTCTCTTTCCGTACCGGATGGATAAAAATGGGAAAGCCTGTAAGCATAAAGTGCAGCGCTGATATTGATCAGCATCAATTGAATCAGCAGCACCCAGGCCACCCATCGAAGTACTACAAAAACTTTTTTTCTTCCTGTCTTGCTTTTCATAAAGGACTACACAACAAGCAACTATATTATTAAAAGAATGTTTTTTCCACCTTGTTGTGGCTGGGACTGGCTCAATGTAAATGAATTTTTTTTTACGAATCAGCAAGAAGATACGAATTTTGCGGTAGAAGCCTGTTTCCACCACTAAATAGATTCAGAAAAACCTTCTTAAAGCAGCTTATCCGGCTGCTTTTTTTATACCCATCCTTTATCTCATCCACTATTCCGGGATCCAAGCCTCACCCCTAACCCCTCTCCCAAAGGGAGAGGGGAACAGCACAGTCATTATAACCGACTATTCTTTATTTCATCCACTACTCCGGGGTCAAGCAGTGTTGTTGTATCTCCAAGATTGGCAATTTCGCCTTCTGCAATTTTTCGCAGTATTCTTCGCATAATCTTACCGCTCCTTGTTTTGGGCAGCCCCGAAACAAACTGGATTTTATCCGGCTTGGCTATCGGCCCGATTATTCTTGTTACAGTTTGTAGTATATCTTTCTTCATCAGTTCGTTATCCGTACTCTTTCCATTAAAAATCACATACGCATAGATACCCTGCCCTTTTACATCATGCGGATAACCTACTACGGCGCTTTCTACCACGCCGGCATGCATATTAATTGCATTTTCCACTTCCGCCGTACCAATGCGGTGGCCGCTTACGTTCAGCACATCATCTACACGGCCCGTTATCCTGTAATTGCCCTGCTCATCCTTCAGTGCGCCATCTCCTGTAAAATATAAATTCTCATACGTAGCAAAATAATTTGTCCGGCACCTTTCATGGTCTCCCCATGTTGTTCTTAGTATTCCCGGCCAGGGGGCCTTAATACACAAATTCCCAGCCCCCTCCAAACCTCCCCCGAAAGGGGAGGCTTTTAAAGCGTTTATTGCAGCATCAGTTCCTTCTACTACAGCTCCATTTTCATCCACTAACACAGGCTGCACACCCGGCATGGGTAATGTGGCCCAGCTTGGCTTGGATGGGGTAACGCCTGCAAGATTTGAAATAAGACAACCCGCTGTTTCCGTTTGCCACCATGTATCTACTACCGGGCATTTCTTTTTGCCAATATTCTCATCATACCAATGCCATGCTTCTTCATTGATAGGCTCACCCACTGTTCCCAATATTTTTAAAGAAGAAAGATCTTTGCCTGCCAATGGCGCTTCGCCGAATCCCATCAGGCTGCGAATAGCGGTAGGCGCCGTATAAAGAATGTTTACTTTGTGCTTATCCACTATATCCCAGAAGCGTCCGGCATCAGGCCAGGTGGGCACCCCTTCAAACATCAGCGATGTGCCTCCGGCACTCAACGGGCCATACACAATATAGCTATGGCCTGTTATCCAACCTATATCGGCTGTACAGAAATGAATGTCGCCGGGCTGGTATTGAAATACGTTTACAAAAGTATAATTGGTCCAAACCATGTACCCGGCGCAGGTATGCACCACCCCTTTGGGCTTGCCTGTAGAACCGCTGGTGTATAAAATAAACAGAGGGTCTTCTGCATCCATTTCTTCTGCGGGAAAACTGACCACCCCATTCTTTTCCACCTGCTCTTCAGCTATATCCATTTCATCTTCCCACCATACATCCCTTCCTTTAATCATGGACACAGGGGTTCTTGTTCTTGTAAATACAATTACTCTTTTTACCGTCCTGTTGCCAACCAGGGCATCATCAATTACGCTTTTCAGCGGAATGTCTTTTGCGCCGCGGTAGGCGCCATCGCAGGTAATAATAAATTCAGCCTGTGCATCGTACAAACGGTCTGCTATGCTCTGTGCACTAAAGCCGCCGAAAACAACTGAATGAATAGCCCCGATCCTGGCGCAGCCCAATACTGCATAAGCCAGTTCCGGCACCATGCCCATATAAATACAAACCCTGTCGCCTTTTTTTACGCCATTATTCTTCAGCATCTGCGCCACCTGGCAAACCCTTTTATGCAGCCGGTTGTAAGTAACCACCCTCACCCTGTCTTCAGGATTATTAGGCTCCCAGATAATGGCCGGCTTTTCGCCCATGGTTTCCAGGTGGCGGTCAATGCAGTTTTCCGTAATGTTCAATTTGCCATTGACAAACCATTCTATTTTAGGCTCGCTGAAATTCCATTGAAGCACTTTCTCCCACTTTTTCCGCCATTGAAAATTTTCGGCTACAGAAGCCCAAAAAGCTTCAGGGTCTTCTACACTTCTCTTATAATCCTGATGGTATTGCTCTAACGATTGGATTTGGTAAGGATATGACATGCTTCGCCTCTTTTATATTTCTATGCTGATTAATCGGAGGGCTAAATTTACACAACCCTGTTTAATATCAGATACCATTTAAATGATTATGTCAAAAATGTTTTCATAATGTATTACAAATTCTTACCTTAAGTGCATGAATCACCCCAAGTCTGCCAAAACTATCCGTTCTGTAATTGCCGCTTCGTCTGTAGGCACCATGATTGAATGGTACGATTTTTATATTTTCGGAATGCTTTCCACTACCATCTCTCTTCAGTTTTTTCCCAAAGACCACCCTACGGCTGCATTGCTGAGTACACTTGCCATTTTTGCGGCAGGATTTATTGTACGGCCTTTTGGCGCACTTGTATTCGGCAGGCTGGGCGATTTGATTGGAAGAAAATATACTTTTCTGCTTACGCTGGTGCTGATGGGCGGCTCTACCTTTCTCATCGGCTGCGTACCCAGCTATGAAACCATTGGTATAGCGGCTCCTATTATTGTTTTACTGCTGAGGCTAATACAAGGACTTGCGTTAGGAGGCGAATATGGAGGCGCCGCCACCTACGTTGCAGAGCATGCACCTGATAATAAAAGGGGTTTTTACACAAGCTGGATACAAACTACCGCCACATTAGGTCTGTTTGTGGCGCTGGGTGTGATATTGCTGGTAAAATCAACCATGACCGAACCGGCATTCAATGCTGAGTGGGGTGGGTGGCGCTATCCTTTCTGGATTTCGGTATTGCTGGTAGGCATATCTGTTTATATCCGGTTACGGATGCATGAATCTCCTATCTTCTCGAAGTTAAAAGAACAGGGAAAAACTTCGCTGAACCCGCTAAAGGAAAGTTTTCGCCATAAGGCCAACTTTAAGATGGTGCTGCTGGCTTTATTCGGCGCTGCCATGGGGCAGGGAGTGGTTTGGTACACCGGCCAGTTCTATGCACAGAATTTCCTGGAAACGAAATGCAATATTGAATTTGAGCAAAGCCGTACCATCATGCTATGGGCCATTGCTTTTGCTACGCCCTTTTTTATTTTCTGGGGATGGTTAAGCGATAAGATCGGAAGGAAATGGATTATGATGGCAGGAATGGCATTGGCCGTATTTACATACAGGCCGATATTCAGCACTTTTCTTACTGACTCTGATGCCGGCAACTGGCTGGAAGAAGAACAGACCCCCAGAAAAAACTTTTTGAACCTTCAACTTGAAGAAAAAACCGTTGTGCTTGAATCTGACTCCGTCAGGGTTATAAAGGAAACGTACACATCCCCTGAAAAAGAAAAACTAACCGCTATCCGCACCATTAAGCCGATGAAAGAAAAAGAAGAAATTGTATATACGGAAACGATTGAGTTTAAAAATAAACGTCTTTCCTCTTCCACTTACTGGAAATTTACAGGTCTTGTGTTTATTTTAATACTATACGTAACGATGGTTTACGGGCCTATAGCCGCTTTCCTGGTGGAGATGTTCCCTACAAAAATCCGTTATACATCTATGAGCCTGCCCTATCATATCGGTAATGGCGTATTTGGCGGCTTAGTTCCATTCATCGGGCTGTTGCTTACCTCTACTTATACGGCTGATCCGCTGGTAGGCCTCTGGTACCCGATCGGGGTATCTATATTATGCCTGGTTATCGGCACCCTCTACTTAACCAATAAAATTGACAGGAACATAAAGGATTAATACTATGAAAATATTTAAAAGTTATTTCGGCCTGTTATTGCTCCTGATTGCCCCGTTTGTGATTTATGAGCTTATTAATGGCGCTATTGACAATATTGACCCTGACGGTAATAAAGAAATCAATAACCCCATTATCTGGATTATCATTATCGCCATCTTTATTCCTATTGCTGCGGGGCTTGTTATTTTTGGATGGTATGCATTCCGGGGCGAATACGATAAAGTGCCGCAAAGCTCAAAGGAATTAAAAGATCAGGACGACCTGTAAGCCACCGGATGATTTAATTTCTTGTGCAATCCCAGGTATATCCTGCAATAGATACGTATAGCCGCCAGTTCAAGAAATAAGAAGCTAATTGCTATTAATGTAACCAGCCCGGCCTGCCCGGTTTTTATATGTGTAAAAAAAACATCTACGCCTATAAAGGCTGCTGTAATGGGAAAACCCAACATGCTTAATGCAGACAGAAAGAAAATTAAAGCTGTATTTTCCTGTTCGTAAATATATCCATGGTGCCTGTTCAGTAAAATATCCTTATCCACAGATTGGGTATGCTGCAAACACACTAACCCGGTTACGGTTCCGATAAAAATACCGCTGGCATACATGATGGCCTGTTCCCATTTCACCTCTTCTATATTCGATAGTATGCCCGACAAAATAAAAATATGTGCAGCCGCCAGGAATAACCAGGCGGTAATGGCAGACCCGCGGGTAGTAAAAGAAAACAATATAAGCAAGAGGGCCAATAAAAGGCTTATTAATGGCATAGCCTGGCCCGGCAGTCGAAGAAAGGAACTGCTGCAACAGGTCGCATAGACAGCAACCGCCATCAATACTGCCACTACAATTTTTCCTGCTTTTGTTTCAATAAATCTCAGTTGATGCCCAATCCATTTAAACGGGGCCCATGCATACCGGAAGAGTAACGTATCAAGGTTCCATTCTTTTACCCCAAGCATATACAAAGTATTTGCAATCTTATTGGCGCCTTTATTTTTACTTTCCTTATAATGAAAATACTGGTGATGGATAAGGTAATTCAATACCGATGGCGAAACCAGCAACTGGTACGTTCGTAAAAAAGCATTACCGGCAAAATGAATAAGGGCTAAAATGTGCCAGCCCAGCGCCACTTCTATAAAAATAAGGCCTATCTGTGCAGCAGAAGAATAAGCTATTTGTGTTTTAACGGTTGGCTGCACCCTTGCAACCAGGGTAGCAATAACAGCCGTTGCAGCGCCGATACTGATAACAGCCGCCTTAACGCCTGTCATATCACTCCAGAAAGGATACGTACGCAGCAACAGGAATACGCCGATATGTACCGAAAGGGAGCCGTAAAAAATGGCGCTGGAAGATGTCGGGCCTTCCATTGCACGGGGCAGCCAGGTAGTAAAAGGCAGCTGTGCCGATTTAATAGCCGCCGCCACTACGATCATCGCTGCAATAAACAATCCCATATTGAGATACCCCGTGACAGCAGCCATTGTACCCGCATCTGCCAGCTCGGTGAACAAAATATTCTTGTGCGTTATGTGGTGCATCATCCACATTGCCAGTATCAGTGCAATATCACTGACACGATAAACAGATAATGTTTTCATGGCGTTTTTAACCGGCAGATAGCGGTTCCGGTAAAAGGCTATAAGCAGGAAAGAGGATATGCCGATAAACTCCCATCCAATAAACAGGGTTTCAAAATTGCCCGAAAAGACAATAAGGTTATACCCGGTAATAAAAAAAAGCAATGTGTTAAAGAACCTTCTGAAGCCTGCATCCCGATGCATATAAAACCGGCTAAACCTTGCTACAAGGAAAAATAGCAAGGTCCCGACAAGAGAGAAGACGACTGTTATGCTATCATAATAAAACTGAAAAACAAATGCAAACCCTTCCGTCCTGTACACCGTAACCAGTTCCTGGCTTATCGTTGTTCCGCCCTGTATTATCCATACTACCGCAAATAGTACAGACATCAACAATAAACCCAATGTAACCAACTCCACAACAGTTACTATCTGCCTTTCCTGTTTATTTTTAAAAAACAAGCTCGAAAAAAATGCAAGCAAAGGAAGTGCAATAAATACTGTAATCAGGTAGCCCATGCCTTATTTCAGGTTTAGCAGGTGAACAGGAAGATTTTCTTTAGTAGCGTGCACAATATGATTGGTTTCCATTTCCGGCGCCAATTCAATAAACGTTTTCATATCCGTTATGCTATTAACAGAAACAGCAAGCGGCCGGTAGGGATGAAAATGACCATTGCTGAAATAGTAAAAGCTGTTCTCAACCGGGTGCAGCGCCACAATATGCACCCACTCGTTATTATACCATTCAAACACTTCCGGTGATGACTGAATGGCTTTCAGCACAATTTCCGGACGGTGCTCAACAATCACCAATAGTCGGACAGGGTCATGCACTTCAATCATCTGCCAGGGAAGCCCCGGCCGCAGATCGCCATCACTGCTGTTGGCTACGCCAAAAAGCCCCATTACATTATGCGGCAGCTTGGTACCGGCGCCCATTTTTATATTATCTACCCGGGAAAAATAATATTCAAGATTAATGCCGCCACAAACAAGTCCTATCGGCCTCATCACATTCACCAGCACATCTCCTTCCGGGTCTGTACGGTAATCATAAGAGTTCAAAAAAGCCCTTCTGTCAAGGAAAAGGTTCTTTGTGATCTTTCTCCTGCCCACAATAGCCAATGTATTGGTGCCATGGCCCAGTTCCGGGCGGGGCTCAAACAAGGAAACACTTCTGTTCAATATATCTTTCCTTACCTTCTTCAATTCCTGTTTTGTATCAATAGAGGCAAACCGCCTGGAACGTTCTTTGGCGTTCCAGTCAAGCGCCGTTTCAAAATTGTGCTCGTTCTTCTGGTGCCGTTCTGTATTGGCTTCGGTTAAAACATCTTCATCATAATAGCCCATTACATCGGCTGCCGTATCATGCATGCTCCCCAGGAATTGGGTTTCTTCCGGGATTGTTATGCCTTTACCTTTTAATTGCTGCCTTACCGCTTTATGATTGAGTACAAATGCCATCACCCTTGCATTAGTAGCGCCGGGCCTTCCGCTGCAAGCGCCGCAGTCATGGGCTCCATGATGCGGATTGTTAGCGCTGCTGCTGCCATGCGCCACAATATATACAAGCGGTGCAAAGCTTTTAACGAGACCTATGCCACGCAGAAAACCCTCCGCCCTCGCAGTCATTTCATCAATGGTATATCCAATCTGCAAGCCATTCTCAATATCTGATATGTCTTTATTTACAATCGTAAGCACAGATGATCTTGACATGTGCCCGTATGCATTGGAAATAGCAGGGCTCATTTTAGGTGTAAAAAGGTTTTGTACCGTTCTTATCAAAGCCCAAAACCCATACGTAATGGATAAGGCCAGCCCTGCAAATAATCCGTGTGTTTGTTTTGCGTAAAGAGGTTCGTCCCCATGATTCTCCTCTGCTTCCACTTCTTTTATCAGGAATTTTGGGGTAACCGGCGCGGGGCAAAGCTTATCATAAAACTTGCTTCCCTTTTGCTGAAAGTAAAACTCAACGCCAAAGAAACCCGGCGCTCCTAATGTTTCGCAATCAGTATCCACTGCTTCTATATGCCGCCGGAGAGAACATTCCCTTTCGTCTATACAAAAAATGGCCTGGAAAGAAGGGATAGTTTCTTCAACTTCTTCGTTCACCAGAAGTATTCCCGCCAGCACGGTATCATAATAGCTCCATTCAAAAGCATCCTGCCACAGCTCTATCACTTCATCCAATTCCGTTTTGCCAACATCAGCCAGCATATCTTGCGGCGGCTCGTTAACCGTTTCACTTAAAGGCCTCCATTTGTTTCCCAAGTAAAAATCAAAAGCATCCAGTTCCAGCAACAACTCCAGCTCTATCATTTCCTTCAAGGTTATGGCTTTCCTGTCAAGTAATGTCTGTGGGTTATCTTCCGCTGCCGATACAAAACCACTCCAGCCATGATGGGAAAACTGCTGGTCAAAAAGATATTGTTCAAAGTATTCTTCCCTGCCTGCTATGGCCGAAAGCAGGCTTGTGAGAGTGTAGTTACCTTCTAAAAAAAGCTTCCTGGCTTTTGCGGTTTTAAAAAAACTTGCAAAACTGTTCTCCTCAATATTCCGGACAGCAGCAAGAAAAGAACCTGCTGAAGGAAAGCCTTCAATAGCAATGCCCTGATCCAGATAGGCGCAAACGATGCGGAACAATAAAGGGTGTACCCTGTTATCCAGGTCAAACCTGTACTTTTCTTTCCAGTATCGGCGCAGTTGCCCGATGCGGGGTTCATTAACTGTATTATATTCAACAGACAGTAATTTCTCCTTCCATTCCGGTACAGCCGATTTCCCTTTTTTGCTTTCAATTACCCGCTCTATCACTTCTTCGTTTATCCTGCCGTCTGTAAACATTTGCCGGAATTCAGGAAGCTGCAAGCTCACCTGGAAACCAAATATTTTACCGGCCTTAAACAGGGCATCATAAAACTTCATGTGCTGAAAGGCATGAAGGGAATTATGATGAATAAAATCCTTCAACGCCTGCTGCGAAGGCAGAAAATGCTTCAACTCATGCAGAACATGGTCTTCATTAAATCGGTGGCCCATCCAACTATTTTTTAATGCACAGATAGTACATTCGATTTGTTTTCTATGCTATATATTTCCTTAAATCCTACCAGCCGGCAGGTAATGTTTTTTAAAGGGGCTTTTATATCCCTGAACTCCTTTATCAATTCCAATACATCAAAGTCAATGTAATCTGTTCGAGAAGCATCAATTACAACAGATGAATTTTCCGGCATGTGGTCCAGCGTTTGGCGAATGGCCGCCTTATTTAAAAAGGAAACTTCTTCGGACAATTCTACGCGGATGATATTACCTTCCTTATGCTCATCCTTATGAAAATAATAGGAGTTCTTAAGGTTGCCATGAAGAATGGCGCCGAACGCTGCTATTAAGCCTGCAATAACACCAACTAATAATCCTTCTCCCTGCAGTGGTTTATACAAACCAAAGAGATCGATGCCAATAATGACAATAACAGTTACAAAGAAGGGAGTGTACTGATATTTCCCATTTCTGAACATTTGTGCAAAAATGGAAAGCTTACAAAGCTTGTACCCGGTAATAAGAAGTATAGCCGCCAGAGAAGATAACGGTATAAGGTTAAGCAGGCTGGGTATTAAGACAACAGTGGACAACAAAAGAAACCCGTGAAATATGGTTGATACTTTTGATTTGGCTCCTGCATGTAAATTAGCGCTGCTTCTTACAATAACGCTGGTAATAGGAAGACCTCCAATTAATCCTGATATAGCATTACCCGTGCCCTGAGCAAATAGTTCCCGGTTGGTATTGGTAACATTCCTTTCCGGATCAAGGTTATCTACAGCTTCAATACTTAACAGCGTTTCCAATGAAGCAATAATGGCTATCATTATACCGGTAATAATTACCTGGCTGTTAAGAAATCCCCTGAAATCAGGAAGCGTAAAAAAGCTGAAGAATTCAGAAGCGCTGTCGGCCGCTTTTATCTGTACCAGGTGATCTTCTGTAATAATTAAACTACTGCTTGTTGATTTAAACAGCTCATTTAACAGGATGGACACCACCACCGCTACCAATGCACCAGGTATAAATTTCACCCTCTTCTTTATAAATGGCTTCTCCCACACAATCATTATCAGCAGTGATATAATACAAATAAGCGTTACCCCTATGTCAATATGATGCAACGGTTGCAGCAATTCATGCACATCCTCATCTCCAAAAGGGAAAAGCTCCGTAAGATTTCCTTTTTCATCCCTGTCGTACCCGAAAGCATGGGGTATTTGTTTGGCAATAATCAACACGCCTATACTGGTAAGCATGCCTTTAATGACACTTGAAGGGAAGTAGTTGGCTATGCCGCCGAGCTTTGCAAGACTCATGAGTATCTGCAACATTCCGGCAATCAATACAGCGCAAAGAAAAAGATCATAAGCGCCGATATTGGTGATAGCGCCAAGCACCAATGCAGCTAATCCTGCTGCCGGGCCGCTAACACTTAACTTGGAACCGCTTAAGGACCCAATTACAATTCCCCCTACAATTCCAGATATCAGGCCGCTGAAAAAAGGAGCCCCGGAAGCCAACGCAATTCCGAGGCAAAGAGGCAGCGCCACTAAAAAAACCACCAATCCCGATGGTAAATCCGACTTAAGCGTTTGTGTATTCCATTTCATCTGTCTGTATGAATTTTAATCTCTGATTAAATTGCCGCCAATTTCTTTTCGACGGGTTTTCGTCTTGTGAGGTTCTTAAAGAAATCCACCTCTCCATTCTGAACATTGTAAACTCCGCCTATAATGCCTATTTCTCCCTTGCCAAACATATCCCTGACAATATCGCTGCCTTTCAATATCTCTTCGAGGCTGTTTTCAACATTAGCATACGCCACTTCATCATAAAACTGGTGGTCGTCTTTTGTTTTGAGCATCGCCTTGGCAATAGAAGGTTCAATTCTGCGGAGCAATTCAGTAATATGGCCGTCATCTACGCCTGCTTTTGCACTCTTTATAGCACCACATTCCGTATGGCCAAGCACCATCAGCACTTTTGTCCCTACATATTTTACAGCATATTCTATACTGGCCAGTATATCATTGTTTACAATGTTGCCTGCTACCCGTATACTAAACAGGTCGCCCAGCCCCTGGTCAAAAATCAACTCTGTAGATGTACGGGAATCCATACAACTTAGTATAACGGCAAAAGGGTATTGCCCTTCTCTTGTTTCATTAATCATCTCAAGATGATCATGGTCTTTATTAAGATTTTGCAGAAAACGTTTATTGCCTTCTACAAGCAACTCGTACCCCTGGTATGGAGTAAGGTCATCCAAAAACTCTTTTGAATGTTTTCTCATGTTTAAATAATTTAAACAACTGCCATAATTAATTCGATGACAGATCGGATTAATAAATTAATTTTTGCGAACCTGATTATGGCTAAGCAAACGTGGTGATAGATTAAAAACGGGAACTTAAGCTATGTGGAAATTTGGAGGAGGAACGAGCAGTTCTCCATGAAATGCAATATATGTACCTGCATTTTCACTATTATGAGAAAGAGAAGTCAGCAAGAAGAATAAATCATCTTTGTGATGATGATGAAGGTATTCTTCAGATAAAGAAATACTATTAGGGGTTTTTTCTTCTGTTGTATTATTACCAAAAGGGTTAACGTCCTCATCGGCAGAGGCCGGAAGTTCATGCGCCATCCTGGATAATTCAGCAAATTGCTTCTGTGCAGCATACACAACAGGCAGGCTCACTGTTAACCATAACAGCGCCACTGTCATAAATACGACAGATACATACTGAGAAAACGAATGTACTCTTGGTGTGTTTTTCATCAAAGCACTGCAAATTAGCAATTTGCGATCAACTTACCAAACCTTTTACAGCCAGGATTTTGCATTTCGCATTGAATAACAATTAATTAACCTGAGATTACGATAACAACTCCTCAAAACGATTGTTCAGTCAATTCCCGGATTTCTGAACAATTCCAGTCATTTTTATAGTGGTAACTGGCTGTCTTAGAGTTATTTTTGACTCCAACAAAAATATATGAAACCATACGAAATATTATTACAAAATAACAGGGAATGGGCTGAAGGAAAAATTTCTAAAGAACCCGATTTCTTTAATAATCTGGCCCAAATACAATCGCCGGAATTTTTATGGATAGGCTGCAGCGATAGCAGAGTGCCTGCCAATGAAATTACAGGAACGCAACCTGGTGAAATATTCGTACACCGCAACGTTGCCAACCTGGTTGTAAATACTGATGTGAACCTTCTCAGCGTATTGGATTATGCTGTGGCACACCTGAAGGTGAAACATATTATCGTTTGCGGGCATTACGGCTGCGGCGGCATTAAAGCTGCCCTAACCAATCACAATTATAACCAGGTATTAAATATGTGGCTGCGAAACATAAAAGATGTGTACCGGATCCACCGGGAAATACTTGATCTTATTCATGATGAAGAAACAAAAGCAAACAGGCTTGTAGAGTTAAATGTAGCAGAGCAGGTGTTTAACCTGGCCAAAACATCAATTGTTCAAAAAGCATGGAAACATGAACAGCGGCCGGACCTGCATGGATGGGTGTACGGCCTTAAAGACGGATTGATAAAGCCTGTTTTTGAAATGAAAGCAGGCTCACACATTAACGATCTGTATGAATATGATGACCTCTAAACCTGTTCTTTTCCCTTTTTGCGGGGAAGTAAAAAATAAAGCCATGTAAAACCGAGAACACCGGCAATGGCGGAGGCAGAGAGAACAGCAATCTTCGACTGGTTTATAATATGAATATCGCCGAAAGCAAGCAGTGCAATAAAGATGGACATCGTGAAGCCAATGCCTCCTAACATGGCTGCGCCAATAAGATATTTCCACTTAATATCCTTAGGCAACACACAAACACCTAAGGCCACCCCCGCTAATGCAAACAGCGTAATACCAAGCGGCTTCCCAACAATCAGCCCGGCTGAAATACCCAGGGATACACTGTTGGTCATCCCTTGCTGCCAGCCGCTTTCAATCGGGATGCAGGTATTGGCCAATGCAAATAACGGGATAATGATGAATGCCACCGGGCGGTGCAGTATCTTCTGCAATTTGTAAGAAACAGATTGCTCCGAACCACTTCCAAATGGTATGGCAAATGCCAGCAGTACACCGGTGATAGTAGCATGCACCCCGGAATGCAGCATAAAGTACCACATGGCAACACCCCCGACCAGGTAAGGAATAATATTAAAAACCCGCAACCGGTTAAGCAATAATAATACACCCCAGATACCAAGAGAAAGCAAAAGGTTTAGACCTGAAAGGTCTGTTGTATAAAAAACCGCAATAATAATAATAGCGCCAAGGTCATCTATTACAGCCAGGGCCGTTAAAAATATTTTTAATGAGAGGGGTGCCCGGTTGCCCAATATGGACAGAATGCCTATGGCAAATGCTATATCTGTGGCCATTGGAATACCAAAGCCGGATTGGGTATTTGTTCCCTTATTGATAAACAAATAAATAAGGGCCGGTATCACCATTCCGCCCAGGGCGCCAGCCAATGGCAAGGAAACTTGTTTTATTTTAGACAGTTCACCGATATAAACTTCCCTTTCCAGTTCCAGGCCAATCATCAGGAAGAAAACAGCCATTAGCCCATCGTTGATCCAATGAACTATGCTTAACGGGCCAAGTTCTTTCTGCCAGAAATGAATATAACTTTCCCCGAACGACAGGTTGGCCAGCACAAGTGAAATAACCGTTACAATAATCAACACAACGCCTCCAGCCTTTTCACTTTCAAAAAATTCCCTGAATAATTTTGTCAGCATTAATCAATATTGGCGATAAAAATAACCATTACCTGCAAAAGCAAGGCAATGTCATCGCATGAATTACGTTGTCAAAAAGATTAACTTGCATACATGTCTATAGTAGTAAATAACCTGTTGAAAGAATACGGCGAACAAAAAGCCGTTAATAATATATCCTTTACTGTTAACAAAGGAGAAGTAGTGGGCTTTCTCGGCCCGAATGGCGCCGGTAAATCTACCACCATGAAGATTATTACCGGCTATTTACAACAAACAGCCGGTGAAGCTTTTGTAAATGGCATCAGCGTAGCAGAAAAACCGCTGGAAACAAAAAAGAAGATTGGCTACCTGCCCGAATTGAACGCTTTGTATTATGATATGTATGTAAAAGAATATCTTGGGTTTATTGCCGAAGTACATGGTATTAAAAACAGGAAAGCAAGAATTAATGAAGTTATCAGTCTTGTTGGCCTTAGCGCAGAATCAAGGAAAAAAATCGGGCAATTATCAAAAGGCTATAAACAAAGGGTTGGCCTTGCTGCGGCCCTTGTGCATGACCCGGAAGTATTAATCTTGGATGAACCCACTTCCGGCCTGGACCCCAACCAGATTGTTGAAATCAGGGAAGTAATAAAAGAGCAGGGCAAAAATAAAACTGTCTTGTTCTCTTCTCATATCCTGCAAGAGGTGGAAGCTATTTGCGACAGGGTTATCATCATCAACAAAGGGCAACTGGTGGCCGATGATACACTAAACGTACTGAAACAAGCCAATACCAACAGTCATGTGGTAATAGTAGAGTTTAAAGAACCGGTTTCCCTAACCCTTCCGGAAAGTTATGCTGAAAGCATAGAGCAGGTAACCAAAACGGTTTACAGGATAAAAACGGCCAACCCCGAACAAACAAGAAGGCATATAATGGAAATCGCTTTGCAACAAAACCTGAACATTGTTTCCTTGCAAAGCGAAAACCTGAAGCTGGAAGAAGTGTTTAAAACCCTTACCGGGAATTAAAAACCTTTCATTTCCGTTGGCGTTTCCCCGTCTTTTTCTTTAGGCTTTTCAAATTCACCACCGTAAACCATTATCAGTTTCGATTTGTCGAAATATTTCTTCAAAGCATTGTTTACAGCATCCAATTTCAGCGCTTTTACTTTGCTTTCAAAAGCGGAAAAATCGGTAAGGTCCCTGTCGTTTCTCAGGTATTCTTTTATTGTACCCGCCAGGAAAGAATTAGAGCCAAGAGATGTCCTGTTTTGCTCCAACCAGCTAACCACTGATTTTGATAATTCATCCTGCGTAAATCCTTTGGTTAAGGCCAGGTCTACTTCTTCACGAAGCGCCGAGTCAAGCCTGTTCTTGTAAAGCGGGTTGAAAAAAGCATATACACCCCAGTTGGCTGTTTTATCCTTATAGGGTATGCTCAGGTAGCTTCCGGCGCCATAGCTCATGCCTTCACTTTCCCGAAGCCGCTGCGGTATTCTTGAGTTTAGAAAGGCGCCCCCGCCCAAAAGCTCATTGGCCATAAAAGTAGCTGCATAATCAGCATCCTGCTCAGATAAGGGAACATTCAATATACCGGCAGCTACGGCATTCGTTTTATCTGGCGTATTAATGGTTTCCGTTGCCGCTTTGGTTTCAAAAAACTGCGGAACGATGCGTGTAAACGGTTCTTTACTGTTCCATTTACCAAATACATCCTGCAAAAATGTTTTTACAACCGGCTTATCTAATTCACCTACAAAACCTGACAAAGAATTATTGGCGCCATAAAAATCTGTATAGTATTTCTTCAGGTCGTCCAGCTTTGTGTTGGTCAGTTCTTCCAGTGTTTCATCAGTTGAGTTGGTATAGAAAGGATGGCCTTTGGGGTAATTCCCGGATAGTTTTGAAAGCTTTTCAAACACCAGCGTTTGCGGCTCACTTTTTCCTGCTTCATACGCAGCCTTGTTCTGCAATACCAGCTTTTCAAATTCGGCGCTGTCAAGCTTTGGGTTCAAAAGCAGATCTTCAAGAATAGTAAGCGCTGCCTTAAGGTTTTCTTTATCCGTGCTTATGCGTATCTCCAGCGAAGTAGCGCCGCCTGTAAAGCTAATATCTGTCTTTATCTTATCCAGTTCGTCTTTGATCTGCTCTTTTGTTCTTGTCGTAGTGCCTCTTTTCAGCATTTGTGCCAGCAGGCTGCCTGCTGTAGTTCTGTTGGTAAGGGTTTTTTCATCACCAAGACGGAGGGTAATGTTACCATTGATCTTATCCCCTTTTGTAGGCTTTTCCAGTAAAGCATACTTGCCCCCGTTCGGTAGCTTTCCGTATTCAGTATGCTTCTTTATGTTTTCAATGGTATTTTCAAAATTCTCTTTCTGCGCTGCCGCTTCTTTTCCTTTATAATCCTTCAGCAGGACAGCTATATCAGGAGTTTCTGCAACAACCGTTCTGTCCGGCGCAGTTTCAGGTATAAATACCCCGTAAGTACGGTTGGACGTCTTATAATATTTCCGGGCCACTGACTGAATATCTGCCAACTGTAATTGCTCAATCCTGTCCCGGTAGAGAAATGCCAATCTCCAATCGCCTGCACCGATATATTCTGTAAGAACGATAGCGAGGTTGATCGTGTTGTTGGCAACGTTTTGAACAGATTTAAGGATATTATTCTTTGCCCTTGTCAGCTCTTCTTCGGTAAAAACCATTGACCCGATTTCGTCAGCGCTGCTTAACAATACCTGCTTTGCGCTGTCAATACTTTTTTCTTTTGGTACAGAGGCAGCGAAGTAAGAAAAACCGGGGTCATGCAGTGTTTGGGCGTAGGCATAGATGCCGGTTGCCAGTTTGGCTTCCACCAGTCTTTTGTAAAAAACGCCGGAAGGGTTATTGGTCAATATTTGTAGCAGAGCATCGTTGGCAGCATAGTCTTTATCCGCCAGCGACGGGGTATGATAACCCATTGCAAGGTATTGTATGTCGCCGGTACGGCGCAGTTCCACTTTGCGTTCACCGTCCTGCGGAGGCTCAACAGTATAGGTAGGCTGCAACACCCTCGTTGGCTTGGGGATAACCCCGAAATAAGTCTGCACATATTGCAATGCCTTTTTCTCATCAAACTTCCCGGCAATAATCAATACTGCATTATCCGGCTGATAATACTTTTTATAAAATGCCTTCAGGTTTTCAGGCTTCACCCTTTCAATATCCTCCTTGCTGCCAATAGTTGATTTACCGTAGTTATGCCACAGGTACATGGTGGATAAAATCCTTTCGTTCAACACACCTCCCGGATCATTCTCGCCGATTTCAAACTCATTACGCACCACGCTGAACTCTTTGGCAAGCTCTTCCGGCAGGATTTTAGAGTTCACCATCCTGTCCGCTTCCATTTCTATGGCCCACTTCAGGTTTTCATCGGATGCAGACAAAATTTCATAATAGTTGGTACGGTCGTACCAGGTAGTGCCATTAGCGCTGGCCCCTTTATCAGCTATGGCCTTTTTAATATCCGTAAACTTTTTACACTGCTTAAAAAGCATGTGCTCCAGCAGGTGGGCCATGCCGCTCTCCCCATAACCTTCGTGCCGGGAACCTACTTTGTAAACAATGTTCACCGCAATATTTGTCTGCGAGGCATCGGGCAGCAAGAGCACCCTCAAACCATTTTTAAATTCATACTCTTTAATCCCCTCCGCAGAGGTTATAAGAGCAGGCCCGGTAGCAGTTTTGGCGCCACCCGCCTGGGCCTTTACTTTCAGGCCGGAAGTTATTGTAAGCGATAAGCAAGCCACAAAAAAAAGAAGACGCATAATTATAAGTATTTCGGCTAAAGTTAAGCTGCATTCTGTTTTCATAAACAAACATTCGGCAGGTGGTCAAAAACCGGCTTTAAGCGGTCTGCCCCTTCTCATAAAATTTGCCGGTAACTGTTTCGCTTTGAATATTATTAACCAAAACATCGTTTATTTGCAGCACAAACGCTGCTTGCCGGAATACATCCCTTAATTTTTATTAAACGCAACACCAATCATGAGCTACATTTCCGAAATTTTTGCCAGGCAAATCTTAGATTCAAGGGGCAACCCCACTGTTGAAGTTGATGTATTAACCGATGAAGGGGTATTGGGCCGGGCTGCTGTGCCCAGCGGCGCCAGTACCGGAATACATGAAGCGGTAGAACTGCGTGACGGAGACAAAAAGAAATATGCAGGCAAAGGTGTGCTGAAAGCCGTAAAAAATGTAAATGATGCGATTGCCCCCCTGTTGCTGGGCTATGATGTAGCCGACCAAACAGGTATTGATGAGTTAATGATCCGGCTTGACGGAACGCCGAATAAAGCAAAATTAGGCGCCAATGCCATCCTTGCCGTTAGTATGGCAGTGGCAAAGGCTGCGGCAGAAGAAGCATCCCTACCCCTGTTCCGGTATGTAGGCGGCACCAATGCCAAAACGCTGCCTATTCCCATGATGAATATCCTGAACGGCGGCGCCCATGCAGATAATAAAATAGATTTCCAGGAGTTCATGATTATGCCCGTTGGCGCCCCTGATTTCAGCGAAGGCCTGCGCTGGGGCGTAGAGATATTTCATACCCTGAAATCGGTTTTGAAGAAAAAGGGGTTCAGCACCAATGTAGGCGATGAAGGCGGATTTGCCCCTAATATCCAGAGCAATGAAGAAGCCATAGATACGGTGATGGAAGCTATCCAGGCCTCCGGTTACAAAGCAGGTTCACAGATTGTAATTGCCATGGATGCCGCCAACAGCGAATTGTGGGACGCCAAAAAGAAAAAATATATTTTTCATAAAAGCGATGGCAAGCAATTAAGCAGCGACCAATTAGTTAAGTTCTGGGAAAAATGGGTAAAGCAATATCCCATCGTTTCCATTGAAGATGGCATGGCGGAGGACGACTGGAACGGATGGGCTGCGCTTACACAGGCTGTCGGAAAAAAATGCCAACTGGTGGGCGATGATTTATTTGTTACCAATGTTACCCGCCTGCAGCAGGGAATTGATAAAAGCATCGGCAACGCATTGCTGGTAAAAGTAAACCAGATAGGTACCGTTACAGAAACCATCAATGCCGTAACCCTGGCGCAGCATAACGGGTACAATACCATTATGAGCCATCGCAGCGGAGAAACGGAAGATACCACCATTGCAGACCTCGCTGTGGCCCTTAACTGCGGGCAAATAAAAACCGGCAGCGCTTCCCGTACCGACCGCATGGCCAAATACAACCAGCTTATCCGGATAGAAGAATTACTGGGCAGCTCGGCTGTTTATCCGAAAGGAAAGATTAAATTTGGTCGCCCATCCTAAGTCCTTCCCAAAGGGAAGGAACGTAGTTCGTGGGGAGGCCAACGGATGGTGTTTGAAATTAAATTTATCCCAACCATGAAACTATTAACTCATATTCCCGCCTGGATAAAAAGCAAATATTTTGTGGCCCTTGCCGCTTTTGCGGTAGTGATGCTGTTTTTGGACAAGAACGATGTTTTTACCCAGTTGGAGCGGAGGAAGGAGCTAAAAGAGCTGACCCGGAGCCGGGACTATTATATCCAGGAAAACCGGGCACAACAGGCAGATTTAGAAGGTCTTAAGAAAGACCCGGCCGTAATGGAAAAATATGCCCGGGAAAAGCACCTGATGAAGAGGGACAACGAAGAGATTTTCCTGGTGCCGGAAAAACACGATACCCCAAAGAAATAACCCAAAAGGCACAATAAGCCAGCCCAAAGCCCGTTATAACAAAGGACATTTTACTTTCTGTATTCTATCTAAACGGATGTTTATTTCTGGACTTACTAATTGGTTTGCCGATGACAAATTTTACACCTGAGGATTTATTATTGTATCTCTACAAAGAAACCTCTCCCGAGCAATCTGCTGCTATTGAATCAGCATTGGAAAGAGATTGGGCGCTTCGTGAAAAACTGGATGTGTTGCAGGCATCTGTAAAACGCCTGAACAAGGCTGTAACAATGCCCCGCACAGAAGTTGTGTTGAGCCTATTGCACCATGCACAGGAGCATTTTACGGAAGAAGTGTAACAAATTCTTTCTTATAAAAAATGATTGAGCATCCGGTGGGATGCTTTTTTGTGTGGGATGAATTAATGACAATGCAAAATGAATAACATTAAGATATTATTTTTCTTGCATGGCTTCAACTTATATTATAAATTTACGAGTTGTGCGTCAGCCTATCCAAGCTATCGCCCAAGAATTTTAGCGACAAAAAATCAGGGGCCTTTGATTGGAAAATTATCAAGTGCAAAAGCAGTTTTTTGACTGTTAGTATCAGCAATGAACAGAATTAGTCGGCCCAAATATTTATCTCCGAAACCCATTTTGAGCAACTCAAAAGATTGGTTTTACCACAATATCTAAATAATGTACTTAATAGATACTGAATACAACAGAATAAAAAACCTTACGAAAAGAACATTTTCGGAATTGGGATTTAGAGAAAGGCAACACCTGCAAGAATGGATTGCCAACAAGCCCGAAGCATTGGGCGAAGAGCTTTTAATCATTCAAAAAGAGTTTGATGGCTTCAACGACACCAACGAAAGGTTGGATTTATTGGCTTTGGACAAAGACGGCAATATAGTTGTGATTGAAAACAAATTGGATGACACGGGACGAGACGTAACATGGCAGGTTTTAAAATATGCCTCCTATTGCTCTACGCTTTCCAAAGAACAAATTAAAAACATCTACCAAAACTATTTGGACAAGAACGGGCAGCAGGACGTTGCAACCGAAAAGCTATCCACTTTTTACAGTCAGGAATATGATGAAATTGCTATTAACAAAGGAAACACGCAGCGAATGATTTTGGTTGCTGCTAACTTTAGAAAGGAAGTTACATCAACTGTTTTGTGGCTGATGAATTACAAATTACGTATTCAATGTTTTAAAGCAACGCCATTCGCATTAGATGAGCAACTATTTCTAACATTGGAGCAAATAATCCCCACAAAAGACACAGAAGATTTTATCATTTCAATGGCAGGCAAAACGCAGGACGAAATTGCTACACAGGAAAATTTAAAATCAAGACATCACATACGTTTTGACTTCTGGACACAACTGCTTCCGAAACTGAAAGGCAAAACACCGATATTCCAAAACTCAAGCCCGACCAAAGACCATTGGTTAAGTGCAGGTGGCACAAATATCAGGCACGCAAGGTATTCTCTGCTCATAACAAAAACTTATGCGGGTGTACAGTTAGAATTTGGCAGACCCAATAAAGATGAAAATAAAAAACTTTTTGACGAACTGTTGAAATATAAAACACACATAGAAACTGCATTTGGGCAACCATTAAATTGGGAGCGTTCAGACGACACGATTAGCAGCCGAATCGGTCATTATTTGGAGGGTGTGAACATTTTCAATAATGATGATTGGGGCAAAATAACCGCTTTTCTGACCACCAATATCATCAAATTTGAAGCAGCTTTACGCCAGCCCTTAATAGACATCAAACAAACTTTAAGCACAACAGAAGAAAACGAAAGCGAGTAAAAACAGCTTTCAGAGTAAATTTTTGATAAAAAAAGTTTCCCGATTAGGAAATTTACTATCTTTGCAGAAGTTATTGAATGAAGCCCAATTTTGACATAGAATTATTGCCCGAAGCGATTGAATTTTTGGAGCATCTTGACGACAAAACGAGAGAAAAGATTTACTACAATATCAAAAAATCTCAACTCGTAAATGACAATGAACTTTTCAAAAAACTGAATGACTTCATTTGGGAATTTAGAACATTATACAACAGTAAAGCGTACAGGCTTTTTGCATTTTGGGACAAACCAGACGGAAAGGAAACTTTAGTAATAGCCACACACGGCATCCTAAAGAAAGCGCAGAAGACACCCCCCAAAGAAATAAAGAAAGCCGAAGAAATAAGGAAACAATACCTTGCCTACCGGCAGGCAGGTCTGGAAAACAAACAAAAAAAGAAATAATTATGGCAGGTAAATTCAAAACCGTTTCGCTTGACACAATGATTGACAAGCATATCGGCAAACGTGGCACAAAAAGGCGGGATATTTTTGAAAACGAATTGCGTATTGACCTGTTGGGACAAGCCATAAAGCAAGCCCGGCAAGAACGCAACTTAACGCAAGAACAACTAGGCGAACTGGTTGGAGTTCAAAAAGCCCAAATCTCAAAAATTGAGAACAGCGTAAAAAATGCAAGGTTTGAAACTATCTTGAAAGTGTTTGAAGCTCTCGGAGCAAAAGTGAACTTCAACGTAGAACTGAACAGGCAACGGGCAGCCATCTAACAAAATGCCGCCGGTTTCCATAGTCTTCAATTCTTTGATAACAATAAAATTGTAAGGCTGTAATGGCTACCCTCAAAATCCGATAGAGTTTGTCATTAAAGAACAATAACCCCCGGATTCTTTTTACTTTGCAGCATGACCCGCAAGGAACGCTACACTTTCATTATAGATTATTTTGAAAAAAATATGCCGGTGGCGGAGACGGAACTGGAGTTTGAAGACCCTTACCAGTTACTCGTGGCCGTTATCCTTTCCGCCCAATGCACCGACAAGCGGGTCAATATGACCACCCCGGCCATTTTCAAAAAATACCCCACCGTTCAGGCATTGAGCCAAACAACTTTTGATGAATTGTTCCCTTTTATCAAAAGCATCTCCTACCCCAACAATAAAACCAAACACCTGATAGGCATGGCGCAAAAACTGGTCAGTAATTTTAACGGGGAAGTACCGATGACAGTGGAAGAGCTGATGCAACTGCCCGGAGTAGGAAGAAAAACAGCCAATGTCATCACTTCCGTTATTGACAGGCAGCCCAATATGGCCGTGGACACCCATGTTTTCCGGGTAAGCAAACGGATAGGTCTGGTACCGCAAACCGCCAACACCCCGCTTGCCGTAGAAAAAGAGCTTGTAAAAAATATTCCCCGGCAGCTCATTCACAAAGCCCATCACTGGCTCATCCTTCACGGCCGCTATGTATGCCTGGCCCGCAACCCCAAATGCGAAACCTGCGGCATACAACCGGCCTGCCGCTATTATAACACCCCATCCAAAAGCGGGGCTTTGGCCCGGCCCTGAACCTTTTTTCAATAATAAATACCCGGCACCGGTCATAAATTCCGCAATTTGGCATGATAGCTGCCGGTTAACCAATCAATAACATCGGCGCCCGTTAAATTCTTCGATATTTTCATATTTTTATTTCACTTGCTTCCATATAACTTTATTAAATTACCCATCCGATCCCTTTGACAAAGCCTGATTGATCTTTTAAAATGAAAATTGATTTAGCGGATGCGAATTTTGATTGTAGCAGCCCTCTGGGGCATTTTTTTATTCAACCCTTCTTTGAAGGCCCAATATTATTATTACAATAAAGACTATTATGAAAGCGCCGTACTGGTAGAAGTGGGCGGCAGTTTCGGTATCATGAATGCCCTTACTGACCTGGGCGGAAAAAAAGGAGTTGGAAAGGGTTTTATTAAAGACCTTAACTGGAAAAATTCAAACCTTGCATACGGCGCTTTCCTCACCGCCACCTATAAAAGCATGATAGGTCTGCGGCTGGAGGCCACTTTTGGAAAGATTACGGGTTACGACAGCATTTTGAAAGATGTAAGAGAATCCACAACGGGCAGGTATGAAAGAAACCTGAGTTTCCGCAGCAATATCATGGACTTTCAGGCGGGCCTGGAGATACACCCTTTGTTTTTTAAAGATTACGGCGAGGATGAATCGCCTTATTTATCACCGTACCTGTTTGCCGGTGTTGGCTATTTTTCCTTTGACCCGCAAACCTACCTGAACGGGCAATGGTACTCGCTGCAACCGCTTCGTACCGAAGGGCAGGGCTTTGCCGAATATCCCGACAGGGAGCCTTACCAGTTAAACCAGGTAAATTTTTCCGCCGGGCTTGGCGTAAAGTATGAAATCAATTCCCTGCTGTCAGCCCGCTTTGAGGTCAACCACCGTTTCTTAAAAACAGATTACCTGGATGATGTGAGTACCAATTATATTGATGCTTCTTTATTTTCCAATTACCTGCCAACCAATATGGCCGCTGTAGCCCAGCAGCTTTACAGCCGAAGGGCAGAATTGGACCCTTCTGATATAACCCTTCCCGGCCAGCAACGGGGCGACCCGAAAGACAAAGACTCGTTTTTTACCATAATGGTCAAGCTCAGCCTCACCCTTGGCAGGTCAAGGCGATAAAACAATGCTATTTACCGATTCCGGGTTAGAGGCCAAAAACATGCTATATTTCTTATTTTTACTGCATAAGGAAATAAAATGCCGGAAAATACCACCACCATTTTCCCTGACAGAAAGATAAATAGCTATTTGTCTTTTAAACCATTGGTAACCGCTTTAAAAAAGACCATTGCCGAAGGAAACCCTGGCATGAAGACGCTTTATGGCCATGTAGTACACGAATTTGAATCGCATAAAGAACTTAACGGCACCATTACGGACACTTCGGTTTTATTTCCAAATTCAGAGCTTATCGAAGAACTGCTTTCCGCCGTTTTTCCGCCCACAACGGCCAATTACATGTACGGCATTTCTATTCCGTTTAGGTTTGAAGCTGTTTACGGATCGCCCCTTTTCAAAAAAAACCTGGTTTCGCCCAATTCCAATACTATAAACCTGCCCCGGGACCGCATGGGCGAAAGCCTGGAAAAAGAACGGCTGCATTTTGCCTGCGGACTGATTTTAAAAAAATACCTTAACTACAACAACCCGGACGGTATAAGGGCTTTGTTTCCATCCAAAGATGCCGATACGGGGCTTACCCGGTATATGGAGATGCGGCTGGATGGCCGGTTTATAGATGTGCGGCCAAAAGATAAAATGCCGGAATTGCCCTCAACCATTCTTAATGCACATAACAACCGGCTGATGACAATAGCTGAACTTGCAGATCAATTGCCGATTGAAGAGTTCGTTTTTGAAGGGGTTACCCCCATCCGCATCAATGATGTTACTGAAACCGTTGCTGTAAATGAAATCAAGAATAACCTGCTTCATGAAAATCCTTTTTCCGATAATGAAAAGTTCAATGCGCTGCTCGGCTTTGTAAGAAGCCTGCTTGGGTTAAATGATATAGCCATTGGCGTTACCCCTTTCTTCAAAGTGCAGGGGCATTATATTTATTCAGAACTGGAAAACTGCAATAGTCTTCTTTTTAATAACAAAATGGCTTCGCAGGCAGAAAGAGATGAAATAAGCGATTATTGCAAGTTACTGTTCAGGGATAATACACAACCGCTGCTTTTTGAAACACTAACCGAAGACCTGCTCAACGAAGTGCAATGCCTCCCCTATTACCATAAGCTGAATGCCCGAAGCGTTATTATAAGTCCGCTGGTGCAGAGAGGCCAGATTATCGGGCTGCTTGAAGTTACGTCAGGCAACCCGGAGGGTCTGAAGCCGCTACACGTAAATAAGCTGGAATTGGTAATTCCCTACTTCGCCACGGGGATGAACAAAACACTTGAAGTATTAAACAATAATATTGACAGGGTTATCAAACAAAAATTCACTGCCGTTCAGCCGGCAGTAGAATGGAAATTTACCGATGCCGCTTTAAAATACATTGAACAATCCCGTGATAATAACGGCAAAACAAGGCTGGAAAAAATTGTATTGACCGAAGTATATCCGCTTTACGGCGCTATTGACATCCGCGGATCTTCCGTAGCCCGGTCCAAATCGGTACAGGCGGATGTGCTGGACCAATTGGCCCTGCTTCAAAAAGTAATACAGAAAGCAGAACTTGTTTCGGACATTCCATTGTTGCAGGAGGTTGAATTTAAAATCAGCAAACTTATTGCCGCCGCTTCCGATACGCTTCAGTCTGAAGAGGAAATAAGCATTTATGATTTCCTGAATGGAGAGGCGAAGTCTGTACTTCAGCTCCTTCTTCACTCAGAGCCATCGCTGCAACCGTCTATTGAAAATTATTTTGCCGCCCTTGACCCCGAAGTAGGCGTCATTTATCACAAACGAAAACAATTTGATCAAAGCGTTGCACATATCAACGATACGCTGGCACACCTGCTTGATAAAGAAGAAACAGCCGCCCAAAAGGTATATCCGCATTACTTTGAACGATATGTTACAGACGGGCTGGAGTTCAATATTTACATGGGCCAGGCCATTAACCCGCGAAAAAAATTTGATGAGATTTACCTCCGCAATATGAAAATGTGGCAACTGTATTTTTTAGCCAAGGCGGCCAAAGCCACTCATGACCTGGAAAAAGATTTGCCCTGCCTGTTGAAAACAACGCAGCTTATATTGTGCCATAGCCAGCCTTTATCCATCAGCTTCCGGACAGAGGAAAGAAAATTTGATGTGGACGGGGCTTATAATACCCGGTTTGAAATTGTGAAAAAAAGAATAGACAAGGCCCATATAAAAGATTCTGACGAACGGCTTACCCAGCCCGGAAAAATTGCGATCGTTTATTCCAAGAACAAAGATGCTGAAGAATATAAGGAATATATTGAGTTTCTGCAAAACAAAGACCTGCTGAAACCCGGAGTGGAACAGTTAGAACTGGAAGAACTGCAGGGAGTGGTAGGGCTGAAAGCATTGCGTGTAGAATGTAAATTCTGAACCCGCTTTTGAATGAATGAAAAAAGGAGGGACGATAATGTTCCTCCCTTTTTATTTTCTGCTTTATCTTAAATAACTAAAACTTCCATCCAAAACCAAACAATGGAATAATATCCTCCTTAGAAGCAGACAGGCTTAACGTAAATACATACCTGCGTAATGGCGAAAACCAAATACCGCCTCCGTAACCAACCTGTACTTTCTTATCAGTATCATTCTCCACCCAAACCCTTCCGGCATCCACAAACCCAAAAATACCGATTGAAGCCGGGAACAGGTAGGTACGCAGGTTACCCAGTTTTAAACGCAACTCAGCCTGGTTATATACTTTTGATTTCCCCGCAAACCTGTATTTCCTGAAACCCCTGAGGTTATCTTCCGTACCAACATACTGTGCCTGGAAAAACTCAAAACCATTATCTGCAAGTGTAGTTCCGCCCCCAAACCGGTCTGCAAAAACCAACCAGTCTTTTACCAGGTTTAGATAAAAAGAAAAATCAGAGTTAACCTGTGTTACAAGGTCATAGCTTTTGCTGCTTAATCCTTTCATCGTATTTACAGTGGTTACCCAATTAATCCCTTTGTCGGGAACATTACGGTTATTCCGTGTATCTACGGTGAAAGCGGCTTTTCCTCCAAAATAAGTTTGGTTACTGAATACAGTAGCAGGGTTAAGGCCTATCGCCATTGTGTTTTGAACAATATTCCTGTCTCCATTCAACTTATCATCCGGATCAATAGTATAATACTGGAATTTAGGCCCTATGGCCAATGTTACTTTATCGCTAAAGCGGTGGCGCAATAGCAAGGCAGCATCAAAAAAATCATACCGCACCCGGTAATAGCGGAACCTGCCGGGGTTTGATTTATCGTACGTTGTTGTAATACCATAGCCAAAAAAGTTGGTGGTATTATTAGGCCCCCTGAATTCAGCATCCAGCAGCAGGTCTGTTTTTCTGCCAAACACGCTGATAAATTCCCCGGCATAGCTGGCGTTAATGGCCCTTGTAGAAAATGCATACGTAGCCCTTACCAAATGAGAAGATTTGTAGGGATCTTTCCGGAAACCATGCCGGATATATTTGAATGTGGGCCCAAGTGAAACACCGTCATCGGGATTAAACCCTGCCGTAACAAAGAAAGACTGGTAAGGATATTTATAGTAAAGCCTGTCAAACCTGTTGATAAGCGTGTCTTTTGACATTTTGTTTTTGAAGCCTCCGGAAAGTTTATTGTCTTTATCTGACCGGTCATACACCAGTACAGATTTCGGGGAACCTGAAGGGTTCTCAAAAACATCCTGCCCTCCGCCTCCTATCAGCCTGATTTTTATTTTATCATCCTTGCCGCTTACTACAAACTGGTCATCCCCCCCAAAACCATACAGCCTGAGTTCTTTCGTTACATCCGGGTTAAACCGGCGTTCATACATCCTGGAAGTAACTTCACCTTCTTTGTTGATTTTATACACCTCTATATCCACAAAACTGTTATCATCATTTTTAATAATTTTGAAAAGTTCCTTTTTATCGCTTCCCGTTATACTTACTGTTTCTGACAAAAAGCGGTAATATTCCATTACCTCCTCAACAAGGTATTTTCTTCTCTCCTTTAATATACTGGCTATTTCAGGCCCGGAAATATCCCTTATTTCCGCAGGTTGCTGGGCTATGGCCCTGTCAATTACCTCATCCGTCATTTGTGCAACAAACTGATCTGCTGTAAGTTTCCAGGTAATTTCCGGGAGTTCATTTAAGAAAAACCGGTCAAGGTTCCTGGCAGCAAAATTGAACCGGGCTATGCTTTTAGTTTCCGGTTTCAATCCTTCTAACTGCGGCACAAGGGAGCGGCTTTTTAAAATACCCGGTATCAGGCCGCGGTTTATATAAAACGCCTGGTCCCGGTCTTTGGCAATTGGATAATAGGTATTGCCTTTCCCGTTTTCATTATCATAAGCCCCCCAGGTCCATTGTCCTTCATGCCTGTCAAAATCCATAATAAACATATCCAGTATGCGGATCTTTAATAAAGAAGCCTGGTCTATCCGATGGTCATTATCATCCTCCAGTTTTGCAACCACCTCGTCTGTGTCATACGCTTTTCTCACAGAATCAGGCAATCTTTCTTCAAAAAGGGCAAGCATATTCGCAAACTCCTCCCTGTACTCACCCAGTTTGGGGTCATCGGCTATTACCACTACCCTGGGATTATTGTGGGGTATTCCGGCCGCTTCAGCCAATACGGTTACAGAAACGGCAGCATAGGGATATGAAGCTGAAACCCCGTCTGATACGAGGTCAATGGCGGCATCGCTTTCCAGGTCCAGTGGGAGAGATTTCCCGGTTATAAACTTCTTGATAGACCGCAGGGTGTACTGCCTGCCCTCGGCATCCTCCAACCGAAGCGATTTTGTCTGCTTGCCACCGCCAAGTTTTACCGGCGTCAGCCCTCCTTTTTCGGTAGATATTTTTAATACAGGGGCAGTAATAGGTGTATTCCATTCCTGCCTGTAATTTTTACCCATCCAGAAATGCCTTCCGGAACTGGTGCTGAATTCCCCCGGGGGCTGGGGTTTGGTTTCCTGATTATACCCGGTAACGGGCACAAGAAATAGCATTGAAGCGAAAAAAAGAAAATATTTCATGGTAGCTGTTTTGGTTTATTATCCAATTATGATTGGTGGTATATTGAGAAAAGATACGATTTTTTAAAAAAAAACTAATATGTTGATAAAAGATTTCCCTTATTGGGGTTCCTTCTTCCGGCCCCGGTTTTGAAATTGGGAATAAAAAGCCATTTTCTCCTTTTACCGGGTTGTTTGAAAAAAAGTTTTCTGTAATTTGAAGGCTTTAGGGCCACCACTCCTGCCTTCTTAAACGGGCAAGGTATTTTATTAACGGAAGATGATGTATTATAAACCCCGCCTTCATTTCAGCGTTACGCAATTGATTCCGCTATTAGCAATATTCGTGTCCTTTGGTTCAGGGCTATATGCACAGAAAGACACTATAACACAACGTATTATACTTATAGGGGACGCCGGGCAACTTACCGATGGCAGGCACCCGGTTGTGGACGGTGTAAAGAAGAACATACCCCTTGACGATAAAACCATCGTTTTATTTCTCGGTGATAATCTATACGAAAAAGGGCTGCCGGATCAGGAATTTGCTGCACAATATGTTACCGCCAAAGCCATACTGGACTCCCAGATTTCCATTGCCGATAATACCCCCGCCAGGGTTTACATGATTCCTGGCAACCATGATTGGAATAATGGCAAGCCGGGAGGGTATGACGCCATTATCCGGCAGCAGGTGTATGTGGATGCACCAAGGCAAAACAGCTTTGTTGCCTATTACCCAAAAGATGGATGCCCCGGCCCCGACACCGTACATGCAGGCGACAACATCCTGATTATCATGTTCGATAGCCAATGGTGGCTGCATCCTCATGATAAGCCGGGAATAGAGTCGGACTGTAGTTGTAAAACCAAGGATGAACTGGTGGACAAAATCAGGAACCTGGTTACACATAACCCCGACAAACTGATCATCCTGGCCTCACACCATCCCTTTAAGAGCAATGGGATACATGGCGGTTTTTTTACCCTTAAGCAGCATCTTTTCCCTTTTACAGACTTAAGAAAAAACCTGTACATACCGCTTCCGGTTATTGGTTCCATCTATCCCATTGCACGAAGCGTATTTGGCACCCCGCAAGATTTGCCACACCCCAACTACGCTAACATGGTGGAGCAGGTTACCGAAGCCGTTACTGCCGTATCAAACAATGTAATCTTTGTAGCCGGCCACGACCACAACCTCCAGCATATTAAGCAAGACGGTTATAACTACGTTATAAGCGGCGGCGGCTGCAAGCAAAACAGGACTTCAAAAAACAAAAACAGTTTCTTTAATACCACCGACCTGGGCTTTTCCGTACTGGAAGTATCTGCAAATAACAATGTAACTATTTCTTTTTATACGGTTATGGATTCCGTTGTAAAACGGTATGATGCCCCTGTATTGAATTTCACGAACACACCGGTTAAATCAACCGAAACGCTGGCGGACCTCACTGAAGATCCGTATATCAATCATGACTCGGTTGCTGTTTCTGCCAGCAAACAATTCAGGCCGGTAAAAGGGTTTAAGAGATTTTTTATGGGGCAAAACTACCGCAAAGTGTGGAGTGCCCCTGTAAAAATGAAAGTCCTCAGGATAAATAACAAAGAAAACAGTTTCAGCAAACTTATGCTGGGCGGTGGCCGGCAAACCACCTCTGTACGAATGGTTGATACTAAAGGAAAAGAATGGGTGCTCAGGAATGTAGAAAAGAAACCAACACCCTATTTGTCAGATGACTTGTTTGGTAATGCACTGAAACCGCTTACCAACGAAATGAATTCAGCATCTTATCCATACGCCGCCCTTATTTTTCCCGGACTGGCAGAACCATTGAATATCCCGGTGGCCAGGCCGCAGCTTTATTATGTGCCTAACGATACCGCCTTCGGCATTTACCGAAATACATTTGCGGGGAAAGTAGCCATCCTGGAAGAAAGAAGCCCGTCTATCTATGGCGAAAACACAAGAAGCACGGCTAAATTCATTTCTAAAATGCTGGAAGAAAATGACCACCTGCCGGATGAAACGCTTGTACTGCAAGCCCGGCTGCTTGACATGATTACAGGAGATTATCACCGGCACCTTGACCAATGGAGATGGGGAACAAAAGAAGATACAGGAAAAGGAAAGATATATTATCCCATTCCCAGGGACCGGGACCAGGCCTTTTTTAATTCCAACGGTTTTGTATTAAAAACCCTCTCCAACAAACTCCCTTTTCTGAAAGGGTTTAAGAGAAATATCCTGCGTATCAACTGGCTCGGCTATCATTCAAGGGACTTTGACAGGCTTTTTTTAAATGGGTTAAATAAAGATGAATGGAACTATTCTATTGAATGGGTGCAAAACAAACTTACTGACTCTGTAATTCATAACGCCGTACAGCAACTTCCACCGGAAATATATGCCCTAAACGGAAGGGTTATTACCCAAAAAATGATACGCCGCCGCAACCAGTTACAAAAAGAGGCGATGGAATATTACCGATTCCTGTCCCGGAAGGTTAATATTGTCGGCAGCAACCAAAGAGAATATTTCAGGGTAACTGATGCGCCCGGCGGATTGCAGGTAAGGGTATATTCCCGATCCCTGAAAAGTGATACCAGCTATTTAATTTACAACAGAACTTTTGACCCTGCTGTAACCAGGGAAATACGTCTATATGGGCTGAATGATGATGACCTGTTTTACATTGATGAAAATGCAAATTCTAAAATAAAATTAAGGGTAATCGGCGGCCGGGGCAATGACACTTTTGATGTAAAAGGCCCTATAAAGACATTCCTTTATGATCTTAATGATGATATAAATCACATAAAGAGCGGCAGCAGTGCCCGAAACCGTTTTTCTACCAATCCGTTGGTTAACGACCAGGGTATTCATGGCTTTGAATACGACAGAATACATTTCCCTTTATTTAATGGCGCTTATAATTCCGATGACGACGTTATGGTTGGCGGCGGTATTCATTCAAGGACTTACGGTTTTCAAAATGAGCCCTTTGCCACAGATCAGCAATTATCAGGACTTTACTCTTTTGACCGAAGGGCTTTAAAATTAAAATACCAAGGAGAGTTTAATCACATTGCAGGTAAAAAGGACCTGGTTATTCATGCCGCTTATTCAGCACCTGAATTGAGAAATTTTTTTGGATATGGCAATGCCAGCCGAAAGAATGCCGAAGTTTCTTCTCAATATTACCAAACCCGCTACAAATTTCTTGAAGCAGATATTCTTGTCAGAAAGCGACTCATGAGTTTCCTTCATATTATGATTGGACCTTATTACCAGGTCTATTGGAATAGATATGAAGATAACACAGCCAATATCCTGGGGGATTTTCATGAACAGAATATGGACTCGGCACGCCTGTTCAGCCATAAGGCTTATGCCGGGGGAAAGTTTGTACTCCTGCTTGATAACCGTAACAATACATTATTTCCTAAAAGGGGTATTGAATGGAGAAATGAATTTTTCAGTGTTGGCGGGCTTACAGGCGACAGCAAGCCTTACAGTTCATTCTCTTCCGACATGACGGTATATGCAAGCCGGAAAGACCCGGCAAGAATTGTTACCGTACTCCGCTTTGGCGGCACCCGTCTTTACGGAAAGGGGTTTGAATTCTTCCAGGCTGCCAGCTTTGGCCAGCAAAATGGCATGGCGGCATTCAGGAAAAACAGGTTTACCGGCCATGCCTCTCTTTACGGAGGAGTGGAATTTCGCCTGAAACTGTTTGACATTAACTCTTATATGCTTCCAGGGCCTTTTGGCCTTACAGGGTTCTACAATATTGGAAGGGTATGGTGGCATCCTGAAGATTCAAAAAAATGGCATAATGGAATTGGTGGCGGCTTTTATTTTATTCCTTTTGACCTGTTTATTCTTTCCGGCTCTGCCGGTTTTTACCAGAAAGAGAAAATGTTCAGCATTTCCCTGGGCACAAGGCTGAATATGTTCTACTAATGCCAGTTCATCTTACAGGAATAAAACAGGTTATCTCCTTAATTTTATACCGCTATATAAATCATGCCTGAAATAATGCCGTATAAAAAAAAATTGTCTGCGAGAAAGTGGCTCTTTGCCGTATCGCTGTTTATTGGCGTATACACATCCTTGATGATCTTTGTTCTTGCCAACAGCAGCTATATAGATTACTACGCATTTAATGAAATAGCCCCCTGCATATCTGAAAGAAATACCGTTGCTATAAAAGCCATCACCTTTCTGGGAAGCAGCTATTTCCTGGTGCCCGCCAATCTTCTTCTCATACTTTTTTTTGTGTTGAGAAAGAATAAACAAATGGCGCTTCTAACCGGCTTTACCGGTGTCAGCAGCCTTTTACTGATGTCATTGTTAAAAAGGCTTTTTCAGCGCCATCGGCCGGACGATCCGCTTGTTGCCGGAATTACGAATTATAGTTTTCCAAGCGGGCATTCTTTTATGAGTGTTGCCTTCTTCGGCCTGCTGATATGGCTGTCTGCCCTATACATTCAAAAAAAATTACTGAGAAATGCACTGATCTTTTTACTTGCCTTAGTGATATTTCTCATTGGCTTCAGCCGTATTTATCTCCGGGTTCATTACATAACAGATGTAGTGGCCGGCCTTACATTTGGAACTGCCTGGTTGCTTGCCTGCCTTTTTTTAATGAGAAAACAAACGGGCATCAGGGCATATAAACAAACTTAAGAACGGTGCCTTTGGCGTTTACCCCCTCATTGGAGATGTACATATCGCCATTGTTCTTAAATGTCAGCCCCTCTGGCTGCGGAAACAGTTTTTTGCCCAGTTCATACACCCCCTCCACATTTCCCCTCAAATCGGCAATCACCAATTGTTTACTGGCCGAGGCAACAATGAATAGTTTTTTAAGAATAGGGTGAATGGCGGCAGCAGAGGGCTGAAATTTGGATGTTTTATGTGGCGTTAGCTCATTTACATCATCTGCGTCTATAGTATAAACAGGTTCATTGGGAAATTCGCCTGTTTCCGGATAATAAGCAAATGCACTTACCGTATTCTTATCATCGTTTTTGCAATTTTTGCAGATAACCACTAATGCACCCCGGCTGGTGTCGGCATACATGCTTTCAAAATCATTGGTACCCCCAATATCCAGTTTGGCTACCGTTTCTCCTTTTACCGAATTACCTGCACTGTCAATAATTACCTTTATAATCACACCGTCGCTTCTTAGTATATAAGGTTCATTATTATAAAGGGCCACATCTTCGTAATCACCTTTACCGGCAAATTTATATTCCCTTACAATTCCTTTAAGATCCTTATCCAGGATAAATAAAATCCCTTCCTCATCATTATGAGCCAGGAAATAATTCTTCTCAGGGTTCCAGGTAATGCCGGAAACTTCAAGCAGCCTTCTATCCAGCTTGGCTGAAAGCACATTTTTAAAGCTGTAATGGGGCGGCGATTGAATGACCCTTGACTTGGGGTTTTTACATGAAACTAAAAAAAGGAAGAAAAAAGAAGCCAAAAATACCCGGCTGGCATAAAAATATAAATAATACATTCTTTGTTTTTTGTTTAAATTTATAAAAAGTTACTACTACCTGATATGGAAGAAAACGAACCACTTCTTAAGGCAGCACAGGATTTTGTTACCCGCCTTTATGAGGATAAAGTTAATAAAACGGTACAGTTTCACACCATCCAGCATACAGAAGATGTTGTGTCGGCCTGTAAAGAGATAGCTTCTGCTTACCAACTAAGCCAGGAAGATAACACCGCCCTTCTTTTAGCAGCATGGTTTCACGATACAGGGTTTAGCAGCGGGCAGGCAAAAGACCATGAAACGGTAAGCATACAAATAGCTGCGGATTTTCTTGTTTCACACTCTGTTCCCGAACCTTTAATACAAAAAGTAGCAGGTTGCATAGAAGCCACCCGAATGCCACAAACCCCCCGCTCTCTTATTGAAACCATTATTTGTGATGCAGACCTTTTTCACCTGGGAACAGAAACATACAGGGAAAAACATCGCCTTTTAAGGGCCGAATTAAGAAAGTTCGGGGATGAAGATTTTTCAAAAAAGGATTGGCGAGGCAATAATATCGGCTTCCTGGAAACACATAAATATTTCACTTCTTATGGAAAGGAGAAATTACAACCTGTAAAAGAACAAAACCTGGCTAAACTGAAAGAAAAACAGTTTAAGCAAGCTGGCAAGCCGGCACAGAAAGGCAGTAAAGAAAAAAAACAGGTTCAGGACAAACCTGCTATAAAAACGGAGGACCCCGGTTCTAAGAAAACAAAAGACAACCAGACGGAAAGAGGTATTTCTACCGTTTTCCGTATCATGGCGCAAACACAAAACAACCTGAGCCAGATGGCCGATTCAAAAGCCAATATTCTCATCTCTGTCAATGCAATCATATTATCCATTGTCATTTCTTCGCTGTTTACAGAATTACAGAAAAAGCCCAATCTCCAGATACCTGTTGTACTCCTTGTGATATTATGTGTAACTGTCATCGTTTTTGCCATCTTATCCACCCGGCCCAATGTAAACAGGGGCACATTTACCGAAGATGACATCCGCCAGAAGAAAACAAACCTTCTTTTCTTCGGCAATTTTCACGGAATGGGGCTTAAAGAATACGATTGGGCCATGACAGAAATGCTGAATGACAGAAACTACCTTTATGGAAGTATTGTCAAAGACAATTATTTTCTCGGTGTTGTACTCGCTAAAAAATACAGGCTGCTACGCATAGCCTATAATATTTTCATGTATGGACTCATTATTGTTATGGTTGCTTTTGCCATAGCAGCATTAGTGCCTGAAGCCGGGGAAATATACACATGATCTACTGCTGAAACGATGTAATTGTTTATTCAATAAACGCATCCAATGCAACAGTTGGTTTGCCGGCGTTGTCAAAAGCGCCTTTGGAATACCCTTTCCAGTTGCCATAGCATTGCGGCTCCCAGTAAAAAACACCAAGTACTTTATTTCCCGGAACGGTTTTACTCCTTGTAATAAGGTCTTGCAAAAATGCACGGCAGGTTTCGGCCTGGTCCCAGCTCATGCCCACTTCTGCAATCATAACCGGTGTATCATACCTGCTGACCATATCGGAAATATTGGTAACACATTGTGTATTCAATAAAGACCAGTTGCCGGGTTCCGGGTATAATGACATGCCGATAATATCCCATTTGGCAGCATTACTTTTTAAGCCATCAAATATCCAGCGGAATAAATTATTGTCGTATCCGTTTGATATATGAACAATCACCTGAATAGAGCTGTCAATTGCCTTCACTGCATTATATCCTTGTTTCACCAATGCGGCAAAATTCGACATATTAGAAGATGCCTTCCCGTCAGGCCATAACATGCCGTCATTGGTTTCATTGCCCACCTGCACCCATTCTGGTATGATGCCTTCGCCTTTTAAAGCAGATAATACAGAATGAGTATGATTATAAACAGAGGACTGCAGTTCTGCAAAGCTTTGACTTGCCCAGGTTGCCGGCTTATTTTGCTGACCAGGATCTGCCCACCAATCGCTGTAGTGAAAATCTATCATCAGTTTCATGCCGGCATTTTTTGCCCTCTTGGCTTTCAGTATCACATCGGCAGTATTATTCCACCCGTCCACGGGGTTTACCCAAACCCTTAACCGAATAGCATTCATGCCCAGCTCTTTCAAAATAAGCAGCACATCTTTTTCCGTACCGTTCTTATCATAAAACTTTTTACCGGCGGTTTCCATTTCTGTTATCCAGCTTATATCGGCGCCTTTTGCAAAAACAAATTCAGGCGGAGGAGAAGGCTGCACCGCAGGTTTATCAGAGCTGCAACTGCCGGTAATCAATGTCTGAAGGAGAAGAAAGATAAAAAGGGCTCTCACTTTTTTTCCTAAAGTTATTGAGAACTCAATAATACCATGAATATTTAAAGCAATATCTTTGAATATTCCGGATACCCTTCGTTTAATTGAACCTCAATCAAAAAATCATGCGAAGAAACGATCTGGACTGGTTAAGGGTTATCGTCTTCGGGCTCCTTATCTTTTACCATGTGGGAATGTTCTTTGTTCCCTGGGATTTTCATATCAAGAACCACAATATTTATCCTGCGCTGAAATGGCCGATGTATTTCCTGAACCAATGGCGGCTCCCCATTTTGTTTATGATATCCGGGATGGGCACTTATTATGCTTTATCAAAAAGAAGTGGTGGACAATTTGCTAAAGAACGTACTATACGCTTACTAATCCCTCTGATTTTCGGAATGCTTTTAATCATACCTCCGCAGGTGTATTTTGAAAGGCTATTCAGGGGGCAATTTACCGGAACATATTTTGATTTTTGGCCTTCTCATGCTTTTACGGGAGTCTACCCTGAAGGAAACCTGAGCTGGCACCATCTCTGGTTTCTGCCTTACCTCCTTCTGTTTTCACTACTATTAATCCCTGCTTTCTTATACCTGAGAAAACATCCTGATGCCAAATTGCTGGTTAGGATACGAAAATTATCCGCCAAAGCTTTCGGATTGTATTGGCTCATTTTCCCGCTGTTTTTATGGGAATCTCTTCTGGAGCCATTCTTTCCTCCTACCCATGCGCTGATCGGGGATTGGTTCAATATCGTCAATTATATCACCTTTTTCTTCTATGGTTTTTTGTTAATCTCTGCAGGAAATGTGTTCTGGGAAAACATAATGCTTTACCGGAAAAAATACCTGTACTGTGGTTTGCTTGGCTTCGGCCTTTTGACCAGCATACGGCTTCTATTTGAAGATTCGATCCCGGTACATTTTACAGAAGCATCATTAAAAATATTCAATTTATGGTCGTGGATACTTTGTATTATGGGATATGCAGCTGCTTATCTTACCAGACGAAGCCCCTTCCTGTCTTACGCCAATGAAGCCGTTTATCCTTTTTATATTCTTCACCAAACTATCACTATTGCAATTGGGTATTATCTCGCCAACCTGGATTGGGGCTTCTTACCTAAGTTTTTCATTATGGTAGCCGGCACATTTGGTGGCGCCTGGTTGGTCTATGAATTTGGAATAAGAAGATGGAGATGGATACGACCTTTGTTTGGGTTGAAACCCCGAAATACGGCATAGCAAAAAGCCAATCGAATACGATTGGCTTTTTGCAAAATGGTAACTGAAATTATGTTCTAATCTATAGTTACCGTTTGAGCATGCTCATTTAACGTAATGGTATAGGTACCGCTTGCCACCGGTGTTTTAAAATTATCGCCTCCTTCCCATTTAATGGCCCTTGGCGTACCGGTAGCCGTGCTGCCGCCACTGTTATCTTCATAATCAAATGCGCCCCAATCATTACCGGCAAGGAATTTTATGTCCTTTCCCCCTATCAAATCTATAGTGATCGTCCATACGCCGTTACCAGCATACGTCATCTGCGGGCTGGCGCCGGGATTCCATGCAGGAACACCATCAATACCATCACCAACCACTCTCATTTCAACAGCAGGGTGCAATTCATATTTCACCTGCAATTTGTCTTCCCCATTCCAGATGGCACGGGTACGTGGTGATGAATTGGCAACAAGATTAGGTCCGTTACCATCAGTATCAAGATTACCGCCACTACCACCCCACCAGCGGGCCTTATCGGGGCTGCTGTTATCCCATTCAGGGCCATCATGAAACTTAAATTCGTCCGAACCGCTGCTGCCGGTAATAATAAGAAACTTATCCCTGCCTGCATAGCCGCCGTAAACAGGCGCACTTGGGTCCCAGCCCTGCATACCTCCTACCACACCTACCTGCTTTTGCTGCACCCAAGCCAGGTTATTGGCAATATCAATGGTAAGCCTGTAAACCCCGGCCGCACCTACCTGGAAATTACCTCCCTGGTTGTACCCGGTACTAAACCCTGTTCCGCTTGGGCCGTTATTTCCATATGCCGAACCCCAATCCCCGGGTGTTTTGGCAAATTTGAATTCTGCCCCGGCATCTAACCTGACATAAGTATAGAATATTTTATTAAACCTGTCGGATTTAGGATCATTGATCAGTTGCAAAGGATTCCCTATGTCCCAGCCATTAACCGAACCTACGAGGTATATATTCTGGATAGGCAAATAGGTTTGAATGGTTACTGTAACAGGAGAAGAATAAGAAACAGCGCCCTGCTCTGTAATTGCTTTTAACCTGTATTGCACATTTCCGGATGCCTCTGCGGCTATTCCGGCGTTCAAAGCCGTTTCATTCATCTCACCTTGTGTAAGAGAAAGTTCATTTGTATTTACACCGGCAGCAAGAGTATGAATACTTGAAAAATTATTGGCCGGAAGGTCATACTCCAGTTCGTACGTAATATTTCCCGAATAACCTGAAAATGCATTTGTCCAGCTAAACGTGTTGGAATGATTTCCTTGCGTAGCCAGTGTGCCTGACACTGATGTATTTTCTGACGTAAGTGTGGCCGGGTGGCTGTAAGGAGTTACTGTAAGCTTTACTACATTAGAAAAATACCGTTCATTGTTATTGGCATAAGATGAAACAACCCTTACATCCAACTCATGGGCAGTGCCTAACGTAAGGCCATAATTCAATAAAAAATTATTCAATTCGCTCCCGGTAAAAGAAGTAGAGAATACCCCGGTTACTGTTTTTGAAGACGGTTGAGAGAAGTTATTTGCGGCTAAATCTATTTCAAGGATAAACTTGTAATTGCTGGTATCGGTTTTATAATCCGGTGATGTCCAGCTAAAACTAATCACAGGATTATCCGCATCGCCGGGGCCGGGAGTAACAGCGCTTGCAGAAACTGACAATTGTACTGCGTTCCCTACATCATAATAAGGAAGGTCGCTGACCTTTTTACACCCGGCAAAGAGCAGCATTGCTCCTGCAAAGGCGGTTACTATTTTTATCATTCTGTTCATATAGCAATAGTTTTAAGTATTACAGTTTAGTTAATTTGTACTTCCCGGTCTGGAAGTTTATTTCCACTTTATACAAGCCGGGCCCGGGAGAAAGAAACTGCGGATCATCATTCCTTTTCTCAAAATCACCCGAAAGCGCCTCATTGGGGGCCAGTGCATGATATTGTGTGTCCCAGTTACCTTGTTGCTGAATCAGCTTATAACCACCTGTCGCATTGAAATTAAGAGTAGCCTCATAATGCAAAATATCAATACGGGTGAACTTTTGATCCACATCGTAAGGAGGGGGAAGTGGGTTAGACCAGTCGGAAGCAAAAGCATTACCCGTAGCCCATAGTTCTCCGTCGAGATAACCGGCAGCCTCAGTACCGGGCGGCTCTACCACAAAATCAAGATAGGGAGTAACCGTCATGTTAAGCACATTGGAGTACACCGGTACGCTTCCATTAACAAGACTTGCTTTTATGCGGAATTGCACATCGTAAGCAATGCCGAAATCCAATTCCATCCTGGAAAAGAATGAGTTGAATGCCTTTACCGTGTACGTAATGCCCAATTCATTGGGAATAACTGTTTCAATCAGTTTAGCGCTTGAAAAGTTGCCGCCAGCCATATCTACCTGCAGTGTGTAGGTTACATCCTGAGAGCTTACCCCGGTATTGAACCTGTAATCAGGATTTGTCCAATCAAACCGGATACCAAAACTATTGGCTTCATCCTGGTCCAGAATAAAAGGCCCTAAGGAAGAAGCCGTAAGCACAGGATTTTCGCCTCCTTCAAATATTACCCTCTTTTCGTCTTTGTTGCACCCTGCAACAAAGAAAATTGCAAGAAGCGAAACAGCAAGTGGTTTAAAAATATATCTCATAATAGCTTTTTTAATGAATCGTTACAGATAATATATTAATAGCCCGGATTTTGAATTAGGTTAGTATTGGCATTCAAATCAGCCGAAGGAAGCGGGTAAATATTGCGTGTAGCGGGAACTCCCGTACCTGACGCTACACCTCCTTTCCATGGCCAGAGATAGGTTGCTGTTGTAAATAAATTGAAGCGAACCAAGTCTGTCCTGCGGTGGCCTTCCCAATATAATTCCCGTGCCCTTTCATCTATAATAAAACCCAGGGTCAGTTCACCTGAAGAAATATTACCGCTTGTATTACCGTAAGCCCTTTGCCTGAGTGTGTTGATATAAGTTAAAGCCTGACCTAAATCGCCTCCCCCCCGAAGCGCAGCTTCAGCATATATCAGGTACATTTCACCCAACCTGAACAAAGGAACATCTACATCGACAAAAGTGAGATGCTTGCCATCCGATCCTGTCCTTGTTTTGTTCCTGTATTTGGTTACAGCATATCCTTCTGTAAACTGTGCAACATTGCTAATCTCAAGGCTTTGCCCGTTTGTATAAAACTGCGCCCTTGCATCGGTAGCGCCGCTTGGGTCAGCAAATTTATTTACAAGACCTTTTGTGGACCTGTGTCCGCCCCACCCTCCATCTATTCCGTAATCGGAAGCAATCATGGAACCGCCGGTGGCCCCATGGATGATAAATGTAGTACCGCCCCAAACCTGCGTATTCAACCCATCATAATTGATGGTAAGAATAAACTCAGGATTGTCTGTATTATTATCTGCCAGAAACAGGTGCCTGTAGTTGGGCAGAAGTGAATAACCCGCATCTATGACCTTTTTTGCATAGGTAGCCGCATCGGAAAATTTATTTACACCGCCGTTTGTATATACTTGTGCATTCAGATACAGCCTTGCCAGCAAGGCCCATACCGCTGCCTGGTCTGCCCTGCCATATTCATTGGTTCTGGGGGCGGGAAGCAATGTTTCCACAGCGAGCAGCTCACTTTCAACGTAATTGAAAAGATCAGCCCTTTGTATTTGCTGTGGATTAGGGCCTCCTACTATATCATCCTCTGTGGCAAAAGGAGGATTACCGAAAATATCCATCATTACCCAGTAATCAAATGCCCGTAAAAAACGTACTTCATTCCTGTAACCACGAATGGCGTCAGCATCAGCGCCGCTTATTCCCCTGGCGCTTAACCTGTCGTCAGTTGACTGGCGCAAAAATTCATTGATAATGGTAACCTGGTACATGGTCTTATAATAAAGGCCATGCAGGAACAGGTTGGAAGGAGTTGTATTTATCCTGTGAAAATCAGGCAGGCCCGGATCGCCCCATGCTGTTACGGCTTCATCCGTACTTAATACCTGCGCCTTCCAGAAAGTCCTGAAAAAATCAGAGTTCTGTCCTTCATCATAACCTGGGAAGTAAACATCAGGTGAGCCCGCCGGGCCGCTATTACCCGTAAGCGCCAGGGTCCCGTAAATCTTTGCCAGCGATTGCTTATACCCCTCCGGCGTACTGTACACCACTTCCGATGTTACATCATTGGTCGGATATAAGTCAAGACGTTTTGAACAGGAAAAAAGGATAACAGCAAGCAAAGCTCCCATCCCTGTCGTCTTGAAAAAATTATATTTCATAAGTTTTATTTTGTTTGTATTAACAGAATGAAATTAGAAATCAAGGTTAAGGCTAACCACTACTGTTCTTGGCCTCGGATAGAAATTGTTATCTATGCCACTCACTATTTCAGGATCAACCCCCTTATACTTGGTAATGATAAATGCATTCTGCAAAATAGCGCTGAGCCTGAGGTTGGCTTTATCATTGAACACTTTGCCTAAATCATACCCGACATTCACATTATCCATACGGAAGAAGGATGCATTCTGAACAAAATAGTCTGAATCATAGAAAAGGTCTCCTTCTCCTGAAAAACCGGATTTAAGCACTTCTGCCGACCCATTTGCGATATATCCCAAAGGATCAAAAATGTTTCTCACCGTGCCTGTCGCAGAGGCAACATTGTTATAGATATATCCTCCTATGCTTGCCCTTGCAATAAACCCGAAATTCCATTTCTTATAGGCCAGGTTACCATGAAAGCCCATGATAACGTCAGGATCAATTTTTTTGTAGAGGTACCTGTCTGCGGAAGTAATAACACCATCCCTGTTTAAATCCTCAAAAAGATTATCAATAGGATTTCCGTCCTGATCGTACACTTGCTTAAATACATAGAAAGCGCCTCTCGAATGACCTACCCTGTTAATAAGTATGCTGCCGCCTGTACCACCTGACCTGCCACCCCATCGCATACCCTCATAGTTAGGGTCATCCGTACGGGTAAGCCTGGTAATTTCGTTTTTGATAAAGGCTGCATTAAAGCCAAAATCAAGGGTTACATCTCTTTTCTTGATAATAGTGCTGTTAATATTAAACTCTATACCACGGCTTTCCATATTACCTACGTTAGCCGTTTCTTCCGGGGCAAACGCCACGCCTGCACTCTGCGCCACCCGGTTCAACAGCTTTGACGACTCCCTGATAAAGGCATCCACGCTACCTGTGATACGGTTATTAAGAAACCCAAAATCGAGACCTATATTTTTAGTAAGGGTGGTTTGCCATGTAAGCCCTGCATTATAAGAGCCGGGGCGCACCATTTGATAAAACGTGTTGCCCAACTGGTAATGTGCCGTATTGTTGGAATAACCATACACGTTCATCCAGGTATAGTTACCGATGCCATCCTGCATGGCAGAAGTACCATAACCCAACCTCAACTTCAGGTCTGAAACAGTATTATTGTTCTTAAGAAAATTCTCCTCGCTTATTCTCCAGGCCAATGCGGCAGAATAATAAGCCACCCATCTGTCATCGGGGTTGATTTTGGAGGAGCCGTCCGTTCTGCCATTGAGGGTGAAAATATACTTATTGGCTAAGGTATAATTAAGTCTTCCATAATAAGAAGCAAGCCTGTTTTGCTGTATGTCAAAAGGAAAGTTGGGTTCGCTGTTCACCCGTTGCGTTCCATCATAGAAATAATCGGCAAAATTGTAGGTCTTATATTTATTATCATAGAAACCGTATCCGGCAGTAAGGTCTATCCGGCTGCTGATCGTCGGGATATCGGTAGCATAATTAAGATAGGTTTCAAAGAACGTATTGGTCATATCCTGCCGGTAAGTATTTCTCGTTCCGCCTTTTCTTATACCAAATTCGTCCAGGTCTCTCATGTAACCCTGCTTCACACTGTCGTTCACAATTACATCTCCCGTTCCGCGGGCAACATCATATCCTACGTTTACATTAATTCTCAGGCTGGGCAGGAAATGGAACTTATAATCAGCCTGAATATTACCAATGCTCCTGTTTACATTACTTGCATCATCCCTTCCCATTAATAAGGATAAAGGATTGGACGGGGCCAGCGCCCTGAGGCCTGTAACACTATTAGGGTCAAGCAATTCATAAAACCCTCCATACCTGTCGCTGCCTGAATATACCGGCAAGGTAGGGTTAAACCTTACCGCCTCGCCTATGGCTCCCTGGTTAGCAAACTGGCTTTTGGAATTGGAGCCTTTTAAACTAATATCCAGCTTAAGATGATCTGATAAAAAGCTGGGATTGAGATTTAAAGCCCCTGACAGCCTCTTCAGGCTACCCGTTTTCAAAATACCTTCCTGCGTTAAATACCCCACAGAAATCCTGTAAGGCATTTTTATTTTTCCACGGGTGCCGCCGCTTACGCTGAAATTATTTTCAAAGGTCAGCGCCTTTTGGTAAATCTCATCCTGCCAGTTGGTAGAAGCCTGTCCCAATTGCCCGATCTGCGAGGCATTGCCTTTTGATCCGACCAATTCCCTGAACTCGTCTGCGGTGAGCACATCCATCTGTTTAGACAAAGAGCTCAACGACACCTGGGAAAGGAAATTAAAGCGAGGCTTCCCTGTTTTTCCTTTTTTTGTAGTAATCAAAATAACCCCGTTTGCCGCCCTAGCGCCATAAATGGCGGCAGAGGAAGCATCTTTAAGAATGCTGAAGCTTTCTATATCATTAGGGTTAATTGTTGAAAGAAAATTTGCAGACCCGGAAATGCCGCCGCCGCCAAGAATAACACCATCAATCACAATCAGCGGATCAGATGTTGATAAAGACGAAACACCGCGGATAGTAATGGTGCTTCCCGAACCCGGGGCGCCGCTATTGGAAATAATATTAACACCGGCCACTTTGCCAAGCATCAGTTGTTCCGGGCTGGTAACAGTGCCTTTTTGAAAATCTTTGGCCGTTACGGTGGCAATAGAGCCTGTAAGGTCTTTCTTCCTGGCAGTACCGTAACCAATTACCACCACTTCACCGAGTGAGGCATCTAAAGGAACCAGCGTTACATTCACCTGGCTTTTACCTTCAATGCTTACCTCCTGCGAAGTAAAGTTTACACTCGAAACAACCAATGTGGTTGCATTGGCCGGTACCGAAAGGCTGAAGTTACCAGCGGCATCCGTTTGCGTACCCATCGTTGCATCTTTTACCGTTACGGAGGCAGATGGAACACCCGTTCCATCATTGGCATTTGTAACCCTACCCGTTACGGTTCTGTCTTGTGCATGAAGAATTGTGGCGGGAAGCAGCAAAAAAATAAAAATTGCTGCCGGGAGCAGTTTTTTACATATCATAAGCAATCATTAATAATTATACGGTTAGCAATTCACCCTACTCAATGTGTATTGAGAACACAATGTTAAGGTTATATTTTTATTCCCAAAAAAAAATTTGTCCCCTTCACCATAAATTGTAGCCTGATTTGCCCGTTTTCCCAAGGAAAAAAACCGTCTATCGGTTATTAACCAATAAGTTCGGCGCCATATAGCAGCGGCTGAGAAGTTTTTTTCCGGTATTCTTTTCGCAATTTGTACAGTTTGCCGGGCCGGTGCGGTACATCGGTTTCCATTTCGTCTATATCCACCAGCCAGTCTTTTATAGAAATCTTTTTTCGGAAATTCCGCCTGTCAAGCGAAATATTTAAAATGGCTTCATACAATTCCTGCAATTCCCTCAGAGAGAATTTTTCCGGCAAAAGATTGAATACCACAGGGTGCTCCACTATTTGTTCTCTCAGCCTTCTTAAACAGGTATCAAGTATAAGTTTGTGGTCGAATGCCAGTTTTTTGATGCTGTTTACAGGATGCCAGTTCAGTTCATTAAAATCAACATGCAGCTTATGGTGCTTGATGTCTATAAGAGAATAGTAGGCAATAGTAATCACCCTTCCCGAAGGGTGCCGTTTGGTATCGCCAAAAGCCTGCACCTGCTCCAGGTACACATCATCCAGCCCCGTCCGCTCTTTCAATATCCTGTAAGAAGCCGCTTCAAGATCTTCATCAGGCATTACCAGATCGCCAAGTAACGAGTACAAGCCGGAAAACTCTTTCATATCCGATTTGATAAGAAGGACTTTCAGTTCTTTTTTATCATAGCCGAAGATGACGCAGTCCACAGAAATACCAATATTGAAATAATCGAGGTGGCTTATCTTTTCCGATTCAGCCGTTTTCAGCAACATCGCTTTACCCATAAACAATTTTTATTTTAACGAACAAGTAATTTAATGGTATGCTCTCTACTACCAACTTGTATTCTTATGAAAAATAGGCCCGAAGGTAAATTACGGATGGCTTCGCCAATGGGCAGCTTATGATTTCCTTTAACCAACTGGCCATTAAACAAAGCAGTAGTCTGCTGCCCTGCTGCATTCACTATATGCACCTGCACATTTCCTGTTTGCGGAACAGTAAGGTCAAGCACCGATGCTGTTGTTGCGGGATGAGGGTAAACAACAGCGGAAAATTCATTTTCCGGATCCGGAATACCGGGCACAGGAGTAACCACTGCATTGGTAAGGTTCCGGTTGAGGTAAACATGAAATTCTCCCGGCGCCAGGGTAAAGCCTTGTGCCGTACCCGTTGCTGTAATGGTACTGCCTCCCAGATAATCGTACCAGGTGCCCGCAGCAGGGAAAGTAACATTGCCGTTTTGCTCGGTTACGCCAAAATTGCCCACCACAACCAGCAAGGAAGAATCCGTAGCGCTACGGATAACCATCGATTTGAAAGCAGTGCCGAGGTTGCGGGTAAGCGTAATATTATTGGCAATAAATACATCTTTATACCAGGGATGAAAACGAAGCTTGTTCAGGCTGCTGAAAATATCATACAGTCTTTTCCTCTGAATGGCAGAAAAATAATCCCACCTGACAGGCTTATTACCGGTGCGGCAGTTCTCATTTACCGATCCGTCAGGGCAGTGATTAATGGAAAAATCATAGCCCAGTTCCCCGAATTGCCAAATCATTTTCGGCCCGGGCATGGAAAGGAAAAACCCGGCGCACAATTCAACACGTTTCAACGCCGTATTCAGGTCTTTTGTATTGTAGGTTCCTGCCGAATTGCCAAACTGGAGGTTTTTGTACATCAGCCGCTCCTCGTCATGGCTTTCCATATAACCGATGAGATGCGGATTTGTCCAGCCCCTTACAGTGTGTAATATGCCTTCAAAATTAGAATTGGGAATATAGCCCATGGCCGCCTCCTGGAAGCTATGCGACCCATTGCCCCACAGCATCATGCCATAGTTGGAAAGTTCAACCTCTTCGGTATTTGCAGCAAAATGCTCCAGGATAACATAGCTGCCGGATGCTTTCAACTGGCAGGTATCGTAATATTTTTTCCAGATGGCTACCCGGCTTGCATCATAATTACCCCAGTTATTGACATTGCAGTTGTTACCATTCGCATCGCAGGTCTGTGTTTGCGTGAAGCCTTTGGAAAGGTCGAAGCGAAAACCATCCAATTTGTATTCCTGCAGCCAATGCTCCACCACCCTGCTGAAAAAATACTGGGTGGCGGCGCTTTCATGGTTCATATCATAACCGACATTAAAGGCATGTTTGGGTACCGGGTTGAACCAGGGGTTGTTGGCAGCGGGTCTGTTATTGGCTGCGTCCCAGTACAACTGCACCATTGGCGAAAGCCCGAAAGAATGGTTCAGCGCTATATCCATTATTACGGCAATACCATTGGCATGGCAGGCGTCAACAAAGGCTTTTAAAGTATTCTTTGGCCCGTAATATTTATCCGGGGCAAAATAGAAATCCGGGTTATAGCCCCAGCTTTCGTTGCCTTCAAATTCATTAAAGGGAAGTAATTCAATGGCATTAATGCCCATTGTTTTCAGGTAATTCAAGGTATCTTTCAATGTTTTCCAGTCATGGGCTGCCAGAAAATCCCTGACCAGCAACTCATAAACGACAAGGTTTCTTTTATCCGGCCGCTGAAAATTGGTTACCGCCCAGCTATAGGATGGAGAAGCTGTTTGCAACAAGCTTACTATACCCGATTGACCTGCGGGGTATGTCTTTAAACCCGGGTAAGTAGCAGCCGTTATATATTGGTCATTCCAGGGGTCTAATATTTTTTCGGCATACGGTTCCGCAATTTTAAGCGTACCATCTACTAAGTATTGAAAGGCATATTCTGTTCCGGCGGTAAGACCGGTTATCTCCAGCCACCAGTAATTGCCATCCGGTGTTTTCTTTAGTAAATAATTGGACTGCTCTGTCCAGTTGCTGCCCGGAAACTCTCCTATCACAGATACCCTGGTTTTATTAGGCGCATATAATACCAAAGTAGCCGAAGTATTATTGGCATGATAGTTTATACCGGGCTTCACTCCTTCCGGCAGCGGTGCAATGGTAACCCCCGGCGACACGAAAAATCTCAGCGTATCCGTGGCTACAACCGTTCCGTTATCTGCTTCTATTACAATTTCGGTATTACCGCTTTCGGTAAGCGTGGGGCTGGCGGAAATAGTGTTTGCACTGCCCGCTGTTTGTATCTCTGCGCCGTTCAGGTACAGTTTCAGCGAAGCCGATGCGCTGGATATGGCCGTAACATCAATCGTTTCCCCGGTTGATTTGGTAATAGGTTCCGGAACCAGGTTGTAATGCGGCTGCATCGGAGGCACTGTAAACCGGGCTGCCAGCGCCTCACCATAAACAGGTACATACATATCGCTTCCATCTGTATTTCGCTGAACAACATTGCCATTGCCACTCCTGAAAAGGATGGCTATCCGGAGAATGGTTTCGCCCCCGGGCACACCTAAAAAGCTGCGAAGATTGGTAATACTATATCTCCATTTATTACCTCCGAGAGAAACGGCCTGTGCTTCGGCCCCGGTTGAGGCCCAGGCAAATTTTACATACTTCCAGTCAGACGGGCCCGTACTTAAATTGGTAATTACTCCGATATGTACATATACATCCGTAACAGGAGAATAATTCAACAAACCCTGATTGCCTTTAGCAGCATCAACGGTAATCGTAATATTGTCGTTGTCTTTCGCAAAAGCAGGCGTCCATGTAAGCAATTGTGCATGACTATAAAAGCCCAAAAACACCGACCCGATAAAAAATGTGATTATCCGTTTCATAGCAATCGTTTTATGGAAGAACATTCTGCCACCACAGAATGTCTTTAAATTTTCGGAAATCGAAGATAATAAAATATGTACTTTAAACACATTAAATCTTCCCCTGGCTTTTTTATTACACTTAGGGCTTAATTTTAATTTCAATTCAGATGAGGTTATGTATTCCAATGAGTCAGCCAAAAAGTTACAAAAAATTAGTATTGAATTACTTAAAGCTGCCGAAACAGGGAAACTGGGTAAAAAAGATGCCGAAGCCCTAAGATCGGCGCTTCGGTTTCATGAATATCGCTATTATATACTGAACGACCCTTTGGTTTCCGATTTTGAATACGACCAGCTTTACAAGGCGCTGGAAAAAATTGAAGCGGATTTCCCCGATATTATTACCCCCGATTCACCAACACAACGGGTAGCCAAAGGGTTGACCAAAGATTTTCCAACCGTGCAGCACCTCGTTCCCATGCTTTCGCTCGACAATTCTTATAACAGCGAAGACCTGCTGGATTTTGACCGCAAGGCCAGGGAGCTTACCGGCCTTGATAAAATTGAATATTGCGTAGAGCCTAAGTTTGACGGCGGCAGCATTTCCCTTATCTATGAAAATGATATGCTTGTCCGCGGCTCCACCCGTGGCGATGGCGTGGAAGGAGATGACGTAACCACTAATATCCGGCAAATCAAAAGCATTCCCCTATCAGCAAAGTTCTCTTCTTACGGGCTGCAACAGGTAGAAATAAGGGGCGAAGTAATGATCAATAAATCCAATTTCGCAAAATATAACCAGCAACTCCTTGACCAGGGTTTAAGTCCTTTGGCCAACCCCAGAAATGCGGCAGCAGGCACTTTACGAATTAAAGACCCCAGGGAAGCAGCTAAAAGAAACCTTGAAGCATTCGTTTATCATATCAGCTATTTTTCATTGTTAAAAGGAAAGAAACAACCGGATGAACTACTAACCCATTCTTCTTCCTTAGAACTGTTATGGCAACTGGGTTTTCGCAGTCCTGAAAAAGAAAAAAAAGTGTTCCCGGATATTGAAGGGGTTATTACGTATTGCAAAGAGTTTGAGTTGAAAAGAGATGAACTTGCTTATGAAATTGACGGCATGGTGATAAAAGTGAATAGTATTGAATTGCAGGACCAGATGGGCATGACCTCCCACCATCCCCGCTGGGCAATTGCTTATAAATTCAAGGCCCGGCAGGGAACCAGTAAATTACTTGACGTAGAATTCCAGGTAGGAAGAACAGGGGCCATTACCCCCGTGGCCAAATTAGAACCTGTAGCCATTGGCGGTGTAACGGTGAGCAGCATATCTGTTCATAACGAAGAATACATCCGTGAAAAAGACCTGCGTATCGGAGATGCTGTTTTAGTAGAAAGGGCCGGAGATGTCATTCCACAAATTGTAAAATCACTGCCAGATGCCCGCACCGGAGATGAAAAACCGATCGCCTTTCCCAAAAACTGCCCTGTTTGCAACAGCCAGTTGTTTAAAGAAGAAGGGGAAGCGGTATGGCGTTGTGTAAACATTGAATGTCCCGCACAGGCGGTGGAACGCATCATTCATTTTGCCAGTAAAGATGCTATGGATATCCGCGGCTTCGGCGATGCTAATATCAGGAAGTTTTATGAGCTGAATCTGCTGAAAGATATTCCGGGCATTTATAAAATAGATTTTAAAAAACTCAGCGAACTGGACGGATTCGGACAAAAATCAATTGACAACCTCCAGGCGGCTATTGAAAATTCCAAGAAGCAGCCGCTTAACCGCCTGCTATACGGATTAGGAATACGCTTTGTGGGTGAAACCACGGCTAAAACACTGGTACAGGCCATTAATCACCTGCTTGATTTAAAGGATTATTCGCTTGAACAATTACAGAGCCTCGAAGACATAGGGCCCAAAGTGGCCGGCAGCATTCAGCACTTTTTCAGCAATAAGGATAATATAAGCATGTTACAGGAACTGGAAGCCCTGGGACTTAGTTTAAAAAACCAAAAGAAAGATTATACAACAGGAGGAAGCCTTTCCGGGCATACATTTTTATTTACCGGAACATTGCCTACACTCAAGAGAAGCGAAGCGGAAGCCATCGTGGAAGAGCAGGGCGGGCAAATCGTAAGCGGCGTAAGCGCCAAATTAAATTATCTTGTTGCAGGCGAAGATGCCGGAAGCAAATTAGACAAAGCCAAAAAATTAAATACGGTCAAAATTATTTCAGAAGAAGAATTCCTGCGATTAGCAGGGAAAAAATAAATTATTTTATGTTGACAAATACTACGCTGTTGTTTCTTAAACAGCTTAAAAAGAACAACAACAAACCCTGGTTTGATGCCCATCGCAAGGAATATGAAACGGCAAAAGCGGATTTTACCACATTCATACAAGCAGTCATTGATAAGCATAGTAAGAACGATGCTTCCCTGCAGGGACTTTCTGCCAAAGAATGTATGTTCCGCATCAACCGGGACATCCGTTTTTCAAAAGATAAGTCGCCGTATAAAACCAATTTCGGGGCCAGCATCAACAAGGGTGGCAAGCAGTCCATGACATCTGCAGGCTATTATTTCCACCTGGAGCCGGGTTCTTCATTTACCGGCGGCGGCATCTGGATGCCCCCCGCGGAAGAACTGAAAAAAATAAGGCAGGAAGTAGATTATAACTGGCCTGCATTCAAAAAAATCATCAGTGCCCGTTCTTTTAAAAAAGTATATGGGGACCTTGTCCATGATGCCGAATACAAATTAAGCAGGCCGCCAAAAGGTTATGAACCGGGCAACCCTGCTATAGAATACCTGAAACTGAAAAGCTTTTTAGGCACTGTGTTTTTAAAAGATACCGACCTGGCCGGCAAAGACCTTCTTAAAAAAACGCTGGTGGCATTTGCTGCTTTACAACCGGTTATCGAATTCCTTAACGAAGGAATGGAAGGATGACGGCAACCTATTCCTCGATTTAACAATTCAGATTTTGAATATTCAATGTTTAAACATTAATTTTGTGTTCTAAATTATTTTTTATGGCAACATGGACAATTGATACCGCCCACTCAGAAATAGGTTTTAAGATCAAACACCTTGTTATATCTACCGTTTCCGGGAAGTTTACTTCTTTTAATGGCACACTGGATGGAGAACCCGATAACCTGGCAAATGCAAAAATCTCTTTTTCAGCAGCTATTGACAGCATTCATACGGGAAATGAACAGCGTGACGGCCACTTAAAATCAGCCGACTTTTTTGATGCAGCGGCCTACCCGAACTTAACTTTTGCATCTACCGGCATTGAATCAACAGGGGACGGTACCTATAAAGTAACAGGCGACCTTACTATCAAGGGTGTTACTAAACCCGTTACCCTGAATGTTGAATTTGGCGGAACGCAGGTGAGCCTTTACGGGCAAACCGTTGCCGGGTTTGAAATTACCGGTAAAATAAACAGGCAGGATTACGGCCTTACCTGGAACGCTGTTACAGAAGCAGGCGGCGTAGTGGTAAGCGATGAAGTAAAGCTTGTTATCAATGCCGAATTGGTAAAAGCTTAAAATGATTCCTGTGAAGAAGAAAAAGCCGCAGTACATACCGCTGCGGCTTTTTAGTTTGTTATAACAATCCTTGACCTACGAGATATTCCGCTATCTGCACCGCATTGGTAGCAGCGCCTTTTCTCAGGTTGTCCGACACAATCCACAGGTTTACCGAATTGGGCTGGCTTTCGTCCCTGCGGATACGGCCTACAAACACTTCATCTTTTTCATGTGCATCTTTTGGCATGGGGTATTGCTGGTTGGCTGTGTCATCTACAACCACTACTCCGGGAGCGCCTGCTAAAACGGATTTCAACTCCCCCAGTTCAAAATCTTTTTCAAATTCTACATTCACCGACTCGCTGTGCCCGCCCATAACCGGTATGCGAACCGTTGTGGAAGTAACCCGAAGGGTATCGTCCCTCATAATCTTCCTGGTTTCATTTACCATTTTCATTTCTTCTTTTGTGTAATCGTTATCCAGAAATACATCAATCTGCGGTATCACATTCAGGTCTATCGGATATTTGTAAGCCATAGGATACTCCCCGGCCGAGCCTTTAACTTCTTGCTCCCTTTCCCCTTTTAACTGGCCAACGGCTTTTACTCCCGTACCCGTCACACTTTGGTAAGTGCTCACCACTACCCTTTTGATGCCGTATTTTTTGTGCAATGGGTTTAATGCTACCACCATCTGGATAGTAGAGCAGTTGGGGTTGGCAATGATCTTATCATCAGCAGTCAAAATATCTGCATTGATTTCAGGCACTATCAGCGGTTTACCGGGATCCATTCGCCAGGCAGAGGAATTATCAATAACAGTGATGCCGGCTTCGGCAAACTTTGGCGCCCATTCCAGCGAAGTGCTGCCCCCTGCCGAAAACAGGGCTACAGCAGGCCGGGCTTTTATGGCATCCGCCATGCTTACCACTTTGTATTGCTTTCCTTTAAATATCACTTCCTTGCCTACCGATTTTTCAGATGCCACCGGCACCAATTCCGTAACCGGAAAATTTCTTTCTGCCAATACCTGCAACATTTTGGAGCCAACCAGTCCTGTAGCGCCGACAACTGCAACTTTCATTCGTTTTTTGTTTTAAAATTTAATATTCCATTTCTCTTAGTCCCTTTCAGGGATGAGCAAAAAAAGAGGCCCTCCATCTGGAAGGCCTGCTACTCTTTTTATATAATCACATACATAACACAGCAAACCTTCTTCAGAAGCGTTTCTTATTGCGTTTTGTATGTTTCTTTATCATCATCAGGATGCGAAAATAAGCCCCCGGAAAAGAATTTCCAAGTTTTATTATAGCCTGCCACCCGTTTTTTTCCTTTCCAAAATCCGTACTTTTAAATGGTTATCTTAAAGCAGGCATAAACCTTATAGTCATTCATATCCTGCAAATGATGAGAAAAAACTTTCTTTATTGCCTTGTATTTTTCCTGCTCCTTTCCTGCCGGTTGCAAGGGCAGAGCCGGTATGATGTGGTGATTGATGAAATCATGGCCGATCAGACGCCCCAGGTTGGCTTACCCGGCAACGAGTGGATAGAACTGAAAAATGTATCTCCATCGCCTATCAACCTGCAAGGCTGGAGAATCGGGGATGCCACCGGCCAAAGCGGCCCGATGCCCAACTACCTGTTGCAACCCGACAGTTTTGTAATTATTTGCACCGGCAGCGCCGTGGCTGCCATGAGTACTTTTGGCCCTACTATTTCCGTTACCAGTTTCCCGTCATTGGATAATGATGGTGATGAATTATTTCTCCGGGCGGTTAATGGCGCCATCATTCATGCCGTCAGCTATTCTTCTGACTGGTACCAGAATGAATTGAAAAGAGATGGCGGCTGGACGCTGGAAATGATTGACCCCCTAAACCCTTGCAGCGGCAGTGATAACTGGCGGGCAAGTACAGACCCATCCGGCGGCACACCGGGAAGAAAAAATTCCATTGACGGAATAAACACAGACAATACAGGGCCTGCCCTTTTAAGAAGTTACACGATTAATAACCTTACCATCGTTGCCGTATTTGATGAACCGGCAGACAGCCTTATTGCTTCTTCTGCTACGAATTATTCCATGAGCAATGGCATTTCTGTTCTGGCCGCTGTAGCGCAACCTCCGTTATTTAATACCGTACTGCTTACTCTTGATAATCCCATTCAACCACAAACAGTATATGAACTTAGCGCTGCCAATATCAGCGATTGTAAGGGCAATATAACCGCTGCACCGGTTAGTGTAAAAGCCGGTTTGCCTGAAGAACTGCTTGCAGGCGAAATGGCAATCAATGAAATTTTGTTTAACCCAAGAAGTAATGCCAATGATTATATAGAATTATATAATAAAAGCAAGAAGCTGGTTGACGCTTCAAAGCTATATATCGCCAACCGCAACACAAGCAATGCCATTGCCAACACAAGACAATTATCTGTAACACCCTGGCTTATTTTCCCCGATGAATATATTGTGGTAACCACCGACCTGGCCAGCCTGCAAAGAGAATACCTGGTACAACATCCGGAACGGGTTTTTCCCGTTGCCTCCATGCCTTCTCTGCCTGATAATAATGGCTTTGCCATTCTGTTGAACCAACAGGGAGAAGTAATAGATGAAGTAAATTATGACCGCACATGGCATTTTAAGCTGATAGATAATGAAGACGGTGTTTCTCTTGAACGAATAGACCCTGGCGGCCCCTCGCAGGATGCCAACAACTGGCACTCAGCGGCCTCCACCGCAGGGTATGGAACCCCCACCTATAAAAACTCTCAATATAAATTGCTGCAAAACATCAACGCTACCATCGAAGTAACGCCAAAAGTTTTTTCGCCGGACAACGATGGCTTTAATGATATAGCCACGATACAATATAAAATTGATGAACCGGGCTATATAGCCAACATCACCATTTTTGATGCGGCAGGGCGGCCCATCCGCAACCTGGTCCGCAACGGCTCACTGGGCCTCGAAGGCTACTGGAACTGGGACGGATTAGATGATAAAGGCAACCGGTTACCCACAGGTACTTATATTATTTTTACCGAGCTTTTTAATCTCCAGGGAAAGAAAGAGAAATTTAAAAATGCAGTGGTGCTGGCAGGGAGGATGAATTGAGCTTAAGCTCAATGAGTTATCTTACGGGTAGCAAGTTTGTTACATAAGTCAGAAAATGCATATTTTGATATACGTTCTTATAATATGATTCAAAAAGTGAAAAAAATGACTTATGTATTGATAAACACTCCCTTGTTGAGTGAAGAATAGCTTGCAGCTGCACTTATACGTCAGCGTGCAATAAATTCATCCACTTTTATGATTTCACCCACCGATAATGTCCAAAATGTTGCTTGTATTGTTTTCGTTTTTCTTGGATGTGTGTAGTAAGGGGCGCTAAAATCCAAGTCAAGTACTCTGTCCCAACTTTTTATGATTTCTTTTTGTATGTGTTTGGGCAATTTTTCTAAATTTTCCCTGTCAAGCCCTTTATTTTCTAACATTTTTTCAAAAGTAAAGCTTTCTTTTTCATTCTGGCCTATAAAGCCCTGATAGCTGAAAGGAAAATGCCAAAGCATAAAGTCGGAAAGCAAAACATTTTTATCTTCTTTGGTGATTTCTACCCGCACACCTTTTGTTCCTTTGGGTAAAAATCCTGTGCTTCGCAAATCAGGTCTTCTTCTTTTTTCGTCGTTGTACTGATACCAGGCCCAAACAGGATAACATTCAGGAAATGGACGTTTACCAATTTTCTCGTCCATTTTGTTCATTAGCCAATTATAGGCGGACAAACTAAATTCCCAATCTTCATTTATGTATTTTCTCTCCCCGTAAATAATCCCCTTTTCCATTAACTCGTTATACCATTCTATATTTTGTATCGTCCAAAGTGTCATTTGATTATTCAGAATAGAAGAGAGGAGACTCTTTAAAACAATTCCTGTGGGCTTAAAAACCGAACCTATTCCTTTTTACCTGTTACAAGTATAAATAATCATAGCAATCAATGCCACAAAGGCAATAATATGCCAAATGCTGATTACAACTTCGGTTTCGGCCTCGCCATTGTTTCGCCAGTCCTCAATGAATTTTTTAAGTTTTTTCATACTTTTTATTCAGCGCCTTCGATTAGTTTTATTTCATCTTCTGTTAGTTCATAAAGGTCGTAAATTATTTGATTGATTTTACTTTCTGTGTGTTCAATTCTGTGTTTCAGTTGTTCGGCTTTGTCGGATAAGATGACGGTTTGCAGGTCTTTGTTGAGTTGCAAGAGCATATAACCCTTCTCAGGATTTGCGAAATGGTTTTAAAATTTTCCCTTTCTGTACTTTGTCAAAACCTATTTGATATGGGTCGTAATTGATTTTCTCCCATCTGCCTTTTTTAAACTTAAAAGCATACACTAAATAATCTCCATGGCAAGGCAACAGACTGCGAAACCTTTCAGGGTCAGCCTTGAAAGCAAAATGCAATTCTAAAATATCATTTTCCTGATGTTGCATTTCAACGTCAAAAATGCTGTCTGCATTTAGTTGCCTTAGAATTATAGCCTGGTTGAGTTTATCGGCTTCATCGCCAATATCCGCAGGTAAAATCATTTCTCCTACAACAAAATGTGTTCGTCCGGTTGGTCGCTTTACTATCCAATAATGCTTTAGCTACTCAACATTTTTTGTTTTACAGGTACATAATTTTAGCTTATCAGATACTTTACACATTAGTCGCTTGTTCTATTAAGTTTCTTTCATCCTCTGTCAATTCGTAAAGGTCGCAAATTACTTGATTGATTTTACTTTCTGTATGGTCAATTCTGTTCCGCAACTGTTCTTTTTGAGTTTCTAACTTTACTGTTTGCAGGTCTTTGTTGAGTTGTAAAAGTTGTTCAACAAGTTTTACGATTTGCTCTTTTTTTGTTTTGTTCTTTGTGTCAAAAATTGGAATATCTAAAATTGGTTCTTTGTCCACTTGAAAATTGCTTCCTTGCATTTTTCCTTTGTGTCGCAACCAAAACTCTATAACCTTTGAATTTAAAAATGCAGACAAATATTTTAAATCAATTCGGTTGCTTCTGATAACATTGAAAGACATCATTACATAAGCATCGTTTTCTGTATATGCAAAAGTTGGCGTTGAACATTTTCTTACGGATAAAATTTTTGCACCTTTCTCAAAAAAATATTCATCTCTTGCCCAATGCAGATGATAAAACGATAATTTTCCCTGCAAATTTTCTCGTCTTTCGTCCATAATTTCCTTGAATTTTGAAAGATGATTGACAAGGATCGGACAATCGTTTTTGTAATTTTTCTTTGTGATGTAAATGATTTCTTTGTCGTATTCGCCAACAAAATATTTTCCTATCAAGTATGGTTCGTAAACAGGTTTTATGTATTTCTTTTCTGTCGCTGATGATCCTTTGAAACTTCCTTTATCTACGATAAACACACCATTTCCAACTTTTATATTTTCGCTTTCAATTCGTTTTTTCGGAAGTTTTTCAATGTTTCTCGCATTTACAACATCTGGATTAGGAACAATACCTTGTGCAATTTCTTTCTTTTCGTCCAAAACAAAATTTTGTTTCACTTGAATTTTGTTCAGTAAACTCTCGGTTTCGTTATCGCCAAAAACTAAAAATTTGTCCGTGAGTTCATTTGGTTTTACAGTTGGCTCAATGTATTTCAACCCTTGTTCGTGTTCGTTTACTAAAAGCGTTTGAGCAAGCTGAATGTTTGGTTTTTGTGCTTCTAATTTTCGGTAATCAAACGAATAGGATTTTTGTTTCCGGTTTTCCAAAATCAAAACCATTGTTTGAATACTTGCCCTGTCAAAGACCATATAAGCGCCAAAGTCCACAATGTTTTTTATGGTGCTGTCGGCTAAAACTTTGTTTCGCAAAATACTTGCACCTGCGTTTGTTACCCAATTATTCGGAACGATGAAACCCAACAATCCGTTTGGTTTCAAAATGTCAATGCCGTAACAAACAAAGAAATACCATAAGTCCATTTTTCCCTGATAGTATTTTGCAAGATGTGATTTCCGGATTTGCTCAAAAGTTTCACGACTTGTATATTCTTTCACATAAGGCGGATTTCCAATCACACAATCAAAACCACCTTGTTTAAAAACTTCGGGAAAAGCCTTTTGCCAACTGAACGGTTTTACTTTCCGTTCTTCGCCAAAGTCCAATTCGTTGTCATAATAATCCAGGTCAATAAGGCTGTTCCCGTTTTTGATATTGTTATCAAGCGTTGGCAATACCCGGTCATGAAACAATTTCATCTGCGTGGCTATACTGGCTTCCGTCTCCCCCTCCATGCACTTCAGCAGCAATGAAAGCTTGGTTACTTCCACGGCATTGGCATCAATGTCCACCCCATAGATATTATTGATCAATATGCGTTTCTTTTCCGCTGTGGTCAGGTCGCCGTCTGGCCGCAAAGGGTTTTCCCTGCTTCCTTTAGAAGGCTTACCGTGCCTGCTGTAATAATCTTTGTGCCATTGCAGCAGGTAATCATAAGCGCCAATCAAGAAACTGCCGCTGCCGCAGGCCGGGTCAACAATTTTTATCTTGCTGACCTCTTTTGGTGTTTTACCTGCAACTAATTTTCCAACGGTGTTTTTTACAATGTAATCAACAATATATTGTGGCGTATAATACACCCCTCCTGCCTTTCTTACTTCCGGCTTTTCCTGTATAGATGCTTTCCCTGTTTTAGCCAAGGTAATCTGTTTTCCAAGGAACTGCTCATAAGCGCTGCCTAATATTTCAACAGAAAGCACCGAAAACTCATAAGGGCTGATGGGATAATACAGGTCATTGATGACTTTCTTTATCGTTTTATCATCAATACTGATGTTGTCGCTGATTTTATCTTTCCTGAAATCAAATAAACCGGAATTGTATTTCTGGTCGGCTGTATGGAACAGGCGAAGCAAATGCCGGTAATAGTTGCCGCTTTTCACAACATCCTGCAGGTTGCCTTGGGGTTCAACATTCCTGTCTTCCGCTATGCGAAGAAAAATGATGCGGTCAATGGTTTGCTGAACCACAAAGTTGAGTTCATCTTCGTTTAAACGTGGGTTGTTTGCAGCAATACTCACTGCCAGGAAAGTGCGCCAGTTGTCAAGCGATTGAAGAAATTCATGGTCAACCGTAGTAGTGCCTTTCTTATTTCTATCCCCTTGCACAAACTTATCAAAACTCCCTTTCAGCACTTTCTCTTTACTGAAAGTATCCCAAATGAAATCAAATTCAGGCAAATAGCTTTCATAAGTCAGGTAGTTTATTCTTGCGTTGGAAGCCTTATCCGTTGGCAAAGGCTTTTTGGTGCAATCATAAACCGCAAACTCTTCAAAGTCTGTAATAATGCTGACAGGAAGCTTGGCGCTCCATCCATAACGCCTTACCTGGTAAGCAGGCGTTACATCATTTTTTATTACAACACTTGGTTTTTTAGCTTCAACAAAAAACAAATTCTTTCCTCCGCTCAACCGGAAGGAGTAATCCGGCGCTTTGCGAAAACCATCAATTTTAATACTCTCCTCATGCAATACTTCACGGTAGCTTTCAGCAAAGCCCATTTGATTGTCAACATCCCATCCTAACGCTTTGAAGAATGGGTCAATAAAATCCCGGCGGGTTTTTGTTTCGTTGTAATCGGCCTGCCGGTAAAAATCTTTCTGCTCATTAAAACGTTCAACAAGCTCTGTTACTTTTTGAATGGCGGAGTCTTTGGAAGGAAAAATCATAAGCGGTCAGTAGGCGCCGCCTCGTTTTCAGCGATTCAGGATAGAATAAATAAAATGGGTGCTCCTACATCTGAATCCAACCTACAGTAGGTACGACCAAGCACCCGAGAGAATTGAAAACAGCAAGGATACACCCGTTCGGGTGCATCGCTTGAACTGCTTCTTTCTCTCTAATAAATTTGGTCGTTTTACTGTAGAAGAAACGTCAGCAACGCAATGCGTTTACAATATGTTTGTCAAAGCAAATCTAAGGGATTGAAAAGTAATGAAAAGAAAAAAAGTACATTTGTTTCAGCCATGTATGGCAGTACAATGGTTGCAATAACAAACAGAAAGAAAAATGCCCGCCAATAAAACATACCTGCAGTTTGTGCAGGATATAAAACAGCAGATACTGCAAAGCCGCTACCAGGCTGCCCGGTTAGTAAACAGGGAGTTGCTGTTACTGTATTACAGCGTGGGCAAAGGCCTGAGCCAGAAAATTGCCGCCGCCAAATGGGGCAGCAAAGTGCTGGAAAACATTTCAGCCGATTTGCAAAAAGAGTTGCCGGGGTTAAGGGGCTTTTCGGTGCAGAACCTGAAAAAAATGCGGATTGTTTATGAATTTTTCGGCTCTTTGCTGGAACCCCCGATTGGTTCGACAGTGTCGAACCAATCGGTAATTGAACCCGGAAAAAAGATAAGATCAAAAAGTTCGACAGTGTCGAACCAAATAATAAATCCTGAGGTTACTGAATTGTTTTTCCAATTAGGCTTTTCGCACCTTTTTTTACTGGCTATTTCTGCAAAAAATACACAAGAATTATTATTTTATATGCAGCAGGCAGTGCAGCACCGGTGGAGTTTTCGTCTGCTGCAGCACCATATCCAAAGTAAATTCTACCACCAAAAGGGCAAGCTGCCCAATAATTTTGAAAAAACGCTGCCGAAAAAACTCGCCGCTACAGCGATGGATTCGTTTAAAGACGAATACCTGTTAGACTTCATCAACATTAACCCTGACGATGACGAACGGGTGCTGGAAAGCGAAATCATCAACAACATAAAACACTTTATCCTTTCCCTCGGCACGGGCTTTACCTTTATTGGCAACCAGCACCGCCTTGTGGTGGATGATGATGAATTTTTTACCGACCTGCTTTTCTTTAACCGCCGCCTGCAATGCCTTGTGGCTTTTGAATTGAAAAAAGGAAAGTTTAAGCCCGACCATGCAGGCAAGCTCAATTTTTACCTGAACGTATTGGACGAGCAGGTAAAACTGCCACATGAAAACAGCAGCATTGGCATTATACTCTGCAGAGAAAAAAACAACAAAGTGGTGGAGTACGCTTTTAAAAGCATTGACAAAGCCATGGGCGTAGCCACTTACAAAACCAGCAGCCAACTGCCGGCCAAGTACAAAAAGATATTGCCCGATGCGGAAAGTTTAAAAAAATTGCTGAAGTAAAAAATACGCAGGGGAATTTCATACTATGGCAATCAGAAGCAGGATAATTGAAGACAAGGAAATATATAATGAATTACAGGAACTGAAAGACTTAGTGGCTTTTCTGTCGGGGTTAAAAGAAACTGCAATAAAGGATAGGGTAAATGCAGAAAAAGTGATTGAAATAATTTCATCGCTGAACCAGCCTGATGGGTATAGAGAGATTTCCGTATGCCTGGATATTTATGATTATTCTGCGATGAGCAGAAAGCATAAAGAGAATGTTGTCTATTGGCGAAGTTGGGCCGTGTGGTTTGAAAAAGATGGAATTACAATCGAAGCAGTATCAAAATTGGCAAACAGAATGCCCCATGACGAAGTTTTTGAAGGCCACTTATGGTATTTTTATTACTATGGTTTTAGTCCAAATCCGCTGAACCCGTACTACCAGAAAAAAGAACCACTGTCCCTGTTTATAAACGATGCTAAGCATTATAAAAACTATATCACAGAAAAATTAAAGGATGTAGAAGTTGAAATAAGCATTGATTAAAAAGCCGCAACAAAACCGCTGCAACTGCAATGCTTTGTGGCCGGCCTTCGGTTTTATGAAGGCATGAAATTGCTGGATGAAATAAAGTTAGTGAAGCATACCAATGGGAAAGAGTGGCTGGAATTCATGCTTGTCTGAAATATCGCTCAAGGCAACAAAATATAACTTCGATGCACCTCACATCGCAGAGCTAACTATGAATATTTCTTCACACCAACTCAATCTCAAAACTCACTAAATCCTTAAACTGCTGCAACCTTGCATCAATATCGGTTTTGGTGATCTCCTTTAACCTTGTAGGGCCGAACTTTTCCACGCAGAAACTGGCCATGGCCGAGCCTACAATGATGCCCCGCTTCATATTTTCAAATGAAATATCGCCGGTTTTGGCAATATGCCCGATAAAGCCGCCTGCAAACGTATCGCCGGCGCCGGTAGGGTCAAATACTTCTTCTAAGGGCAGGGCCGGTGCAAAAAATACGTCATCGCCATGAAAAAGCAAAGCGCCATGCTCTCCTTTTTTAATGATAAGATACTTCGGGCCCATCTGTAAAATGGCTTTGGCCGCTTTTACCAAAGAATACTGACCGGTCAACTGGCGGGCTTCCGCATCGTTTACAATCAGCATGTCCACATATTTCAATACAATGGTCAGGTCGTTCATCGCCGTTTCCATCCAGAAGTTCATCGTGTCCATCGCAATCAGCTTGGGCCTTTTTTTCAGTTCCTGTATCACATTCAATTGCAATTTGGGCATCAGGTTACCCAGCATCAGGAAATCGGCCCCCTGGTAGCTGTCGGGGATATGCGGGTCAAAATCCGCCAATACATTCAGGTCGGTAACAAGCGTATCCCGGCTGTTCATATCCTCATGGTAACGGCCACTCCAGAAAAAAGATTTTTTATCCGGCACTATTTCTACCCCGTCCAGGTGTACTCCCCTGCTTCTCATTTCATCCAGTTCTTCTTTTGGAAAATCGAAGCCGATAATGGATACCTGCTGAACGGGTTTTACAAAATTGCTGGCGGCATACGCCACATAGGTTCCCGAACCGCCTACTATTTTATCTGTTTTTCCAAAAGGGGTTTCAATAGCGTCAAAAGCCATGGTGCCTACTGTAATAAGGGACATACTGTTCTTTTTTGAAGATGTTTAATTAAAGCCAGAACAGCCAACAGGTCAGGAAACGACCTCTTTTTCCGGCGTGCAAACCTACATGAATTTTAGGTATAAAGAAAGCAATCTGTAGTTTGAATAGTGGTACAACTTGAAATAGTATTTGTCAAAAAAAACCAACCACGGAGGCACAACGGCACGGGGATTCACAGAGTTAGCTCTGTGTTGCTTTGTGTTCCCGGCGCCTCTGCGGTTCAAAATTTCAAACTTTACCACTACTGTAGTTTGGGTACTTTTGAAGAAATTAAAGCTAAAATGGCAATCCGGCTATATTTTATATTCACCCTGCTGGTAGCGGGCTTACACGCAGAAGCCCAGTTTGACACCAGTTTTGCAGGCAAAAACTTAAAAATTTGCGCCGACAGCCTTACTTATTGTTTCAAAGCCAAAAACTGGGAGTGCTTTGCCCGGTACAGCAACCCGGCTATCATTGGCTCTATGGGTGGCAAAGCAGCCTATATCGAATTTATTGCAGGCTCATTTTCCCGCATCCCGGATACGGCATGGAAAAAATACGAATCCGGCGAAATATTACAAATAGTGAAAACAGACAGGGAACTGCAAGCAGTGGTAGAATTTCATTCAGCTGTTCATTACGGAGGTTTCAGAAATACAGCCACTTTTTATATGGTGGCGCAATCCTGGGACGGGGGCTTGTTCTGGACCTTTTTTGACTCGCAAGGCAGCGCCATTGCCTCCCGGAAAATAAAGCCGGACCTCAGTCCCCTGCTCATTATCCCGGAGCGGAAAGAACAGATGGAGCCAGACCTTTGAACATATAATTACAGGCTAAATACCCTCTTTAGTATATTTGTAAATATGTCAAAAACTCAACGTAAAAGAGCTTCCAAAAAAGAGCTGATACTGAAAAAAGCAGCGGCCATGTTTCGTGAAAAAGGCTTTGCCGCTACTTCCATGAGAGATTTAGCTGAAACGGTAGGCATTGAAGCTGCCAGCCTTTACAACCACATACGTTCAAAAAATGAATTGCTGGAAGCTATCTGCTTCGATGTAGCCAATATCTTCAACACACATATTGATACCGTAGAATCTTCCGGTTTAAGCAGTATCGGCAAAATTGAAAAACTGCTTCGTTTTCACATTCACCAGATGGTGCAGAATTACGAAGAAGTATATGTAAGCGACAGGGAATGGAAGCACCTCAACGAACCTTACCTTTCCAACTTTCAGCAACAACGGCGCAGTTACCGTAAAAAATTTGCGGCTATCATTGAACAGGGCATTGCCAAAGGCGAAGTCAAAAAAATTGACGCCCCTACCGCCGTATTGATCATACTCCATGCCATTAGCGGCATTGAAAGCTGGCACCGGAGCAAAGCAAGGATCAGCGCCGATGAACTGGGGAATAATATGGTTATGATTATGATAGACGGGTTACGAAAAAACAGTTGATCTATGTCTGTTCATTTTCACCCCCTGACGATTAAAGAAGTACGCCGCGAAACAGATGACTGTGTATCTGTTCTTTTTGACGTGCCGGAGCATTTGCAAGAGCAGTTTCAGTTTACACAGGGACAAAACCTTACGGTTAGAACCATCCTGAATGGCGAACAAGTACGCCGCACTTATTCTATCTGCAGTTCCCCTTTAGATAAAGAATGGCGGGTAGCCGTTAAAAAAGTGGAAGGCGGGCTTTTTTCCTGTTTTGCCAATGAACAATTAAAAAAAGGCGATGTGCTGGACGTAATGGAGCCGGTAGGCAGGTTTCATACTCCTTTGCATAAGGATAATCAAAAAAACTATGTTGCTTTTGCTGCCGGTAGCGGAATTACACCAGTGCTGTCATTAATAAAAACAACATTGGCTACAGAGCCGTTCAGCCGGTTTATATTGGTTTATGGCAATCGCAACCGTTCATCTATCATTTTCTTTGAAGAACTGGAAGCCTTAAAAAATAAATACCTCGAACGGTTTCAGCTTATTCACATACTTAGCCGGGAAAGAACAGAAACCGCTTTGAATTCAGGCCGCATCACTATCGAAAAATTGAATGAACTTGAAAAACTCATTAATTATAATGCTACAAACGAGTTTTTTCTTTGCGGCCCCGAAGAAATGATCTTTTGCATAAAGGGTTTCCTGGAAGCAAAAAACATTGATGCCAAAAAAATACATTTTGAACTGTTTACTACTCCAGGTCAGTCCACAGGTCAAAGTCCACAGTCCGCAAATACAAAAAAGCGAACATCGAATACCGGGCTTCAAACCAACATAACTATCAAAGCAGACGGCCGTTCCTTTTCCTTTGACATTGATGTTAATAGCGGCCAAACCATCCTGGATGCAGCGTTGAAACAGGGCGCCGATCTGCCCTTTGCCTGTAAAGGCGGGGTTTGCTGCACCTGCAAAGCCCGGTTGCTGGAAGGTAAGGTGGAGATGGATGTGCATTGGGGCCTGGAGGAAGAAGAGATTGAGCAGGGCTATATTCTTACCTGCCAGAGCCATCCTCAGACCAGCAAAGTAGTTGTAGATTTTGATGTAAAATAAACTGGTTAACGGATCCTGTACCATCGCCTTTTTGCGATTATCATAGTTTTTTACCACAGAGTACCCGGAGTTACTTTCACAGAGGCACACAGAGGCCCAGTTAATACTTTTTTGACATTCATTTAATATGGTCATGTTTTATTTCACGCAAAATCGCCAAGGCGCAAAGGCATGAATAATACCGGGGGTAATGGCCTCAATTCAATGTCTAAAGGGTATAAACAATCAAATAAAAAACGCCATCCTGAAAAGGACAGCGTTTGGTGGTTAAAGGAAAGTGGCCCTTTATTGCTTTAATACTTTCAGCGTCTCCTTATTGCCTAACTGTATCAGGTACATGCCATTTACAAGGTTGACCAGGTTGATTGTCTGATTGGCTGACGTAATCTTTATTCTTTGTATTACCCTCCCGTTTATATCCGTCAGCACTGCCTCCGTTCCGATTAAGGTATTGTCGCCAATAACTATATTGATCCAGCCCTGTGTCGGGTTCGGATATACAATGGTGGGTTTTGTACTGCTTCCGCCATAGTAGTTCAAACGTACTATGGGTGAATAACGGAAGTTCTCGTCTATATCCACCTGCTTCAACCTGTAGAACATTACGGTACTGTTCAGCTTATCTATATCCTTATCCGTGTAGCTGTACGACTGTGATGCACCGCTGTTATTTCCGGTTGACGGCACTATGGCTATCTCATTATAGTTTATGCCGTTCAGCGAACGTTCCAGCCTGAACTCTTTGCTGTTCTCTTCATTGGCAGTGCCCCATTGCAGCAGGTTGTCCTTACCCTGGTTAGTGCCATTGAAGTACAGGAAGGTAACCGGTAACGGGCCGCCTATTGTTTTACATTGTACTTTGTTGATATCAAACTCCTCCGTATGGCCCACAAGGTCAGTAGCCAGCACAAAGAAACAATAGTCGCTGCCGGTAGGCAGGCTGAAAGTTGTATCAGTGCCATATACCTGCTGAAACAGTATGCTGTAGTTTACACCATCCGTAGAAACATATACGGTATAGTAATCTATTCCGCTGCCACCGGGGTCATCTGCCCCGGTCCAGTTAAGTGTAATGGCATTAGCAGCCGATCCTGTAATACTATTCAACTGGCTGGCAGGGGGATATGCATCTATTGTATTGGTATAAATATTCGTAGGAATGGTATCATTGCCGTCAAATACGATCTTGGCCCTTGCGCCTATTGTATCCAGTGTTACCGCATCTTCCTTTGGCTTAAGGCTGAATGTAACAAACCCATGACCGTAATTAGGTCTTGTACTGTCCTGCAAGAACAAAATTCCTTTTTCAGGGTCGTCAGTCGGCATCAGGGTTACCGGGTCTATACCTCGGAACTCCCAGAAAATCTCATTCTTCAATTGATTATATCCTGCCACTACATCCACATAAAGGTTCATAGAATCACGGCAATCCAATCTTGTGTAATAGGATGCCTGTCCAGAAGGCACTGTAAATTCCTGGTTATTGAACCCAAATCCGCCTATCTGTAAAGTGCCAGCATCCTGTTTGGGTTCTATAGGCGTACTGATGTAAATATACCGGGCCGGCGCTGTCGCTGATTTGTCATTTTCACATAAAATGGTATAAGGCATTGTTTCTTTTACACTCACCCATTTTTTATCAGGCTTGCCTTGCGGGCCGATGATTTCGTTGGGATCGATTGGTACCAATACCCACATTTTCTTATTGGGGTCCCAAACACGTCTGCGTTTCTTTTTGGTACCTTTTTCATTGCAATTTTCTTTTATAAATTTCATATAGGCCTCCCATCGATCGTCAGGAATTTCTTTATTGGAAAAAAATTCGTATCCCATTTCCTTTGTTTCCGGATTAATAACCGGCCACCACTCTCCAAACTCTGTTACCTTGTTATCATACTTTTTATCCACCATACTCTCATACTGTTCAGGAAATCCATGCTTGTCTAAAATACCGTCATAAGCGCCTTTGGAAAAATTTGAAGTTCTGTTATCGTTGCCAAAGAAAGGTTGTGGAATTGCTTCAGCAATTGCCGGCAAATCAAAGCTTTTCCCTACTAGTGGCCCCGCCGCCCCTTTTAATCCCAAATAAGCTCTTGCACCGACATTTGCAGAAATCGGGTCTACTCCCCTCATTCCCGACATATATCCCGTGAAATAATAGTTTGCTTCATAATTTAATAAAGCCTCTCCCCGAAAATACAGATCTCTAGACCCAAACTGTTTTTCAAATTTAACATCAGTATAAAACCTTGAATCTGCCGAGGACAAGTGGTTTAAAACAGAAAAAAAATCATCATTAGGGAAAGTGCTGGCTTGATACTCCTTCATTTGCTCTAAAACCCTTTCTACTTCCCATTCAGTTATGTATTTTATCTTTTTGCCGTCACGGTAACAAGGATCATTATCAAGTTTTTTCAACCCCCAAACATCTATTCCGTTTGCCGGGTTATTCCCTACATACTGATACATACCCATGCCATCCTTGTATTCTATTAAATCCCTTTGATTGAATACTCCTGTTTCCGGATTATAATTCCTGTAAAAGAAATGATAACTATTTGTAAGATTGTCCCACTCCTGGCCTGTAAACCCAAAGCGATTTCCCACCTGCGATGCCACCAGGGCATTATCGGAGCTATCCCGAATACTGGTATTGCCATAAGGGTCATAACTGTATTTTTCAACTACCCTTCCCTGGTCATTGGTTATTGCTTCTATAGACCCAAGCTCATTACGATGATAATAATATGTATTCCCATCTTTTTCATTGAGTACCGGCGAAAGATAACCCGCAAAAATTGTTTTATTCACTACGTTGTCGCTGCCATCTAATTCTTCAACCTGAGTAGGACCGCTATAGGTATATTTAAGTACGCTGCCATTTATATTCTTCATCACTCTCCGCCCAAAGGCATCGTACACATAAGCAATAATATTTGTTGGCGAGGCTGAATCTTTAACCAACCTGTTCTCTGCATCATACGTTTTATAAAAGGTTCCATCGTAAGCAAGATTACCCCTGCTATCATAAGTAAGCATATTTCCATTAACTCCGGTAAGCTGGTTCAGGTTATTTTGGGTATATGCCACAGCATTACCATCTATATTAGCTGCTATCCGATTGCCTAAAGCATCATAAGTATAGGTGTGTTGTATATCCGGGGTGCTGCTTATATCCCCTCTCTTATATTCAGTAAGCCTATATTCATCATCATAGGTAAACCGCTCAGATAACGCAGGATTATTGGCTCTTACAACAGACGTCTTATTATTTAATTTATCATAGGTGTAACTCATGCTTTGGATTTCCCCTGTATTGATGCTGCTGAGCCGACTTGCAAAATCATATTGCAGGTTTGCAGTTATTCCATTGCCCAAAGTTTCTCCTGTAAGCTGATCGGCATTGTTATATGAATACTCAGAAAGTGTATTACCATCCTTTGCAATCTTAACCAACCTGCTGCGTGTATCAAATTCCTTTATAATAGTGCTGCCGTCAGGATAAACAGTTGATTGAGTACGCCCCGAAATATTATAACTATACTGTATTGTTCTGCCACCAAAACTTTCAGACATTACCCTGTTCAGGTTATCGTAAGTAAAAGTGACCGTACCTGTATTATTGGTTGCAGTTAATACCCTGCTCAACGCATCGTATGTATAGCTAAATATTTCACCTCCGGGAAGGGTTTTGGATACAATACGGTTTAACTCGTCATACTGGTAACCAATAACGGAGCCATCGGTAAGCCTACGAGCTGTTATATTCCCTTTCACATCGTATGTAAATTCAGTATAGCTACCATCCGGAAAGGTCATTTGTTTCCGGCGATTCAGTTCGTCATAGGTATAGATTGTAGTATTATTATTCTGATCTTTTAGGGATATAATATTGCCTGCATTATCATATCCAACCGTTATTACACTACCATTATTATCAGTATAGGTATGTAAGCGGTTCCGGTTATCGTAAGTTAAATGCGTGGCATTGCCTTCCTGATCAGTAACGGATATGATATTACTGTTAGCATCATAAGTATATGACAAACTATTCCCTAACGGATCAGTAATGGCTGTAATACGGTTTACATTATCATAGGCAGCTGTTGTAACGGCACCTGTGGCATCCGTATAGCTTAAGATATTACCATTTACATCATAAGTATAATCAGCCAGATTTCCTGACGCATCCTTTACCTGCGTAAGCCGGTTCAATACATCATAAGTATAACTAATTATGTTGCCATTCGGCAGACTGATGGAAGTAATATTACCATTGCCGTCATAACTTTTCAGGGTTACATTACCTTCCGCATCCCGTATACTGCTCAAACGATTTCGATTGTCATAGCCAAGGTTCATTTCATGTCCCAACGCATTTTTTATACCGGTCACTTTATCCATGGCATTATAGACTAGGTGTACCTGATTTCCTTTTGGGTCAATAGCTTTTACCACCCTGTCGCTGGCATCATAATTAAAAGTGCTTACCTCATTATTCCTGTTCGTATGGTTTACAACGTTACCATTAGCATCATAACTATACTGTATAATACTATTTAGAGGATCTGTCATCTTTTTCAACCTTCCCAATATATCGTATTCTGCTGTGGTGGTATTGTTTCTTGCATCTGTAAAGCTCAGCATGTTGCCTCTTGCATCAAAAACCAATGCGGCATTATACCCGTTGGGGCCGTTCACATTTACGGGATTCCCGTAAGCATCATAATTATAGGTAAATACATTTCCTTTAGGATCTGTGCTGCTGACGATATCGCCGTTGCTGTTGTACGTTGCTGTATAAGTAGCATTACCAGGCTCTGTTATCTGAACAAGGTTTCCCCTGGCATCATAACTAAAAGTATACAGGTTGCCCTTGGCATCAGTATATGTTGCAAGTTGATTATAGTCGTCCGTGTAGGTATACGTACTTTTTTGGCCTGACGCATCAGTAACCGTTAGCATGTTGCCTTTATCATCATATGTATAGGTAGAAATATTGCCGTTGGCATCTCTTTGCTTCACGACATTGCCCTGCTCATCGTATTCATACTCCATATTAAACCCACAGCAGTTCCCTTTCATGGAACTGATCCACGCAAGGTCTTCCAGTTTTTGATAGGTATATGTGGTTACCTGATTGGTTCCCCCATCATCAAAATGATCGGTTACTACCGTTTTGCCTTCGTCCTCATTATAAGAAAAACTGATTCGTTTATTGCACCCGATCACCTCCTTTACACTCATGTCGGGATAATAAATGATGTCTATTTTATTACCGTTCCTGTCTTCAACCGTTTTCATAGGGCCATTCACCAAGTAGGTGTACCTGAATTTACCGCTTAACGGGTCTGTAACTTCCACCAGGTTGCCCGCCGCATCATAACTATAGCTGAACGTCCGGGATGGCGTTGTTACTGCATCCGTTACCGTAGCCAGGTTACCTTCCGCATTATAGGTAAATGTAATGCTCTGCCCTGCCGCATTGGTCAATGCCGTAAGCAATGTATCAGTATAAGTAAACCTGATAAAGTTCCCGTTCAGTTCTTCCATTTTCGTTATCCGCTTGTGAATAGTATTATCAAAAAAATATTTGCTTCCATCCAATTCTGTCAACACATACTTACCCGGCTGATACTCTGATAAGGTATTATAAAATCCTTTTGGCGTTTTATAACTTCCATCTGGCAGCGAATCGTATTTATCCTCTCTGCCATCTCCCCACAATATGATTCTGGCGCCGGGTGTGGTATCTGTCAGATAACGGATATTGTATTCAAATGTCCATCCGTTTCCGTAGCCATAATTCTCATCCAAGAGAAAACTGTTATAGCTAAAATTAATATGCAGATCAAATCCACGTGCCGGTATATAAATATCCGGCCTCTCTAAAAAAAGGTTGCCGGACAATGTATTTACCTGCGTACCCAGCGGTCCTCTTTTATTGGGGTTGTTCAAATTCTGGGAATTAGAGATAAGCGCCAATGCCATAAAACCTGACACTAACAACCACTTATTTTTCAGTATTAATCTTACGTTCATAATCTTATTGTTTAATCTGAATTGCATATTCCTGTTTTTTCAAAATGGCTACCTCAGCTTAAACGTTACATAGCCTGTTGGATTAGGTACGCTTGCCGGTGCGTTACAGTATACGGTAATAGTACCGCTACCGCCAGCCCTGAGTATGCCCGGAGGTCCTCCCGGTTCTATTAATTCCAGGTACAGTTCCGTAGTACCGCTGGGCACACCTTCTTTGGTAAGAGCCAGTTTTACATCATAGTCACTAAACAGTATTCTTGTTTGTGCAGGCACATCAAAATTGGTAGGGTTACTATAGTGTACCTGTATTACCACAGGCCTGTTAGTCAATACCCTTGTAGGAACCACCAGGTCAACTACCAATTGAGAATTCAACCCGCTCGGCGTGCCGGGATAACAGCCGGGCTCATTTCCATCACCGGGTATGGTGTTGGGGCCGCTACCGGTAATAAGACCTCCATTATTGGCCGGAACTACGGAAAATCCATCAGGCAATACAGCAGCGGTTTCATCCGGCTTGGTAAGCGCAATATTATATAAACCTAATGCCGCACCTGTCAGTGGGAATGTGGCATATACTGTTGTACTGTTTGTATAGTACACCGCCGATGCCTGTATTACTGTGCTGCCCCTTGTAAGTTTGGCCGTCATACCGGGCGCAAACAGAGAGCCGGATATTTTCACTGTTACATTACCGATGTTAGCCCCGGATGATGAATGTACATCCAGGATTGCAAATGGCAGAACATCTGCCCTTACTGTTATATCCTGAAGTGCCGGGTTAGGCGATACACAACGTATTGCGATATAATAAACCGGTTGCGTTACATCCGTGATAATAATCTGCTGATTGCCATAGTTAGGTATCTCAAACCGATAATCGTATTGAGAGGCCGAAGGCACGAATCCTCCTCCGATATACATCTCGTTATTCATGGTAAGAGAATCGCCTGATTTCAGGCTTACCCGTATCGTAGAACCGATTAACGAATCGGGTATCAGCAACTTGTAATAGCGGGCTACATGCTGAAGCGTATTGTTCTCATCAGTATGCAGTGGCAGTTCTTTCACTTTTACATGAATAGTATTTTCGGATATAATATGGTTATTGGTCCTGGTACTGTCATTCATGTTATATTGAATATCCGAAGCAGCTATTACATAGTAATTACCTTCAATAACAGCGTTAACCATTGGTGTCATTGCAAGTGTATCTGCATTCAGCGGATCAAGGTTCATATACCTCCTCAATACACCTAACAATACGGCAGATGAATCCCAAACCGGCGCCGGCGACAGGTATATGCCATCCGTAGAATATCCTATTGCTTTATTCGGAGAATGATTGGCTACCGACCATTTTACTGTATCTATATTATATCCAAGATAAACAGTGTCGGGATGTACTATACTTTCCGCTACAAGGTCTACCTGCGGCGCTTCGTACACAGTAAGCAGACCGATACCGAGGTTATTTTGTTCATTTTCTTCCACCATTGTTCCATACGAATCAGCTACAGCAATAAGAGCATAATTACCCGGCGCTGTAGTGACAGGAATGTTTACAAAGGCAGAATCCTCAAACCATTCCCCGGGGGCCAATGCCTCTTTCCGGGTTTGTGTGGCCAGTATCCTGTCGCCATCACCTGGGGTGGCTGCAAAGTCAATGGAAAGCCGGAGTGTATTGCCCCATGTTGTTGGATAGGTAACCCCTTCTCCGCTATTCGTTATCCTGTATTTAACCCACATTGGCTGGCCTGCCGCTACAGAAGGAGGCATTGAAATAATACTATCTGTAAGATCAGGTAAAAGCGGCTTGATGATGTGTATCTTCTTTGCACTGCCATCTTCATTTCGTACAAGGTTGGTATTGTTGGAAATTATTTTTTCGCCTGTTATACTATTTCTGTCGTTTGTTTTTAATATCACATAGTAATCGCCTGTAACAATATTTGGCACCAACGGCGTTTTAGCGTCATTTAAAGTGTCATTACGGTACAATATGTTATACTTCAGGTACTCACCGGCTTTGGTATCATTCACATCCAGCACAGAGTCTATAGAAAAATAAACGGCATCCCAATAACTGTAATAATACTTGTGTGGATAGTCTGCCGTAATGGGTCTGTAGCCTGTGTTTTTATTTGTCCATGAAATAGCGTAAGGGCGCCCCACAGTAGCCGTATCCGCTGCGGATACTTTCGTTACAATATGATCTACCAATGGGTTTACCAGCACTTTGCTACCACTGCCGGTAATATTATTGCCGATACTGCCTGCTTCATACAGGCTGGTGTCTGCATTGGTTTTTACAAAGAAGTAAGCGGTGGAATACATCTGTTGGGTGAAGCATGCAGCTATTTCATAGGCCATGCCGCCAGGTATGATGAGATTAAAGGTATCTGAATAAGTTGCCCCGGATGCTACTGTTCTTGTATGCTTTCTTGCTGCAGCAAAAAAGCTGGTAGCAGGCGAAAATACCGGGCTGCAACTGATGAAAAGGCTGTCTGTCCAGGTGCCGGTTGTTGTGCCGGCTCCGTTATTAGCAACAACATAGTGTACAGCATTTCCAAAAAGAGTGAAAACAGAATCAGGCATTTGTACCGATGTTACCACAAGATCTGCCGGAACCGCTGCACTTATGAGTGTGGTACCCGGACCACCAATATTATTATTATGATTTGTTTCACTAAAAGCAGTATCGTAGTTAGTAATTACAAAGAAATACTTATTCCCGCTTGCAGGCCCGGGGAATGTGTATGTAAACGAATGGGGCACGGCAACACCTACCGGAATGTCTTCCGTATAGGTTTTGGTATCTACCAGTTGTGCAGAACTTTCAAAAGAAGAAAAATTACTTACATACAGCCTGTCTCTGCGTATATGATTAAACACGGCTCCTGTACCTGTGTTGAGTACATTATAGTTTACGATAACAGGCTGGCCTCCCGTAGCGCTTGCCGGGGCAGATACTCCAGTAACCGTAAGATCCGGGCGGTTAACGGTTATTGGCAACGAGCTTCTTTTTATCTGCGGCGTGCCGGGATATTCAAAAACAGTTTTGGTTGGATTGGCATAAACGTACACATAGTAATTTCCTTCAGGCAAATTGGAAGGCATTTTGAAATTAAGCGTACCGGGGAAATTGGTATTGGGCTTAATCGCCGTTGCAGCATTGTGCCAGCCGGGGCCATTGGCAATAGTGCCAGAACATTCATTCCAATATTCCGTCCTATAATCTATACCGGCAAATTGCTTTATTCCATGTTTAAATTCATTCAGCAATATAGCATCGCCTGCAGTCGCTAACTCATTGGGGCCGGCATTAGGATTCGTACTCAGATAAACCCTATCTATCCAATAACTGGAGCCCCATGATGTGCTATCTCTGTAAACAGGAGGCCCAACACATACGGAATTAGGTGGTATATAACCCGTACAAGGACATCTATATAAAATGCTGGAAAGAAAATGCCCCTGGTTTTTCTCAAAATTATCAAAGAAGCCTTCGTTCTTTATATTCCAGTTAACGCCAATTTGCTGGGTAGTGCTTGCCGTAGTAAACGGGACCAAAAGGTCTTGCACAGTAAGTTTAGGCGTAGCAGTAAGATACACTTCCAACTGTGCTTGCCCTATGTTATTTTCAGCCCAGGCCCCCTCATACAACTGTGTATTATGAGCAGCATTTGTTTTTACATAAACAAACCAAGTGCCGAAGATAAAATTTGGTATCACCACATCCACGCTTTTGGTAACCATACTGTCGTTTTGCAACTGAGTGGTATTGCTCACAGCGGCATTAGCCACATTGGGATAATAAGTCGAGTTTGTTTTAGGCAAGGTAAGAGGTATGGCCTCCTCCCTGTTGAACAAGGGACTTTGTGAAATAAAAAGTGAATCCCTCCAACTCACACCTGCCGGTGTCAGTACACCATAGTTTTTAACACGATAGGTAACATTAACTGTGCTACCGGAGAATGTAGATACCGGCGTATATACTGAGTCAACCCGCAAATCCGGCACTGGCGCCATAGTAATTGTAAGCGGTTCGACTTTTCTCAGCGTATCATTTGCCACGCTGGCCTGGAAAAGAGGATAATTTGGATGATTGTTAGCCGCAATAACATATATGTATACAGGAAAACTATAATTAAGCGGTAATGTGAAGTTTAAAGAATTAGTATATGACTGACCTACTCCCAAACCGGAAGGCCGGGGTTTTTTACCTAACAATAATGGTCTTCCGTTCGCAGTAAGTGAATTCCAACTGGACGGTTGCCAATTCGGGCTTCCATGAAAATTTGGAAATGTGTCCAATGAAAAATAAACTCCATCTTCCCAGTTCTGCCCTTCCAATGTGCTGCCCGACCCGATATTGGCAACCGTCCAGCTTATGGTGATTGTTTGGCCGGAAGTGGCTGTAAGTGGCGCCTGTATATCCGTTACAACAAGGTCAGGCAATGGTATCAGCCGGAAATGCTGTACAGGCCCGCTTGTGGACTGGCATGGATTTTTAGATACAATTCTCCATTTGTATGTAGTATTATATGCAAATGAATTCAGAGCCAGGGTATAAGATAAAGTTGCGCCATCTATATTTGCCACATAGGGAGTGGCAGGCTGTGCCTGTGTGCTATCCCAAACATATAAATCATAATGAGTAGTATTGCTACCGGGTATCCAGGATAATTTTAAAGGCAACATTTGATCTACGGCATTATCAGCAGGCAGCATACCTGTTACAATAGCCGGCGCATTATCAGAAGTAGTTATAGAAAGTGTTTGTGTATTTGTATAAACAGTGTCGCAAGGGCTGTTAGCTTTAACAGTCAAAGTATAACTTCCCGGCGTTTGCCATTGCACCCAGGCTGTATCATTATGAGTGGTTAATATGCCTCCTCCGCTCAACACCCATTCAAACTGGGCGCCGGGAATTTTTTGGGTAGTATACCTGTAAGTATTAATACATGGATTAGGGTCGCCAGCTATTGGCGTTAGTGTTCTTACGCCAACACAGAATGTTCTTATAATTGTATCAGCGGCATAATAATTCGCATTGCCATTTTGGATGGCCCTTATAGTAACCTGACCTGCCCCGTCAATATAAAGCCAGCTTCTTCCCCATTCATTTACACTTAAGTGAGCTGCCTGGTTACCTGAAGTAATGGTATAGGATTGTGCCAAGCCTGCCGATGATAAATAGTTTAAAGTGATGTATGGATTACCAACTATCTGGTTCGGAATAGTATCAAAAATAATTTGCTGATACCCCCTCAGCACCTGGATGGTGTCATATGCTTCTGTGGCAGGCAGGAATACATCATCCCCGGGTTGGTAAGATTTAACTATCACCTGACCGACCAAAACTCCATTTCCTGATATATATAATGTATCATTCTGTATATAGCCGGCTCCACTCACTTTCTGAAAAAATACAGGAAGCCCGGAACTGGATGATGCATTTAATTTTACGCCAATCCCCGGAGACAAAGTAATATCAGGCGTAGGGTTAAAAGTAATGATCTGCACCTGTGCCGCAGCGGCAAATGATACAACATTAGAAGCCGGCCCGGCGCCACAGTCATTTACAAATTTTACAGTATAATTACCATCCAGTTCAGCATAATAAGAAGGGCTTACTGCGCCTGGTATGTCAGCGCCGTTCCTCACCCACTGGCAATACACTCCCTGTGGTATCTCGCTAACACTTAATGTACGGGCAAAATTATAAATTACCGGAACCTGCGTAGGTGGTATGCCGCTTACAACCACCTCTAAATCGCTGGGATCAGAAACGCCTAAGGGATTAGACAGGTATAACTGAACCCTCCGGACACCTGTTTCGTTCCATGTAACAGTAGCAATGCTATCAGTTGCATTGATTGTTCCTCCTCCATCCGGAAGGCTCCAGTGATAGGTTACTCCCGCTATACTAACAGCTTTATACTGATAAGTATTTAAGCAGGGCGTGGTATCCCCTTCAATAACCGGGCGAGTAGGTTTGGTAGTGAAATGGTATTTAAAAGGCCCTGTAGGAGAAACGCTTTGATTCGTAATGCGCAGGTAGATGGTATCGGTATTGCCTGGCGGTACCACTATCCTCATACGAACGGGGGTAATCTGCCCTGTATCGCCGGCAGCAAGTGTTAGGTTGCGGCTAAACAAGGACGTTTGCGAACTGTTCCTGTATCCTATCAGCTGCAACAGCCTGTTACTAACTACACAAGACGGGTTTACTACAGAAAGATCCACCACAAGGCTGTCTGTTTCACTATAAAGAAGCTTATAATAATCGTTGTAATCGTTTATATCATACCGGATTTTTCCTGTTATGGCCTGGCCTGTATTAATAAGCGTAGCCTGGGCCCTTGTATCGTTCGGTTCTGTATCACCCCCCCATGCCGAGCTGGTATCAATTATCTGGTAAGAAAGCTCATATTCATACGGCGCTGCATAGTTATTACTAAACTGCGTAGCCACCTGCAAGTAAACATCCCCTTCACTGATAGCGCAAACATCCGCAGTAACAGTGTAAACAGAATCAGGCATAATCGGGTTACCGCTGATCACTATATTCCCGGCCGAACTTGTAGCATTACCGGCAAACACTTTTAGCCAATAATCCGAACCATATAATTCGTCATTACTTCTGGACACAGCTTTTACCGTGATACGCAGCTTACCATCGGCTGGCATATCAACCTTGTAGTAATCCCGGAAATCACTTGCCGCCGCATTTTGAAGAAAATTGACAATCCCCCTCGCAGTATCTCCGACTGCAAGCGGGATGGCTGTTGCTATTGTATTATTAGGCTCTGTATCAATATAGGTTGCGCTATCTGTAACTTCATATTTAATCCTGTAACTCAGCTTCCAATGGCCGGTTTCTTGAGTATAAGAATAATTAGAACTGTAATTTGTATGAAGCCTCAGGTAATACGTACCCGGGCTCCAGGCACGAAGCTTGAGGGTATCAGCAACAACTTCATTACAAGGCGGATCCCAATCTGAATAGATCAGTTCGGACCAGGCAATTTCATTACCATACATATCCAGTACATCGCAACCGAGTGAATAGTACTCGCCAGGAACACATTCGTCATTGCGGGCTTCTAAAAAAAGACGTACCGCACCGGCATAGGGAATGGTTATCTTGTACATGTCATACTGATCTATGAGCTCATCCGCCATATAATCATATTCTCCAATGTTACCGGTAGCTGTTTCTCCTTCAGGGAGATCAATAGCATTATAGGTACAGCAGTTGTCTTCATCATCCGGTTCAAAATACTCAACCTGCTTGTACAATAAGCTATACGTAAATGCTCCGTTTGAAACCAGTCTTACCATCAAATTGTCCCCTTGCTGCAAACCATTCAGCGGAATAGAAGACCTTACAGTCATCTCATTGGGCACAGCGGTATTGTTGCCCACATAACCGCTTGCAAAAGGTGTAGCGCTTCCGTTCTTATATAAAAAATACTGAAGCCACCTGGTCGGATTCCCCTCGCAGGTATTGCTGTTAGCATCAATTTTTAATAACACACTGTCATAATCAGCTGCAGGAAGTGTAGTAGTAAAATAATCCTCCGTATCCCAGGTAGTATTCCCCCAGAACTCATGTCCTATCGCATCCGGTTTCGGCACGCCGTAAACAAAAGGGGCAGCTGTAGCCGGCGTACTAATGTTTGGCGTATTATAAGCTACATTTACAGGATACCAGGCAAACTGGTAATCAAAATCTCCTGCACTTTCAAATCTCAAATAATAATTATCCTTTGCAACACCGCATACTTTTACAAAGGCATTTACAGTTTCGCCAGGAAATATGGGAGCGTTGCCTACCGGCTGGCTGCTAATTAGTTGCGGATTAAACACCCCGCCTGTCATGGTTAATCCGTTATAAACCGAAAGAATAAGCGGTGCACCATAGGAGCCTGTGTTCGTAGCTTCCACCTGCACATAGAGGGTGCCATCGTAGTTAAACTCCGCTTTAAAATAATCCTGGTCCGAAGAACTTAAAGAAGCTTCTATTTGAGTTCCATACGGTATGGTATTAGCTGTCACAATTGTATTATTTGGCTCTGTTTCTCCCTGTGCCCAACAAATACCGGATAATAGCAGCATTAAAACGGAGAAAAGGATTCTTTTCATAATCAGTCAGTTCGTTTAATACAGGTGGTCAATATTTCTTTACAACTTGGGGCAGGCGCAGCCCTCCAGTCTTCGAATAGTCTTCATAAACCCCTACACATCGTATCTGTAAACAGAAAGTCATCAGAAAAAAAGAAAAGAATATCAAAACATCTAAACAGCCAATCAACAGGCTGTTTAGAATAATCTTATTTATTAATATCACTATTTTAATAGACCGGCTGATGACCTTTTATATCGTCTTCCGATGAAATATTAATAACAGAAAGATGATATTAAAAAAAAATTATCTGAGTTGTCGTAAAAAACGGTTACTGTTCCATTTCCTTATGTGATATAAGTACGAAGGATAGTTAAGCGGAAAGAAAATTAAAGTATCTTGGGCCGTAGTTAACATGATGAGTGATATTACTTCGGCACAATCCGGAATACCGAAAAACTGGATAGAGAAACTAAAAGGAAATGATGAGCAGGTATTGAAAGCCATTTACCTTGCTAATTATGCCAGGATAGAACGCTATGTACTTAACAATAGCGGAACAGAAGCCGATGCAAAAGACATTTACCAGGAAGCTTTTATAACGGTATGGCGTAATATACAGATGGATAAAGTATCGTTTGAAAGCCTTGACAAACTCCAGGGGTACATTTTTCGCATAGCGCAATATAAATGGCTGGACCAGCTAAGAATGAATAAGAGGCAAAAAACGAGTCTGGCCGATATTATGAAAGCTGAAGATACCGATGTGGAATACATTGAAAAAGAAGAGGAAGATTATCTTCAAAGAGTGAAAGCAGGCTATGCTTCGCTGGGAGAACCTTGCAAAAATCTGCTGCATCGCTTTTACTTCTTAAAACAAAGTATGAGTGAAATAGCCGCAATATTTTCCTGGACTGAAGCAACTGCTAAAAATAACAAATATCGTTGCCTGCAACGGTTACGTAATAAAGTCTTGCCAGAAAAAGCCAAACCTTGAAAAATATACATAACATATCACCTGAGGAGTTAGAAAGAATTGAGCGGTTTCTTGCCAACGAAATGAATGCAGCCGGGAAAGAATCATTTCTGCTTGAACTTGATAAAGATGCTTCCCTCCGGGAAAAAACAGAAGAAGTAAAGCTGCTGCTTTTAGGCATTCAGGAAGCGGCGCTCAAAGAAAGGTTACAGGATTTTCACCGGGAAATAAAACCACGAACCTCAAAACCAGCCCCAATTTTCTCAATAAAGAAATGGCTGGCCGCAGCCTCTGTCCTGTTTGCCGTAGCCCTATCTGTCTGGTGGTTTTTGTACAACAAACCGGCAAATGAGAAATTATACAGCCGTTACTATTCACCCGATCCCGGACTTGCTACGCTGATGAGCAGCAGCAGTAAATATGAATTTGATAAGGCAATGGTGGAATATAAGAGCGGTGAATATGATAAAGCCCTAACAAGTTGGAAACTTCTATTATCACAAAACCCGGGTAACGATACCCTTACCTATTTTATTGGCGTGGCCAGCCAGGCCGCAGGAAAGGAAGAGCAGGCTATCACCAACCTGCAGATGATAGCTGCCGACACAGGCAGCGTTTTCTGTAAAGATGCCTGCTGGTACCTGGGATTAGCTTACCTGAAAAAAAAGGAAACACAAGCCGCCGTTGAATACATTGAAAAATCGGGCTACCCGCAGGCTATGGACATTATTAAGGATATCAATAAAAAATAAACATGCCGGGGAAAATATTATTAACGGCATCCGGTATTGTACTCCTCGCAATATTACTACCCATCCTGGCACAGGAAAAAACGGTCGGCATTCCGCCTGCTGAACAGGCTTTAAATGCGAAAGAATATACTAAAGCCGACAGCCTGCTACAAAAAGAAACCGCTTATTTCGCTGCTTTAAAGAATCTTGATACGCTTGTTTATTACGTTCCTCTTGCCGGCAAAATTGCCAATGAACTCCATGGTACCCAAAAATCCATTGAAGCAGTACACACTATCATAAGCCTGTTAAAAAATAAAGGGGCTATTCCTGCCCTGATGGTAAAAGCATGCAGAACCGCAGCAGACTTCTTTTCAAGTATCGGGCAAAACCAATATGGATACAACATCAGTGAAAAAGCGCTTGCCTATACACTTTTGCAGCCTGGACATACCAACCCGGATATAGCTATATGCGAATACAACCTTGGCACCTATGCACATAGGTTGGGAAATATTGCACTTTCCCTGAAACATCACCGCAGGTCAATGGATATACGGGAAACAGATAAAAATACAGACCCTGAAGACATCTATTTTTCGGCCAATGCAATGGGCGGTCTTATGTGGTATGCATCCAAATATGATAGCGCCGCTTTGTTATATAACAAAGCGCTGGGTGCGCTACAAAAAATGCCCGACAATGATTTAAACAGATATTTCCGGCCTGCCAACATACAGAATAACCTGGCTGCCCTGTATAATGCTAAAGGCAACACTACAGAAGCCATCAAAGTCATGGAAGGCTGCATTATCAACTTTCAGCAGTTCATTGGTTCCAAAGAACCCCATCCTAAAAAACAGTCCGCTACAGAAGGATTGTTTGAAGCCATTGATAACCTGGCTGGCATTTACAAAGAAATCGGCGACTATTACAAAGCCGGGCAACTGCTCCAATATTCCTATAGCCAGAAACAACTGCACCTCGATTCAGCACATCCGGGAATTTTTATTTCAGAAATATTGCTGGGACAGTATTATAATGCTGTACATGAATATGATACCGCCATGCTATACCTGGGTAAAGGATTGAGTAAACTGGAAAACAGCAGCGGCGACTATTTATTCTGGGCGGCAGATGGCTATTATCTGAAGGCCCTGATTTATGCCAATAGGAATAAACCGGAACTGGCCGCCGCTTCTTTTGCCAAGAGTGAAGAGTTGTATGAAACATCCTACCAGGGGCAGTATGACAATATATACATGGATTTCCTGAGAGACGCTTCTGTTTTCTACGCAAAAAAAGGGGACTACGGTAAAGCTTTTGAAAGAGCTGATAAAGTATATAAATATTTGCTCGCCGTAAATGAAGAGGGAAGCCTCCAGGCTTTTTACCAACTATTGAACATAGCCGAAATCAATTACATGGCAGGCAGGTATAAAGAAGCCATTTCCCGATGTACTGATGCAGCAAAAGTTATAAACGGAAAAATCAGGGATGGCGGCACTTTGCTTGACTCAATCAAGATAGAAATATTCAAACCCAAACTGATCCTTATCAATGCAAAGTCGGCCTACGAACTTCAAAAAAACAAAGACACTGCTTTTCTGAAAAGCCTTTCTGCAACCCTTGAAGAAGCCCTGAACATACTGGAAAAAAGAAAAACTATACTTGACGATGAAGCAAGTATTAAAATACTGATTGCCGACCATCAAAGCCTGATAGACTTTGCAAAAAAAATTGATCTGCAGCTAACAGAAAAAACCGGCAACTCTTTTTACCTTGACCGGCTTATTAATCTTCATGAATCTGCATTATACAACAGGATCCGGGGCCGCCTTGACAAACAACATGCAGTTTTATCCTCCGGCCTCCCATCCTCCATGCAGCAGCAGGAACTGGAACTGAAAAAAGTATTAACTACTTCGCTGACCGATACCCGCAGCCCAAAGGACGAAGTAATGCGTAATTATATACTTGCCACTAACAATTGGGAAGTTTATCTTGATAAGGTAAAAAAAGAATATCCTGCCTACTATTCAATCCGGTATGCCAACCTTTTTAAATCCCTGCCGGAATTACAATCTGCACTACCAGACAGCAACACAGTTGTCCGGTATTTTTTCTCAGATACTTCTTTGATGGTCCTTGTACTTGATAACAACAGCAAGGAACTTATCCGCCTGGAAAATAAGAATCTCCAGGATAAAATAAACACGGTGATGCAGAACGGAGGCGGGGAACAATTACAACTATCCATACTGTATGATTTATATCAGCGCCTATGGGAACCCATTGCCCCCTTAATAACGAACAAAAAAATCACCATCATCCCTGACGGGATACTATATAACTTAAGTTTTGAGATGCTTACCAACCAATTGCTGACAAGCTATAAGGAACTTGCATCAAAAAGCCTTTTATCCCGCCATATAATTTCTTATCACTACAGCCTTTTTATGCTGGGACTGCCCCGGCTGTCAGAAGAAGTCCTGAAAGAAAACTATGTAGCTTTTGCCCCCGGCTTCTCCGATGATATAAAAAATAAATACCTTACTCTCGCCGAAGATTCTCTTACACTTGACCGGCAATATCTCAGGTTGTTGCCGCAGCCTTTTACAAGCAAGCTGGCTTCCGAAATGAAAAAATTACTGGCAGGCAACGTTTTTTTAAACGAAGCTTCTACCAAAAATTCCTTCCGTAACAATGCAGGCGGACATAAAATTATTCATATAGGCACACATGCCACATTCAATAATATCCGTCCTGAGCAGTCAGGTTTGATTTTTACAAAAAACCCTGAGCCGCCATCGGATAGTAATTTTCTTTCCCTCGTTGATATTTACAGTTGTAACATGCAGTCTGACCTGACCATATTGACAGCCTGCGAATCTGGCCGACCGGGTTACCAGGACGGAGAAGGAATGGTATCCCTTGCACATGCTTTTAACTATGCCGGCAGCAAACGGATACTTACCGCTCTATGGGAAATAGATGAGCACTCCAGCAGCCGCATCACTGAATTTTTTATCCGTAACCTGAAAAAGGGCTATCCTACCGATGAAGCATTACAACAAGCAAAACTACAATACCTGCAGCAGGCACAGGGACGTATATTGGCTCCTGCTTACTGGGCCGGGCTTGTAATTATCGGGGAACCCTCCCAACTTTCTTTTCATACACCCCCTAATTATACTTTTTGGATTATGGCAGGTATAATTATCATCGCTTTTCTCATTTTTCTTTTTATAAAGTACAGAAGATAACGCCTTCTTATCCGGTTTCATTTTTAACCTGACAAATACCTTCCTGACGGTATGGTTACGTTTACCCGGATAGAATAGTTTTACCACATGGACTTTTAATGAGCCCTTTTACAAGCCATTGTATTGTCCGGTCAGCGTCCTGCCTTGCGGCGGGACGTTTTGATTGCAGCCGAATCGGAAACTCCGTTACAGAACTTGCAACATTATACTAACTTTAGAACTATGTCTTCTGTAAACAGTTTTCGCAACTATACTACCAGGGCCCGCCGGTTTGTAGCAAAATTTCCCCTGATGAATACTATTATGGGCAAATCAATTTCTGGATTCTTGCATTTGTATTGCTTGTGCTAATAACACATTTCAGCAATTCGGGCTTTCAACATTCCCAGAATCTTTCAATACCAATGAATATAGGGCCAACCCTTTTGCTGGCTCTTATCTGCGGCTTTCTTTACGGTCTTACTTTAGGGCTGCTGGATTATCATTTTAGCAGGGAGTTCTTCCGCAACAAACCATTGGGAAAAGTTATTGCCTTAAAGGCTTTTTTGGGTTATCCTTATCTATTGCTTTTTTATGATGCTTGTGATCAATTTTATTATCCAGGTCAATAAAAAATTCGGGCCGGGTGTATTGGTTCCACTCTTGTTGGGACAATACCGGAACCCAAAAGAAGAAGAAAGAGCCTTTCTTTTCATGACCCTTCATTCTTCTACCCGTATCGCAGAATCATTGGGGCATTTTCGATACAGCTCTTTTATCAGAGACTGTTTTATAGACATTAACAAAGTAATGACCAATGTTCATGATGCGGAAGTATATCAATACGTGGACGACGAAATAGTAATCAGTTGGTGAACAGAGATAATGGTTACAAAAACAGCTTGTGTTCAATTTTTCTTTGCCTGCCGGGAACAGTTTGAAAAACGCAGCGCCTATTACGAGGAAAAATATAGCATCATCCCCGTCTTCAAGGCAGGATTGCACATGGGAAAGGTAACGGCTGTTGAAATAGGTGAAATAAAAAGAGATATCGCTTATCACGGTGATACCCTCAGCATCGCTGCCCAGATACAGGGAATGTGTAACCATTATTAAAAAAGATTTCTTGTTTCTTCTCATTTCTTATCTGAAACCGGAGCTGATGCCTGTTTTAAAACAGAATCGCTGGGTGAGATTATGCTAAAGGGAAAAACCACTCCTATTGGCATATTAAGCATTGAGGAAATAAAGTAAATGATACCGGACAGCACACATCTTAACAGTCGTTAGTTTTAAGTAGATTTGCAGACTAAACCGCTTTACTATGCCTGTTCAGGATTTGGAAAAGATTTTTCAGGAAAAGATTGATTCCGAGATCAAAATAGAACCCAAAGACTGGATGCCGGAAGCTTATCGCAAAACAAACCTCCGGCAAATAAGCCAACATGCCCATAGCGAAATTGTGGGAATGCTACCGGAAAGCAATTGGATCAGCCGTGCCCCGACATTAAAAAGAAAAGCCATTCTCCTGGCAAAAGTTCAGGATGAAGCCGGTCATGGCTTATACCTGTATTCAGCAGCCGAAACACTGGGTATGTCAAGAGAAGAAATGATCAATGATCTGCATAGCGGCAAAGCCAAATATTCTTCCATCTTCAATTACCCCACCCTAACATGGGCCGATATGGGCGCCATTGGCTGGCTGGTAGATGGCGCTGCCATTTTAAACCAGGTAATGCTATGCAGAACTTCTTACGGCCCTTATGCCAGGGCCATGGTACGAATTTGCAAGGAAGAAAGTTTTCACCAGCGACAGGGATTTGAAATCCTGCTTACTTTATCAAGGGGAACAGAAGAACAAAAAGCCATGTGCCAGGATGCCATCAACAGATGGTGGTGGCCCAGCCTGATGATGTTTGGCCCAAAAGACAGCGAAAGCACCAACAGCGACCAAAGCATGAAATGGAAAATCAAAAGAAAAAGCAATGATGAACTGCGGCAGAACTTTGTGGATATGTGTGCCCAGCAGGTAAAAGTGCTGGGTATGAATCTGCCCGATCCTGATTTAAAATGGAATGAAGCAAAAAAGCAGTATGATTTTGGCGAAATAAACTGGGATGAATTCTGGAATGTAGTAAAAGGCAATGGCCCATATAACAAGCAACGGCTCAATGCAAGACGAAAAGCCTGGGAAGAAGGCTCCTGGGTAAGAGAAGCGGCTATGGCATACGCTGAAAAATGTAAAAACAAGCAACAACATAAAGCGGCATAATGAAAAACATCATTTTACTTTCGGTAATAGCAGGGCTGTTTGCCTGTTGCACCAATACCAAAACGGCGCCTGTGCAGGAAGACAGGCGGATTGCTTTGCGAACCGACACCGTAAACATAGCGGCGCTCGGAGACACACTTGTAATATTTGAAGGCACCTGCCGTGGCTGTGCCTATGAAGGATCTACCGGCTTTGCCATAAGCGATTCCCTCAACCTGCTTAAACTGGAAAAAATAATCACCATTGATAATAATCCGCCTGACATGGATGGGGGCAGCATAAGCATGGAGCTCGTCATTGTTCCCGTACAAACCGGCATTACAACTTTTAAACTGTATAAATTCTGGGATGATGAAATGCGTACAGCAGAAGATTCTGCAAACTTTAAAAGTTATACCGTCAGAATACAAAACTGATATATCATGAACCATACATTCATACAAAAGTTTTTCTATGGCGATATCCCTGAAGAGAAAGGAGGCGGAAGCCATTATGAAACCATAAATGACACTTCCGGCTGGCCGTTGTGGGAGGTATTCATCCGCAGCAAGCAGGGATTAGACCACAAGCATGTAGGCAGCCTGCATGCTGCCGATGCACAAATGGCAATTGAAAACGCCAGAGATGTTTATACAAGAAGAATGGAAGGTATAAGCATCTGGGTAGTGGAAAGCAAATATATCACAGCATCAAATCCCGAGCAGGCCGGCGAATTATTTGAGCCTGCCGCTGATAAAATATACCGCCACCCTACTTTCTATCAACTGCCCGATGAAATAAACCATATGTAATGAGCTTCCTGATTGACTATACCTTGCATCTTGCGGATAATGCACTTATACTCGGGCAGCGCAATGCCGAATGGTGCGGCCACGGACCTGTGCTGGAACAGGATATTGCCATTACCAATATCTCCCTCGACTTGATCGGGCAGGCAAGAAACTTTTATCAATATGCTGCACAATTACTTGGTAATGACACTACCGAAGATACATTAGCCTACCTTCGCAAAGAAAGAGAATTGAAAAATTGCCTGCTAACAGAACAACCAAATGGCGACTGGGCACAAACCATCCTGCGCCAATTCTTTTTCAGCAATTACCAGTATTTGCTTTACCAGCAACTGCAAAACAAAAGAGACGAACAACTGGCCGCCATTGCCGCCAAAGCCATCAAAGAAGTGGCCTACCATCTCCGCTGGAGCAGCGAGTGGGTAATCCGCCTTGGTGATGGAACAGAAGAAAGCCACAGAAGGATAGCAAACGCTTTTACGGAACTATGGCCTTATACCGGTGAATTATTTATACCTGCCGGTTACGAAACGGCAATGGATATTCAATTAACAGCCATGAAGGAAAAATGGGAATCAAAAGTAAATGCTGTATTGGCAGAGGCTTCCCTGCCCCCCCCTTCGGGAACTGTCTTTATGCAAACCGGCGGTAAAACAGGCCTGCACACAGAACATCTTGGTTATATACTTGCCGAATTGCAATATATGCAGCGAACTTATCCCGGCGCTGAATGGTAGCCTCCGCAACGATAGAACAAAAGAAATTATGGTCAATACTTGAAACTGTAACCGACCCGGAAATTCCTGTGCTTACTATTACTGATTTGGGAATTGTAAGAGATGTAAAAATAAACGATGATGGAATAGAAATCATCATCACCCCTACTTACACCGGTTGCCCGGCCATGGATATGATTGCAATGAACATTAAACTGGCACTTGCAGAAAATGGATATAAGAACATAAAACTAAGCGCCGTTCTTTCCCCTGCGTGGACAACAGACTGGATGAGTGAAGCGGGAAAACAAAAATTGAAAGAATACGGCATTGCCCCACCCAATCCAAAGCAGCAGGTTTGCGATTTGGGTTTATTTGCGCCACATGAAGCGGTGCAATGCCCTCTTTGTAATTCTTACCGCACCCGTCGCATCAGCGAATTTGGCAGCACCGCCTGCAAAGCCTTGTATCAATGCGATGAGTGCAAAGAGCCTTTTGATTATTTTAAGTGTCATTAACAGATTTTAATTTTGTAAATAACCTAGGAGCCTATGTCTTCCATCCTTTTTGAAATAAAAGATTCCATCGGTTTCATCACACTGAACAGGCCTGATAAGCTCAACTCCTTTAACCGGGAAATGGCATTGCAAATGCAGGACGCATTGGACAAATGCAAAAGCGCTGAGGTACGTTGTGTTTATATTACCGGCGCAGGCAAAGCTTTTAGCGCCGGGCAGGATTTGTCAGAAGTGGTTGACCCCGATGGACCCGGCATGGAAAAAATACTAAGTGAACACTATAATCCCATTGTAACAAGAATACGAAAATTAGAAAAGCCGGTTGTAGCTGCCATTAATGGCGTAGCAGCAGGTGCAGGTGCAAATATTGCTTTGTGTTGCGATATTGTTGTGGCTTCAGAAAATGCATCCTTTATACAGGCATTTTCTAAAATTGGTTTAATTCCCGACAGCGGCGGAACATTTACACTGCCCCGGCTGATTGGCTGGCAAAAAGCATCCGCATTGATGATGCTGGGAGAAAAAGTTGCAGCGGCAGATGCGGAAAGAATGGGTATGGCCTATAAAGTTTTTACGGAAGAAACATTTGCAGGGAATGCAGTTCTTATTGCCCATTATCTCGCAAAAATGCCAACCAAAGGTTTAGCTTATACAAAACAGGCGCTAAGTCTTTCTGTTGTTAATAGCTGGGAAGAACAATTACAAGACGAGGATATCTTTCAGCAACGGGCAGCGCAGACTGCGGATTACAAAGAAGGGGTGCAGGCGTTTTTGGAAAAGAGACAACCTGATTTTACCGGCAAATAATAATCATCCATGTTCAACGAAAAAGATAAATTAGCCAGCGATGTGGTTTCACACATGATGAAGCATGATCTTTTTTCCCAATGGCTTGGGATAGAAGTGCTGGAAATAAAAGAAGGTTATAGTAAAATAAAAATGACAGTGCGGCCTGAAATGATCAATGGGTTTGGCATTGTACATGGCGGCATTGCATTTTCGCTTGCCGACAGCGCCTTTGCATTTGCCTGCAACAACAGGAACAACCTTTCCGTAGCCCTGGACACTTCCATCAATTTTACCAAACCGGTGCATGTAGGCGATACGCTTACCGCCGAAACCAGGGAATTGCATAATGGCAGATCAACCGGCCTGTACCACATAACGGTTTTTAATCATACAGGGCATGAAGTAGCCCTTTTCAAAGGTCTTTGCTACCGTACCAGCAAACATCTCATAAATAAATAGTTACACTGTTTTAGAAAAAAAATATGTGGATAACTAAAAAAATATCCGACTCTGCTTGCAAAGTCTGCAAATAGTGATTAGGTTTGTTCTCCCCTTTCATTTCATTCAATTCCTATCACAAAGGCCAACCCTGGCAGATATTCTGGCTTAAGGTATAAATCCTTACTTGACAATCCTTTTTGCAAAACTTTTAAGCATGGGCATCTTGTATGTTCAATATGCTTACTATTGAATCCTTCCTCTAAAAACTAACGGACAAATCCCTCCTCTTAAAAACTATTGAATTGTTGAAATTATTCATTAGTTAACAATTATATACTGACTCTCATGAAACAGAAACTACACTTAATGCCAATTTTGGCAGCATCTATGTTGATGGCCAATTTTTGGTCAACAGAAGCGAACGGGCAATGCCAGACACCACATCCCATCCCCGTTTATTATCAGGATTTTGGAACAGGCGCCAGGCCCGTAACTTCACCGCTGACCACAAGCCAGGTTCCTAATCTTGACTATCAAGGAACCGGAAACATGAACCCGGAAAAAATCTATACCGTTGCCCCGACCACGGACCTGCACTCTAATCCCAACACATGGCACCATGTACCCGATTTCAGCGGCAATGGCCGTATGATGGTGGTAAACGACAGGGAACCGTCAGGCGTTACTTACCAGGACAGAGTAGCTTCCGGCGTTTTAGGACAAGGCAACGTTTATTATTTATCAGCCGAAGTTATGAATATCCTGAAACCCGGTTATTGTACCGGAGGAGGAAACGATCCGGATATTTATATCTCCCTTGATGTGGAATACAAGGCGGCCGGCACCTGGACAAGCCTTGCTTCATCTCCTGTATTTCATTATGGTTCTACTGCCGCACCTCAATGGAATAATATCGGGCTTGCGTTTACAACACCTGCTTCTCCTTACGACAGCATCCGCATCAGCGTAAACAACGAAAGCATTATTCTTTGTGGTAACGACTATGCTATTGATGACATTAAAATCACTGCCTGTGTTAACAACATCCTTTTGCCCGTAAAACTGCTCCAGTTTAACGGCAGCTACAAAAACGGTGTTGCTACGTTAACATGGGAAACAGAAAACGAAGTAAACTTCAGCCACTACGAACTGGAAAGAAAAGGCGCTTCTGCCAGTGGTAGCTATTCCATCGTTTCCAGCAAAACAGCACAAGGAAACACCGGCCGCAGTACTTACCAGCATTCAGACAACCTGAACAGTGTAGATGAACAAACTGTTTATTACAGGCTGAAATTGGTTGATATAGACGGTCGCTATACTTATAGCAATATTATCCTGATACAAAAGAACCAGGAAGCTTTCGGCGGTATTACTATCAGCCCCAACCCGGTACGTTCATCTGACTTTACAACACTGCGTATCCGTTCCAATGGCAGTTCTTTGGCTACCATTACAATTGTGGATATGACCGGTAAAGTAGTGGCACAACAGCAAAACAGGGTGTCGGATGGCATCAACAGCATTGCGCTGTCGAATGTAGACCGTCTGCAGCCCGGAACATATATCGTAAGGGTTCAAAGCGAAGGCGGTTCTCAAACCACCAAACTTTCCGTTATTCGCTGATAAATGATTTGAAAATCAATGCTCAGGGTTTTTATACCTTGACCCCTCCTGCTTATCGTGGCGGAGGGGTTTTTTTTATTTTACCATACCGGTCATAAAATTCTTTGCTTTTGAGCAAAGAATAGTTGTAACTTAATGCTGATTTCCAAACTTTAATCCAAAAACGGTTTTTATGAGAAAACATTTACCCATCACCTTATTTCTTCCCGCTTTACTCCTCTCCCTCGCTATCAGCTCCCAGCAACCTGACCGCTTCGCTTATTCCATAACCGGCGACCTGCAGCAGGAAGGCAACTGGAGTTATTTAAGACAACTGAACCTGCAAACAGGCCAATACAGCGACCTGCTGCTTGATGGCGCCAACCAGTCCTTTCTTGCTTATGATGCATCCAGTAAAAAACAATTCCAGGAGCCGGTAAAAGATGCCCGGTTCGGTATCATTGCCAATGCCCCTTTCGGTACCGGCGTGGCCACACTGGCCTATGATAAAAGGAACAACCGCCTTTACTATACTCCCATGTTCATTGATCAGCTCAGGTATATTGACCTGGCCACGATGAAAGTATATTACGTAACAGACAACGGGTTTTCAGGGCAACCCGTTAAATCCTCGGACCAGGGGAATATTATTACCCGCATGACGATTGCATCTGACGGAAACGGGTATGCACTTACCAATAATGCCAATCAACTGATACGCTTTACTACAGGAAAAAAAATACAGATCACCGATCTTGGCGCTGTAGTAGATGACCCTGCCAACAAAGGAATCTCTATCCATAATTCCTGCACCAGCTTTGGCGGCGATGTTGTTGCTGATGATGATGGCAACCTGCTCGTCTTCTCTGCCCGCAATCATGTATTTAAAATAAATATTGAAACAAAAGTAGCTACACACTTAGGCAGCGTATCAGGATTACCTTCCGGCTTTTCTATAAACGGAACTGCCGTAAATGATCAAAACAAAATTATCGTTGGCACAGCCGCCAGGATAGGCGCTTATTTTGTGGTTGACCCCGAAACCCTGGCTGCCACACCTTATACGCTGGCAGGCAACGCCTGGAACAGTTCCGACCTGGCCAACAGCAACCTGCTGATAACCGGCAAGCGACCTCCTGAAATACAGGAAATACTCGAAGCGCCTGCCACAACAGGCAGCAAAGTAAACCTGTTCCCCAACCCTGTAACAGGCAACCAGTTCTCCTTACGATTTAATGAACTACCCGCCGGGGCCTATTCTATCCAGGTATCAGAAATCTCCGGCCGCCAGGTATTGCAGCAGCCGGTAACCATTGGTGGCAAAAACCAGACACAGGCTATTCAATTAGGCGCTTCAGCTTCTAAAGGAGTTTACCTGGTGAAAGTGATAGACGTTACTAACCGTATCGTTTACGATAATAAAATCGTTATTCAATAATCAATAAAACAAAACCAACTGATAAAAACCCCGGAACCCTGCGGCAAGTTCAGGACTCCGGGGTTTTGTTTTAATGGCCGTTTATAACTTAGCTTTTACCAGGATGGCGCAAATTCTTATTCTTAGCAACTTACTTTCCTTCTACTTAATAATCTGAAAATACATACCTGAGCGGTACATTTTATGTTAGAATTCTTTGTACATTAGACCAACCTTTAAACCATTAACCACATGAGAATAACTGTTACACTACCGGTTGTTCCTGCCTGCACAATTTATCTTCCACCTGACTGTAATAAGAAGATATTCAACCATCCCCGTTTTCCTGCTCCAAGAGCAGGGGGTTCATTTATAAAACTATACCAACTATGAAAAAAATGCTTCTTACACTCGCCCTGTTTACCTGCGTTTGCTGTATGCAATGCCAGAAAGACATTGACCCGCCCATTATTACAGAGCCGGAACCGGAACCAGAGCCGGATCCTCCGCAAAACATTATTATCCTGTATAACAAACCGCTTGACTCTATCCGGCATTATATAGAAGGAGAATGGAAATGCCATTATGCGCAAGGGGGTATTGCCGGGCCTGGAATGATACAATACTTTACTGATTTTTACTGGACAATTACTGCAACTGATAGCATAAAACAAACCTATAACGGCACCATTCTGGCAGATACAAAGATAAACTGGACTTGGACGAAAGGTTCATGGACCAATGGCGATTCAACACACCTTATGACCTATTATGATAATCAACAGGTTCCCATGGGATTTGTTGTAAATCACCTAATTAATGATACCCTGGTATTGAATGACCCTGGTTTTGATGCCTTGTTTTACCACCTTACCAAACAATAAAACATGAAAAGAGTGTTTTTAACACTTGCCTTGTTCACCTGCGTTTGCTGTATGCAATGCCAGAAAGACGTTGACCCGCCCATTATTACAGAGCCGGAGCCTGAACCGGAACCAGAGCCCCCGCAAAACATTATTATCCTGTACAACAAACCGCTTGACACTATCCGGCATTATATAGAAGGGTACTGGAAATGCCACTATCGTCAAGGCGGGCTTCTTGGCCCTAATATGATACAATACCTTGATGCCAATTACTGGACATTTGCTCCTGCTGATAAAGTAAAAGAAACTTTTGACAATGTTGTTGTAGTGGATACAACAATAACCTGGGTTTGGAGGAAAGGCATATGGACGAACGGTGATTCAACCCATACTATGCTTTTTTATGACAAACAGCATGTTCCACGTAGTTATGAAGTAAACCGGATGGTTAATGATACCCTGATATTGAATGACCCTGGTTTTGATGCCTTGTTTTACCACCTTACCAAACAATAAAAACATAAAACCATGAAAAGAGTAACCAAGCTGCTGCTAACAAACAGTCTCCTTCTTTTATCACTATGCTTATCGGCTCAAAAGGGAGATACGCTGGATATTCGGCGTAACGAAAACGGAAGTATTGCATTTGCCCGGTTTCAATCTTCCGAAAGCAGGAAAATGTCGGAAAGCACCCATTTCCTTAAAACAATATTGAAGGCTAAACAGGAGGACGAGTTTCGTCTGGCGAAAGAAAATACGGATAAATGGGGCTTTACTCACCATCGCTATCATCAATATTATAAGGGCATCAGGGTAGAAAATGCGGAATACCTGCTGCATGGCAAAAACGGGGTTATTGAAACCATTAACGGCGACTTTCAACAGGTGAATATCCCATCTATAAAACCCGCTATCACAGAGCAAAGGGCTTTGCAGAATGCCCTGAAATATGCGGGCGCTGAAAGATATATATGGGAGGATGCCTTTCCCTGCCCGTAGTCTTCCACTCAAAACGTTCATACCCCCTGTCTGGCGCAGTCGACGTGGGGCGGTTAGGTAACGAAATACTTTCTTCTACCACAAAGCAATAGTACGGAAAAACAGGAGTTTTGAAATTGCCGAACAGCGCTTATAAAAGATTTTCCTAAAAATTGTTGAACCCCGTTAAGGTATATTTGCAGCGGTACAAAAACACCATTTTGGAAAAAAGCAATTTTGTAGACCAGATACGCATATTCTGCCGCAGCGGGCATGGCGGCGCAGGCAACAGGCATTTCCTCCGTAATAAGTTCACGGCATTGGGCGGGCCTGACGGCGGCGATGGTGGCCGTGGCGCCCATATTATCTTAAAAGGCAACCGCAACCTGTGGACATTGCTGCACCTGCGCTACTTCAAAAACGTATTGGCAGAAAACGGCGAAAAAGGCGGCTCCAACAATTCCACAGGGCGAAACGGGAAGGATGTAATTATTGAAGTGCCGCTCGGCACCATTGCCCGTGATGAAGAAACCGGGATAAAAGAAGCGGAAATACTGGAAGACGGCCAGGAAATTATCTGGATGCCCGGCGGCAAAGGCGGACTGGGCAATTCTCATTTTGCCACCGCCTCCAACCAGGCGCCGGAATATGCGCAGCCAGGCCTGCCCGGAATGGAAGGCTGGAAAGTATTAGAACTGAAAGTGCTGGCCGATGTGGGGCTTGTGGGTTTTCCCAATGCAGGCAAATCAACCCTGCTCTCTGTTATCACCGCTGCCAAACCCAGGATAGCCAGCTATGCTTTTACCACTATCACCCCCAACCTGGGCATTGTGGAATACCGGGATGGTAAAAGTTTTTGCATAGCCGACCTTCCCGGCATCATTGAAGGGGCGGCTGAAGGGAAAGGGCTGGGGCACCGTTTTTTGCGGCATATAGAACGAAACTCGGTTTTACTTTTTCTTATCCCGGCAGACAGCAATGACCATAAAAAGGAATTTGAAATACTGGTAAAGGAACTGGAAGAATACAACCCGGAACTGCTGCATAAACGTTTTATCATCGCCATCAGCAAAAGCGATATGCTGGATGATGAACTGAAAGCCGCCATAGAAAAAGAATTGCCCGCTGATATTCCTTACCTGTTTATCTCTTCTGTTACCAATAAAGGGTTGACAGAACTGAAAGATTTGTTATGGGAAACGCTAAACCAACCCGCTGAATAAACCATGCCCCCGCAAACCTGCATCTTCTGCGGCCATACCGTTTCGCTTATTCATGTGCACGGGCATTATCAATGCCCGGTGTGCCATACCAATGCCCTGCCCTGCTGCGATGGGGATAATTGCAATACCAACCTGCTGCTGTACCCGCAGGAAAGCAGCGTTAACCAGGAAAAAACATCTTCCTGCACAAAAAAGCCAGGCCAATAACCACCCGTTTTGGCCAAACTTTAATTTTATAGTAGGTTTACTCATCAAAAAATAAACCATGAAGAAGCCCCTTATTACGATTGTCTTTTCGCTTGCCTTTTTTTTAAAATCATTTGCCGATGAAGGCATGTGGCTTCCTTTGCTGCTGGGCCAGCAGGCATATAATGACATGGTAAAAAAAGGTCTTACTTTATCCAAAGACCAACTGTATAATATCAACAAACCATCGCTGAAAGATGCCATCGTTATCTTTGGCGGCTTTTGCACCGGCGAAATAGTGAGTGCTGAAGGAATGATTTTCACCAACCACCACTGCGGCTACGATGCCATTGCATCGGCAAGCTCGGTAGAAAAAAATTACCTGAGAGACGGGTTTTATGCCAAAACCAAAAAAGAGGAGATCCCTTCAGACCTTTATGTAGAATTCCTGTTACGGATTGACGATGTAACCAAAGAAGTGCTCGACTCCCTGAAAGGGTTAAGCGGCATTGAACGGTTAAAAAAACAATCTGAAGTGCTGGCTTCTATCAATGCAAGGTTAAGCAATCCCGATAAAAACATTTCAACAAGGATAAGCCCCTTGTTCAAAGGCAACCAGTTTCTTGCTTTCGTTTACCAGAAATATACGGATATACGGCTTGTAGGCACACCTCCTGAAAGCGTTGGTAAGTTTGGCGGCGATACAGACAACTGGGAGTGGCCCCGGCATACAGGGGATTTTTCCATTTTTCGTGTATATACCGGCCCCGATGGAGAACCGGCCGCTTATTCAGAAAATAATATCCCCTTAAAACCAAAATGGTATTTACCTGTTTCACTCAAACCACGGAAAGATGGTGATTATGCCATGATATGGGGCTACCCGGGGAGCACTAACCGTTATGAAAGTTCTTACGGAATAAAAATAGCAACTGATATAAACAACCCGGCATTTGTAAAGCTCCGCGAAACCCGGCTAAAATACATATTGGAGGAAATGAAGAAAGACCCGGCGGTAAAGCTGAAACTGTCCCCTTCTTATGAAGCTTCTTCCAACTACCGTAAGTTTTTTGACGGAGAAACAAAGCAGTTGCTTAAATATGATATATACGGGCAAAAGCTAAAAGCGGAAGAAAAGTTTATCAACTGGGCAAAGGGAAAGCCGGAATATGAAACTATTTTTCCCGACTGGGCCAAAGTGTATGATGCATGGCGCCCTTATACAAAACACCGGCTGTACATTAATGAAGGTCTTCTCGGTTCTGCACTGGTTCGTTTTGCCACCTCCTTGTTACAGGTTGAAAAAGCATTGGTAACACCGGGTACTGCCAAGGATGCCCTGCAAAAAGCGCTGAATGCAGCCAATAACCAAAGAGCTTCTTATCTTGCAGACACAAACAGGGCGTCGGATGAAAAAATTGTAGCTGCCTCTACCCGTTTATTTTATGAGGATATTGATAAGCAACAACATCCTATTGGTTTCTATGGCACGCTGAAAAACCAATACGGCCCCCTGAACGAGGATGCCACTTACCAGAAACATGCAGCGGCTATTTTCAATACAACAATGCTGCTGGATGATGCAAAGTGGAATGCTTTTATAGCCAACCCGGATGCTAACGTATTACAAGCCGATCCGGCATTTAATCATGCTGCCGCCTTTTATACTAATTACGGAAAGTATGCGCCCTTGTATGAAAGTTTTACCGCCAAAAACACTGAATTGGGAAGGCTGTACCTGAAAGGCATTATGGAAATGGATACTACCAGGGCAAAAATGATGTATCCTGATGCCACTTTTACCATGCGGGTTAGTTATGGCAGTGTAAAACCATATAAGCCGAGAGATGGTGTTTCCTATGATTTTGTAACCACTTCCAAAGGGTTGCTTGAAAAATACAAGGCCGGTGATTATGAATTTGACCTGCCGGAAAAACAAATTGAGCTGATAAAGAAAAAAGACTTTGGCGAATACATTGACCCCGTAAAGAAAGACCTGGTTATCGGGTTTATTACCAACAACGATATTACCGGGGGCAATTCGGGTTCTCCGGTTATCAATGGTAAAGGCGAACTGATCGGCCTTGCTTTTGACGGCAATTATGAGGCCCTGAGCCATAAATTAGCTTTTGATAAAGACTTTAACCGCACTATCTGTGTGGACATACGCTATGTATTGTGGTGCATTGACAAGTTGGGCGGCGCCGGTCATTTGATTAAAGAGCTGAAGCTGGTGAAATAAACTATCTTTTCATTGCCGGAACATGGCTATAGTTACATCGGGTTCCGGCTTATATTTGCCATACGAATCCTATTCAATTATTGAAACGTTTTTTTACAATACCTGTTTGTTGTTTCTTTTTCATTGCTGCCTATTCGCAGATACCGGGCTTCAGTATTGGTACTGATGTCGGCTTGCAAAGAAATTTTAAACCGGCCCAACGGTACTGGGCATTCGGCAATACAGTTCAGGCCCAGTTTCACCTGGATAAACAAAACACCGTTTATACCTGGTTTTCCTATTATTCAAACGGTAAGTTTAAAAATGACCTTACTGCACAAGCAAAAGAAATTACAACCATCCCGCAGACTATCAACTACCGCAATGACGCTAAAATGCGGCTGAAGCAGTTATCCATCGGCTGGAAAAAATTTTTAACCGGGTCATTTGACGAAGAAAAAAAGTGGAGCATTTATGCTTATGGCGGCTTTGGCATCCTGCTCGGACGGATTACGAATGTCCATTCTGTGCCTATAGATACAAACCTCTATGCACTTCCGGTACTTTCCGGAAAAGCTAATTTCAAGCGGCTGACTTTTGACCTTGGCGCCGGTGTTGACATTCCGCTTATAAATGATTTTTATTTATACTTTGAATCAAGAGTGTGGATACCGGCCAGCGATTACCCGAGCAAACATATACTTGTTAATAACAACGCCCCTTATACCGGTATGCTGAGCGGCGGCATTCGATTGCTTTTTTAACCGGCTTTGCAACCATTTACAATGCTATCATGAATCAATTACTGATAAAACAGGTAGAACTTTTCAAACTCTCCATCCCATTGTTTGAACCTTTCATCACTTCTCTTGGTACAGAAGAATCTGCAGAGAATGTAGTGGTACGTATCAGCACAGATAAAGGGCTTACCGGCTGGGGCGAATGCAGCCCTTATATGCCCATTAACGGCGAAAGCCAGGATACCTGCTTCATCGTGGGGCAATATTTTGCCAAAGTATTAAAAGGAAAAAACGCACTGGACGTTGAAGCCTGCATTCAACTGATGGATGCCGTAATCTATGGCAACACCAGCATCAAAAGCGCCTTTGACATGGCCTTGTACGACCTGGCAGCACAATATGCCGGTGTGCCCCTGTACAAATTTTTAGGAGGCAATAACAGCAAAACCATCATTACCGATTACACCGTAAGCATCAGTAATCCGCAAAAGATGGCAGCCGATGCCATCAAAATAAAAGAACAGGGCTATCCTGCCATTAAAGTAAAGTTGGGGAAGAACGGCAAAACAGATGTGGAACGGATGAAAGCCATCCGTGCAGCCGTAGGCAATGAAATCCCGCTTCGCATAGATGCCAACCAGGGCTGGAGCGTGGAAGAAGCCATTGAAACATTGAATGCTTTAGCGCCATTGGACATTCAGCATTGCGAAGAGCCTATTGCCCGGTGGGATTTTATGAACCTGCCGAAAGTAAAAAAAGCAAGCCCCATCCCTATTATGGCCGATGAAAGCTGCGGCGATGAGCATGATGCGGCAAGGCTGATAGCATTGAATGCCTGCGACTATTTCAACATCAAGCTCTGCAAATCCGGCGGTATTTATAAAGGGTTAAAAATGGTGAAGCTGGCCGAAGCGGCCCATATCCATTTGCAGGTAGGCGCCATGATAGAATCAAGGCTGGCCATGACCGGCTTTGCACATTTTGCCCTATGCAGTCCTTCTATTGTGCATTTTGATTTCGATACTGCCCTGATGATAAAAGAGGACCCCGTAAGCGGCGGCATTGTTTACCAACCCAACGGTGTGATACAGGTGCCCGATACCCCCGGCCTGGGCGCTGTGATTGACGAGGACTGGTTGGGAAGGATGGAGAGTGTAGTGGTGTAGGAGCAACTCATAAATACGGTGATTTGATTTTGATGGTACAGATTTGGATTGATTATCAATAGAAAATTGTACCCGGAGTGTCGTATATTTATGTGTAGGACTGAAATGGCCGCCGGGAAAGTCATTTAAACCGTTGGTTTCAGCCAGCG
>CAZLLT010000008.1:0-107580 GCA_964560445.1 uncultured Chitinophaga sp. | reverse complement strand
CTGAAACTGCGGCAAGCCCGAATCGTTGGTAGCAATTATTTCCACGACTCATCAAACCTTAAACAAACTGATAACAATGGCAACAAAAAAAAAGAGAATCTCAAACTCATTAAAGACTTGCAATCATTATTATTATCAAATAAAAAAGCTGACGAAAAAGCTTTGAAAAGTATTGGTATTGATACGACACTTAAAACACAAGAGTACCGAAACGTCAAAATCACTAACGACTTTTGGAACGGACTATCCGTTTCAGTTGTTGACGGCCAAAAAGACCTTGATGGTAATCCCATTTCAGAAAATAAAAAATTAATATTACGAGCAAAAAATTTACTTGAAAACGGAACTAAGAAAATTAAAACAAGCGAACTCGTTGACCTTAATATTTGGAATCCCGCCAAAGACATCATTTTGGGCAACATTCGGCTTAAAAATTATTCTGATTTTATACTCACCCATGACTATTACGAAATCCAAATAATTGATGAAAAGAAAAACATTGATGGACTTTGGCTTGACAGTGTAATTTCAGCAGACAGAGTTCTGGATGTATTGCATAAGTTTGACCTGACTGCAAGTGACCTTGCAAAAATGAAAGAGCTTGACCTTAATAAAGAACTTGAAATACACTTCAAAAAATACTTTGAGACAATAAAAAAAGGCGGTAGAAGCAACCAAGGTGACATTGACTTAATAATTGGTTCAAATCACAATTACGGAATAGAACTTAAACTGGCGAAAGAGTTAAGTAAGGCAAGTTCAAGTCAAAAAGCTATCGGACAAATAGAACTTTATACAAGACAGTTTAAAGGAAATTTTATGTTGATTGTTGCAGGACTCCCAACAGAAAAGAATGACAAATCTGTATCTGAAGTTGTAAGAAAAGCTAAGGATTGCAAATGTTCTTACTACTATCTTGAAGCCCATTGAACAAATCACAATTGAAAACAAATTCCCAACCAAATGTCATTTTCAAATATCATAACCGAACATAAAATTGTTATTGAAGACGAATTATTGGAAGATGTTGAAGAAAGCCCGTTTACAATGTTATATTGCAAGTACACAACGTCACCAAAATTTATTTCAGGATGGTGGGTTAACATTTGGAAAACCAGCTATCTTGTAAATCGGGGCACAAGTGAAACCCTTGAACTTTTAAATGCTATTAATATTCCATACGCCCCAGACCGACATTATTTTAAAAAGTTTGGTGACACTTTAAATTTTGTACTCATTTTTCCGCAAATACCTAAGCATTGGTACGTTTTTGACTTCATAGAGAAATGTAAAAGCGACGATGGGTTGACTATTAACGGAATTAAAAAAAATAATTCTGGAATTTATAGAGTGACAATCACATAACCTGGACAAAAAAACTGCTGCCAACAGCGAGGTTTTGCGTCAGCGGGGGCGACGAATAAATCCTCATCTTAGTGCTACTATCAGCTACATATCCGGCTGACCGAACACGGATGAGCCACAGAATATATTTTCATCTTTTGTATCTTTAATCGGCTTCAGTTCCGGGCTGAACGTTTTCCAAATGCCCCGCCGAACGCAAAGCCCTGCTCGTTAACTTCCATAAGTTTACCTTCTCCCCGGCATTCCTTAACTTCATACAGCAAGAAATTCAGAATGAACACTGCCATACATTTAGCCAATCGCTTCAGGGAGGTAATCTTCAACGGAACCTTTGTGGCCAATACCAACTGCAAGGCGCAACTGGCCGGCCTGCATTGGGAAACAGCCGTTCAAAAGACCGGCTCTTTGAATACGATTGCGCTGCTGTCGCAGCACCTCCATTATTATATCGGCGGCGTCCTTAATGTACTGGAGGGCGGCACGCTGGATATAAAAGATAAATACAGCTTTGATTTTCCGCCCATCACCTCACAGGAAGACTGGGACAAGGCGCTGGAGAGGTTGTGGACCGATTCAGAAAAATTTGCAACAGCCGTAGAGACGCTTACAGAAGAACAACTTCAGGAAGATTTTACAGACAAAAAATACGGCAGCTACCGGCGGAATATAGAAGCCCTTATTGACCATTGCTATTACCACCTGGGGCAAATTGTGCTGATTAAAAAAATACTGGCCAATAAATAACAGGATATGAAAACCGCAACAACCAAAAAACCGCAAACCGTCAGTGAATATTTTGCCGCCCTGCCGCCTGGCATAAAGAAAAAATTACAGGAATTCAGGAATCTCCTGAAAGCAGCAGCGCCGGGTGCAGAAGAAATCATCAGCTATAATATGCCCGCATTCAAACAGGAAAAAATCCTGGTATGGTATGCCGCTAATAAAAACCATATCGGTTTGTACCCCTCCTCATCCCCTATACTGTTTTTTAAAAATGAATTGGCCGGGTATATCACTTCCAAAGGGGCCATCCAATTCCCCTGGGATGAGAAGATACCTGTAACATTGGTAAAAAAAATAGTGAAGTTCAGGATACAGGAAGTAAAGAAGAAAGCGGTAAAGAAATAAGGCTTACTATAAATTATTTGATCTTCTCCTTCGGCCGCTTTGCTTTGGGGGTTGGCGCATTGTCCTTCCATTTCCATAAATGCACACAGGCATAGGTGCGGTAAGGGCTCCACCGGGCGGACAGCTTCAATAGCTTTTCTTTGAACAACCTTTTATCGCTGTTATCGAGCTTATACAGTTTTATCATAGCGTTTTGAATACCCAGGTCATCCACGGAAAAAATATCTTCCCGCCCAAGGGCAAACATCAGCAGCATTTCCACCGTCCAGCGGCCTACGCCTTTTATTTCCGTCAGGTAGGCGATTACCGCTTCATTGTCCATCTTTTGCAGGCGCTTCAGTTCCATTCCTTTTTCCAGGTGAAAAGCAGCTACGTTCTTGATATAACCCACTTTTGCGTTGGATAGGCCGATGGCCCGCAGCGTTTCAAACGGCGTGTCAAGAATCTGTTGTGCCGCAGGCTCTTTGCCATCGTAAAGGGCAATAAAGCGGCTATAAATCACATCGGCCACTTTGGTACTCAGTTGCTGGCTCATGATGGAAGCGCAGAGATAGATGCAGATATTCTTTCTCTTTTTTAATTTATGTTCATCGGCGGCATCCAATAAGCTCTTCAGCTTTTTATCTTTGGCAAGTTGTTCGTAGTAGTGCATAGCGTTATTTTGGAGAATAAATATAGAACTTAACAGTGAAGCGGGATATTATTATAACCAAAGACGGCTCCCATTCCGTTTCCATACCGGAAATGAACGTTACCTATCATTCCACGCATGGGGCCATACAGGAATCGAAGCATGTTTTTATTGAAGCAGGGTTTTACGGTTCAGTCCGCTTTAAGCGTCCCGACCCGGGGGCTGAGCCGTTACGCATATTAGAAATGGGCTTCGGCACCGGGTTGAATGCCCTGCTGACACTGATAGAAGCTGAAAAAAATAGAATACCCGTTCATTACACTTCCTTTGAATTATATCCTTTGAATAATGATGAAATAAAAATATTGAATTATTGCGAACAACTGAACCGTCCCGGATTACAACCTGTTTTTGAACAATTGCATACCTGCGGATGGGACAAGGATGCAGCAACCGGCAACTATTTTACCCTGCATAAAATAAACGACAGCCTCTTACACTTTACGCCATTCAATAAAGAAAATGCCCTGACACCCCCCTTTAGGGGCGAAGAAATCTACGAACCAAAAAATCTCACCGGGGGTTTTAACCTCGTTTATTTTGACGCTTTCGCACCCGCCGCACAACCAGAATTATGGACAAAAGAAATCTTTGAAAAACTGTATGGCATGATGAAGCCGGGCGGCATACTGGTAACCTATTGCAGCAAAGGCGATGTGCGCCGTACCATGCAGGCAGCAGGGTTTACAGTAGAAAAAATTCCCGGCCCGCCGGGGAAAAGGGAGATGGTGAGGGCCTGGAAAATGGCAAGTAAGGAGTAGCAAGTGGGGCAGTGAAACCTATTCACTACTCGCCACTTCCCACTCGCTATTCAATCCCCCAACTCATTCCCCCGCCCTTCTCGTCTTTTAATGAAATACCGAGCTTTGTCAGTTCATTCCTGATCTTATCCGATGTGGCAAAGTCTTTCCTGCTCTTGGCCTCCTTGCGAATTTCTATCAGCAGGTCCATCACGCCTTTCAGCTTTTCATTATCGGCTTCGGTAACGCCTTTTAATCCCAAAATATCTTCCAGCCATATTGTAAAGCTGCTTTGCAGCAATTCAAACGTTTCTTTACTTAAGGATGAAACAGGAATGTTTTTATCGTTTATTGAATTGATAACCGGCACTATTTCAAACATATTGGCCAGCACTTTTGCCGTGGCAAAATCATCATTCATGAATTCATCGAACTCTGCTACAAGTTTCTTTATCCGATAATCAAGCTCTGTATCAACTGGCTCATCTCGCCGCTCATAGTTCATAGATCGTAGCTTTTCGTAAGCATCCCACAACCTTTTCAATCCCTTCTCTGCCGCTAACAATGCCTCGTTACTGAAATCCAGCGTACTGCGGTAATGTGTTTGTAATATAAAAAACCGGATCACCATGGGATGATAGGCTTTTTCCAGCAAGGGATGGTCGCCGCTGAACAATTCGGTGAGCTTTATTACATTATTATAGCTCTTGCCCATCTTACGGCCGTTGATGGTGATCATATTATTATGCACCCAATAACGTACCGGCGCTTTATGGTTGCAAATGGTGCTTTGCGCTATTTCACTTTCATGGTGCGGGAACAGGAGGTCCATGCCGCCGCCATGAATATCAAACTGGTCGCCGAGATATTTGGTGGCCATGGCCGAACATTCAATATGCCAGCCCGGATAACCCACACCCCAGGGACTTTGCCAGCGCATGATATGTTCCGGCGCCGCATTTTTCCAAAGTGCAAAATCAGCTTTGTCCCTTTTTTCATCCTGCCCTTCCAGGTCTCTCGTTGTTTCAAGCAGGTCATCCATTACCCGGCCGCTAAGCTTTCCGTACTCATGTGTAGCTGCATATTTTTTTACATCAAAATAAACAGAGCCGTTTGCTTCATAGGCATATCCTTCGCTGATAATTTTTTTGATCATCTCGATCTGCTCCACGATATGCCCCGTGGCCGTTGGTTCAATGGAAGGCGGCAGCGTATTAAACTGCGCCATGGCCCAATGAAAAAGGTTGGTGTATTTCTGCACCAGTTCCATGGGTTCCAGCTTTTCCAATACGGCTTTTTTTGATATTTTATCTTCGGCTTCCCTTCCTTCTTCCTCAAAATGCCCGGCATCTGTTATGTTCCGCACATACCTAACCTTATAACCGAGGTGCTGTAAATAGCGGTTGATGACATCAAAAGTGATGTAGGGACGGGAATGGCCCAGGTGGCTTTCGCCGCTTACCGTTGGGCCGCATACATACATGCCCACATGCCCCGGTGTAATAGGTTTAAATACTTCTTTTTGCCTGCTGTATGAGTTATATACCTTTAAATCGCTCATGTTATTTTTTATCGGATGTGCCGGTCATTTATCTTTTTATGCTACTAATAAATTAAAATTCCGTTCCGGCAAAAATAGACATTCAAAAGGCAATACCATTATACGGCAACAGGATAAGCCGGAAAATTTTATCTCTTTAATTCCAGGTCTGCCACCAGCATATAATGGTCTGAGTACCGCTTCACCACCCGGTCAAACTGCCGGATACGGTATTCCCTGCCGGCGAAGATATAATCAATACGAAGGGTGGGGGAAATGCCAGAAAAAGTGCGGCCAATACCAAACCCTTTCCTCAGAAATACATCCTGCATATCTCCCCTTACCAGGGCATAGGTATAGGAGTTGGGTACATCATTCAGGTCGGCACAGAAAACAACAGGATGTGGGCTGTCTTCCACTACATCTTTTACAATACCGGCTTGTATGCTCCTGTTTGAAACCGCTTTTTTCCATTTGGAAAAAATAGTTTTTGAATTGGATAAAAGGCTGTCGTCGGCGCCCTTTATATTATGCAGCTTCTGATAATCTGACCGCTTGAATTGCAGGGATTGCAGGTGAGTGGTAAACACCCGGACCGTGTCGTCTTTGTATTTAATATCGGCATAAAGCAATACATCGGGCAAGGTGGGCCTGGGATAGCGTACAAACCCACTGTCAACAATGGGGTGGCGGGAAAAAATAATAGAGCTGTAATAATGCCGGTCGCCATCGGTATCATAGCAAAAATAGAAATAGGGATAACCCAGCTCCTGCACAGCGCTGATATTATCGTAATAAATCTCGTTGGTTGAAGTGTGGAATTCCTGCAGGCAAAGAATATCCGCATCCTGCTCTTTTAAAAGAGCAAGCATTTTCAGCCGGGTCTGGCTGCCTGCATTGGTGTTTCTTTTTAGTTCAACAAACCGTGCTACATTCCAGCTTACCACACGAAAAGTGTTAGGGGCTTTTTTTGCAGCAAAATTATTGCCCGGGTGAAACCCGAAACAGATACTTATGCTTTTTATACCAACCAGCAGGGCCATGACCGATAACAGGGCATATCGTTTTTGACCTGACAACAGCCATCCCAACAGGTAAATAAATACGATAGCAAGAAGAAAGGGGAAAGCCATTCCCATAAATGAAATAAACCACCATTTTTGAGGGTTCAGGTAAGGCACCAGGCAGGAAAGCAGGAATACCGCAACAACAATGCAGTTGGTTATCAGGAAAAATTTTCTTGTAAAGGAAAAGAAACGGCTGGCCATATTGCACGAATTTCTTAAAATAAAATGAAATGCAAACAGGCTATTATCGTCTTCTAAAATTGGAAACAGCTATTCCCCCTGCCCTGCCCGCTTCAACAAATCTTTTTCCTCGTCTGTAAGCGAATCATAACCCGCCTGCCCGATCTTATCTAAGATAGCATTGATCCGTTGTTCGGTTACATGCGGTGTTCTTTTATACGGGGAGATGCCGGGGGATTCTTTATAGAACAATTCTTCCTTAACAGGTTTACTTCCCCGCTTTGGTTTATCCGGGTTGAACAGGTTACCGGCCCATTCAAAAAAATTATTCACCCACTCACTTCCGTCATATCCCTGCCGCAGCAGCCAGATAAACAAAAAGCCGGTAAGGCCACCGGCCACATGTGCCAGCAATAAACCCGTATCACTGATGGAAACAGTGGCAAGGTCTGCTATGATATAAATAACCGTCAGCGCCCATAAAGGAATGCCGCCCCGCAGCATGGGGAAAATGCGGTATTCCGGGGAAATCAGCGTGGTGGCCACAGCTACAGCCATTACACCGGCCGAAGCTCCTGACAGGCTTGCGGCAGCAATATTTTCTTTTAAAGAAGGAATAAAATTACAGGCAAGCAGAAAAGCCGCAGCGCCACCCAATGCACCATAAAGAAAAACCGCCACGATTTTCTTATTCCCTGTTATATCCTGTAATATATAACCGAAGCACCATAGCCAAAGCATGTTGGCAAATACATTCCACACAGAATCATGAACAAAAAAATGGGTGAAGACGGACCAGGGCTTCTGCAACAGCGCCCCGGTATCGGCAGGCAGGGTAAATAATCCCAATACCTCCTTATTAAAAAGGGCCAAAGCCAGTTCCTTATTATCATTATACCGGAAAAACCAGATCGCTTTCATAAAAGCCAGCCCCACAAAAAAAATCAGGCAGATGGCAATCAGGATAATCAGCCTGTTCCCATCATCGCCGAGGGTAATTTTTTGTTTGTATTTCTTTGCTGTATAAGGCATCCTGGTTATATGCAATAAACTTTATAATCTTTAGCTGCAATGGAACATACTTTATCTATAAAGAGGAAGTGTATTAATATAACGTTCGCCGGTTGGTTTTGTTCCATATCAGCACAATGATAAACCCTGTCAATGCCCCTCCCAGGTGGGCAAAATGGGCGATGTTACTATCACCAAGTCGTCCTAAGCCTCCAAAAAGGTCAATGGCTACAAGGCCAAGCATGGCCCATTTAGCCTTGATAGGGATAGGGATAAACATAAGGTATAGTTCAGAGTTAGGGAAAAGGTATGCAAAAGCAATAAATACTCCCATTACCGCACCGGAGGCGCCCACTGCCGCTGATCCTTCTCCCATAAAATACTGCATAGTTAAGTGAGCTATAGCAGCGCCAATGCCACATGCCAGGTAAAAAACCAGGAACCTTTTTGAACCCCACACATTCTCCAGCACCCTGCCGAACATGTATAAACCAAACATGTTAAAAAGAATATGGAAAAATACAATCCGGGACTCATACGGACTTACCAACTGATAAGATGAATGAGCAAACATGTGTGTAGCAATCTGGTACGGCTTGAAATCCTCATCACCAATCGGGAATAGGGCAAGCTTACCCGTTAACCACATAGTCAACACTCCATTTGTCTTATCATAAATAAGTTGTGCAATCCAAACCAGCAGATTAATAATAATCAGGTTCTTTACTATTGGAGGAAACCGGTCCGGCCGTGCAAATCGAAAATTACTCATTCGGCAAAAATAAGGTTTATTGACGGGTGATGTAATGCCCCGTAACTTGCATGAAACAGTTCAACAAAAAACAGGCGTTTCGTTTTATTGCTTCAATTTTAACTGCACCACATTTTCTATATGATGTGTATGCGGAAACATATCTACCGGCTGCAGGCGGGTAACGGTATATTTTTCACCCAGCAGGGCCAGATCCCTGGCCTGCGTGGCAGGGTTGCAGCTAACGTACACAATCAGCGGTGCGGTAATGTCCAGTATTTTTCTTGTTAACTTTTCATGCATGCCCGCCCGTGGCGGGTCGGTGATGATAACATCAGGCCGGCCCTGTGTTGCAAAAAAAGCATCATTACACACATCAATTACATCACCGGCATAAAATACAGCTTTATCAAGCCGGTTCAGCGCTGCATTTTCTTTTGCATCGTCAATAGCAGCAGCTATCGTTTCTACACCTATTATCTTTCCTGCTTTTTCACTTACAAAAATGCCGATACTGCCGGTACCGCAATACAAATCGTACACAATCTCCTGCCCGCTTAGTTCTGCAAAATCCCTTGTTACTTTATATAATTGCTCCGCCTGTTGCGTATTGGTCTGAAAAAAAGATTTGGGGCCTATCTTAAACTGAAAATCTTCCAGCTTTTCTATTACATACCCTTTACCGTAATGCACTACCGGCTCCAGGTCATGCAGGCTGTCGTTCCATTTGGTATTAACGGTGTATAACAGCGTAGTGATTGCAGGAAAATTCTTCGCTACATGCTCCATCAGCCTGCCGATCTTCTTTTCATCATTCTCCGCTACTACAATATTCACCATCAGCTCGCCGGTGGTACAAAGGCGTACCTGCATGGTACGCAAAAAACCCTGGTGCGCCCTTATATCATAAAAAAGCCATTTGTTTTGTTTGGCAAACTTTTTTACGGCAAGTCGTATGGCATTGGTAGGCTCGGCCTGTAAATAGCAGGTTTCTATATCAACTATTTTATCAAACCATCCTTTGGCATGAAAACCGGCAAATGCCCCTCCACCCCCCAGAGCCTCCCCAAACCCCTCCGAAGGAGGGGCTTCAGGTTTCTCAAATTCGAAAGAGCTTTTTGTATTCGGAGGCTCTCTAAATCCCCCCTTGGGTGGGGGTGCAGCCGTAAATTCCTTCGTACCAAACGTGTATTCAATCTTGTTCCTGTAATGCCTTGTAGCAGCCGCCCCAAGTATCGGCATACATTCCGGCAACGGCACTTTACCAATCCGTTTTAAAACTTCTTCCACCTGCTTTTGCTTGTACTGAAGCTGTTTCTCATAAGGCAGCATTTGCCAGCGGCAACCGCCGCATATTCCGAAATGAGAGCAAAACGGGGCCACCCTGTCCGGCGAATAGGAATGAAAATGCAGGGGCATCCCTTCTGCCCAGTCTTTTTTGTTTTTCAGCAACCTTACATCTATTACGTCCCCGGGTACTGCATTTTCAACAAAAATCACTTTTCCTTCATGCCGTATTATGGATTTCCCTTCCGCTGCGTAATCCTCCACCCGCAACTGCTCCAGCACTATATTTTTCTTTTTTCTCACGGCGCAAAGGTATGCGTTTGAAAATCTTAGGCATAGTCAGCCAATTTTTGGTCAACATACCTGCTTTTAGGCAACCCTGCCGCCTTATAACTTGTCTTAAGTACCTATTTCCCTGTGATTTAACTTTTAAATTCTTGGCCCTTCAACTTATCTTTACCTGATTTTTTATGCTAATTATGAAAAAAGCGCTGACCGCCTTTATATTATTTTCCTGTACAATATTATCCGCCCAGACCGGTTACGAGATCAAGGTTACTTTTAAGCCTTTTAAAAATCAATACATCTATCTCGGCCATTACTTCGGAAAAACGTACCCGGTGATTGATTCGGCCAAACTGGATGAGCAAAGCACTGCCGTATTTAAAGGAGATAAGAAACTACAAGGCGGCATTTATCTTATCGGCTATCCGAACAAAGCCGGTTTTTTTGAAATACTGGTTGACAAAGACCAGCATTTTACCATAGAAGCTGATACGGCTACCATTAAAGATGAAATCAGGTTTTCCGGCTCCACCGACAATACCCTTTTCCGGGAATACCAGAAAGAAATGGGTAAAAAAGGCGGTAAAATAACTGAATTGCAGCAACAGCTTAAAACAGCAAAGGGAGGAAAAGATTCTGCGGCCATTCGGGGAAAAATCACCAAACTGGATGATGAAATTGCCGATTACCGCAACAACCTTATAAAGAATAACCCCAATTATATTCTCAGCACATTTCTTAGCGTAATGAAAGACCCGGTGCTGCCGGAAAAATTACGCCACCCCAAAACAAAAGAAGATACCGTTGCCGCCTACAATTATTACAGGGCGCATTACTGGGATGATGTGAATTTCTGGGATGGAAGGCTGGCCTACACCACTTTCTTTGAGGACAAGCTGGATAAATACATTGCACAGGTAGCCCTGCCGAACCCCGATTCAGTTATCAAAGACCTTGACTGGATGCTTGGATACGCCACTGCCAGCGAAGAAATGACCCGTTTCCTGCTGATAAAATTTGTGAACCGCTACCTGAACCAGAAATATATGTGGGAGGACGCCGTATTCGTTCACCTCTTTGAAAAATATTTTTCTCAAAAAAATTATAGCTGGCTTACGGATCAGGGCCGCAAAACCATTACCGACAGGGCTTATAGCCTGATGGCGAACATTCTCGGCAACCAGGCTTATAATATTGAATTGCCCGACAGCACAGGCGCCATCAGGCAATTATTCAATGTAAACGGCGCTTATACCGTAGTCGTTTTCTGGGACCCTACCTGCGGCCATTGCAAGGAAGTTTTACCGGCCCTTGATTCCTTCTACCATGCTTCCTGGAAAAAATCCGGCCTGCAGCTATTTGCCATTGCCAAAGAAACATCAGGCACAAAAGCCGACTGGACAAAATTCATCTCAGAGCACCATCTTTCGGAATGGACACATGTTTATTATTCAAAAGAAGATGATAAAGCCCGAACAGATAACGGCATTCCCGGCTATTCGCAGCTATACGACGTTCAATCTTTCCCTACATTATATTTGCTGGATAAAGACAAGCGTATCATTGCCAAAAAGCTGACACACCAGCAAACGGATGAAGTGCTTCAATTGAAGCTCAGGGGAGAATAGGAAAATCCGATAAAGCTATTACCATGAACAAAAAGATCCTTTTTGCCGTTCTCGCTTTTAACAGTTTTTTTTCTGCCGGGGCACAAACCCTTTTTTCCTTTGGCGGCCAGCCGGTAGAGGCAAAAGAATTTATGCGGGCTTATAATAAAAACAATGACCCGGCAACAACGGATAAAGAAAAATCCATCAGGGATTACCTGGCCCTTTACATCAGTTCCCGGCTGAAAGTAAAGGAAGCTTATGCAAGGGGATATGATACTTTACCCGCCATTAAACAGGAAATAAGCAACCTGCGGGCACAGATACTGGAAAATTACATGACCGAAACAGGCCTTCTCGACCGCTTTGTAAAAGAAGCCTTTGAGCGAAGCCAGAAAGACATCCGTACCGGCTACATTTATATCGCTATCCATGCTGCCGATACCACTGCTGCTATTAAGAAAAAAGACGAAGTACTGGCTCAGCTTAAAAAAGGCAAAGACTTTCTGCAAGCGGCACAGCAGTTTTCTGACGATCCTTCCGTAAAAGAAAACAAAGGAGACATTGGTTACATTACCGTTTTTACACTCCCTTATACATTTGAAAACATTATTTATAAAACAACGCCGGGGAAAATTTCCGAACCTGCCCGTTCTGCAGAAGGCTTTCATATTTTCAAGAACCTGGGCGAAAGAAAAGCTGCCGGGAAAATAAAAGCACAACAGATATTGCTGGCCTTTCCACCGGGGGCAGATGATGCTGCAAAAAAGAAAATTGCCGGCCTTGCCGATTCACTTTACAAACTGCTGAAAGCAGGTGGCAATTTTTTTGAACTGGCATCCACATATAGCAACGATTATGTCAGCGCTGCTTCCGGCGGTACTATTCCGGATGTAAGCGTAGGCCAATACGATGCTGCTTTTGAAAATGAGTTATGGGCGCTGAAAAATGACGGAGATATAAGCAAGCCTTTTTTAACGGCCCATGGATGGCATATTGTAAAAAGGCTGGCCGTAAAACCTGTAGTTACTGACAGCGCCGACCCCGCTTATAAAAAAGAACTGGAACAAAAAATAATCAGCGATGGAAGATGGAAATTTGCCGACAATTTTATTTACGAAAGGGTAAAACAGGCCGGCTTCAATAGAACTTCTTACAAGGATGCCGCCCTGTGGGCATATACGGACAGCGTATTAACCGGACAACCCTTAAAGCCCGAAGGCAAAAACATACAACCTTCCAGTATGCTTGCTTCTATAAAAAATACCAGCTACGATGCGGCTGCATGGATTATTTATGCCCAGGCCAACCGCTTTAAAAATGATGGAAGCGGCCCAAAATCGTATAGCCAGCTAAGAGAGGAATGGGAAAAATCTATTATGATGAGTTATTACCGCAACAACCTGGAAGATTTTAACGATGAATTTCGTTACCAGATGCAGGAGTTTAAAGACGGTAACCTCTTCTTCGAAATTATGCAGCGGGAAATATGGAACAAAGCACAGGCCGACACAGCAGCCCTGTATGCTCTATACGAGAAAAACAAATCGTCCTACACCTGGCAGCAAAGCGCCGATGCCGTTGTGTTTTTCTGTACAGATAACGAGCTGGCCAAAACCATATACGAAGAAATAAAGAGCACACCGGGTAACTGGCGCAAAATCACCGAAAAATATGCGGAGAGTGTAATCGCTGATTCAGCCCGGTACGAATGGGCGCAGATCCCCAACCTTAATAAAATGGCCCCGGCAGCAGGCAGTTTGACAAGTCCTATGGTCAATGCAACTGACAACACATCTTCTTTTGCCTATATTTTTACGGTTTATACCCAACCCATGCAGCGGACGTTCAATGAAGCAAGGGGATTGGTGAGCAACGATTACCAGGCACTGCTTGACGAAGAATGGAACAAAACACTGGCCAAAAAATATCCCGTAAAAATAAACGAGAAGGTATTGAAAAGCCTTATTAAGGAATAACCTGTCCCGCTATTTCGTTACAATCTTTTTACCACATTGGCAACCACATGCGGTTTGCCCAATGTATAATAATGAAGTACGGGCACACCGCTTTGCTTCAATTCTTTCGATTGTTCCAGCAACCATTCTTCACCTACTTTTTCCACTTCTTCATCGGTTTTGCATTTCAGTATTTCGTTGGAAAGGGTAGTGGGCAAATCAATATGAAAAGTTTTGGGAAGCACAGTCAACTGCTTTTTTGAATAAATGGGTTTTAACCCCGGTATGATAGGAACGGTAATACCCAGCTCACGACAGGCTTTTACAAAAGCATGAAACCTGGCGTTGTCAAAAAACATTTGGGTAACGATATAATCAGCCCCGGCCTCTACTTTGGCTTTCAGGTAGGCCAGGTCGGTGTCCATATTCGGCGCTTCAAAATGCTTTTCCGGGTAACCGGCCACCCCGATACAAAAATCCGTTTTTTGCGTGCCCTTCAGTTCATCTTCAAGATAAATACCGGCATTCAGGTTGGCTACCTGCTTTAGTAGCTCACTGGCATATTTATGCCCGTCCTGCTCCGGCTCAAATGCCGTTTCATTTTTGGCAGCATCCCCGCGAAGCACCAGCACATTATTAATCCCCAGGTAGCGCAGGTTGATAAGCGCATCTTCCGTTTCATTAATGCTAAAGCCTCCGCAGATCAGGTGGGGAACCGTATCTACATTATACTTATTCATAATGGCGGCGCAGATACTCTCTGTTCCCGGCCTTTTACGGATAATTACCTTTTCAAAATTTCCATCCGCCTTTTTCTTAAAAACATGCTCACTGCGATGATAGGTTACATTAATAAAAGCAGGTTTAAACTCCATTAACGGGTCAAGGTGCTTATACAAAGCCTCAATACCTTTCCCTTTCAGGGGTGGCAATACTTCAAAAGAAATAAGGGTGTCTTTGGCCTGGCTGATATGGTCTGTTACCTTCATAAGGCTGCAAAGCTAATAAGCTATCCGGTATAGTCAAAGCTCCGTTAAAAGAAAAGCATAAGCCGTTCAGGGTTGTAAAGCAAAGCTTATTTTTGTGGATATGTCTGTTACGATTCAAACAAAAGGATTGGTAAAGAAATATGGCACCCGTGTAGTGGTGGACCATGTTTCTTTTGAAGTAAAGCAAGGGGAAATTGTGGGCCTGCTGGGGCCTAATGGCGCAGGCAAAACAACCTCTTTTTACCAGGTAGTGGGCCTGATTAAGCCGGATGAGGGAAAAGTTTACCTGAATGACCAGGATATTACCTCGCTGCCCATGTATAAAAGGGCCCGGATGGGCATTGGCTACCTGCCCCAGGAAGCTTCGGTATTCCGCAAGTTGAGCGTTGAAGACAATATTGCGGCTGTTTTGGAAATGACAAACCTGACCAGGCAGCAACAAAGGGAAAAACTGGAATCGCTGTTAGATGAATTTCGGCTGCAGCATGTACGAAAAAGCAATGGCGATGTGCTGAGCGGCGGCGAAAGAAGAAGAACGGAAATCGCAAGGGCCTTATCTGTAGATCCAAAGTTTATTTTACTGGACGAACCTTTTGCCGGTATTGACCCCATTGCCGTAGAAGATATACAGGCCATCGTGGCCCGCCTGAAATACAAGAATATCGGCATCCTGATTACCGACCATAACGTAACCGAAACACTCTCTATCTGCGACAGGGCTTACCTGCTCATTGAAGGAAAAATATTCAAACATGGCACTGCCGAAGAACTGGCCGTTGACGATGAAGTAAAACGGCTTTATCTCGGAAGAAATTTTGAGCTTAAACGGAAGGACTATTTGCATGAAGAAGCTCTCAGGTCCGTTGATGAAGCTTAATATTCTTAAAAGTATTGACTAATGGATTATCGCTCCCTTCCTAAAATAGAACTGCACCTGCACCTCGATTGCAGCCTGAGCTATAAAGTAGTAAAACAGCTTAACCCTTCAGTTACATTGGAAGAATACAACGAATCCTTTGTAGCGCCCCCTAAATGCACCGATCTTTTAGAGTATATCAGCCGTTCGGTGAAGGGCTACGAACTGATGCAAACAAAAGAACAATTGCGTCTGGTTACCCTCGACCTGTTTGAGCAACTGCAGGCCGATAATGTAATCTATGCTGAAATACGTTTTGCCCCGCTGCTTCATATCGCCAAGGGCCTCACCCCTGAAGAGGTTGTGCAGTCTGTTAATGATGCCATAACGGAAGGTATGCAGCAAACAGGTGTACAGGCAAGGGTTATCCTTTGCACATTGCGGCATTACAATGAAGAACAAAGTATGCAAACGGTGAAACTGGCCGGGCAGTTCAAAGGAACGAACATAGCAGGCTTTGATATAGCCGGGGATGAAGCGGGCTACCCGATAGACAGCCATATAAAGGCATTTCAATATGCCCATGAAAAAAATATCCCTTGCACCGCCCATGCCGGGGAAGCAAAGGGGGCTGAAAGTGTCTGGGAAACGCTTTCTCATTTTCACCCCGCCCGCATCGGCCACGGCACCCGCAGCGCTGAAGATGACAAGCTGCTTGCCTTCCTGAAAGAAAAAAACATACACCTTGAAGTATGCCCTACCAGCAATGTGCAAACCAATGTTTTCGATACCATTGAAGACCACCCGGCGGATAAAATTTATAAAACGGGGGTTTCCATGAGCATCAACACCGATTCAAGAACAATAACCCCGGCCACCCTTTCCAGCGAATACGCATTGCTGAACAAAGTATTTCAATGGGAAAAAAACTATTTCCTGAAATGTAATCTTGAAGCCATTCAGCATTGCTTTGCCGACAATGCCACCAAAGAAAAATTAAAACAGGTAATTATTACGGCTTACAACGCTATTTAGGAGAAATTTTCTATTTTGCCGGTAATGAAACTGCTAAGTCCGGCTATATCGTCGCTTGCAAGAATGCGCCTCTGGCGTATTGAAGCCTGGAAAAACCATCCTGTTGATGCCCAGCGGGAAGTATTGCAGGACCTTATTACTTCAGCACAATACACCGAATTTGGACGAAAATATAATTTCTCTAACCTGTTTAATGTTCGTGATTTCAAAGCAGCAGTACCTGTTCATGAATACGAAGACCTGCGGCCTTATATTGAACGCATCATGAAAGGCGAGCAAAACATACTTTGGAATACGCCGATCTATTGGTTTGCCAAAAGCAGCGGCACTACCAGCGCCAAAAGCAAATTCATTCCCGTTAGCGAAGAAAGCATGCACGACGGGCATTATAAAGCCTCGAAAGATGTGCTGTCAATGTACTACCAGTTTAAACCGGATGCCGACCTTTTAACAGGAAAAGGGCTGCTCATCGGCGGCAGCCACAGCATCAGCCCGATAAATGAAGAAGCCCAGTTCGGCGATTTGAGCGCTGTACTGTTCCAGAACTCCCCTTTCTGGGCCCACTGGCTGCGTACCCCTGACCTGGATATTGCCCTAATGGACGAATGGGAAAGCAAGATTGAACTCATCGCTGAAGCTACCATAAAAGAAAATGTAACGTCCGTATCCGGCGTTCCTACCTGGACACTTGTATTGTTTAAACGCATTCTTGAAATAACAGGGAAAAAAACCATTGGTGAAGTATGGCCCTCCCTGGAACTGTTCATGCACGGAGGCGTCTCCTTTACCCCCTATAAAGAACAGTTTCAGAAAATAATCGGCAAGGAAATACATTACCTCGAAATGTATAATGCCAGTGAAGGTTTTTTTGCAGCCCAGGACACCCCCGGCCAGGAGGGTATGCTGCTCTTTCCCGATCATGGTATTTTTTATGAGTTTATGCCGGTAAGTGACTACGGGAAAAGACATCCGGCTACTGTCAGCCTGCAGGAAGTGGAAACAGAGAAAAATTATGCACCCGTTATCAGCACCAACGGCGGATTGTGGAGGTATCTTTTAGGCGACACGATACAATTTGTTACGTTAAATCCTTATCGTGTAAGAGTGTCAGGCAGGTTAAAACATTTTATAAATGCTTTTGGTGAAGAATTAATAGTGGATAATTCTGATAAAGCCATCGCCATTGCATCTGAAAAAACCGGTGCACTGGTTACTGATTATTCGGCCGCCCCCATCTATTTCTCTGACAGTTCCAACGGCGCCCATGAATGGCTTATAGAGTTTGATAAAGAACCCGGCAATCTTGAATTGTTTACAAAAGAGCTGGACACCGCTTTAAAAAACATCAACAGCGATTATGAAGCCAAAAGACATAAAGACATTGCGCTCAGCATTCCTGTTGTTCGTGTAATAAAAAAGGGGATATTTGAAGCATGGCTCCGCAGCAAAGGCAAATTAGGCGGACAGCATAAAGTACCCCGCCTGAGCAACGAAAGAACATTTATAGAAGAAATCCTTGCTTTCAATTAAAAACTATATTCAGACACTATCAAAAGTACTATTATGAAACTACTGGAAGGAAAAGTGGCAATAGTAACCGGGGCGGCTCGCGGCATCGGCGAAGGCATTGTGCTGAAGTTTGCCGAACACGGCGCCCATGTGGCTTTTAGTTATGTAAGCGATAGCAGTGCTGAAAAAGCAGCAGCCCTTGAGGCTAAATTAACAGCGCTTGGCGTAAAGGCAAAAGCATATAAAAGCAATGCAGGCGATTTTGCCCAATGTGAATCTTTTGTAAATGATGTATTGAAAGAATTTGGAACGATTGATGCTTGTGTAAACAACGCCGGTATCTCAAAAGATAACCTGCTGCTCCGCATGACCCCCGAACAATGGGACGATGTAATAAAAATAAATCTCAATAGTGTGTTTTATATGACCAAACAGGTCATACGACCGATGATGAAAGCCAAAAGCGGCTCTATTATCAATATGAGTTCAGTAATTGGAGAGATGGGCAATGCCGGGCAAAGCAGCTATGCCGCTTCAAAAGCAGGCATCATTGGGTTTACCAAATCGGTGGCCAAGGAGTTAGGCAGCCGCAACATCCGTTGCAATGCCATTGCACCCGGTTTTGTAGAAACAGACATGACCAGCTATCTGAAAGAAGGTGAGGCCGCAGATAAATACAAAGCTGGTATTCCGTTGGGAAAATTTGCTTCGCCGGAAGATATTGCGAATGCGGCGCTATTCCTTGCATCCGGCCTGTCTTCTTATATTACCGGGCAAACGCTAAGTGTTTGCGGTGGTTTGAATATATAACAACCGCTGCCTGTTTAAGCCAATCCCAGTTCCCTGTTTTTAAGTTTCAGGTTAACGGCTGATATCCTGATATGCTGCAATACAGATAATAATTCCTGCACCCTGTCGGCGGATAGACGGCTGTACAGTTTTATCTCGTTCAGAAAATACACATTGGCATTAATAATTTCTCTTGCCGTTCTGCCTGAAAAAACATTTACAAACAGGGAAACGATCCCCTTTACAACTTCATTATCACTGTCGCCGGCATAATAAATCTTACCGTCCACATACCTGGCTTCCATCCATATTTTTGATTTGGTTTCTTTTACCAGGTTTTCATCTATCTTCTTTACTTCGTAAGCAGCGCTGTTCTTACCATACCCGGCAATGTGGCGGAAATAATTGATCTTGCTTTTCATTCCCTCAACCATTAGCTCAAACTCCTCGATAATTTTGTCCTGAATCCTGTTTAAATTCATAATATAAAGTTTTAGCAGTTAATAAATTATTTCTCTCAAATAAGCCAACGGTAGTCAACTTATCAAGACACCTTGTAACTACTTGTCAGCACATAAAGTTACAGCAGCATTGCTTGAATAAAATACTATGAATAGTTAATCCGGGATTTTTTGCAGCAAAACGGTAATATTCTGTAATGTACCCAATGGCCACCCTGCTTGTTACAGGCCGGACCCGCTACAATTGAAAGAAGAAACCAAAAAAATAAATGGGTTATTTCTTTTTGAACCGGTCTATTGCTTCTTTAGCAACATCGCTCAATATCAGCCTCCCGCTGATCTTTGCCCGCTCCGGCAGTAACTCTCCCCAATGCGCTGTTCCCTGCCAGAATATTTTTTTCAGTTCTGCCATTGCTTCAGGGCTTGAATGAAGCAATGTATTGGTTAACCGCTCAAGGGATTCATCCATTGCTGCCGTATCAGGATGCAGTTCGGCATACAAGCCCTTTCTCTTTGCCCAATCGGCATTGCGCCACATGGCAGCATCTATCGCTAAGTGTGAAAAAGCGGATACTCCTATCTTTCTCTCCACCGCAGGCCCAACAACAAAAGGGCCGATGCCCACAGCCAGTTCGCTGAGTTTAATATCAGCGCCTTCTACAGCAATGGCATAATCTACCGCTGCCGCCAACCCCACGCCACCGCCTACACATTTACCATGAATACGGCCGATGATGAACTTCGGGCAATTCCGCATGGCATTGATTACGTTGGCAAAGCCACTGAAAAACCGAAACCCCTCTTCTTCATCTTTTACGGCCACCAGTTCATCAAATGATGCCCCGGCACAAAAAGCTTTTTCGCCTGCTGAACGCAGCACAATCACTTTCGTTTCTTCATCATTGCCGGCGCCATGTATTGCTTGTGCTAACTTATCTAATATAGCTCCGGGTAATGAGTTGCTTTGCGGGTGAAAAAATTCAATGCTGCTTATCCCGTTATGAAATTCCGAATGAACATATCCATCTGGCATAAAAACAATTTATTCATCAAAATTATGAATATAAAACTTTACTGCTCATTAAGTATCTTTATCGCAACCGGCATTCAATTTTATTATTATGAAAATTTTTATTTCACTCATCTTCCTTCTGCTGTTGCTGGCCTCCTGCAACACACCTTCCTTTATTCATCACACACCGGCGCTTGCCAATGTTGGCGGGCATACAGACGGTAAACAATTTACCGGCCGCTTATTATATGGCACCGGCCGTAGCAATGTAAATGTTTCCGGAGGCTACCTGGATGATTTCGATAATGTATATGAACATGTAAACGGTGTGCAGGCGCAGGGGTCATACTCCGTATCGCCAAATTTCGCTATCCAGGCATCTTTCATGCACTCTTCTGAAAGTGCTGGCACCCGGGAAACGCCAAAGAGAAAAGTTTATGATTACAGCAGGAATATTATTGAAGCAGGTGCAGCCTATTTTCATGCATTAGGCAAAGACAAAACATTTTTCTTTGAACTGAGCGCCGGTGGCGGTTTCGGTGGCTATAAAGCCAACGGTTATTTTATAGATGGCGCTGCTGATAAAAGATTTTACAACCACAACGTAAGCAAATTCTACTTTCAGCCATCTGTTTACTGGGCTGAAAATAAATCAACAATTGCTTTTGGCGCAAGGCTTTCCTCACTCCGGTTTTCCGGGATCAATACCAATTATTCACTTTTTGAAAAGGAAATACGGGGTATCCCTGATGCAGGCAGCAGCTTTTCTGCATTCACTATTGATTATTTCCTGAAAGGAGATATTTTTTTCAAAAAAACACACCGGGCCGGGCTGACCCTTGATGTCATGCTCGGCACAGAGCCTTCAGGAAAATTTAATTCGCAAATCATTGACAAACGATACGGCATTGGCGTCATTATAAAACTGGGACCGGGTTATGAAAAATAAAAACAATAACCTATTGCTCTTTTTTAGCTACCATCGTTAATATCGTGGCAACCCCTGTTATCTCTCCCGTTTCATCAATCATTTCTACCAGCCATTTCACAATGCCTTTGTCTATATCATCGCCTCTTTTAAAGTCCTCAGGCTTTTCTATTATCCGTTTATCATTCGGCAGCTTTTCCTTACAGGTAAACCGGATATGGATTTCAGCGCCGGGATAAACCGGTTTGGTGAAACGGAGTTCATCAATACCATAATTCAGCAGCACGGGGTTTTTCCCGTAGCTGTCAACGAACAAACCGGCAGCAAGGCTCATGATAAAATAACCATGCGCTACCTGCCGTTCAAACATAGTGCCGTCAAAATCCGTAGTGCGGATATGTGCATAGAAATGATCGCCACTCAGGTCGGCAAAACGGTCAATATCATCTGCCGTGATCACCCTTTTTTCCGTAATCAACTGGTCGCCGATCTGCAATTCTTCAAAATATTTTTTAAACGGATGTTTGCCCGGTTCTTTCCCCGCAGCGTATTGCTGGTACACATTTGTTATTTCCGTAAGCATGGATGGGGAGCCTTGCAAAGCCGTTCGTTGCAAATAATGTTTCACCCCTCTTATACCTCCCATTTCCTCACCGCCACCTGCACGCCCCGGCCCGCCATGCACCAATAGCGGCAATGGAGAACCATGCCCTGTATTTTCTTTGGCACATTCGTTATTCAATATCAATATACGGCCATGATGCGTGGCAGCGCCAACCACATATTCCCTTGCTGTTTTAGCATGGCCGGTAACAATTGTTGTTACCAGTGAGCCTTTGCCTAATTTACTCAACGCAATGGCTTCATCAGCATTTTTATACGGCATGATGGTACTTACCGGGCCAAAGGCTTCCACTTCATGCGGTTCTGTTGATTGAAACGGCTTTTCATTCAGCAGCAATACCGGCGACATAAAAGCGCCTTTGTCTGCATCTGCATCCACCACTTCTACACTATCCAATGCACCATATACAATTTGGGACGAAGCCAATAATTTCTGTAACTGTGCTTTTACTTCTTCCCGTTGCTGCTGCCCTGCCAGCGAACCCATCCGCACTTTTTCATGCAAAGGGTTACCGATGATGGTCTGTGAAAGGGATGATGCAATAGCTTTCCACACATCTTCTGTTTTATTTTCAGGAACAAATATGCGGCGGATGCCCGTACAACGCTGCCCCGCTTTCAGCGTCATTTCTCTTCTCACTTCTTTAATAAACACATCCCAATCTGCCGAGCCGGGTTTTACATCTTCGGCCAGCACAATACAATTCAAACTGTCCGCTTCCATCGTAAAAGGAACATTATTGGCCAATATGTGCTTGTTTGATTTCAGTAACAACCCTGTGGAGGCGGAGCCGGTAAACGTAACCACATCCTGTGAACTTACATGGTCCAATATATCCCCTGCACTGCCGCAGATTAACTGCAATGCCCCTTCGGGCAAAATTTTTGAAGCAATGATTTCTTTCACCACCGCTTGTGTAAGATAGGAAGTAACGGTAGCCGGTTTTACAATAGCAGGCATCCCCGCCAGCAGGTTTACGGCGATTTTTTCCAGCATACCCCATACAGGGAAATTGAATGCGTTGATATGTACTGCCACCCCCTCCTTCGGAGAAAGGATGTGCAGACCCATAAATGTATTCTGCTTACTGAGGTTATGGCTTTCGCCATCAACACAAATTATATCATCCGGGAATTTGCGCCGCAATGAGGCGTTGGCAAATAAATTGCCGATGCCTCCTTCAATATCCACCCAGCTGTCGGCTTTTGTTGCGCCGGTTTGATAGCTTAAAGCATAAAATCTATCCAGGTGCTTGCGTAAATGCAACGCTAATGCTTTCAGCATATTGCCCCGCTGGTGAAAAGTCATTTTCCTCAATGCAGGATTTCCTGTCTTTCTTCCATAATCCAATACAGCGCTGAAGTCAAGCCCCTTTGTAGAAGCAGCCGCAATGGCATCGCCGGTTACCGCATTGTACAAGGTTTGGCCTTCACCATCGCCGGTAACCCATTTACCAGTTATATAGTTTTCAAGAAGGTTCATATTTCAATCGTTACAGTCCGGCGAAATTACCTGAATTATTGCCACGAATGGATACAAATGGTTATTACCTGCGGTAATTTTTTTACTTGTTGCCACGAAAGAACACCAAATCACACGAAAAATAATCTGTGAAAATCTGTGCAATCCGTGGCAATAATAAGATTTCACCAAAGGTGAAATTTTCGTATTAATTCGTGTGCTTTCGTGGCTCAAAAAATAATCCCCGTGGCCAAACCAATTCAGCCCAGCACCTCTCTCACCACCGGCAGGCTTTTTAATACTCCAAAATCTGAGATATGCAAAGCATAATAGGTTTCGTACGCCTGCAATAATTGCCTGCGGAAATCATGGTTCAGCCGGATGGTTTCCAGTTCTGCAGGCTGCTGTACTTTTAATAACTGGGAGCTGATCAAGGCATACCTGTCTTCAAGAAAATGAGGATGTTCAGGAACAACAGCCACAAAATTGCCTTCCTGCAAATCTAAAAAACAATTGTTCTCACTATAATTATTATTAATGCGAAAGCCAAAAAAATAAGACAGATGTACGGCAAAAAACAAAGGAAAGTTTGCCATTACCGCATCATTGCATTTATCGAGTGTTAAAAAAGAATCTTCTGCAAAGTGAAACAGGTCCTCGTTTTCTTCCGGCTGTTTCAGGCATCGGGTAAGCAATTCCGTCATAAATAAAGCCACGGCATTTTTTCTTATATCGGATAAAATATGCCCGTAAATAACGGCGCACCGGTATTCTTTGATACGGTTAAGCTGTTTCAGTTCGTTATGATACACCACCATCTCAAGCAACACAGATGGCTGAAAAAAATGGGCTTTGCCTCCCCCTTTTTTGGATGCAGTTCTTACGCCGTTCACGATATAAGACTGAATGCCGAATAATTCTGTGAGCATGGTAACAATAAGACTGGTTTCGCCATACTTGACCGTACGTAATACAATTCCTTTTGTTTTATGAAGCTTTCCTGGCATTATTTGCTTATAAAGAAAATTTTTGCAGCTGTTCTTTCCTTCTGGTTATCGTCCGTAACCAGCACAAGGTAAGCGCCGCTGGCAATCTTTTGCCCCTTGTAATTTCTTCCATCCCATACTGCCTGCCCGCCCAATGCCCTTGCCTGGTACACCAACCTGCCATCGAGTTCGGTAATTTTTACAATGGCATTATTCACCAATCCCCTTATTGCAATCGTCCCGGAAAAGCCGGGCGGCACGGGATTGGGAAACACCAGCACATTTTCATTTCTTTCACTTCCTTCGGTTGCTGTGCTTCTGAAAGAACAGATTCCTTTCAGCGTAGCAAAAAACACTTCGCCTGTTTTGCTATCAATGGCAATCTTCTTTACATCGCTGCTGAGCAAGGGACTATTATCTTCTGTAAACTGGTAAATAACCTGCTCCCCGGTGGCGCTGATAAGAAAAACACCATTGCGGGTAGCCACCCATTTTCTATCGGCCCCATCCACAGCAATAGCCCTTACTTCCTGCCCCTTGAAAAGATAACCGGCAAAATTGCCATTCAGCACTACCGGCAACGCCGCTTCGCAGGTTACCGGGTTAAATGCTTCTCCCGGACATTGTATAACGCCAATGCCATCCTTTGTGCCTACCCAGATAAAGCCGTTCTTATCTTTTGCCACGCAGGTTACATCACCGGAAGGCAGGCCGCCGTTACCTGCGCCCCCCATATACCTTCTCCACCTGTCATCACCGGTATTGTCAATCGTATTGCCATCATCAAAGCAGATAAGCCCGTTGCCCAAAGGACAAACAATCCATTTGAAATTATTATCATCAACCAGTATCTGGCTCATTGCATTTCCGGGCAATGAATAGGGTGTTGTGAACCGTTGCCAACTGCCATCTGCCTTACGTACCCGCAGCGGTTGGGAAGCGCCAAAATTGGAAACCCACAGATTATGCTGCCGGTCAAATGTCAACCCCGCTACACGATAACTGGAAGGGTCGCCAACCGTTGCATCAATAAACCCCTGTTTGAATATTTCAAAAACAGGCCCGGGCTTTACATGCAGCAAACCGCCGCCATAAGAACCGGCCCATACCGATTCATCCCTTGTATCAACGGTAAGCGCAATATAATCCAGCAAAGAATCAATAGCGCTGTAACGGTAGCGGTTGATATTATTCCATTCCCCTTCCCGAAGAATATAAATACCATCGCCATTGTACTGATAATTCCACGCATCATTTACCTCCCCCGCTGTGGCATAAAATATACTGTTGTAAACTGCTATTTCACCGCTGGCCATTTCCTGCGGCGAATTCAACATATATTGTTCATACGAAGTAGTGGAACCAAAATGAGACAAACAGGCAAACTGGTCGGCCACCCAGGGCTGGCCCTGGTGTAAAATAACTTTCCGCGGAAAAGAAACCGCCCCTGTTTGCTCAAGCCTTCTGAACAGGCTGCCATCAGGATTAAGCATAGTAACGCGGCTGATGCCATTGCTTTGCCTTTCGCAAAGCAATAGTTTGTTTTCCGAAACATTGCTGTTCACCAAAGGCCAGCCGTCTGCATACAGCAAAGACCAGTCATTTCCTTCCTGTACAAATAATGAATGGTTTACTTCTGCAATCAGCCTGCCGCCTGCAATGTGTACATTTTTACAAGCCCCGGCGGGCAAGCCGTCATTTCCGCTTACCATCTGCCAGTTGGTATGATCGGCAGGGTTCATATTTACCGGCGCTTTCTTCAACCCTTCTTCAGTAGCAGCATAATAAAAATCATTACCGGCAACAAAGCCGTTTATCTTTACCTGGCCGCCGCCATCACCAATAAACCAGGAATCCTTCACTTCATATTTTTCGCCATTGATAATAATAATCCCAAGCCCGGTTGACAGGTAGTAATCCGTACCCAACGGGTAAATATTATAAATCGTTTTATCGCCAATAATATTATCCCTTTTAATATCCGGAATGTTGATACTCTCATTTCCGTAAAGAATATCAATATTGCTATTGGTATATGCAATGAATAATTTTCCATTGGCCGCATCATAAGCTATGCAACTGAGGCCCGTTTCGCTCAACCCTGATATACGGCTGTACCGTTCAATAAGATTGTCTGAAAGGTTTACGGTAAATAAACTATAAGGAGTGGCGCAATATATAATCCCATCACCGGCGGCAACATCAATAGCGCTGTTGTAGGGCAAATGCTCTCTCCACAAACCTACCGGTGGCACAGGGCTTTGTGCCGAGCAGTAGTTAAGCATAACAAAACATAGTAATAACAGTTTTGCTTTCACCCTTCAAAATTATCTGAATCAGGTCAATCTGAACTGTTGATATATACAGGATTATTGCCCGTATCAACCATTTTTTTACGTTTCTTTGCGGCAATTACCAGTTTTTGTATATTATGTGGCAACGAACCGGCCATTTTATTCTGAAATACCGCTTACCGCTTCTGCTGATCCTTACTGCTATCACTGTATTCATGGGATATCGTGCCAGCCGTGTACAACTGAGCTATGGCTTCTCAAGAGCTATTCCTTTAAACAACCCAAAATATAAAGATTACCAGCAGTTCAGGGAAAAATTCGGGGAAGACGGCAATATGCTGGTAATTGGCATACAAACGGATTCTTTTTTTACAGAGAGGTTGTTTAACAACTATGTGAACCTGCAAAAAGACCTGAAGAAAGTAAACGGTGTTGAAGATTTTATCGGCATACCCACTGCTATCAACCTGGTAAAAGACCTTGAAACGGAAAAACTAAGGGCCGAGCCAATATTTCCGGACAGGCATTTATCACAAACTGAACTGGATAGCTTCTCCTCCGTTTTTCTCAACCTTCCATTTTATAAGGAACTATTATATAACCCTTCCACTCATGCCTGGCTGCTTGGCGTTCGCATTGATAAAAGCCTGATGGCTTCCAAAGCAAGGATGGGCATTGTGAAAGAAATAGGAAAAATTGCCGACCAATTCGGCGAAGACAATAACCTGACTGTTTACAAAAGCGGGCTGCCGCATATACGCACCGACCTTACCGACCGCATCACCAAAGAAATGCGGATGTTCATTATTGTTTCGATTGTATTATCCGCCCTGATATTGCTGATTTTTTTCCGTTCGCTTACCGCCATGTGGCTTTCGCTTACCGTTGTGTTCATCGGGGTAATATGGAGTTTTGCCACGATAGAACTTATGGATTACCGGATAAGTGTATTAACGGTGCTGATTCCCCCTTTGATTGTAGTGATTGGTATTCCCAACTGCATTTATTTCCTCAATAAATATCATACCGCTTATAACGAAACAGGCAATAAAAAGCAATCGCTGCTGACGATGGTTGGCAGAATGGGAATCGTTACCCTGTTCTGCAACCTCGCTGCCGCTATCGGGTTTGCCGTATTTGCGTTGACACAAAGCCAGGTATTAAAAGAGTTCGGTATGGTAGCCGGCCTGAACCTGGTACTGCTGTTTTTTATCTCCCTTGTTTTTATCCCTGCTGTATTAAGCTACCTGCCGCCGCCCAAATCAAGGCATACCCGCTACCTGGAAAATGCCCGGTTGCAACGCTGGCTTGACAGGCTGGAAAGATGGTCGCTCAACCACCGCAAGCTGATTTATACCACTACCGCCGTGGTAGTCGCCTTTTCAATTGCCGGGGTTTTTCAGTTAAAAGCATTGGGCTTTATCGTTGACGATCTTCCTAAGAATGATAAAATCTATTCAGACCTGCGGTTCTTTGAATCCAATTTCAAAGGGGTGATGCCGCTGGAAGTGGTGGTGGACACAAAAAAGAAAAGAGGCGTAATCAATCTTTCCAATCTCCAGAAAATTGATTCGTTGTCGCAATACATCGCCTCCATAAAGGGTATTGCCCGTCCGCTCAGCATTACGGAAGGATTGAAATTTGCCAAGCAGGCTTTCTTTGAAGGCGACAGCAATAACTATACGCTTCCTTCGGCTTATGACCTTCCTGCCCTTTCGCAATACCTGAACATGAAAGGACAGGAAGGCGGAAGTTCCTTTGCCAAACTCATCAGTACTTTTATGGATAGTTCCCGGCAGCAGGCCCGCATCAGCGTAAGCATGGAAGATATGGGAAGCGACCGTCTGCCGCTTGTATTGGATAGTATTGAAAAAAGAACAGCAGAACTGTTTAGCCCGGAAAAATATGATGTGCTGCTTACCGGCACCAGCGTAACTTTTCTCGAAGGGAACAAGTATATTATCAATGGCTTAAAAGACAGTATTTTCTGGGCTTTTGTGCTGATAGCTTTTTGTATGCTCTACCTGTTCCGTTCGGCCCGGTTCCTGCTCTGTTCATTGATACCGAACATCATTCCATTGCTTTTTACTGCGGGGCTGATGGGCTGGATGGGCATATTGCTAAGGCCCTCCACCGTTCTTGTTTTCAGCGTAGCACTGGGCATTGCCATTGATATTACGATCCGCTTCCTTGTAAATTACAAACAAGAGCTGCCGCAAAACGGTTTTGATATTAAGCAAACCGTAATACAAACCATACACAGCACAGGCATCAGCATTATTTATACCTCGCTGGTGCTGATAGCAGGTTTTATCATTTTTTGTTTCAGCGGCTTCAGCGGCACGCAGGCCCTCGGATGGCTTACGTCCATTACATTGGTGCTGGCCACCGTTACCAATCTTGTACTGCTGCCCGCTTTATTGATCTCCCTCGGAAAAAAGAAGAAGCCCTGACAGTTTTGTATTGAGAACCTGGTTCGTGTGTCATGCTGATCCGATGGTTATCGGATGTTTCAGCATCTATCTCAAAACAACCATCGTATCAAGCCCGGCTACCAGGGAAATATGTTTTAATTGCTGTTAGGTCAAGTAAACAGGTTTTGACTTCAGGATACATTCTTATCAGGCAAAAAACCAGATACCCCTTAACCTATTTTGTTTTCTTCCCGCTGACAAACGGGTTGTCCCTTATAAAAAACCGGTACGGAAGCAACGCATCCTTCCCGGCATAATCCACCCCGATACGGGGAGAGGATGCAATTTCTTTTTTGCTATATGCGAAACCATCATCTGTAATAAATATCTCCTTGCTTAATAGAGAACAACCTGTATGAATAGTTTGAATACCCATTGCCTTAGAAAGATTACCGGGCCCTTTCGTTAATGTATAATCAGGTTTCCTTTTTCCTGTACGGGAAAGCATTATATCAATTCCTTGCAGCGGCTCCAATGCCCTTACCAATATGGCATGAGGAACTTCTTTATTGTTCGTTACCACATTAAACAAATGATGAATGCCATAGCACAGATAAACATAACTTACCCCGCCTGCTGCATACATGATTTCATTTCTGGCTGTTCTTCTTCCGCTATACGCATGAGAAGCTTTATCGGGCATCCCGGCATAGGCTTCCACCTCTACTACACGGCCTGTTGTTTCAAGCCCGTCGAATTTTGTAACGAGTACTTTACCCAGCAATTCCTTTGCAATAAGCAGTACATCCCCTCTCCTATAGAATGATAACGACATTTTTTTCATAAAAAAAACCTAATACCTAACTCCTGATTCTCTATCCTCCACACCTTGCACCTTGTTCCGTAATAACTATATTTACCCCTCTAAAATAAGGCTTTGCTAAAAGAAATAGTTATAGCAGCGCAGTCATGGGCAGCAGCCCGCCGGTTCATCCTGCAACACCGCCTCTTCAAATGGATTGCTGTTCCCGGCATTATCTATACGCTTCTTTTTATCGCGGGCATGTATTTCTTCCTGCAATCCGCAGAAAGTGTGATGGAATGGATAAATGATAAAATGGGGGTTCAGAAATGGCTGCAAAAAGAACGTAACCAGTGGCTCAATTTTATTTTCCTCATGAATGGTATGATGCTCCAACTGGTATTGATGCTTTCCTATTTTTCCCTTTTTAAGTACATGATACTGATCATAGGGTCCCCTTTGTTCGCTTATCTGAATGAAAAAACAGAAGCCATCATTCAGCATAAAGAACATACATTAAACCGGGCCGATTTAAAGAAAGATGCCAAAAGAGGAGTTCTGTTAGCCTTACGCAATGCCGGATGGCAACTGTTATACCTGGCCTTGCTCATCCTGCTGTCGCTGGTTCCCATAGCAGGATGGGTGGCCCCGGTTATCGTTTTGCTGATGGAAGGATATTATTTCGGTGTTTCCATGCTTGATTACAGCCTTGCCAAATCAGGGTTTACGCTGTCGCAGAGCATCGCCTATACAGGAAGGCATAAAGGACTGGCTATCGGTAATGGCTTGCTTTTCTTTTTAATGCATATCCTTATCATCCTGGCGCCTGCTTATGCCATTATAGCAGCAACTCATTGTGTACACACCTTAAAAGAAGACTGAAGATATGGGAACCGTATATCTCATACCAACCTTTTTGGCCGCAGAAAGCCCGGAAACAATTCCTGCTTATATAACAGATGCCATCAAAAACTGCGAGGTGTTTTTTGTAGAAAATGAAAGAACCACCCGCCGGTATTTCAAACAGCTATGGCGGGAAATGGTCATTGACAACTACGAATGGCGCCTGATGGTCAATAATCCCGCCTGTTCAGAATTGTTCAGAAAAAGCATCAGGGAAAATAAAACGATTGGCATTGTAAGCGAGGCCGGTTGCCCCGGGGTGGCCGATCCGGGGCAGGATTTGGTAAGGGAAGCCCAACAAATGGGCGCCGTTGTAAAACCGCTGGTAGGGCCCAGTTCCATTTTACTTGCATTGATGGCCAGCGGCATGAACGGACAGCAATTCCGGTTTGCGGGCTATTTGCCAATAGAGGCCCGGCAAAGGGCGCAGGCTATTAAGGAAATGGAAACCGAATCGGCTAAAAAAGACTGTACACAAATATTTATTGAAACCCCTTACCGGAATAACCAGTTGACGGAAGCCCTGCTAAAAAATTGTAAGCCAAACACCCGTTTGTGCATAGCGGCAGATATTACATCGCCCAACGAATGGATAAAGACCAAAACCATCGGTGAATGGCAAAAAAACAAGCCGGACATTCACAAACGTCCGGCCCTATTCCTGCTGCAGGCAGAATAATATCAGTCAACAAGAGAGTTATTATTATTGGTCGGCCGCTGAATAGAAATGATACTATCGACGATATACCGGCTCATCCCCCGCCAGGGTATCGCCCCAAGGTATTCCCTGTAATGAAGCTCCATAAAAGCCCCGCTGTTTGACATTAATTGTTGCGCCACTTTCTCGCTTACAACGGAAAATTCAAATTCGTTGGACTGGATGCTTCCCGGAACCTTTGATTTATACCCGGTCTGTATCACCCGTCCTTCATAGGTTTTAAAGATATAGCCCTTTTTTACTATGAAATTCAGCTCTCCGGCCTTGCTGCCTTCTCCAAAAACAAAAAAGAATTTAACATAAACGAAAACGGCAAGCGCTACAAGCAAAATGATTAGTGCCGTTCTCCCGAAGCGCCTGAACCCGGATTTTTTCTTTGGTGGCTTTTCCGCCAGGGGCAGCTCTGCCGATCCGGAATTTTCAATACTCATAATCAGAAGGTTTTAGCAAAATTTTTATGAAAAAAAAGCAATTTATATTATACATTTGTGCTCAATTTACAATTTGTTCGTCAACATGGCCAACATTCTGACACATACAAAACAGGTTGCTTTCCATGCAGCTATAACCTGCGGGGTTTATTGCGTGGGTTTTGATGTGTTTACCTTCTCCCGCCCCCGACGCCGCCCGCTGTGCTGACAGGACGAACCCCTCACCATGGTCCCTGTCAGTGAAGTTATCTCCGAAATCAGTTCAGGGCTGGTGGCCCTTATTTCAAGCAATCTTTACAATGAACGACCAAAAAATAATTATCCGGGCAGCTACGGCTGCCGATAAGGTATATTCCAAAACGATCACCGATGAAATGGCCGCTTCCGCAGAGGCCAGGGGAACCGGTATTGCTAAACGCACCCCCGAATATGTAGAGCAAAAAATTGATGAAGGCAAAGCCGTTCTTGCCATTACCGACCAGAACGAATGGGTGGGCTTTTGCTATATCGAAACATGGGGTCATGGCGAATATGTGGCCAACAGCGGGTTAATTGTAGCGCCTGCTTTTCGCAAAAGCGGTGTGGCAAAGTCCATCAAAAAAAGAATATTTGAGCTGAGCAGGCAAAAATATCCTGAATCAAAAATATTCGGCCTCACAACAGGCCTGGCCGTAATGAAAATCAACAGCGACCTGGGTTACGAACCCGTTACCTATTCCGAGCTTACGCAGGATGAGGCTTTCTGGGCAGGCTGCAAAAGCTGTGTAAACTATGATATCCTGGTGAGCAAGGAACGTAAAAACTGTATGTGCACAGCCATGTTGTATGATCCCAAAGACCATTATGAGCCGGAAGAAACAAAAAAATATTTTGAAGAGAACAAGAAAGGGTTTGAGCGGTTGTTGCGTTTCAAGCAATGGAAACTGCTCCGTCCTTTCCTGAAAAAAGATAAAAATGTGAACGGAGGGGCTGTTAAGCCTAAATCATTGCTCCATCATTTATTCCATTTTTAAATCAACTATAAATGGCGAAAAAAGTTGTTCTGGGATTCAGCGGCGGATTGGATACCTCCTATTGCGTTAAATACCTGACGGAAGACCTGGGGTTTGAGGTACACAGTATTATTGTGAATACCGGGGGCTTCAGCGAAGAAGAGCTACAAAAAACAGAAGCCCATGCCCGCAAGCTGGGAGTACAATCGCATAAAACCGTAAATGCTGTAAAAAGTTATTACGACACCATTATCAAATACCTTGTTTTCGGCAATGTGCTGAAAAATAACACCTACCCCTTATCCGTTTCTGCGGAAAGGCTGAGCCAGGCCCTTCATATTGCCGAACATGTCAAAGAATTGAAAGCAGATGCGGTAGCACACGGCAGCACCGGCGCCGGGAATGACCAGGTACGTTTCGATATGATCTTTCATATTATGATACCCGGTGTGGAAATCATAACTCCCATCCGCGATTTAAAATTGAGCCGGGAAGAAGAAATTGCTTACCTGAAAGGTAAAGGCGTGGAAATGAATTTTGACAAGGCGGTTTATTCCATCAATAAAGGGTTGTGGGGTACCAGCGTAGGCGGCAAAGAAACGCTTTCTTCAAAAGGTATGTTGCCGGAAGAAGCATGGCCAACGCAGGTCAGTGAGTCAGAAAGCCGGGAGGTCCGGTTAACTTTTACTAAAGGTGAATTAACGGCTGTTGACAACCAGTCTTTCCTGCACCCGGCAGAAGCCATTCAATATTTACAAACCATTGCCGGGCCTTACGGCATTGGCCGCGATATACATGTTGGCGATACTATTATCGGCATCAAGGGCCGTGTAGGTTTTGAAGCGGCAGCGCCGATGGTAATTCTAAAAGCCCATCATGCTTTGGAAAAGCATATACTTACCAAATGGCAGTTGCAATGGAAAGATACACTGGCACAGTTTTACGGCAACTGGCTACATGAAGGACAGATACTTGACCCTGTAATGAGGGATATCGAGGCTTTCCTGGAAAGCAGTCAAAAAAACGTAACAGGTGATGTATTTGCTCAATTACAACCTTATCGTTTTCAGGTCATCGGCATAGAAAGCAAATATGACCTGATGAGCAGTAAATTTGGCAAATATGGTGAAATGAATACCGGCTTTACCGGAGAGGATGTGAGAGGGTTCAGTAAGATTTTTGGTAACCAGGTTTCCATCTGGAACGCTGTACAGAAGGAAAATGAGAAAAAATGAAGCTAAAAACGGGCATAATCGGAGGTGCAGGCTACACTGGAGGTGAATTAATACGACTGCTGTTAAATCACCCCGGTGTAAACATCTCTTTTATTCATAGCCGCAGCAATGCGGGCAAAACGGTTTATTCTGTTCACCAGGACCTGCTTGGAGAAACAGATCTGAAATTTTCCGGGGAAATAAGCGACAACATTGATGTGCTATTCCTGTGCTTAGGCCATGGTGAGTCAAAGAAATTTTTAGAAAAAAATAATATCCCCGATACCGTAAAGATTATTGACCTCGCAAATGACTTTCGCCTGAATCAAAAATCTGAAATCAAAAACCGGAAATTCATCTATGGGCTTCCCGAACTAAACAGAGAACAAATAAGATCAGCCGGCAATATTGCGAACCCCGGATGCTTTGCCACCACCATTCAGTTAGGTTTGTTGCCACTGGCAAAAGCAGGTCTGTTAGATGAAGTTTATACAACGGGCATCACCGGCTCCACCGGCGCAGGCCAATCGCTGACAGCTACTTCTCATTTTAGCTGGCGGGCCAACAATATACAGGCTTATAAAACGCTTACCCATCAGCATTTGGATGAAATTGGTGAATCGCTGTTGCAATTGCAACCCAAAAGAGCCATTGGCCTGAGCTTTGTTCCCTGGAGAGGCGATTTTACAAGAGGTATTTTCATCAGTTCCACACTTCACTGCGACCTGAGTATTGAAGAAGTAAAAAAACTGTTTAAAGAATATTATGAAGGGCATCCGTTCACTCATATAAGCGATGATGCTATTTTCTTAAAGCAAGTAGTAAATACGAATAAGGCAATTATTCATTTAGAAAAAGCAGGCAGCAAACTCGTAGTACATTCGGTTGCCGATAATTTATTAAAAGGCGCATCCGGCCAGGCCGTGCAGAATATGAATTTATTGTTTGGGCTTGATGAAACTACCGGGCTGAAGCTTAAAGCAAATTATTTTTAAATAATGCCACAAAGGCTCAAAGACAAAAAGTAACACAAAGAAAAACTTAGCGCCCCTTTGCGCCTTAGTGTCTTAGTGGCAAAAACATTACTAATGAATTTATTTGATGTTTACCCGATTAATGATGTCACAATCGTAAAAGCCAAAGGCTCTTATGTATGGGATGATAAAGGGGAGCAATACCTTGACCTGTACGGTGGCCATGCTGTTATCAGCATCGGCCACACACATCCGCATTGGGTGAAGCGTATTGAAGAGCAGTTGGAGAAAATTGCTTTTTATTCCAATTCCATAAAAATCCCTTTGCAGGCTGAACTGGCCGCAAAGCTGGGAAGAGTATCCGGCAAGGAAGATTACCAGTTATTTCTTTGTAACAGCGGCGCCGAAGCCAATGAAAATGCGTTGAAACTGGCTTCTTTTCATAACAGCAGAAAAAAAATCATTGCCTTCAGCAAAGCATTTCATGGCAGAACTTCGCTGGCCGTTTCTGCAACTGATAATAAAAATTATGTTGCTCCCGTCAATGAAACGGATAATGTTGTATTTCTTCCTTTTAATGATGAAGATGCGCTGGGAGAATATTTTGAAAAAAACGGCAAAGAAATCTCTTCTGTTATTATCGAAGGCATCCAGGGCGTTGGCGGCATCCGTGTAGCAGAAGAATCTTTCCTGAAAAAAATACGTTCCCTTTGCGATCAATACGGGGCTGTTTACATCGCCGATAGTGTACAATGCGGCTATGGCAGAAGCGGTAAATTTTTCAGCCATGACTTTACCGGGGTAAATGCGGATATTTATACAATGGCCAAAGGCATGGGCAACGGGTTCCCTGTTGCCGGGCTTATCATTGCTCCGCATATTAAATCCAACCATTTTCAACTGGGCACCACTTTCGGTGGCAACCATTTAGCCTGTGCCGCAGCATTGGCCGTGTTGGAGATAATCGAAGAAGAAAAACTGATGGGCAATGCAGTGATGGTAGGCAAATATTTACAGAATGAATTAAAACAAATCAAAGAACTAAAAAATGTAAGGGGACGGGGACTGATGATAGGCTTTGATGTACCTGATGAATGGAAAGACCTGCGAAAAAACCTGCTTTGGAGCCAGAAAATATTTACAGGTGAAGCAAAACCGAATGTAATCCGGCTTTTGCCTTCATTAGCATTAAAAAAAAGGGATGCAGAACAGTTTATTGAAAGCATAAAAGAAGAAATAGGACTTTTACAAACAGTTTAATTTTTTTCGATGAAAAATTTTGTTTCCGTTCATGATGTAAACAATATAGATGCACTGGTGCAAAAAGCGCTGGATTACAAGGCCAACCCTTTCAAAGACAAAACACTCGGCGCCAACAAACGCATCGGTTGTTTATTTCTCAATCCCAGTATGCGAACAAGGCTCAGCACACAAATTGCTGCACAAAACCTCGGCATGGAAGCCATTGTGTTCAATGTAGGAAGTGAAGGCTGGCAACTCGAGTTTGAAGAAGAAGCCATCATGAGCGGCAATACTGTGGAGCATGTGAAAGATGCCGCCCCTATTTTTGGAAAATATTTTGACATCCTTGCCATCAGAACTTTCCCTTCATTAAAGAACCGGGAAGACGATTACAGTGAACTATATATCAAACAATTCATCAAATACGCCGACATACCCGTAGTAAGTCTCGAAAGTGCTACGCTGCACCCGTTACAGAGCCTTACAGATATTATAACAATCTCCGAGGAGCAGCAAAAATCCAAAATCCAAAACCCAAAACCTAAAATCGTATTGACCTGGGCGCCCCACGTCAAGCCTCTTCCTCAATGCGTGGCCAACAGCTTCTCGCAATGGATAAATGCCTGGAAAAAAGCCGATTTTGTGATTACCCATCCTGAAGATTATGAACTGAGTGAAGAATTTACCAAAAGTGCTGTTATTACCCATAACCAGGATGAAGCATTGAAAGATGCCGATTTTGTGTATGTGAAAAACTGGAGTACCTACAATGATTACGGGAAAATCTATGAAAGCGATCCAAATTGGATGCTGACGAATAAAAAACTGGAACAGACCAATAACGCCAAAGTGATGCACTGCCTGCCCGTAAGAAGGAATGTGGAATTAAGTGATGAAGTGCTTGACGGGCCAAACAGCATCATCACCACAGAAGCAGGGAACAGGGTTTGGGCGGCGCAATCTGTCCTTTCAGAGATTCTTAGAGCCAATGGATAAGCTATATGTTATAAAGATCGGCGGCAACATCATTGACGATGAAGCGAAACTTGCATCATTTCTAAAAAGTTTTGCTACAATAAAAGCCAAAAAATTGTTAGTGCACGGCGGCGGAAAACTCGCCACCAAACTTGCTGAAAAACTCGGTATCCAACAGCAATTAATTGACGGTCGCAGGATCACCGATGCAGAAACATTGAAGATTGTTACAATGGTCTATGCCGGCTATATTAATAAAAATATTGTAACGCAGTTGCAGGCCAATAATTGCAATGCAGTTGGCATTTCCGGCGCAGATGGCAAAGCCATCTTTGCTCACAAACGTCAGCACCCAACGATTGACTACGGATTCGTTGGTGATGTTGATTCTGTAAATACTTCTTTTCTGACAACCTTATTAAAACAAAACGATAGTGTTGTCATTGCCCCGATAACAGCAGATACCAACGGACAGCTACTTAATACCAATGCAGATACCATTGCCCAGGAAGTAGCCAAAGCCATGAGCAAAGATTATGATGTGCAGTTGATTTATTCTTTTGAAAAAGCCGGTGTGCTTTTAGATATTAATGATGAAGCCTCTGTTATCAAAAAAATAACTCCCGAAAAGTATAAAACTCTCAAAATCCCTTCTTCGGCGGGTGAAGAGGCTGTAATTTCTGCCGGGATGATACCTAAATTAGACAACGCATTTGCCGCCCTGAATAGCGGCGTGGCTAAAGTAATCATCGGCAAAGCCGAAGAACTAAGCAACCTGGTTGCCGGAACTTCGGGAACAACCATTGTAAATGAATAAAGACCTGAATATACTGCAACAAGAGGCTATTGAATTATTGAAGCAGTTGATAGCCACTCCTTCTTTCAGTAAAGAAGAAGACCAGACTGCAAGCATTATCGGAAAGTTTTTTGCATTGAAAAATATTACCGCCTCAAGGGTTGGCAACAATGTTTTTGCAGTAAATAAATTTTTTGACGAACAAAAACCTACGCTTCTTCTCAATTCTCATCATGATACGGTAAGGCCCAATCCCCAATATTGCAAAGACCCTTTTTCACCAATTATTGAAGATAATAAGCTGTTTGGACTTGGCAGCAACGATGCCGGTGGTTGTTTGGTGTCGTTGATAGCAACATTCCTTTACTATTATGAGCACCCCGATTTAAAATACAATATCGCCATTGCAGCTGCAGCAGAAGAAGAAATCAGCGGCGCCGGTGGTATTGAATATACCCTTCCCTATTTACCAAAAATTGATTGCGCCATTGTTGGCGAACCTACGCTAATGCAGATGGCTGTTGCTGAAAGGGGGCTGATGGTGCTGGACTGCATCACCTATGGCAAGGCCGGCCATGCCGCCAGGAATGAAGGGGAAAATGCCCTTTACAAAGCGCTGAAAGATATTGAATGGTTTAAAACTTACCGGCTTGACAAAGTATCCGAATTACTTGGATCTTCCAAAATGACCGTTACCGTGATTGAAACGGAAAACAAGGCGCACAATGTTGTCCCGGCACAATGCAAATTTGTGGTGGACACAAGAATAAATGAACTGTACAGCTTTGAAGAAGTGATAGATATTATCAAAGCAAATGTTCAGTGTGAGGTGAAACCAAGAAGCACAAGGCTTCGTTCCACTTCTATTTCCCTGGAACATCCGTTGGTAAAAGCCGGTTTAAGCCTTGGCAAAACTCATTACGGCTCCCCCACTACTTCCGATAAGGCGCTGATGCCCTTCCCTGCATTGAAAATGGGCCCGGGTGATAGCGCAAGAAGTCATACCGCAGATGAGTATATTTATGTTGACGAGATAAAACAGGGAATTGAGTTGTATATTCAGTTGCTTGAGAAAGTGGTTTAGTTACAGGTTACCGGTTCCATGTATCTTAAATTGAAAACACATGAAAAGTTACAGAGAGCTTGAAATTTATACGCAATCGAAACAACAGGCAACAGAAATCCACAAAATGAGCTTAACATTGCCCAAATTTGAACTTTATGAGGAAGGTAGCCAGATAAGACGGTCTTCAAAAACCGTAACCTCTCTAATAGTTGAAGGCTATGGGAGAAGAAGATATAAAGCCGGTTTTATCAAGTACCTTGTTTATGCACAGGCGGAATGTGACGAAACAATCGTTCACCTGGATTTCCTGTTTGAAACAAATTCCCTGCCTGACAAAGTTTTATACGACAGGTTGAGCACTGGATACAGCCTCCTGAGTAGAAAAATAAACAAGTTCATTCAATGGGTTGAAGACAACTGGAATGACTTTCCTGATAACAACAGAAACAAGTAACCGGCAACCTGAAACCGTTATTTATGAAACTCTGGCAAAAAGACAAGGCAGCATTAAAAGAGGTAGAAGTTTTTACCGTAGGCAAAGACAGAGAATTCGATTTACAATTAGCGCCTTTTGATGTATTAGGTTCTATTGCCCATGTTACCATGCTGGAAACAGTTGGCCTTCTAACTAAAGAAGAAAAGCAACAACTCATAAAAGAGCTTCAAAATATCTACGCCACGATTCACGCCTCACAATTCACCATTGACGACAATGTAGAAGACGTTCACTCGCAGGTAGAATTATTGCTTACCCAAAAGCTCGGCGATGTCGGCAAAAAAATACACTCTGCCCGCAGCCGTAACGACCAGGTGTTGGTAGATGTAAAACTCTTTCTAAGAAATGAACTGGAAGAATTGGTAACCAGCATCCAGCCTCTCTTTGAACTGCTGCAAACACAAAGCGAAAAATACAAAGGACATTTATTACCGGGTTATACGCATCTGCAATTGGCCATGCCCTCCTCCTTCGGCCTTTGGTTTGGCGCCTATGGCGAAAGTTTGGTAGATGATGTAATTACATTAAAAGCCGCTTATGACATTGTAAACAAAAACCCGTTGGGTTCTGCGGCAGGCTATGGTTCCTCATTCCCAATCAACCGGGCATTGACAACAGAACTGTTAGGTTTTGAAACATTGAACTACAATGTGGTGTATGCTCAAATGGGGCGTGGCAAGGCCGAACGCATTGTGGCGCAGGCATTGGCCAATGTGGCCGATACGCTGGCAAAACTGAGCATGGATGCCACTTTGTACCTGAACCAGAATTTTGATTTCATCAGCTTCCCGGCGGAGCTTACCACCGGCAGCAGCATTATGCCGCATAAAAAGAACCCGGATGTATTTGAATTGATACGCAGCCATTGCAACCGCATCAAAGCATTACCCAACGAAATCATGCTGATGACCACCAACCTTCCTTCCGGCTACCACCGTGACCTGCAATTGCTGAAAGAACACTTGTTCCCTGCATTTACCACATTAAAAGATTGTATTACTATGGCCGGACTGATGCTTAGCAATATTGAAATAAAGAAAGACATACTGGCCGATGAAAAATACAAATACATCTTTAGCGTGGAAGAAGTAAATAAATTGGTGAACAGCGGCGTACCCTTCCGGGATGCTTATAAAAAAGTGGGATTAGATATTGAAGCGGGCAAGTTCAGTTATTCAACTTCTGTTAAGCATGTGCATGAGGGGAGTGTTGGTAATTTGAATACAGCAGAGATTAAAGGGCAGATGGAGAAGATTGTAAACTCATTCCCATTTATGCATATTCAGACAGCTATCAGTAATCTTTTAAAATAACTCATTTTATATATTCACTCTGAACTATTTATTGCTTCAAAATCTATTGCACCTGGGTAGTCATCCAAAATCCATTGTAACCTAAACTCTCTACCATTCGTAGTTTCTTTTGAATATGAAATAGTCAAGGTTTTAATAGCCCTTGTCAATGCGGTAAAGTATGCATGATGCCACACTTTCTCTTCCCTATAATTCATAGTTGAGAACGGAAGAAAAACATAATCAAACTCCAATCCTGGTTGTCCTGAGTCTTCCAATTTTTTAATAAAATTAAAAAATTATAGGGTTGCTATGCTTAGTTTTTACTAAGCATCAAACCCTTCGGGTTTATCATTCGGAAACGAATTGCTCTTCTCTCACTTTCTTAGGTTGTTGGTGTTCAAAATAAAACTCCTGCAAGTTTCGGATTCCTCGCTTCGCATCCTTTATTTCATTGCCTCAGGCAATAACAGAAACTGGGTTATAAGCTGACTACAGAAACTCATCCCTGATCTTATAGAGATTACTTTTATTGTTTTCAACTATGGTTGAAAGCTTCGCTTGTTCATCCACTTCATTGTACTTGCTGATTAATTCTTTCATCCTCAAATACAATCTCTCCTTATCATTCATATCTGTCAAAAACTCTCCTAAACTATTTTCTTTAAATATAGTTGTCACTTTGGGATGATGGTCCAGGTCGGTAAGCACAACAGGCACAGTACCTGCTAAGACCCCAAGCAACAATACATGCAACCTATTACTTATGATAAAACCGGCAGAAGCATATAACAATAAAGCCTCATTTAATGTCAGCCTGTTACTTATGAACTCGGCTGAGCAGATGTCTTTAACTGCATCACAAAGTTCTTTGCAGATATCTTTATCAAACTCTACCTGGTAGGAAAATACAAAATGATGGTCCGGGTATTTTCCTGCAAGATCAACTACTGATTCTTTGAGCTTGAAATAATATTCTTCCTCCAGGCCTCTCCCAAGTATCGCACCACGTAAACTTATAATTATCTTCTTAGTGTCTTTTTTGACATTGCTCAAGGCAGGGTGAAATTTTTTTACATTATAAGCCCATGCCAGATCAGGGGTATAAATAACGGCAGGTATATTTGCCTTCCGTGCTATTTCTAATGATAACATATCCCTGACGCCAAACAAATAGTTTTTTTTATGGTAGCTGGCAAAATACTTTAAATACTCCTTAGAAAAAGGGCCTATTGACAATCCTATACGGACAAACCGAACCCCAAAAAAAGCACAGAGCCTCCGTAAATACAGAGATTTTCGGTGTACAAACGATATCTTCGTACGAGACGTGTCAAAAGCATGTCCCGGGGTATCTACTACATATATTATTTTCCCTTTAGCAAAAAATCTTTTAGCCAGATTAGAAAGAAGCAAAGACTTGTAGCTTAAGCCCTGTTGGGATATAAACTTGATATTATCCAGCCCTGAAATCAATTGGTTCAGGTAGCTTTCGGGTAGCGCTTTATCATCTATATAAACAATCCCTTTGGAGGATATCAGATCTACAAGAGATTTATTGATAAGCAGATCGCCTATATTTTCAAATTGAGTTGCTCCGTTATAAAAAAAAATATTGTCCTCCATTACATTCTGTTTATTATACTCTGCAATATGCGTTTATACTCCTGTCTGCTTAACCCTATGCATGCTATTAAGGCAATAGTAGTTAAAGCCAAATATATTAATTCCATTACATTTAAATATAACAAGTCTGTCTTCCCTATAAAATACTGCCATACCTTACCCATAAAAACAACGCCTGTGATAACCAACACCGGCCTTATTAAAACATCTTTTATCCAATTAAATAAAAGTAACCCAGTAAAATAATGCACAAAAGCCAATTTTATCACATTTGTAATAACAGTTATAGCTATCAAACTGACAAAAATACTGTAATAAGAAGACCCTGATCTCAGCATGATGTAGGCAATAGGGATATTCAGGATGAACATGCTCCCTATTATGATCTGGTAGTTCCTGATATTTCCCGTCGCCTGCATGATGGTTATAAAGGGGTTTGTCGAAATAGAAAGAACTGTATTTATCAATATTAGCCTGACGATAATAATGGTTTCTTCCGGATAACTATGCAACCAAAGGTTCAGTAAAAATTCTGTTTTAAGATAAAGCGGGATGCATATAATGAGGGCCAGGAAAAGACAATACCTTGAACTCAATACCGACAACCTGTTTGTTCTGTCCACATCCCCTCCTGCATAGGATTGAACTATCTGTGGGTTAAAAGGCTTGAGTACTACCTCCGCTAATGTTGTAATCTGTGAGGAAAGCTGGGTGGCTATCCCATGCACTGTATTCATTCTTGGTCCAAAAAACATATTAAGTAAGATCGAAAGCCCTTGTGTCCTTGAAACACTGCCTAAAACCCCAAACAAGGTCCACCCCGCAAAAGAAACAAGATCCTTATATAAGGAGGTATCCAGTTTATTCCTGCCTATCTGCACTTCAGCATATTTCTTTTGGCAGTATATAAAATAGGAAATAAATATTAATACATTTGTTGCAAACAAAAGGGTTCCGTAGAATTCTAATTTATCAAAGGAAATATATACCAAAACAATGGCAATAAATAGCTTTATCAGGCTATCCGCAATCCCTATCGAAGCAATAATATGCATATCCTCTTTTGCGTTAATTATTGCCTGAAAAGGTATACTAAGAATGTTTACCAAAAATGTAAGTACCACACAATGAAACACCCATCTTGCTGCAGGCAATCTTTCTAAAGGGATATTTAATTTATTTTCAAAAAAGTAGAGTCCGGCTGTTTCACAGATCAGAAAAAACAAAAGACATAGTATCAGATAAATACGCAGGCTTGCATTAAATACCTGGTTTATTTTTTCCAGGTTTCTTTTCCCCATTTCATAAGAAAGATGGCGTTGAGTGCTGGAGCTCATAGCATTGTTGAAAAAGGATAAAAAAGCTATGACCCCTCCAATAACATTATATATCCCATAATCTATAACTCCCAATTCTTTTAAAACAATACGGGTAGAATAAAAAGATATTACAACTGAAAGCAACATCCTAAGTGTAAGAAAAACCACATTTTTAAATATCCTCTTATTACTATTCTTCATCCTGATAACCGAATTATTGAAGAAATCTATTTATAACCTGGGAAAAGAAAACATTTTGTTCATAGAAGTGCTTCACTATGAAATCCATTTTACGAAGCGTCCTCGCTTCGCATTCTTATTCTATCGCCTCCGGCAACACTTCCCCTCACAACCCATACCTATCCACCAGATAAATCAACGCCGCCATATTCACAGCGCCGAGTTCCAGTTCCCTTTTATTCACCGCTTCAAATACATCATTGCGGGCATGGTGGTAATCAAAATAGCGTTGTGAGTCGGGGTTTAGCCCTGCTACCGCCGTACCGAATGTCCTGTTCAGCGGGCCAATGTCGGCGCCACCGCCGCCTTTATTAAATTCACTGCAACCATATGGCGCTATCAGCTCTTTCCAGCTTAAAAATTTCTCAAACTGTGCCGCCGTTCCCGTAAAACCAAAACCTCTTGGCGTAAAGCCCCCGGCATCGCTTTCCAAAGCAAAAATATGCTTCTCCCCTTTTGCCTTGGCTTCTTCGGCGTATTTATTACCGCCCCTTAACCCGTTTTCTTCATTGGCAAATAATACAAACCGGATGGTCCGTTTAGGCTGATAGCCAAGCGCCTTAAAAGTTCTGAGTATTTCTATGGTTTGCACACAACCTGCACCGTCATCATGGGCGCCTTCGCAGTTGTCCCAGCTATCGAGGTGGCCGCCTACGGTAATGATCTCATCGGGAAATTCTGTTCCCTTCAATTCACCAATAATATTATGGCCAATAGTGTCGGGCAGAAAATACCCGTTTGTTTTCAGCGTAACATTTATTTTTTGCTTCGCAAGGTTTTCACTCAGCCAGTCGGCATCCTGTAAACCCACAGCCACAGCAGGAATTTTTGGCAATGAATCCGCATAGCGGGTAGTGCCCGTATGCGGAATATTATCTGTACTATGGCTCATGCTCCGTACAATAACACCTGTTGCCCCATATTTTGCAGCGGCAGAAGGCCCCTGCCCCCGGTATTTCACCGCATCGCTATAAGCCTGGAAAGTGCGGATAAATGTTGAATTGAATTTATAATTGTAGAAAACAATTTTTCCTTTTACCAGGTCTTTCTTTGCTTCAAGGTCGTCGAAAGATGTTACTTCTATTACGGATGCCGTAAGCCCGCCTTTACCGGTGCCGATTGTATTTCCCAAGGCAACAATATCCAGTTGTTTTGTCTGTAACCTGGCATCCGGTTTTTGTGGATTGTTGGCAGACACCAACCAGCTTGCTTTAGCTTCATCTTTTCCGCTCCTTACCCAATGCGGCACCATACATTCCTGCATCCACGCTTTATCCGCCCCGTTTTCCTGCATCAGTTGCAGGCCCCATTGCTCCGATTGTACCATTCCCGGCGAACCGGCCAGTCTTGGCCCTATCTGCTTTGTAAGATGGCGCAGGTTTTCATAGGCTTTGCCGTTGGTGAGTATTTCATCAGAAAATTTTTTAATCCAAAGGGAATCTTCGTTTTGAGAAGCGGCCGCAAGGCCCATCATAAGTAATAATGCAGCGATAACCGGTCTTTTCATTCAGATTTTCTTTAAAGATAATTAATCAACACAAAGATTTAAGATAAATGGTAAACCATCGTGCCGCAAAACTGTTACCTTCGGAAACAGATATAACGAATGCAAATGCGGATTGGAATTGTTTGCTACCCTACGTTTGGGGGCTCCGGGGTACTCGCTACAGAATTAGGGAAGGCCCTTGCCCGCAAAGGCCACCTGGTACATTTCATCACCTACCAGCAGCCGGTGCGGCTGAATGAGTTTATCCCGAATATATTCTATCATGAAGTGCAGGTACCCACCTATCCCCTTTTTGATTATCCGCCGTATGAAACGGCCCTGGCCAGCGCCATGGTGGATGTGATAAAGAACCATGACCTTGACCTGCTGCATGTGCATTACGCCATTCCCCATGCATCCGCAGCGTACATGGCAAGGCAGATACTGAAAAAAGAAGGAAAGCATATTCCCGTTATCACCACCCTGCACGGAACGGATATTACCCTGGTAGGCAGGGATAAGACCTATGCGCCGGTAGTTACTTTTTCTATCAACGAAAGCGATGCCATTACTGCGGTTTCGCAAAACCTGCGGGATGAAACCTACCGGCATTTCGACATTAAGAAAGATATTGAAGTAATTGTAAATTTTGTGGATGTAGCCCGCTTCAGCCGCAAGCCGATTGATGCATTCCGGAAAGTAATTGCCCCCAACGGAGAAAGGATCCTGCTCCATGCCTCCAACTTCCGGAAAATAAAACGGGTGCAGGATGTGGTTACCATCTTTGCCGAAGTAAATAAGGAAATTCCGTCCAAACTGCTCTTTGTTGGCGATGGGCCGGAACGTTCTACTGCCGAAGAACTGGCAAGAAAACTAAATGTAGCGGATGAGATACGTTTTGTAGGCAAGCAGGAACAGATGGAAGACATCCTTGCTATTGCTGATTTATTTTTGCTTACATCGGAATATGAAAGTTTCGGCCTGGCTGCGCTGGAAGCGATGGCAGCCGGTGTACCGGTGGTATCTACGAATGCCGGGGGGCTGAACGAAATAAATATTTATGGTGAAACAGGGTTTCTCAGCAATGTGGGCGATGTAAACAATATGACCTTGCAGGCTATTTCCATTCTGAAAGACGATGCTACGCTAAAAGAGTTTAAAAAGAGGGCTGCCGCCCATGCCCGTAAGTTTGACATCAGCAACATAGTACCGCTTTATGAAAGCCTATACAAACGGTTCCTTGTTCCGGCGGTAAGCGCTGATTAGGTTTAACGGCGAAGCCAGGGCTGCGGATCTACATTCTTGGTCTCCACCATCAATATAAAATCTACCTGGCCGCCTGCTCCCTCATCATCCCGGCCGGCTTTTCCAACTACCTGTCCCGTTTTTATAGCCGCTCCTTTAGATACCGAAGCTGAAGACAGATTGCTGTATGTAGTAAAATATTTACCATGTCTTATCGTAACAGCTATGCCATCTCCCAGGCTATATACAGCCGCTACCTCACCGTCAAATACTGCTTTTACAGGCACCCCTGCCGAAGGAGTAGCAATGGTAATACCCGGATTATCAAATGTAAGCAACGTGTTTTCAATCTTATTTGCCCCAAACTTAAGCGTTACCACTCCGTTATCTACCGGCCAGGGAAGCTTTGCTTTGTTTGCCTGGAAGCTGTTGTTGAGCGCCACGTCTTTTGCATTCAGGTCAAGATAGCTGGTAACTTTTTTGGCGGGTTCATTTCGTTTTGAAGTCGTTGTTACCGAGCCCACATCTTCGGTTTTTGCAGGGTCAGTTTCTGTTGTTGTTTTCTTTGCCACCTCATCCGTCTTTTTCTTTGCATCGGCTTCCGCCCTGGCTTTTGCTTCGGCTTCTTTTTTGGCTGCTTCAATTTCCCTGCGTACAATAGCCGTAATAGCGCCTTGTAATTCCTTGTCCCTTTTCTTTTTTGCAGTTATCTGCTTCTGAAGGTCTTTCTCTTTCGATTTCAATTGGGCTACAATCCCGTCTTTTTCTTTTTTCTGCACAGCCAGTTCCTGCACCTGCTTGGTCTGGTTGGCAAGCGCATCATTCTTCTGGTCTTTCCTTCCCAGTTGTTGCTGCTGGCGCCTGGCTATCAGTTGTTGTGTTTCAAGTATAGTGCCTACCTGCTTTTCCCTGTAAGCTCTGTAGCTTTTCAGGTAAGATATCCTTTTAATGGCATCATTGAATGAACTGGCGGAAAAAATAAAATTCAGGAAATCGTAATTGCTCCTGTTCTTATAGGCATACGCCACTGTACGGGCATATTGCGCTTTAAGGGTGTCCAATTGCCTGTTCAACCGGTATATTTCCAGGTTGCTCAGGTATATATCATCATCAATAGATCTCAATTCTTTATTAATGGAGCTGATATATTGCTCCTGCAGGTTAATCTTTTTATTTATTACGCTTAGCTGCCCTAAAGTTTGTTTGGTTTGCCCCTTTACCTTGTTGTAAACGCCCTGTATCTCGTTAATTTCTTTCTGTATCTCTTCCCTTTCCTTCTCCAACTTGGATTTATCCTGGCCGGGCTGCTGGGCTATGGCTGCATGAAAACCCACCACTACAACTGCTGATAATAATAAGATAGTCTTTTTCATAAACCCTGGATCATTTATTAATTAAGGGGTGAATAGTACTGTAACGGCAAAATGCAAGTTAAATTTTATATTATCAATTGATTGTGTAATTTTTTGGGATAGAAAAAGGGAAGCTTAACGTTTCATTAAACGAGTACTGCTTAAAATCCATTTTTATATCTGTTTTGCCCTTTTCTGACAGGCTTATTGACCTTCTCGTTGAAAAAAGGAAACCCTGCTTATTCTCATAATTACTGTACGTAAGAAGACAGGTACGGTTGCGCTGTTCATCCACATCATCCAGCTTGCTGCTCAACGGCCATTTTTCGTTTTCACTGATGGTAAAAAGGTTTTTAAAAAATGTACCGATACTGAAAAAAGAAATATCATTGCTTGCTTTTGTATAGGAAACAATATTGCTGTCAAGAAACACCGGGTTGCCAATCAGCAACTCCTGCAACGAGGGCAGGTCAAGGGGCAGCGCCGTCATATCCCGGAGATAGGACACTGTTCTTAACAGCAGGACTTTATTATCCTTGTCCAATATTTTTACTGAATCCTTAGTAATATAAGCCCGCATGGCTTCAATGCCCAGTATAGCTGTAACAGAGATCCATATCACACTGTCTTTATACATTCGTAAATGGGCATTCACATTGTACTTCTTATCCTTATTGTCCTTATAGTTCACATCTATCTTAGCAGAAAAAGTGGTAAATGAAATACGATTGGCCTGTATCTGCTGGTAATGCTCCCGGATAAAAACTGCAGAGTCAACCTTTACAGCAGGAACCGGTTCTGCCATTACAGTATCTTTTTTTGCAATTGTATTTTTCAGGTTTCTTGTTGACCTGCAAGAGGCAAGCATCGTTACTGCTACCAGAAAAAATAAAAATCTGTTCATCCGTTAGTATTATTGTTTTCCCGTATGGCCAAATCCACCGGCATTCCGTGTTGTAGCTTGCAGGCTGTCCGCTTCCACCCACACCGCCTTTTCTACTTTCTGAATTACCACCTGGGCTATTCTGTCCCCGGGTTCTATGACCTGTTCCTCTCCCGAAAGGTTGATTAATATAACCTTAATTTCTCCCCTGTAATCGGCATCAATGGTGCCGGGGGTATTCAGGCAGGTAATCCCTTGCTTTATGGCAAGACCGCTGCGTGGCCTTATTTGTGCCTCATACCCTTCGGGCAGTTCAATGAATAAGCCGGTAGGTATCAACGCCCTTTCCATCGGTTTAATAACGACTTTGGCATCAAGGCTGGCACGAATATCCATTCCGGAAGAGCCTGTTGTGGCATATTCCGGCAATAAATTGGCCGACTGGTTGCGTATTTTAATTTCCAATGCCTGCATTTTAATAACTTATGAATTCTTTTGCAATAATACAGTAGCGTAGGCTACAAGACCTTCCTCTCTTCCTGCAAAGCCCATTTTCTCTGTTGTAGTGGCTTTTACAGATACATCGTTTTGTGTAATGCCACAGATAGCGGCAACTGTTTTTTGCATTTCCGGTACATAAGGCTTGATCTTGGGGCTTTCGAGGCAAATGCTGCTATCAATATTAACTACACCGTATCCTTTACCTTGTATTAGCTCGATTGTTTTTTGAAGGAGTATTTTACTGTCAATATTCTTATAGGCAGGGTCATTATCCGGGAAATGAACGCCGATATCCCCAAGGCAAAGGGCGCCAAGCAACGCATCGCAGATGGCATGCAGCAATACATCGCCATCGCTATGCGCCAATGAACCTTTGTAGTGCGGTATTATAACGCCCCCGATCCATAAATCACGGCCTTCAACGAGGCGATGAAAATCGATGCCGGAGCCTATCCGATAGGACATTTGTTTTTTTGCAAATATCAAGAAACAAAAAGAAAAAACTGTAGCAAATAAAAAATGCGTCCTTTACAGAACGCATTTTTTATAAAATTCTTTTTGCTGAACTTATTTAGAAGCGCCGCTACCACCCAGGTCAAACAATACAGAAAAACGAAGGGTATTTGAAAGCGGGTTAGCAGCTATCCTGTTTCCTGTAGGAATCAGGTAAGCAAAGTTGAAACCAAAAATGTTGTATTTCAGTCCAAGACCGGCAGTAAGATAGCTGCGGTTGCCTTTTAATTTATTTTCATAAAAATAACCGGCACGCAGTGCAAACTGGTTCTTATACCAATATTCAGCGCCAGCGGATATTTGAATTTCTTTCAGTTCTTCACTCATACCATCAGGAGCGTCTCCGAAAGATTTTAACCAACCGCTTACTACACCTGTGCTGCGGTAATCTGCCAGAGCCACCTCATCTCCTTCAGCAGGAGGAGTAGGTACCAGTAATTTATTCAGTTCAACGCCAAAAGAAAGGCTGTTGTCATCGCCGCCAAATTTCTTAGTGTAGTTAACACCCAAGCCAAGGTTAGCAGGGATGAAGTCTTTTGCATCTGCATTCTGGGTGTAAGAAATCTTAGAACCCAGGTTAGAAAGAACAGCGCCGAAAGCCCAACCTTCACCAGATGCTTTTTTGCCATCGAAATAGTAACCTAAATCAGCAGCAACAGAGCTTCCTGTTTTGTATGTTTCACCGCTACCGGGAACAGTTACACCGCCGGCCAGGTTTGAATTGATATATTTCACGGTAACACCCACGCCGTTTTTAGGGTTCAGGCGGATGGAATAACCGAGGTCAATTCCAAACTCTCTTGGACGAAAAGTACTGAAGTCGTTACCCAGGTTATCGGTAAAAGTGATGTTACCTAAACTGAAATAACGAACAGCCCCATGCAAAGCCTGGTTTTCGTTTACCTTGTAATAACCTGCCAAAGAAGCAAGATATACATCGTTTACAAGATTTTTCAGCCATGGCGTGTAAGTAGCGCCTACACCACCTTGCGATTGGTTAAAAGCAACTTTACCTACGTTCCAAAGACCTGAATAAGTATCAGGGGAAGTAGCAACTCCTATATCCCCCATACCACCCGAACGGGCATCTGGAGAAATACGAAGGAAGGGAACAGCAGTGGTTACAACATTGATCGGATCTTGCTGTGCCTTAATTGTCGAAAAAAGACCGGAAAAAATCAGGATTCCAGCAGTTAGTTTTAAAGCAGTTGGTCTCATTAGAAGAATTTTAATAATGGTGTAAATGTATATTCCTTTTGGTTAAATAAGAAAACTAAAATAGAGAATTTTGTCTGAAACAAAAAAAACAGGGGTTTTCGTTGTTTCTTATCATATTTCCATTGTTCCCAAACAAAAGATTCTACGATAAAATAAACGTAGCTCCCTCTTTTTTATTGCCTTATCTAAAATCTCAATGGCGGCAAATATAAGCGTTACTTGTCTTGTTTGCACATACCGGCAAAAAATTATTATCTGGTCCCTTTCTTATATATACGGGCTGATTTTATTCACTTTTTTAATATAAAATATTGATAATCAATTTTTAATTAAAAAATCACCAGCTTTTCCCACACTTCTTTTTTCTTTTTGTCAGTACCGGTAACTCTCAATTTATATATATATACACCCCGCCCCAGCCTGCTGCCAAACTCATCTCTTCCATCCCACTCTATTTCGGCAGACCGGGTGCCCCCGGTAATAATGGTCTGCTGCAAAGATTTTACCACCCTTCCGGAAAGTGTCATGATTTGCAGGGTTACTTGCAACGGCTGACCGGGTTTATTGTGCTCAAACCAGAAATGGGTATGCGTAGAAAATGGGTTGGGGTAATTAAGAACGTGGCTCAGGTGCAGTTCTTCGTCATTAGCCACAATAAATTCTAAAATAACTTCATTGGAGTTGTTGAGCACATCCCATGCTTTTATTTTTAAAGAATGGGGGCCGGGGGCCATTTCCGGCAACTGAAACCTTACTTCGCCACGCTGATAGCTGTCAAGCTCTGCCTGGTAAAAATCGTTAAGGATAAAAAATTGCCGGTTGTCATTGTCCAGCATGGCCACCATATCATGCCCTACACCGGCGCCTGTTGTATTTATCCCGGAAGAATCGGACAGTTTTAAAATAAGTACAGGATTTTGGTTGGTAATGCCCCCGTTCACAAAAAAATCATCATTAAGAAACGGCCTTATTTCCGGGCCTTCTGTGTCGTTGGAAGCGCCGCTGCCCATGCCCCCCACAACAAAATTGGTAAAACTGCCATTCGCATCCCTTGCACCGTCTTCCGCATACAAGCTCAGCTTGCCATTGCCAAACTGGTAATTAATATCTTTCGGTACTTTGAAAGAAACGCTGAACCGTCCGTTAACAGCCCGTGCTTTGCCCCTGAACAGTAAATTGTTTTGCAACTGAAAACCCGTTACCTGGCTGGTGGGGTCATTGCCAACAGTGTTTACGGTTTGCGGCTTATCAAAAACAGAAGCATGAACATTGCCGTTAAAATCATTTAAAACCGTGCCTGCAAGATTTGTTACTTCGCCTTCTATAATTACATTATCAGTTGCACGCAGTGTATCTGCCTGTACTATGGGAGTACCGTTTATGGCTACAGGCATTACGTTCAAAACAGGAAAAGCCAGCGTCATGGCAGGGTTGCCCAGCAATGTAAATTTCCGGTTATTGGCAAAATCACCCGAAGTCTGGTATGTATAGTTTTTTGCTGCCCGCATGGCCTCTCCTAAAGACCTGTACCTGCCATTTGCATCCTGCTCAAGCGCAGATTGTATATAATTATTGTTCATAATCCTGTTGCTGAATGCAAACACCACTCTTGTAGTCGTCATCAGGGCAATGGCCCCGGTTTTGGACCTCAGCAACAGGTTTTCGCCAAGCGAATTAATCAGGGGATTATCATACGGGGCAAAATCACAGGTGGCCGTAATGAACAAAGGCAGGCAATTCAGGTTGTTCCAGTTATTGACTACGCCCTGGTCAATGATGGTTTCTTCGGCCAGCCTTGCCGGGCCGCCATGCCCGTTATAATTCCAGATAAGCGTACCATTGTACACCAGGTTATTGATGGCCTGGTTGGCCTGCGGATAGCTGCTTCCTCCCGGGCCGCTTTCCTGTAAAAAAGCATCAAGGTAGATTTTTTGCTGGTTAAATACAGGAGCTGTGGCCGCAGCCGTAGCTGTGATGATTTCCGCATCCTGCAAATGCAGGTTATTATCTTCGTCATCGGCAATAAATACCAGATTATTGCGCCAGGGCCCGAAACTTTGGGTATTATAATACGCCTCTATCTTATCAACCACATTTTTTGCTTCTGCCACATTCTTTGCAGGAATGCGGCCAATGCCAATATCCAGGTCGTTGATCACCAACCCCGAGTTAATATCTTCCTCATCATCCAGGAAACCAAAAAAATCATCTGACGCATAGGTTGATAAGGGGTCGAGTGATATAGCATTCTGATAAGCCGGTACATAATTGGTATTATTGCTGATCCTGTCTTTGTAATCGTAAGAAGCATCGCCAAACAACAAAAGGTTTTTTAAATTATTGGCAGGATCGTTACCATAACGGTCATAGTAGATTTTTACAAAATCCCTTATGGCTGTCGGGTCCGGACTGCCCCCGGCAAATTCATTATAGACCTGCTCTGTTGTGGCCACCAGCACCCTCATCCCGTCCCGCTGCCGGTGAAACTGTGCAAGCCGCTCTGCTTCCGCTATAAATAACGGATACGTAACAATAATAAAATCCGTTGGGGATGTATTATGCAAATCCTGGGCAGCTACCCTTCCTTCGTTAGCAGGCGCAGGCAGTATTACCGGGTTAAAAGCGATATATTCCCTGAGCCGGGAACAATCGTTTACAAAATCGAATGTATTGATATTAAACACACCCTGCATGGCAAAGGGCTGAAGTGGCTCAGTAACATCCCAAACCTGCGTGGCATTTGTTGCATTATCCACTATAAACGCTGCACGGTTATTTCCTACTGACGGCCAATCCCTGAAAGCAAGTTGTGCGGCGCCTGCCAGTGAAATTTTTCTCCTGGTAAAAATTTCAAACCAGTTTAGCCAGCCCTGTGCATTGAAGCTGCCGGGGAAATAAGTGTATTGCAAATCAACTTTATCCTGTGTAGCATTCCCGTTGCCGGAAAAAGTAGCCTGTTGTGCAAAGGGGTCATACGTACCGCTCCCTACCGGGTTAATGATTGCCTGTACCGGGCCTGCGCCGTTGATGCGTAATTCCACACGGCTTCCTGAGCCTACGGAACGGCTTATAAAATTAGTCATAACCAAAACCGGGGCGTTCAACAGTTGCCCCGGAAGCTGTACTGAAAAATTTCTTGACAGCATTTTTCCCGGCGCATCTGCAAACTCTTCCCCATACCATTCTTTCCCGCTGCCCAAAAAGTTGACCGAATCCAATTCATAAAAGACCCGTTCTGAAAAATCAGTAACAGTTAAGTTGGGCGCTGAAACAAGAGGTGATGCCGCAACACGTTTGCCCATGCCACCTATTGAAAGAAAATAAAAAGCCTTGTCGGAATACAGGTTCTTGCGGTGCCTGAACCTTGAGTTAGCCGAATCCTTCAACCATTCATGCGGGCCTTGTGCATAAAAGAGTATATAATCCGAACCATTCAGCACCCCATCGCCCCCATCCACCACGGTAATAGCATTTTCAATAAGGTCGTCAGTCCAGGCGCCTGCATTGGATTCATCCAGCATTTTGCCCCCATTACCGTATAGCCGGATAGATTGGGAAGGTATATTACCCGTTATCCCCAGCGTATTTAAAAAAGGAATGTCCATCTTGTATATGCCCGCTTCCTTTACGCTTATCTTGTACCAATTGCCGCTTGCCAATACAGAATGGGGGGCATACATACGCTGGGCATAAGACGGCAACGCCGCCGGTAAAAGAAGTGCAAGTAGTAGTGTAAAATGCCTGGCTCTCAACTAATAAAGCGTTGGTTATAGGGAATTTCCCTTACAAAAAAAGGTAATTCTGCGTAACCGGGATACTTTCAAACGCTATATATTCGCAGTTCGGGCAGGTAAATGTTTTCTGCTATGCAATATTATTATCCTGTCCGGCGTTAAAACTATTCCAATTCATAGGTTTATGCAAAACATAATGAAAGTGAAAAATTTAATAATCCTGTTATCCTGTGTGGTGCTTCTGGCATCTTGTAAAGGGAAAGGTCTCTTCGGTAAAAAACAAGATAAATCCGATATTACCGGATGGAATTACAACGATAAAAACATGGGGGGCTACCAGGTTTCCAAATCCAAGGAACAAGGTATGGGTCCCGGTTTGGTATTCGTTGAAGGTGGCACCTTCACCATGGGTCAAACGGAAGAAGATGTAATGGGCGACTGGAACAACATCCCCCGCCGGGTATCTGTCCCCTCGTTCTATATTGACCGTACCGAAGTAGCCAATGTGCATTACAGGGAATACCTGCACTGGCTTAACCAGGTTTTTGACCCTTCAGACCCCGCCAATGCACAAATCCTTGAGAGGGCATTGCCTGATACACTTTGCTGGAGAAGCGAGTTAAGCTATAATGAACCTATGGTTGAATATTACTTCCGCCACCCCGGCTTTAACGACTACCCGGTTGTGGGAGTTACCTGGCAGCAGGCACATGATTTCTGCTTATGGAGAAGCGACCGTGTAAATGAAGGTACTTTAATTCAAAAAGGGTATATCAATAAAGCCAATGTAAAACCCGGCGCTCAGCAGGGTGAAAATAATTTTACTACTAAATCCTACTTGCTGGGATTATATACAGCGCCTCCGGGCAAAGCCATGCAGTCCAAAAAAGGTCAGCCCGCCATGTCTCCTTCTATTGAATCAGGCGTTTTATTGCCCGACTACCGCCTTCCTTTTGAAGCCGAGTGGGAATATGCAGCTTATGGCTTAATTAACCAAAACCCCCGCCCGAGCCTGAAAGAAGGCAAACGTGGTGAAGAGTTACAGTCTAACAAACAGGTTTATCCCTGGTCTCAGAATGTAAATGGCCTGCGTGATACACGCCGCGGTAGCTGGCAGGGTGTTTTCTTAGCAAACTTTAAAAGAGGATCAGGCGACAATGCCGGTGTGGCCGGTGGTTTGAATGACCGTGCATTTTATACGTCCCCTGTAAAATCTTTCTACCCTAACGGGTTTGGTATTTACAATATGGCCGGTAATGTGAGTGAGTGGGTAGAAGATACCTACCGTCCGTTATCAACACTGGATTTTGACGACCAGCCAGCGCCATACCGCGGTAATAAATACCAAAAATTATATGTAGCCGATTCTACAACCATGGATCCTACAGCGAGGTATGAAATTGACAGCGTAGGCCGTGTAAAAATGGCAGATGTAACAGATAAGGAAAGTGAGAAAAGGCGCAATTATCAAAGAGGTAATGTAATTGACTTCCTTGATGGCGACTCCTTATCCCAATCTTCTTACGGCTATGGTGTAACAACACTGTTACACCCCGAAAAATCTAAAGTGTATAAAGGCGGTAGCTGGAATGACCGGGCCTACTGGCTAAGCCCCGGCACACGCCGCTTCCTCGAAGAAGACCAGTCGTTGAGCACTTTAGGTTTCCGTTGCGCCATGAATCGCATGGGAAGCCCTGAAGGAAACAAAAGGCAAACAGGCCAGCACTTTAAATCAAGAAGACAAAAAAGATAATTTAATATTCTGAGCAGCAACCCGGTATTATCGCAATGATACCGGGTTTTTCTTTTTATGCCCCTACTTTTGTGTTATGCCGGTCGAAGCCCTTTACGATTTATACAAGCAATTTCCTTCTGTGCAAACGGACACCCGTAAACTGAAAAAAGGGGATATTTTTTTTGCATTGAAAGGGGACAATTTTAACGGCAACCAGTTTGCCCAAACCGCCATTGATGCCGGGGCGGCTTATGCCGTTATTGACGAACCGGCTTACCAGATAAATGGGAAAACTTTCCTGGTGAATGATGTACTGACTGCTTTACAGGAACTGGCAGCCTACCATCGCAGGCAATTTAATATCCCTTTTATGGCCATTACCGGGTCTAATGGAAAAACAACGACAAAAGAATTAGTACATGCTGTATTATCTTCTGTTTACACTACATATACTACCGAAGGCAACCTGAATAATCATATTGGCATACCGCTTACATTATTGAAAATAAAAAGCGATGCGGAAATGGCTGTGGTAGAAATGGGCGCCAATCATATCGGTGAAATTGCATCTTACTGCGAATATGCCATGCCCACGCATGGATTAATAACGAATACCGGCAAAGCTCACCTTGAAGGTTTTGGCAGCATAGCAGGTGTACGGAAAGCTAAAGGCGAATTATTTGACTACCTGCGTAGCCATAATGGTACTGCTTTCGTAATGTGGGATTATGATTATTTGCAGGAAATGAGCAAAGGCATCCCCCATATTATAAAATATGGAACAGGCCGTGAAGACACCACAGGCCGTGTAGCAGCATCAGAACCTTTTTTAAAAGTAGAAATAACACTGCCGCAAGCATTTATTATACAAACCCAACTTATTGGGGCGTATAACCTTCCCAATGTACTGGCTGCCGTAGCAACAGGCCGTCATTTTAATATCCCCGATGAAAAAATAAAAGCCACTTTGGAAAATTACCAACCCTCCAACAGCCGCTCCCAGCTAATAGAAAAAGACAGTAATAAAATCATCCTGGATGCTTACAATGCCAACCCCAGCAGCATGAAACTGGCGATAGAAAATTTTGCCCGCATACAGGCCAAAAACAAAGTAGTTATACTGGGCGCTATGGCCGAATTGGGGGCTGACAGCCTGGAAGAGCATAAGCAAATAATAAACCTGTTACAGGAATATAAATGGGGCCAGGTAGTGCTGGTAGGCGGCGATTTCCTAAAAATCAATCACCCCTACCTCCAATTTGAAAATTCGCTTGCAGCAAAAGAATGGCTGCGGCAACAGCATATTACCGGCGCTTATTTCCTTATCAAGGGAAGCCGCAGTGCAGCTATGGAAAAAGTAATGGAATAATTAAACACATTCTTAACTGACGTATGGAAATATTGGGCTACATCGCCGCTATTCTTATCGGCTTGTCATTAGGAATGATAGGCAGCGGCGGGTCTATTCTTACTGTTCCTGTATTGGTGTACCTGATGAAGATGGACCCCTTGGTGGCCACCGCAAGTTCTCTTTTTATTGTAGGCAGCACAAGCCTTGTAGGAGGTCTGAGGGCTTATGCAAAAAACCAGGTGAACTTCAGGGCCATTACCGAGTTTGGCATTCCCTCCCTTTTTGCCGTGTTTATTGCACGCCACTACCTTTTACCAGCCATTCCGGATACATTATTCTACCTCGGCAACAGGCCTGTATCAAAAGCCTCGTTCCTGATGATGAGCTTTGCCGTTATTATGTTTGGCACTTCGCTGTTAATGATCCGGAAAAAAGAAACAGAAAGTACTATTGCGGCTATAGGAAAAACCAATATCAATAAGGTTTTGCCCATTGTACTGCTGGGCCTGCTTGTAGGAACTGTTACCGGCTTATTAGGGGCCGGGGGCGGATTCCTTATTATCCCATCCCTTGTTTTCTTTCTCAGGCTGGGAATGAAGACAGCCGTTGGCACTTCTTTATTTATCATTTCCATCAATGCCCTGTTTGGATTTTTGTTCAGCCTGAAGCAGTATGATTATAACTGGCCGCTCATCCTGATTTTTACTTTGCTGGCCATAGCGGGCATTATTATTGGCAGCAGGCTGGCCCTCAAGGTTTCCGGAGCTGTTCTTAAAAAATCTTTCGGCTGGTTTATACTTATAATGGGGATTTATATTATAACAAAGGAACTGGCGCTGCAATAAACGGAACTGCCGGAACAGCGCCGACTCAACTTTTGAACAGATATTCTGTTGTAAATTGCATATCATATAAAAACAACACACATGAAAAAGAACAGGATAGGTCTTGATAGCGCCAAAGCAAAAAAACTTACCGACCAGCTAAATATTCTGTTGGCCAATTTCCAGTTGTTCTATATCAACGCAAGGGGATTTCACTGGAACATCAAAGGGGAGAAATTTTTTGAGCTGCATGTCAAATTTGAAGAGCTATATACTGACCTGCAGCTAAAAATTGATGAAGTAGCCGAAAGAATCCTTACTCTCGGGCATACCCCTGCACATTCCTTCTCCGATTACCTGAAAACATCTTTCATCCGGGAGCAGAAAAATATTGCTGATGGCCGTAAGGCTGTTGCTTCCATTATAAGCTCTTTCGGAGAGTTGCTTAAATTAGAAAGGGAATTGCTGGAGCTGTCAGAAGACGTCGGCGATGAAGGCACCAACGCACTGATGAGCGACTATATCCGTGAACAGGAAAAATCGGTATGGATGTATTCCGCCTACCTGAATAAATAACCGGAAGGGCACTATGTCCATTACTGTGACTATTGTTACTATTAAGCCCTCCTGTTTTTTGTATCTTTGCCATTGAATTCATTTTACAGCGCTTATTACCCGATAAGATTGCACATTACCATGTTATATATCAATTAGAATGGCAGAAAATAAAAAAAACCGCGGCTACTTAGCATCCACTCTTGGCTGCCGCTGCCCGAGGTGCCGGGAAGGAAAATTATTCACCCATCCTCTTAGCCTTAAGCTGAAGAACAATATGCAGATGTATAAGGATTGTCCTGTTTGCGGGCAGCCTACGGAAATTGAAGTCGGCTTTTATTACGGCACCAGTTATGTAAGCTATGCCCTTACCATAGCTATCAGTGTGGTCACATTAGCTGCCTGGTATGTAATCATAGGGCTTTCTACAAATGATAACCGTTTTTTCTATTGGCTCGGGTTCAATGCTGTTTTTCTGCTGCTGCTGCAACCCTGGCTGATGCGGCTGAGCCGGAGCCTGTGGATTTCCTGGTTTGTAAGATATGACCCCGACTGGACAGTAAATAAACCCGAAAGCGCCGCAGAAAGGCTGAATGCTGACCAGGCGAATAACTGGTAAAAAAGCGGAGACTGAGGGATTCGAACCCTCGATACCCTTTAGAGGTATACACACTTTCCAGGCGTGCTCCTTCAACCACTCGGACAAGTCTCCCTAATTCTCATAAAGGGCAGCAAAAATACGGCTCTTCATTCAGAGTGAGAATAATTTTTGGGCATTTCCCGTCGTAATACCGGCAACCTGTTCTACAGGAATATTTTTTACCAAAGCCAGTTTCTCTGCCACGTATTTTATATAAGCAGGTTCGTTTCTTTTGCCCCTGAACGGTACAGGCGCCAGGTAAGGGGCATCGGTTTCCAATACCACATATTGCAGATCCACCTGCTCCATTACTTTATCCAGGCCACTGTTTTTAAAGGTGATCACCCCGCCAATGCCAAGATAAAAACCAAGATCAATAATTTTCTTTGCCTGTTCTGCTGTGCCGGAAAAACAATGAAAAACCCCTTTCAACGAACCTTTTTGATATTCTCCTATTACCCGGATGCACTCATCAACAGATTCCCTTGAATGAATGACAACGGGAAGGGTATATTTCAGCGCCCATTCTATTTGCTGCCGAAAAGCAATGTACTGCTGCTCTGCATAGGTTTTATCCCAGTAAAAGTCAAGCCCCGTCTCTCCCACGGCTTTGAAATTTCTTTTTTCCAGGTACTTCTGTACAACTTTCAATTCATCCCGGTAGTTTTCTTTCACTGAACAGGGATGAAGGCCCATCATCGAAAAAATAGTGTCCGGCCGGGCCGCTTCCGATGCAAGCATGGCCTCATGAGTGGCCGCATCAATAGCCGGCAATAAAATCTTCGTTACGCCTTCCTGCATTACCCGGTTCAGCATTTCATCAAAATCCGCAGAAAATTCAGGTAAATAAATATGGGAATGTGTATCAATTAACGTCATACTCAACAATCGGTGCTCGTGAAAAGAAGCAAGTTACCCGTATTCTTCATGTAACAGATAAAATATCGTTATATTCTGATTATCAACAGGATGAAACAAAATAAACTGGCTGCTTCACCCATTTAAAATCCTCTTTCCCTGTTTCAGCTCTTTGCAAGAGTTTGCAGGTTATGTAAAAATAGGTTCCCCGGTCGTTCCTAAAAAACCATCCTGTCCACAGAAAGGAACTTATTGAAATTGAGTGATTAAATTACTTTGCAGTAATTAAAAAATTATTATACCTTTAAACCAGTTTTCATAGGGTACGGATTAAAAACGGGCCAGGGTTTCTACCCAGGCCCTAACTTTTTTTAACACTTCTCTATACATTATCTATTCTTTTTCAGCAGATTTAAGTTTTTACTACAGGGTTTCAAATTTGAAATTGTTTTCATGGAAAAATGCAAGCGATTGCGGTAAAGCGACCCTCAATCTAGCAAAAGCCTTTTCACTATCATGAAAAACAATAACAGAGCCTTTCCTTGTTTTACCAACAACGTTGTTATAACATTGATTAGCATTGATTGTTGTATCAAAATCACCGCTTAATACATCCCACATTACAATCTTTTTGATTTTCCCGTTTGTGCATGATTCAAGCTTTTTGGCCTGCGACGACCGGATTCTTCCATAAGGCGGCCTGAACAGTTCTGAATCTATCTTTTTTGCCGCTTCGTTAATATCATTAAAATAAATTTCGGAAGAGGTTTGCCACCCGTTCAAATGAGTGTTTGTATGGTTACCGATGCGATGGCCTTCCCGTAAAATCCGCTGCATTACCTCGGGATACAAACTCACATTTTTCCCGATGCAGAAGAAAGTAGCTTTTGCATTATACTTCTTCAACTCATCCAATACAAATGAGGTTATTTCCGGGTGAGGGCCATCGTCAAAGGTCAGGTAGAGATTTTTTTCCCTTGTATCAATACGCCAGATGTAAGAAGGGTAAATCTTCCTTAACAGCCAGGGGGTTTTTACGAAGTAAAACATTTTGCAAAATAAATTATTATGTAAATACTTATTCTCTTTATCCAACGTTATTCCGTCTTAAATACGTCTTTATCAGATCAAAAAACCTTTATGAATACTAAAAATCTTTTACCGGTAGCAGCCATCTCGGCCCTCTGCCTTTTCGCCGCCTGTAGTAAAGAAAAAAAAGAAACCGATAACCCGGAAATTGAAACCACTTTCCGGCTCGGTCAGGACCAGGCAATATCAGAAAGCATTGCCGACGATGCCAACCTGTTGTTCTTTGAAACAGCCGCCAGCGAAGGGTTGACCGGCAGCCGTATGGACCCGTCTTCTCAAACTAACAATTTGCTGAGCTGTGCCTCTGTAACAGTATCGCCCGGCGATGCATTTCCAAAAACTATTGCGATTGATTTTGGAACAGGATGCACTTCTATCGATGGCATCCATAGAAAGGGAAAAATCAATGTTGTTTTGTCTGATTCTGTTCTCAAAACCGGCGCCACTGCTGTAATGACCTTTGAAGGATACCATGTCCAAAACTATAAGGTGGAAGGCAGCATCACCTGGACCAATACCAGCACTCAAAACGGATTCAGTTGGACAAGGGTTATCGAAAACGGCAAAGTAACAACCCCAAATGGCAATTATTATTGGCTGCATGAAGGAACAAAAAATGTAGTTCAGGCAGCAGGCAGTAACACTCCTCTCAACCTGCTGGATGATGTTTATTCCATTACCGGAGACCACACTGTAACCAACCCGGACGGAAAAATAAGAACGGCTACCATTACCGAGGCGCTGGAAAAGAAGGTCATTTGCCAGCATGTCAGCAAAGGTAAAATCAAACTTCAAGGCCCGGGCCATTATGCCATTATTGATTATGGCGATGGATCCTGCGACAATGTAGCTACCATTTCCATTGACGGCTTCCCCTCAATAACATTCTTCCTGCCTTAAAAAATAAATACAGATGATTTGCAAAAGCCGTTTCGGTTCTCCGAAACGGCTTTTTTACGTTCCCGAAGAAGGGCGGCAGCCTATCTTTGCAGCCTATGGCTAAAAAAGTAAGGGTTCGTTTTGCACCCAGCCCCACCGGGGGATTACATTTGGGAGGTGTAAGAACAGTTTTATATAATTACCTGTTTGCAAAAAAACACGGCGGCGATTTCATTGTTCGAATTGAAGACACTGACCAGAGCCGCTATGTACCGGGAGCAGAAGAATATATTTTCGATACGTTGAAATGGTGCGGACTGGAACCTGACGAAAGTGTGCAGCACGACGGCAACTATGGCCCTTACCGTCAAAGCGAAAGAAAAGAAAGCTACCGCCGCTATGCAGAACAGTTAGTAAAAGACGGCTATGCTTATTACGCTTTTGATACGCCGGAAGAGTTGGAAAGAATGCGGCAGGATTTTAAAACAGAACAAAACCCCTCGCCGCAATACGATCACAGCATCCGCCTGAAAATGCGGAACTCATTGACACTTGCCGCTGAAGAAGTAAAAAGGCTGCTGGATGCCGGAACCCGGCATGTCATCCGTATTAAAATGCCGGAGAATGAAACCGTGTCTTTTATTGACATGATACGGGGCGAAGTAAGCTTTGACACATCCCTGGTGGATGATAAAGTACTACTGAAAGCCGATGGTATGCCCACTTATCACCTTGCCGTGGTCGTGGATGATTACCTGATGCAGATAAGCCATGCTTTTCGCGGAGAAGAATGGCTGCCCTCCGCCCCGGTTCATATCCTACTCTGGAAATATTTGTTTGGAATAGAGAATATGCCGCAATGGGCACACTTCCCTTTAATACTCGGCCCCAATGGGAAGCTGAGCAAAAGAGATGGCGCTAAATACGGCTTTCCTGTGTTTGCCATGAACTGGACCGACCCCAAAACCGGTGAGCTGACAGAAGGGTTTAAGGAAAAAGGATTTTTGCCGGAGGCTTTTATCAACCTGCTTGCCCTACTGGGCTGGAACGATGGGACAGAGCAGGAAATTTTTTCCAAAGAAGAATTGGTTGAAAAATTCTCTATAGAAAGAGTGCATAGCGGCGGGGCAAAATTTGATTTTGAAAAAGCAAAATGGTTCAACCATGAATGGATTAAAAAGTCGGGAGTCGTTAGTTTGGAGTCGTTAGTCAGAAACCTATTTGCTGAGAAAGGCATTACAGTTTCAGATATTGTGCTGTTGAAAAAAGTAATAGAATTGGTAAAGGACAGGTGTACGTTGCTCCCCGATTTTGTGCAGCAGTCTTCTTTCTTTTTTAAAACTCCCGAAGAATTAGATGTAAATGCAGTAAAGCCTAAATGGAATGAAGCGAAACAACTTTTCTTTGCAGAGCTTATACGCAACTACGAGCTGAACAGTTTCTGGGATGCCCATATGCTGGAAAATAATTTTAAAGAGATAGCATCCATCAACAACCTGAAGCCGGGTGAACTGATGCTGCCGTTCCGCATTATGCTTGTAGGCGGAAAATTCGGGCCGGGTGTTTTTGAAATAGCGGCACTACTTGGTAAAGAAGAAACAGTCAGAAGGATTAACAAAGGACTTATTGCATTGAACAATTGACAGGCTTTATTGCTCTGGTAAAGCATACCTACGGAACCTGGCTGGAAAAAAATTATCATTTAACAGGCATGCACTGAATGCATGGCTTTATATCATACTTATACGGCAAGGGCCTGTTTAAATTTGTACTTTTAAGCATGAAATTGCCGCATCTTTTTTTCCTCTGTTGTTTGTTCTGTATGCGGGCCCCAGCCCAAAACAATACCACCGAACCCCTTATCGCCTTGCTGGCAACAGCCAAAGAAGACAGCAGCACGGTAACGCTGCTCAACAGGATAGGCGATTCGCTGCTGGCACAGCATACCACAACCGCCGCTATTGACTATTTCAGGCAGGCAGGCGCTATGGCCGACAGGCTTGGCTTTAATGCCGGCCTGGAAAAAGCCCTTTCCGGCATCAGGGATATATACTACAAAAGTTCAAAATACGATTCGGCGCTGCTGTACAGCGATTCCGCCATTTTATATGTCCAAAAAACAACGGATGTCGGCCGGTTGGCAACCCTGCTCCTCAACAGGGCCTATATCTACCAGGGTCTTGGTAACGAGCCCATGGCGCTCAAAGACTGCGAAGCCGCCATGCAGCTTGCAGCGGAATCGGGCAACAGCGATGTGCGGGCTAATGCCTGCCAGGTGCAGGCCAGCATTTACCGAGGGCAAAACCGCTACGCCGAAGCCACCGAATACCAGGATAAGGCTATTGCCTTGTTTCGCAGCACCGGCGACAAAGTAGCGGAGGGGCACGCCATGTATGCAAAAGCCATGCTGCTGGAACGCATGAAAAAAACAAGCGAAGCGCTGAATGCCATTGATTTTGCCATTGCCGTAGCCGACAGCATTAAAGATTACAATAAACTCGCCGTCTATCACCAGGTGTTAGGCGGCATCCTCACTACTGAAAAAAAATACGAAGCGGCGGAGACCACTTTCCAAAAAGCCCTGGGCTATGCTGCGCTCACTAAGAACAACGAGCGGCTGAAAGCCTTTGTGCTCGTAGAATTTTCTACCCTGCGCATGGAACAGAAAAATTATACCGGGGCCATTGCCTACGCCCTGCCCGCCTACCACATCTTTAGCCAGGAAAATGACGCCTGGCATATGCAGAAAATGGCATTGTTGCTGGCCGATGCCTACAGTAAAACAAGCCATTTTAAAGAGGCTTACGAATTTTCTAAAACGGGGTTCAATATCCGCGACAGCTTTCAGCGGAAGCAGTTCAGCAACGAAACTGCAAAGCTACAAACACAGTTCGGGGTAAAGGAGAAAGACAATGAGATCAAACTATTGGCGCAGCAAAAAAAATTGCAGCAGCAGCGCTTAAACCAGAACCGCATTTTGCTCGGCGCCGCCGTGCTGCTCCTGCTGTCGTTGGCGGGCGGCTCTGTATTGTGGGTGCGGCGAAACCAGTTGAAACACCAGATGAAAGATCTGGAATTGAGAAACAATATTGCCGCCGACCTGCACGATGAAGTGGGCAGTTCTTTAAGCAGCATTCACATGCTGGCGCAGTTTGGAGCCAAACAGGACGCCCCCGCCTACTCCAAAGAACTGTTAGAAAAAGTGGAGGTCAACGCTGCCGAAACCATGGATAAAATGAGTGATATCGTGTGGATGCTGAAACCCAAACAGGAAAACGCCTCCAGCCTCCGGCAACGTATAGAGCAGTTTGCTTACATGGCATGTATGGCCCGGAACATAGAATTACTCATGGCCATTGATATACCGGATGATATGAACCTTACCCCGGAGCAGCGAAAAAGCGTCTATCTTGTTTTTAAAGAAGCGGTAAATAATGCCGTAAAATATTCCGGCAGCGCCGTATTACATATCGCTGCAAAGAAAGAAGCCGGTCATTTTTCGCTGGAAGTAAAAGATAACGGCCGCGGCTTCGATGCGGCCGCCATGACGCCGGGCAACGGCCTCGACAATATGCGTAAAAGAGCAGAGGATATCGGCGGCACCCTGATCATCAGCGCTGCGCCGGGCGGCGGTGTAGTGGTAAAATTACAGGCGCCCTTAGAATAAAAAACGGGACCTCATGCTGCGGCCCCGTTGGCTGTACCCAAGCCTCTTCTTAAAACTTTGAGTACGTTTTCTATAGGTAAAAGGATATGGTTAGTGGCTGTTTATACGCTTTTTTGTTTCAGCACCTGCCCGGATAACATCCGTCTGACGAGCCTATGACACTCATACGTTCATTTGTTTTGCTTATCGCCGGAATAAACCCCGCGATACAATATAAGCCGGGGTTATCTGCCTACCGGGCAGGCAGGCGCCTCTTTTTGCAGTTAACAACAATTATGAATACACTTTTTGCTGTGGCATCAATGGAAATTCATCACCTCGCTACAACTATCTTTTTTGTAAACTGCATGCCATCGCCCGTTACCGTGAGCACATATTGCCCGTTAGCAAGGGCTGATACGTCTATTTGATGGTTGGTCTTATCCCGTACCTGTTCATATTTTACAATTGAACCGTTCATAGCTGTTACTGATATGATGTACTCTTTGCTGTGGACGAGGTTGGAAATGTAAACGGTTGTGGCTGCCGGGTTGGGGTTGACTTTCAACTCATCTGTTTCGTTTCCAAAATTCAATTGCCTTACAATAGAGTAAGAAACCTGGCCGTCAATATCGGTTTCTTTTATCCTGTAAAAATTATTCCCGCTAAAAGGCTGAAGGTCGGTAAAGGTATAAATGGTTTCCGTGCTGCCGCAGCCATTGCATTGCGCTGCCGCAGTGCCGATACTTTCAAATGCGGTTCCGTTGGCGCTTTTCAATACTTCGTATTGGTTTACATTTTCTTCCTGCGCCACTTTCCATATAAGCAAGGCAGCAGGTCCCGCTTTTTCGGCAGTAAAAGAGAGCCATTGAACAGGTAATGTAGAGTTGGCAGGGTTAACAGCGGTCAGTTGTTTGATACTTGTGGCAGTGAATGTATTTTCTACGTAGTTAATGGATTCTTCCACGATGCTGCCGGTGCTGATAGTGAACCCGCTGTTACCGGTTGAATTGCTATAGGCAATCTGTAAAAGGGGCAGGGCGTTGTTATTCAGTTCTTCCGGGGCAACAAACAGGCCCGCCTCGCCGGTAAGTTGCATGGCATTGTCCCACTCATACACCCGCAGCACACTATTGCCGGAAGAAAAAGTTACCGGTGTGTAGCGCACCTGCAATTGGTTATTGCTGATGGTCATGTCAGCCGTTGGTTTCAATACAAGGCTGTCAATGCTTACCGGGGTATTGGCTTTAATGGTAAGCCCTCCGGGGCCGAAGCTTGTTTGCGCCCGGGAGAGTGTGAAGAATGTGAGCGCCATGACCAGCAGTATATTTTTTTTCATATATACCCTTGTTTATATTTTAATTATTTTATCGCCATCAGGCGCCCTGAAATAAAAAATAAAACAGAAAGAATTATTCTCTTTTTCATTGCATGCCGGGTTTTCAAATTTGAAAATAATCTTACTTCTTAAACCTTACATATCCCACGTTATTCCACATAATCACATTCCCTTATTCTTGCCTTTAAAGTGCTGCCTGTCGTGGCGGTAAAGCCCGGTGAAAAGGTAATAACATTGCCCGCCTGCAATTTTACATTGGCTGCAGAGGTTAGTGTTGATATGGTTGAAATATCGTTACCTGCTATATAACCGGTGGTATTGCTTATGGTATGGTTTATAGAATAACCAGACACACAGTTTACGGTAAAATAATGAAAGGCTTTTTTAGTAATGGCATCTTTGGTGTAGGTTGCTTCCACTTTATAGGTACCGCTGGGAGCATTGGAAAGTTGAAGATGCCAATTCAGTGGATCAACACTAGGATTCCACGAGGATGGGAAATGAAAACTACCATTTAGTATCTCTGCTCCTGACGGGTCATAAATTACAACATCAGCATCAGCATCACCTCCTCTGGGGTCGCTAAAATATATCCATAAGCGTACCAAATCGTTGCTGCTGAAATTATTTTTAGCCCTTTTGTTTTCAACCCCCTTGCAACCGGAACTCCAATACGGTGGAGGGCCAGAGTGTGTCATCACCCGCAATATACCCGGTTCGTGATACGGATGCGGGTTTTTCCAGTAGCTGTCGGTATTTATAGTTCTACGGTCGGCTTCTGCAATGGAGCCGCAGGCGCCAAAGGGGTCAATTAAAGGAACGTTGCTGTTATTATATGGATTCCATGTATAGATATCTGCAATATCACTGCCTTTTACCGTACGTACCTCAAAATGCAAATGAGGATAGGAGCTGCACCCGGAGCTGGCCACTTTGCAGATGGGCTGCCCTTCGTACACCATATCGCCTTCCTGCACCACCGCTGAATTTGTTTTTATATGGTAATACATAGATATGGTGCTGTCCGCATCGTCGTGCAGGATGACAATGACATTATTGGGAGTGTTAGCCTGAGAACAATTACTACTGCTACAGTTATCATCATTATTATTATTATCAATTACACGTACTACCTTACCCGGCGCCGCTGCCACCACGTCCACATAATTACTGTCCATCATACTCCAACCAAAAGGTACAATAGATATATCCATTCCGTTATGATCGTCATAATTATCATCATCGCACTGGTAATCCTGTTTATTAGAACCTTTCAGTTGATCCATATAGTTACCTATATAATAATATCCCGGCATATCATCATACTCGGCAGTTACCCGCAGGGGCCAGCTAAACATTACATGGTTTTGTGCAAGCAGGCAGGCGCATGGCAGGCAAAGTATTAATATTAAAAGTGTTTTTTTCATATCAATTTACTTTTTATCCGCTTGTTCCATTTTGCTTATCTTTTCTTCCAACTGCAGCACATACAGCGTAAGCTCTTCTATTTTTTCCATCATTTTGCGCTGCATTTCGCCTACTTCCAGTCCGCTGGCTTCTACTTCTGCTGCGGCAGGTATGCCGGGCAGGTGGTTGTTTTCATTAATATAAGTTCTCAGTTCGGCAAAACTTTTCAATTTATAGCTGTCGTTAAAAACATAGTCGGGCCAGCTTGCCTGCAACTGTACTTTCAGCTCTTCGCCAATTATTTTGCCGCCTACGCTTAGGGCATATCCGTTGGCGGCCTGTGTGTTGGCATTATTGCCAATTATTACCTGCCCGTTGGGTTGTACCGTTACCCAGTTAGTTCCGTTTAGCCGAATGATATACCGGCCGGTGGGGTTTGTGTTAAGGGTGCCGGTGCGTACATCGTTGCCGCTTAGTTGTAAAAAGCCTTTATTGGTGCCGCCAGAAACCAATTGTAGTATAGCGTTGTCGTTGTTAATATTTACTACTTGTCCATTAACAGTCAAATTATTGCTTATGATTCCTACACCTCCCACAAATAGTGCACCTGATGTTGTAAAGGCACCAGCATTCACAGTACCTGCAGCAGTAATGCCGGCATCGGCTTTTAAAGTGTTTCTTACCCTAAGAGTGCCATTTACATCAAGGCGCTCTGTAGGGACGGCAATACCAATAGCAACGCTATCTACAGTATTTGCTATTAGGGGTCTGCCTGTAACCGGCCGCAACCAGTAGCTGCCATTAATCAGGTTTCGCCATTGGCTGCCATCTCTCTGATAAAGTTCATTATATGTAGTATTATAAACCACCAACCCTGCTGCTGGGTTTGCAATACCGTTCATTTGAGCCTGTGTCATTCGGGGAAATAATATGCCTTTGCTGGTGCTGCTTACATCAAGCGCTGCCGCAGCATTGGGTGTGCCGGTGCCAATACCCACATTACCTTCGTTGTAATAAATATTGCTGCCGTCGGTTGTCCACTGGCTGGCGCCGCCACCACCTGCAAGTGCTGTCCATGCGCTGCCATTGTAATAATAAAAGCCCGGTGTACTGTTGGTTTGATAAACAAGCAAGCCTGTGGCCGGTGTGGCTATGTTATTACGTTGAGCAACTGTCATACGCGGCACTAACATGCCTTTGGTAGTGCTTCTTACGTCAAGTGCTGCGCTATTGTTTGGGCTGGTGCCAACACCCACACTGCCGTCGTTATAATAAATATTACTGCCGTCGGTTGTCCACTGGCTGGGGTCGCCACCATTACCGGTTAGTGCTGTCCATGCGCTACCATTGTAATAATAAAACCCAGAGGTGCCATTGGTTTGATAAACAAGTAAGCCTGTTGCAGGTGTGACTATACTATTACGTTGAACAGCTGTCATACGCGGTACCAATATACCTTTGTTCGTACTGGTTACATCTAACTGGGCACTGGCATCGGGTGTTGTGTTGCCAATACCCACCTGGGCAAAAGAAATGCTGTTAATCATAAATAGCAACAGGCAGAAGAGAAGAAGTCTTTTCATTTTTCTCACAGTTTAATTATGCGCCAAAAATAGACTGCCCGCCTGCGGCAATCAATAGCGAATTATGGGGAGAAGGGGCAGATAATATCAGACCAGCCTGTTGCCCAATGCAAGGGCAACGGCCTCGGTATTGGAGTTCACCTGGAGTTTTTGATAAATGTTTCTGATGTGCGACTTCACGGTTTCAAATGATACATTCATTTCGGCGGCGATCATTTTATAGCTTCTGCCGTTTACAAGCAGCTTCAGTATTTCTTTTTCCTTTGAGGTAAGCTGGTAGTCGGCCGGGGCTGCCGGTGCGGCAGGGGCATGCTGTTTAAACAGTTCCAGTACACGACGGGCAATGCCTGGCGTCATGGGAGAGCCGCCCGAGAACACTTCCGAGAGCGCATCAAGGTAGCCGGTAAAAGAAGTTGATTTTAAGATATAGCCCGAAGCGCCGGCGCAGATACCCCTGAAAATATAATCGTCCTCAAAAAAAATGGTCTGTATCAGCACATGCACCTGCGGAAATGTTGATTTGACCAGGGCCGTAGCTTCAATGCCGTTTGTGCCGGGCATTTCAATGTCCATCAATATAATGCCGGGTTTGTCTTTTTCTACCTGCGCCAAAATATTTTTGCAATCGGGATAAGCCCCCACGCAGGTAAATCCCGGCGAGCCATTCAGCACAATTTGCAGGCTTTCCCGGAGATGCCTGCTGTCTTCAAATATCGCCACCTTTATTGTTTCCGGCATGTTCTTGTTGGTTGAATGTACTTTAGCTGTACAAAAGAAGTCTATTTTTTCCGTTTTAAAATTGCGAATATGGGGGAGGGAAAACAGGCTCCCCGACTGAACAACCTTCTTCCCTGATTGATAGTACAATAACCGGTATAAGGTAATAAGGCTTGCCTTCGCAAACAAGTCTCCTTTTGGCAGAGGCTTGAAAACTGTACACTTATTTTAGGACGAGGCAGGATGATGCCTCCCTGCATTGCTTTACTGTTTATCATTTCTTGCCTACATTTACGGAAATGTAAACCGGGTATGAGCAGACCCATCAGAGTATTGGTAGCCAAAGTAGGATTGGACGGCCACGACCGCGGCGCTAAAATAATTGCCACCGCCCTGCGTGATGCAGGTATGGAGGTAATCTATACCGGTCTGCGGCAAACACCGGAAATGGTGGTAAACGCCGCCCTGCAGGAAGACGTGGATGCCATCGGCATCAGCATCCTTTCCGGCGCACATAATACCGTTTTTCCCAAAGTAATGGCGCTGATGAAAGAAAAAGGAATGAACGATGTGCTGCTGACAGGCGGCGGCATCATCCCGGAAGAAGATATAAAAGAACTGAATAAGTCAGGAGTAGGAAAATTATTTGCCCCCGGCGCCCCTACTTCGGAGATCAGTGAGTATATTACGGCATGGGTAAAGAACAATCGCAGTTTCTGACCTTTTATCGCTAACGGTTGCTTCCATAAACAGGGTTTTCCTGATTGTTTCCTTAATTTCATTGCATATGGAAGATTATTCGCTTTTATCAGGCTATCATGTGGAACCCCGTGTGTGGGATGAGATGTTTGCCACCACAGGCATCAGACCTGCTTACCAGCATTTCGTTTCTTCCATACAAAACCTTTCTGCTGATGAAATGACACATAAAGACGAACTGGCTAAGAAACTGTTCATGAGCCAGGGCATTACCTTTACCGTTTACAGCAGCGGCGAAGGCATTGAAAAAATATTCCCCTTTGATATCGTCCCTCGCATCCTTGAAGCTGCCGAGTGGGAACATATTGAAGCGGGCATCAAGCAGCGGCTGAAGGCCCTGAACATTTTCCTGAAAGATATTTATAACCAGCAATTCATTATCAAAGACGGCATTGTACCAGCCAAGCTGATCTACTCCTGCCCCAATTTTGTACGGCAGATGGTCAATGTAGATGTGCCATTTGATATTTATACGCATATCTCCGGCATTGACCTTATCCGCGACCATGACGGCACTTACTATGTGCTGGAAGATAACCTGCGTACCCCTTCCGGTGTTTCCTATATGCTGGAGAACCGCAGCATTACGTACAGGATATTCCCCGACCTGCTTCCTAAAAGCAATGTACGTTCTGTAAAAGATTATCCCGACCTTTTATTAAAGAATCTGGTTGCTTTGGCCAACAGGCAAAACAGCGAGCCTACCGTTGTGTTGTTAACGCCGGGGATTTATAACTCCGCTTATTTTGAACATACCACATTGGCAAGGCTGATGGGCATTGAACTGGTAGAAGGCAGCGACCTTGTAGTTGACAATCATAAAGTGTATATGAAAACCACCACCGGGCTGAAACAGGTTGATGTAATTTACCGCCGCGTGGATGATGATTTTATTGACCCGCTTGTTTTCCGGCCCGATAGTATGCTGGGTGTGCCCGGTATCTATGGCGCTTACCGCACCGGTCACGTAGCCATCGTAAATGCTATTGGTAATGGCGTAGCGGATGATAAGGCCGTTTACTCCTATGTACCTGCCATGATACGCTATTACCTGAACGAAGAACCTATACTCAAAAACGTACCTACTTACCAACTCGCTATTCCGGAAAACCGGAAGCATGTATTTGAGAATATGGATAAAATGGTGCTTAAAAAAACAAATGAATCCGGCGGGTACGGAATGTTAATCGGCAGTGCAGCTACGGAAAAACAAATGGAAGATTTTAAAACAGCTATTGAAGAAGACCCGAGAAGTTTTATTGCACAACCAATTATTAACCTCTCGTCTGCGCCATGTTATATAAACGGGGTATTACAACCAAGAAGAGTTGACCTTCGGCCTTATGCCCTGTATGGACCTGACGGAATAGATATTGTACCGGGGGGATTGACAAGAGTGGCCCTGAAGGAAGGTTCATTGGTGGTAAACTCATCGCAGGGCGGGGGAAGTAAGGATACATGGGTGCTGGGATAGCAAAGAATGTTCAGAAAGACCGTAAGACGGAAAGTCAGAAAAGATGGATTCTCAAAAATTGAAGAATATTTCAATTTTCGGAACTAATTCTTTCCAACTTCCTGACTTTCGGTCTTAATTAAACAAAACAATCCTTATAAGAAAAAATGATAATGGTATTTATTAATAAATTGAAAGGGTAAACGCAGCCCAAAGCTCATAGCTCACGGCTAAAAACTAACAGCTTTCTTATGTTAAGTAGAGTTGCTGATTCTGTTTTCTGGATGGCCCGTTATATGGAGCGGACCAATGGCATGCTGCGTATTCTTCGCACCAATTATATTTTATCACAGGATGAAGTAAAGGATTTTAACTGGCAAACCCTGTTGAGAAATTACAGCGATGCGCCGCCGGAAGAAATAAAAGCTATCGGAAACAATTCCATCAAAGTCCTGGAGCACCTTTTACTGGATAAAAACAACGGCGCTTCCGTATTCAACAATATTACAAGTGCCAGGGAAAATGCACGGGCTGTGCAGGACCATATCACCAAAGAAGTATGGCAAAGCCTTAACGACTACTATCACCTGATACGAAATGCAAGGATACATGTACAGGTAAGCCAGGGCGACCCTGTTACCGCTTTGGACCAGCTTATTTATCATGGCATGTTATATCACGGCATGGTGGACGTTACGATGGCAAGGGGCGAAGGGTTTAATTACCTGAATATCGGCAAGTTCCTGGAAAGGGCCATTCTTTCGGTTGACATGCTGCACATCAAGCTGGCAGAGCTGCATTATGACCTCGAAGGGAAAATAGAAGTAACCTCACTACGGTATTTGCTGTATTCCCTTTCCGGTTATGAGTTTTATTTAAAAACACACCGGGGAAATTTTCAGACTGCTTATGTTTTGGAACAAATATTGTACAACGAAAGCTTTCCGCACTCGGTAGCCTATTCCCTGAAACAACTATCCCGCTATTTTGAACGGTTAAAAACCGAAAGCCTGCCTGAAAGCTATAAACGGCTTGAATTCTTAATCGGCCGGGCCATGAACAATGTGAAATACAGCGCCGTTGACATCAGCAAAGGCGATAAAATACATCTTTTCCTTGGTGAAGTACGACAAGACCTGCTGGGAATTGCCGCTGCTTTTAACCAATATTATTTTGGTAATTCCTGAATTGTACCAATTTTGCAGCCATGCCGAAGTACCGTATAAAACATATTACCCGATATAGTTATCCTTCACCTGTTATTGACAGTTCTAACCAGGTAATGCTTTTCCCGATTGATGATAAGCTACAGGAAGTAAAAAAACATGACCTGCATATTACCCACCAGCCTTCTGTAGAAGTGTTCCCGGATTATTTCGGTAATAAGATCGGCATCTTTTCTGTTATTAAACCGCACAATGAACTCACCATCGAATCCGTAATAGAAGTAATTATACATGCCACCGAAACGCCGGATATTGATATTACTGCTGAGGCTCAATGGGAAAACCTGAACCTCGTAAAAGAACAATTCCCTTACCTCGATTTTCTTTTCAAGGAACATGGAAATGCAGATAAGGAAATAGCCGAAGCCGTTGCAGGCATCATGGACAAAACAATATCACCTTTTGATATTGCTTTTAAAATGTCCTCATTTGTGTACAACACTTTTGAATACAAAAAAGGCATCACCAATGTAGAAACACAGGTAGATGAAATATGGAAATTAAAAGCAGGTGTTTGCCAGGATTTTGCCCATGTGCTGCTGGTCATGCTGCGCATCGTTGGCATTCCCGCCAGGTATGTAAGCGGGTATATTTGTCCCAAGAATCATGAACTTCGCGGTGAAGGAGCTACCCATGCATGGGTGGAAGCCTATATCCCCTCTGCCGGGTGGATAGGGCTTGACCCTACCAATAATTGCATTGCCAGCGACAGGCATGTGCGGCTGGCCATCGGCAGGAGCTTTACTGATTGCACTCCTGTAAAGGGCACCTACAAAGGTTCTTCCGAGCATAAGCTGGAAGTTTCTGTAACCATTGAAAATGGAACGCCTAAAAAAGAAGGAGACAATACTGCCCCTGTATTTACTTACCAGGTACATAACCCCGGGGTTTCTGAAAACTCTTATCGCAAGTTTGTGCAGATGCAGCAGCAGCAATAACAGATGGGTTTGTCTTACCTTCGGCAAGTCAATTTTTATCTATGAGTTATTCTACCCTTCTCACTTCGCTGGAAAACGGCATTTTCACCATCACCATCAACAGGCCGGATAAGCTGAATGCCTTAAATAAGGATGTATTTACAGATTTGAATTCGGCATTGGATGAAATTAATGCCAACCCGGAAATTAAATCAGTCATCCTTACCGGCGCCGGACCAAAAGCATTTGTAGCAGGTGCAGATATTTCGGAGTTCAATGCGTTGAACAAACAGGAAGCAATGGCATTGGCAAAAAGGGGCCAGGATACATTTTCAAGAATAGAAAATGCTGCCAGGCCTATTGTGGCCGCTGTCAACGGTTTTGCATTGGGCGGCGGCTGCGAACTGGCGATGAGTTGCCATTTCCGGATAGCATCTGAAAATGCAAGGTTCGGTCAGCCGGAAGTAAATCTTGGATTGATACCAGGTTATGGAGGCACACAACGTTTGGTGCAATTGATAGGAAAAGGTAAAGCAATGGAATTGCTGATGAGCGCCGGCATGATAGATGCCAATGAAGCCAAACAATTGGGATTGGTGAATTATGTAACCACTGCTGACACATTATTGGAGCACACTAAAAAAATATTGGAAACCATTAACAGCAAAGCGCCATTAGCAGTAGCCGGTTGCATTAAAGCAGCCAATGCTGTTTTTGATGAAACGAAAGATGGCTATGCCCTGGAAATAGAAGAATTCGGCAATGCCTTTGACACAAACGATATGAAAGAAGGTGTAAGCGCCTTTCTGGAAAAAAGGAAAGCTGTTTTTACCGGAGAATAGAATCAATCTTATTTTCCAGCAATGCTGCATCAATCAGGTAGGCTTCTATTTCGCTGATTCGTGTCGGCCTTTTTTGATTTCCTATGCTCAGCCCGATAATAGCTGCTTCTGTTTCAGGAAAAGTCAGTATTCGTTTATGGCCTATAGTCGAACCTCTTATCTCCCTGACCAAATTATGTTGCTTATCCATTAACAGTAAGCGAAATGCGGCACAAGCCTGACCTTCTCTCAAATCTTCTTTTAATACAATACAATTTATCTTTTTGGCCGACTCAAATTCTACTCCCATTGAATTTAAGTAAGTAATAAAGCTGGTTTCACCTGTTGAATCAATTCCGTCATTAAGCCCGGACGCCTCTGTGCTGCCGTTATGTGGCACGAAATAACCTTTACCTTCCAAACACAAATTCTTCGCAAAACTCTCCTCCCTCAATTTCCTAAACCCGATCAATGCAGCCGAATCATTCTCATGTATTAGCCCTCTCCTGTCCGGCGGTACGTTCAATAACAAATTTGCGCCGCGGCCCACTGATTTCAAATAAAGATTAAACAAGGCTTGCGGTGTTTTCACCTTATCATTCTCTGATTCATGATAAAACCAGCCGGGACGGATGCTTACATCACATTCCGCAGGTATCCAATGGGCACCGTTATAGTTACCCTGCAGCAATGTATCATTGTGCGGTGCACCCAATCCTCTTTTAAAACCAGCCGTATCTAAATAATTCCAGTTAGTAGCGCCTGCAAAACCGTTTTCATTTCCTACCCAGCGTATATCCGGGCCTATATCGCTGAAGATAACCGTAGCCGGAGAAATTTCCCTTACTGTATTTTCAAACCTTCGCCAGTCATACACCTGCTTTTTCCCGTTAGGCCCCTCGCCATTGGCGCCATCCCACCAGAGTTCCCATACCGGGCCGTAATTTGCAAACAGTTCTTTCATCATGTTCACAAAAACATCATTGTATTTTTCCGTTCCGTAATCAGGATGGTTCCTGTCCCACGGCGAGATATAGACGCCAAATTTCAACCCGCCTTCTCTACAGGCTTCTGACAACTCTTTCAGCACATCGCCTTTGCCATCTTTCCATTTGCTTTCCCGGACAGTGTGGGTTGAATATTTACTTGGCCACAGGCAAAACCCATCGTGATGCTTGGCCGTAATGATGATGCCTTTTACACCTGCCTGCTTTGCCACCCGCACCCATTGCCTGCAATCCAGTTGGGAAGGATTGAAAATAGCAGCGGGTTCGTCGCCATGCCCCCATTCCTTATCCGTAAAAGTATTAGGCCCAAAGTGCATAAATAGATAGTACTCCATATCATGCCAGGCCAGTTGCTGCACTGCAGGAACCGGCTGTCTCTTTTGCGCTGCACAGATGCTACATAAAGAAATAAGCAGTAAACAGAAAAGCAGTTTCCTCATTTTACAGGTTTGAATACGGTTTTTATTTCCTCGGCTACAGGGTGATTCGCCTGAAACGTATAGCCCATTAATTTGGCAATGGTTTGTGCAAACTGTTCCTGGTATAACTGAGCAACGCTTTTTATTTCTCCTTCCGCAGGCGTATCGGGACCCATCACTGCCAGCCATATTTCAGATGCATCTGTAACAGAATTGCCATGGTCTGTCCACTCATCTTTCTTTATATCGCCCCGGCCATGGTCTGTAGTAAAAAATAATGTTGTTTTGTCCCGATACTGTTCATTCGACTGGATATACTCCCATAACTGTTTTATCCATTCATCCACCTGGCGGGCCGCATCTATGTAAGAACGGTACTTGCCGGCATGTGCCCATTCATCCGTTTCGCCATAAGCGATATAAACCACTTTGGGTCTTCTTGCTTTTATCCATTCTTCCGCTGCATAATGGGTGAACACATCCAGGCATTCTGCTTCCAACCAGGGTTTATAAGCATCTTTCAGTAAGCGGTTGATCAACTTCTCGTTGTCAGTAGGATTATCTCCGCCTGTAGGATCAAAAGCCGACATAACGGGCACTTTGCTTCTTTCTTCGTTCAATATCCGGTCAAAAGCATCCCAGGCGCCAAATGCCACTACCTTATTCTTCAGCGCCGGTTGCTTGTTCAGAAATTCCAATACAGTTTCATTCGGATTAGGCGGATAACTGTTCCTGTTGATAGCCGTATCTGCATAGCCGGTCATTATCTCACTATACCCGGGATAAGAAAACCAATATGGGTTTTTATTATCCACCCTGTTGCCGAAAGCCCTGTTGCCATACACCTGCCCTTTGGCAACTATTTCAGACCATAGAAACGGCATAAGTTTCTTCCTTCTTTCCTTCTCATCAGCGGCCCAATATTTATCAAAAATATAAAGACTGTCCCCTTCATTATACTTCGGGTTATTCGCAAGAAAAGAATCCATTCCTTTGAACACTTCCTGCCAGCGAAGCCCATCCGTAGTAATGATGATAATGTTTTCTGTCTTTTGGGCTGCAAGCACCCCTGCACAGAACAGGCAAATAAAAAAGAGTAGCTGTTTCATGCTATCAATGTTACGATTATTCTGCTGAAAGGTTGAAAAGGGCATAAGCACATCCGCAGCCATCACAAATAATTGATTTCCGCTACCTTTGCAGCCTCAAATTTCTTATTAAAATAACCCAGCCATATTATGGAATACAGGATTGAAAAGGACACGATGGGCGAAGTAAAAGTACCCGCCGATGCCCTTTACGGAGCGCAAACACAACGCAGTATTGATAATTTTAAAATAGCACAGGACATTAACCGAATGCCCAAGGAAATCATCCGAGCTTTTGCTTATTTAAAAAAAGCGGCGGCCCTCACCAACGCTGAAGCCGGTGTTTTACCCAAAGAAAAAGCAGATCTGATAGGGCAGGTATGCGATGAAATATTAGAGGGAAAATTAGATTCTTACTTCCCTCTTGTTGTTTGGCAAACAGGCAGCGGCACGCAAAGCAATATGAATGTGAATGAAGTGGTAGCGTATCGTGGCCATGTTATCAAAGGCGGCTCTTTATCAGATAAGGAGAAATTCCTGCACCCCAACGATGATGTAAATAAATCCCAATCATCGAACGACACTTTCCCTACGGCGATGCACATTGCCGCTTACAAAGTTTTGATTGAGACGACTATCCCCGGAATTGAAAAGCTAAGGAATACATTGGCCGAAAAAAGCAAAGCGTTTATGAACGTGGTGAAGATCGGCCGCACCCATTTTATGGATGCCACTCCCCTAACCGTAGGGCAGGAATTCAGCGGTTATGTTTCCCAGCTTGATCATGGACTTAAGGCGATAAAAAATACATTACCGCATTTAAGCGAGCTGGCCCTCGGCGGCACAGCCGTAGGCACCGGCATCAATACACCTGACGGTTATGCAGCCAATGTGGCCAAACATATTGCGGTCTTAACAGGGCTGCCGTTCATAACAGCGGAAAACAAATTTGAAGCATTGGCAGCACATGATGCTATTGTAGAAACACATGGTGCATTGAAGACAATTGCCGTTAGCTTAATGAAAATAGCCAACGATATCCGTATGCTGTCATCAGGTCCCAGGAGCGGCATCGGTGAGCTATTCATCCCGGACAATGAGCCTGGCTCCTCCATTATGCCCGGCAAGGTAAACCCCACGCAATGTGAGGCGTTAACCATGATTGCAGCACAGGTAATGGGCAATGATGTAGCCATCAGCATTGGCGGAGCAAACGGGCATTTTGAACTGAATGTCTTTAAACCGGTAATGATCTACAACTTCCTGCACAGCGCCAGGCTGATCGGGGAAGGCTGCGTTTCCTTTAATGACAAATGCGCCGCAGGTATCGAACCGATTGAAGCCAATATCAAAAAGCATGTGGACAACAGCCTGATGCTTGTAACATCGCTGAACACAAAAATCGGTTATTATAAAGCCGCTGAAATTGCACAAAAAGCCCATAAAGAAGGAACCACATTAAAAGAAATGGCCGTAAAATTAGGATATATTACACCCGAACAATTTGATGAATGGGTAAACCCAGCTAATATGGTGGGCAAAATTTAACCTGATAATCAACAAGTAGCAAAAGAAGGGGATTACTACTCCTTCTTTTTACGTGTAAAGGCTTGCATTTTTGTCATTTTTATTATTATTTAGCCTTTCGAACCCTATTAAAACAAGATCCGCCCCGTATGAAAAAAGAAAACACCCCTCTTCCTGCCTCTTCATTGCAGGAAACCAAACAATCAACTTTTCAAAAAACAAATTCAGTTTACTTAAACGCAGTTCTTTCCGGCGAATACAGCGGCTTTATCCGAAGGAGCATGCTTGCTATGGCCAATTCTGATAAAGAAGCAGCGCTGCGCTATATCAGGGAAAGCAGGGCATTTTATGCCAAATAGGCCCCACTATTTGTTTTTCTGTTTTTCAGCAACTGTGGCATTTCCACAATCTCTTTTTAACAAGGGAGGAAATTTCCCGTTCCCACAAGTATAGCTTACCCGTAGTACTACGCATGGCTTTATGGCTGGCTATTTCAATTATCCACAGTAGTATCAGTATTCCTTCCGTAAATTCCGATAGATAGTATTATCCCGAAGCCCTCCTGCTGTTACCTGAATCAAGGGGGAAAATGAAAAAAATCCGCCTGATTTTTCAGTGAAACTATAATGGCGCAACATTGTTTTCCTGGTTTGCACTTATAACCTGATTTTTCCCGATACTTATTTTTTGCCTTTTGAGGAGAGGGTGTTTTTCCCTCTGGTAAGAGTGATTTTTTTCACAAAAAATCATAGAATAATCCTATTGGTTTACATATAACAGCCCCCTAATTTTATTGTTGCTCTGAAACCGTTGTTAAATGAAAATCTGTATCCATGAAAAGAACTGTACCCCTGTCTTTTATTATTATATTATTTATTGCTGCTGTATTGTATAGCGGTACGGCATTGTTTGCACAAAACATCGACTTTGGGAAAAGCTATATCAATGTAAGCAAAGGTGTGAACGGCGGAACAGTGGAAACCGGCGATACGCTTGAAATAAGGGCTTCCCTTGTAGTCCGGTCAGGCACCTATGACAGTTGCCGGTTCCGGGATAATATACCCGCTGGAACTGCTTTTATTCCGGGTACAATAAGAGTACTTACCAATGAAGGTAAAATATATAAGCAGTTCACAAACGTTGCCGGCGATGACCCCGGCTGGATTTCCGGGACAACAGTAACCATTCACCTGGGCTTTAATCCCGGTGCCGCACCGGCTACTGCATTCAGGCGGGGACGGGTTGTCAATACGCATAAGCCTTCATTTTATGGCAGCACCTGTATTATGGTTGCCTCTTACCGGGTAGTGGTTACTTCTCCGTTAAACACTAATATTAATACCGGTGGCGGAACGATAACGCACAGGAGGAGCGGAACAGCATCTGTAGCAACACATACTTTTCCTTCCAACCTGGTAAGAGTCTATACCAACTATGGTATTTGTGCCAATACAATTGGCGTCAATGCTATTGGAACAGAATTTAACGGAACATTTGGCAGCGGCCCTACAAGAAACAGGGGTGTTTCGGCAAATGTGCCCGTAGGATATACTTATGCCCCCTTTGATGCCAACATGCCAAACGATTATTATTATGGCATTGCCAATAATACATCTACCCGGCTCGGATACTCCACTACAAATAGTTGGGCCATCCCGGATGCTTCATCGCCATCACACCGGGTTTTTAGTGTGTGGGATATTATCGGCGACCATACAGGCGCTGTTTCTCCTACTTTAGGTAACCCACCTGCTGACACTGTTGCAAATAACAATGCAGGCTATATGCTGGTCATTAATGCCGCCTATCGTATAGATTCTGCTTTTCAGCAAACCATTTCCGGGCTTTGCCCGAATACCTACTATGAAATATCCTGCTGGATGAGAAACATCTGCTCCAAATGCGGATGTGATTCCAACGGCAAAGGGGCTACAAACAGCAGCGGGCCTGTATATTATATTCCTACCGGCACCGGCGATTCATCGGGAGTAAAGCCCAACCTGACTTTTGAAGTGAATGGCATTGACTATTATTCTACCGGGAACCTTGAATACAACGGGCAATGGATAAAGAAAGGCTTTACTTACCTGACCGGGCCTACGCAAACCAGCTTTATATTGAAATTTTTTAACAATGCCCCGGGCGGAGGCGGTAACGACTGGGCACTGGATGATATTTCCGTTTCTACCTGCTCACCCAATATGGCTTATTCCCCTTCGGCCAGCCCCATCGTCTGCATGGATAACCCGGTGGCACTTTCAGACACCATTCGTTCTTTCTTTAATAACTACACTTATTACAAATGGCAACGAAGTACTGATGGCGGCCTTACCTGGACTGATGTTACCGGCCCGCTTGGCCCTGCCACTCCCGTATGGAACGGTACAGCCTGGGAATATATTACTTATTACACCGTTTTGCCTCCTATGACAAGCCTGGCCAACAGCGGAGATATGTACCAGGCCGTAGTGGCTACAACTTTAGCCAACCTGGCAAATGTCAATTGTAGGTTTACCGATAACGGAAATACTATTACGCTTGACATTATAGATTGTACTCCTATCATGGAAACACAACTTATTTCTTTTACAGGAACTATCTCCAACAAGAAAGCAGTTCTTAACTGGGCATCAACAAAAGAAACAGGCGGGCAAATTAACTTTATAGTCGAACGCAGCTCCGATGGGCTCAGTTTTATTCCTATTGGAACGGTTGCAGGTTTTAATGACCCGGAGAAAGAAAATAATGCTTATACATTTACAGATATTGAAGAAATAACGGGAACAAAATATTACCGGATAAAAATAACTTCTTCTTCCGGAAGCATAAAATACAGCCAGGTAATTCTGCTGTCATCCGTTTATGCAGGACTTTCACTTCACGCTGTTATGAACCCATTCCAATCAGAACTGTTATTCAATATTTCTTCTCATGAAAGCATGAGTATTATAACAGAGCTGATGGATATAAATGGAAACAGGGTGAAAGAAAAGTCATTCTATATCAGGAACGGGATAAACCGCCTGCTTTTTGACAATGTGAGCACACTGCCCACCGGGGTTTATATTCTCAGAATAGCCACAAATAATAACACCCTGCAACGGTTAGTGATAAAAAATTAAACTACTACCTACAAAGCAGGCGGATTTAAGACTGAGCCAAAAAGGCTAATTTCTTTCTCCGGTTTGGCTTACTATTTTGAGCCTGCATTCAACTGCCAAAATGTTTGCCACGAAATCACACTAATTTTCACGAAAGTGAAAATTCTTAGTGTTCTTTTGTGTGTTTTCGTGGCAACAAACAACTCCTGCTTGTTCTGCATTTTCTTTACCCGGCATAGCCACAACCTCATTGCCACCGCCAAAGGCGGTGGATTTCCAGATTGTATAAAAGGCACAACTGGTAAAATAATCCATTACGACACCTGAGCATGGTCGCTTACCTTAGAATCGGTTTCAACGGTTGCATGGCTGTCAGGAGAAACATTTTTCTGAAAAAACCTTTTCTGAAACAAGAGAAGCGTAATGATGCCTACAGAAATGGCAGCATCTGCGATATTAAATATGGGGCTGAAAAACTCAAATTCATTGCCGCCCACCACAGGAAACCATGAGGGGAAATGGCCTTTAAACATCGGGAAATACAGCATGTCCACCACGCTGCCGTGAAGAAATGAACCGTAGCCATCTGAAGAAAAAGAAGCAACGCCTCCGTAACTGATATAGTCTTTGATAGCCGGGTCAAAATGGAGCCCCTTATCAAAAATCATCCCGTAAAACATGCTATCAATCAGGTTGCCCAACGCACCTGCATAGATAAGGGCCGCACAGATAATAAAGCCCCGGCTATAGTTTTGCTTCACAATCCGCCCCAGGTACCAGGTGCCGAATAATACCGCTGCCAAACGAAATAATGTAAGTATTACTTTGCCGGTTTCATTTCCAAACTTCCAGCCCCAGGCCATGCCCGAGTTCTCAATAAAATGCAGCCGGAACCAATCGAGCCCAAACACCCTTACTACCTCCCCTGTAGGATAAGTTGTCTTGATCCATATCTTCAATGCCTGGTCGGCAATAATAACAAGCAGTATAATCAATATAGCCCCTCTCAGTTTCACTTTCGGTTGTTTAAGATGTAAAAATATATGTTTTAAACCCGGTATCTTTTGTCCATCCGTTAAAAATAAATATCATTCCTGAAAATAAACCCTTTTTACCCGTTGCGAGATGCCGGCCATAATTTCATACGGTATCGTATCAGCCTGTCTTGCCACTTCGGTAACGGGCAGGCCCGTTCCGAAGATAATAACCTCAGCGCCTTCCTGCACATCTTCGATATCCGTAATATCAACCATAAACATATCCATACAAACGGTGCCAACCACTGATGCTTTTTTCCCTTTTATCAATACAAGGCCTTTTCCGTTTCCCAACCTGCGGGGATAGCCATCCGCATAACCGAGCCTTATTGTCGCAATTACCGAATCCCTTTTCAGTACGGTACGCCGGTTATAACTGACGGACTCTCCTTTCTTCAAATACTTGATCTGCGCAATGGTTGATTTTAATGTAGCCACTGTTTGTAATTGTAACTTACCCGATGCGGCGCTGTCCACACCATATAAGCCAACGCCCAGCCTTACCATACTCAACTGCAAATCCGGGTGCCGGATGGCGGCGGCGGAATTGGCGATATGCTGCAATATGGGGTAATTCAGTTTTTGCTGCAAATAGTCAGCAGCAGTCTTTAATTTTTGGAACTGACTGAATGTGTATGCATCCTCTCCGGCATCTTCGCCTGCCGCCAGGTGAGAAAATATGCTTTGTACTTTAATCAAAGAAGGTTGCAATACTTGAGCCAGCTTTTCAATATCATTCATACCAAACCCAAGCCGGTTCATCCCGGTTTCAATTTCTATATGCACAGGGTATTGCTCTACGTTTTCTTTTTCGAGAAATCTCAAAAAAGAATTCAGGATGTCAAAAGAATACAGTTCCGGCTCCAGGTTGTTTTCAACTATTGCAGCAAAAGCATTTTCCTCCGGGTTCATTACCATTATAGGCAAAAAAATACCTGCTTTTCTTAGCTCCACCCCTTCATCAGCGTAAGCCACGCCGAGATAATCCACCTTATTATATTGTAATATCCCGGCTATTTCCACGCCGCCACTCCCGTAAGCAAAGGCTTTCACCATTGCCATTACTTTCGTTGACGGCTTTAAATGCCTTTGGTATTCTTTCAGGTTATGCACCAGGGCGCTAAGGTTAATTTCGAGTACCGTTTCATGCACTTTTTCTTCCAACAACTGAACAATACGTTCAAATGCAAACATCCTTGCCCCCTTTACCAGGATAAATTCATCCCGCAAAACGGAAAAACGGAAATGATTGACACAATCATCCGTAGAAAGAAAAGTAACCACTTCCATCCCTTCATATTCAACCGGTACATTGGCAGAGATGTGTTCACCAATAGCGATCAGCCTGCTTACATTATGCTTCTTCAGCAAGACAAGAATAAGATCATACAGTTCCTTATCCGGCATGGCCGTTTGCAGAAAATCGGAAAGGATAACTGTTTTTTGGGAACCGGCGCTTTGCTGCTCCAGGAAATCCAGTGCAATTTCAAGAGAGCTTATATCGGCGCTGTAACTGTCATTAATAATAGAGCAGCCGTGCAGCCCTTTTTTCATCTCCAGCCGCATATCAACAGATGTAAGCTGCTTCATCCTTTCTTTAATAAGATCATCCGGGTAGCCAAGAAACAATAATAACTCCCAGCAGGTGATGGCGTTTTGCACAGAAGCGGCGTCCCGGAAAGGGATTTCTATGAAAATATCCCCCGCATCATTCTTGTCCTTCTTTGCCCTTATCTGTGAACCGGTTTCTGAGACTACGGTTTCTGTTATGAAAAGCTTTGCAGGCAACTCCGCCCTTTTAAACAAAACCCTTTTTTCTTTTTCTTTGGCTTCAGCCGAAGGGAACCCTTCACTATGCGCTTCGCCGATAGTAGTGAGCAAACCAATGGTTGGCCGGATTATTTCTTCCAGCCTTTCCATTTCACCTTCCCTGGAAATACCGGCTTCAAAAATGCCCAGCGTATGCTGTTCGTTCATTTGCCATACGCTTAAGGGAACTCCTATCTGCGAATTAAAACTTTTCGGGCTTCTGACAATATTGTATTCTTTATGCAGCAACTGGTACAGCCATTCTTTCACTATTGTTTTTCCATTGCTGCCCGTAATGCCGATAACAGGTATATCAAAACGGCTGCGATGATAAATGGTTAACTGATGTAATGCATTCAATGTATCCGGCGCCACAAGAAAATTAGAACCGGGGTAACGGGAAATATCCGGCTCCATACTGACCACAAAATTTCTTACACCTTTTTTATACAGTTCCGGTATAAAAGAATGGCCGTCCTTTCTTTCTCCTTTTAATGCAAAAAAAAGCGAGCCGGAAGGGGTCTGCAATTTCCGGCTGTCAAACAGCAAATGCCTGATCGCATCATCTGATGCCAGGAAAGGTTTTGCATGGATAATAGCGGCAATATGGCTGATCGTATATATCATTGGCTTTCATCCGTAACATCCCGGGGGGTTCCAGCCTTATTCATAAAAATAGAATAGAAGATAGAACCGGAAATACAAAGCATAATTACCCCTAAAGAAATGAAGACCTGTGTTTGCTTATCAACCCATTGATTGATCCAATACTCTCCCAGCATCTTAACGCCGATAAACACCAATACAACAGCAATGCCCTGCTGCAGGTAATCAAACTTACTGACAGCGCCGCGAAGCAGGAAAAACAAGGAACGAAGCCCCAATACGGCGAAAATATTTGAAGTATAAATTACCAGCCGGGCCATTTCTTTATTTTCAGGAGAGTTGTCCACGATGCCCATCACCGCCGGAATAGAGTCCAATGCAAAAACAAGGTCAATGGCTGCCAGCATAACGACTACGACAAACAGTGTTGTGTAAGCGGGTCGGCCATTCTCCCTTACTATAAATCTCCCGTTGCCGTCATGCGGGGCTAGCGGTAAGAACTTTTTCAGGAACCGGTATATTCTTGACTCCTGTGGGTCAAATTCTTTTTCATCGTTTGCTGTAAATATTTTGAAGCCTGTAAAAACCAGGAAGGCGCCAAAGATGTATAATATCCAGTGAAACCTGTCCACCAGCGCCACGCCTACTGTAATAAAAATAACCCTGAACACAATGGCCATCAGGATGCCTATCAGCAGCACCCGGCCATAATGTTCTTCTGTTACGGAAAAGGAAGAAAATATCAGGATAAACACAAAAATATTATCAATGCTAAGGCTCCACTCCATCAGGTAGGCGCTGAGGTACTCCAGGGCAGGTTTTTGCCCGTCTTCTATCCACATGAATATAAAGAAAGCAAGCGACAGGCTTACCCAGAAAAATGTTTGGTACAATGCCTGGCGTATGGATATTTTTTTTCCTTTCTTACTCAAAAGGCCCAAATCAAAAGCCAGGGCTAAAATTATTACTACACCAAAAACAAGGTAGGTGATCTGCTCTTTGGTCATCAGGGTTCTTTAAATAATATACAAAGATAGCTGAGAAGATAGTAGCTTCAGATGCAATTTATGCAGCATATTTACGCCGACGCACCTGCTGGTACACCCAACCGGCCAGGATAACGAGCAAAACGGGAACCGCAATAGTAATAAACTGCCATTTGCCTTTTTGCTCCTCTACTTTTTGTGTATCCAGGAGGCGCAGAACAATGTCTTTGTTCCTTGTTTCACTGATGGCCGCATTGTTCACCAGGTATTCAACGCAGTTTATAAGAAAATCCCTGTTGGCTACCGGAATAAAAGCCCTTCCGAATTCAGTCTGGTTCTGGTATTCCCGGTAGGTATAGCGGTTCCATCCCATTGGCAGCGGGCCGCTGTCCGGCAGAATATCGTTTAATACAATATCTCCATCAGCCACAATAATCATCTTATTACCAGGTACAGATTCTCCCAAAAAAGCAGTACCCATAGCAGCAAGTGTATCCTTTTCAGCCTGTGCTATTTTATTTTTAAACAACGAAGTAAAACTTCCTTCTAAAAGCACCGCTACCGGTATGGCATTTTGCTTAAACTTTTCATCTTCCGGTGCATTCTTATTTTCATTCAGGCTAATGAGAGCCGGTGTACTGATTATTCTCGAATTGGGCGAAGAGGCTAGTAATATTGTTTTCTCTATCCCTGCAACCTGTATGGTATCTATCGCATTTGCAAACCGGCTCCCGATATATCCCAGGTTTTTGTTCAGCACTTTATTGTTGCCTGGGAAGAAGAAAGGGAAATAATTCCAGCGGAGAAACTCAATTTGCGGGTTGCCTTCCGAACCACCAACTACCATCGGTATTACATCACATTGCAAATCCATTACAAGACTGGGGTTAATGCGTACCCCGTATTTGAAAAAAAGGTCCGTAAGGTTCAGGTTACGGTCATAGGCAATGGTTTCAGGCTTGTATGCAAGGCTGTCCTGCTCGGCAATAAGGTTATCGATAAAACAAAGTAATTTTCCACCCCGCATTACAAACTGGTCAATCTTCAGTTTTTCTTCTTCTGTAAATGTTTCAACCGGTTTTACAATCAGCAAAATATCCACCTGTTCCGGCACTATCCGTTGCTCACGAAGGTTCAGCACTTTAAATTCGTAATCCCGGCTTAAGGTCTGCATCAGGTCATAGGGCCGGCTGTCCACCGGCTGCCCGTTGCCTGTGGCATAAGCTATTCCGGCTTTCCGGGTTTGTGTAAGTTTATCAAGTGTTTTAGCAAACTGGTATTCCATCAACGCTTCGGCGCTGTTAATCTCCTCCTGCGAAATCCTGCCGCTGGCGCCGGGATATAAATTGACCAGCGACTTGTTCCCTTTATACTCCATAACAGCCACCGGGAAAATGATATTACTGCTTTCTCCTGCTTTTTTCTGAACAGTAAGGTTGATGGGTACGGCCCCCATGCTTATCAACGTATCGCCAAACGTTCTTGATGTGCCGGGTACTTCATCCAAAGGGGAAACAAAACGATAATGAACTTTTGAGCCGTTCCTGTCTTTAAGAATCCTCAAAAAATCTTCCGTACTATTCGCCAGCTTTTTAAACCCTGCGGGAAAATCCCCTTTCAGGAAAACATCTATCTGCACTTCATCCTTCAGCCCGGCTAAAAGATCTTTGGTCCCTTTGGTTAATGTATATCTCTTTTCTTTGGTAAGATCCAGCCGGGCATAAAATAAAGAAGCGAAGTAATTAATGCCAAAAAGCAGAGCCAGCAGCAATAGCCACCAGTATCTTGAATCCGCTATTTTTTTCAACCGGCTCTTCATTATCTTTTTAACAGGTTTCGGTTAGTAACAGCAAAAAATAAAAATATAACGCTGATGAAATAAATAATATCACGGGTATCAATCAACCCCCTGCTGATGCTTCGGTAATGAAAATCAATACCGGCCATTTCAATATAATAATCCGGGCCGTTTTTTAATGCCGGCAGCTTGCTTACGGCATTAAACCCATAATAGATCAGGGCGCATACAATAATGGCAGCAATAAACGCCACTACTGCATTATTGGTAAAGCTGCTGCAACAAATGCCAATAGCGGTAAATACGGCCGCCAGGAAAAACAACCCGATATACGAACCGGCTGTTGCGCCCATATCCAACCCTTCATTGGAAGAAAGACGCTGAATGGTAAAAATGTAAACAAGTGTTGGCAGCAAGGCAATGGCCGCCACGATAAGGCTGCCCAGGTATTTGCCGCCAATGATCTGCCAGCGGGTAAGCGGCCGGGTTTGCAAGATTTCGTAGGTGCCTGTTTTAAATTCTTCTGCAAAGCTCCGCATGGTAATAGCCGGTATAAGCAATAAGAGTATCCAGGGGGCTAACTGAAAGAAGCGGTCGAGTGTGGCATAGCCAAAATCAAAAATATTGTCGTCAAAAACAAAAAGCACCAGCCCGTTTACCAACAGGAAAACAACAATGGCTATATAACCTGTAAGGCTGCTGAAAAACTGGCGAAGCTCTTTTTTACAGATTGACCACATAGAGTGCAAAATAAGGAATAAGAAACCGTAAAAAAAGAAATGAGAAAGGATTAATGGCCCTTTCTCATTTCTTACTTTTTATTTAAAATTTCTTATTTATACCGCAAAACTTTCCCCGCATCCGCAGGTACGGCTGGCATTGGGATTGCTGAAAAAGAAGCCTTTTCCATTCAAGCCGTCTGAAAAATCCAGTGTTGTATTCACCAGGTATAAAAAACTCTTTAAATCAGTTACTACTTTCACGCCATTATCTTCAAACGACTGGTCCATGGGCTTTGTTTCGTTATCAAAATCCAGCTTATAGCTAAGTCCCGAACAGCCGCCGCCCACCACACTTACTCTTAAAAAATAGGAAGGATCGCCTGTTACACCTGCATCAGCCAGTAATTGCTCTACTTTGGCTTTTGCCTTGTCGCTGACGTAAATCCCGTTATTTATATCTGTTACTACACTCATATTTTAGCTATGAGCCTTGAGCTACGAACTGTGAGCAAAGACCCTGATTTAAGCCTCGAAGCTCATAGCCCTTAACCCGCAGCTATTCTTAGTGAACTACACTTTCTTCAAACTTCAACTCTTCCAGGCCATTCTTTTTCCTGTAATCGTTGATGGCCGCTTTGATGGCATCTTCAGCCAGCACAGAGCAGTGTATTTTAACCGGGGGAAGGTTCAATTCTTCCACAATAGTCATATTATCAATTTTTACCGCTTCATCAACTGATTTGCCTTTCAGCCATTCAGTAGCAAGGGAAGAAGAAGCAATAGCAGAGCCGCATCCAAAAGTTTTGAACTTGGCATCTTTGATAACGCCGGTTGCTTCGTCCACTTCAATCTGCAGGCGCATTACATCACCGCATTCGGGTGCGCCAACAAGACCGGTGCCTACGTTTGATTTACTTTTATCCAGCGTCCCTACATTTTTCGGGTTCTGGTAGTGGTCTATTACTTTATCGCTATATGCCATGATCAATAATTTGAAATTTTGAAAATATAGGAATGCAAAAATGAATACTCATTCATTCGCATCTTCCTGTCTAAAAAAGAACTTTTAAGCTATGTGCAAATCTTCAAATTTGCACATTTTTCTAATGGTGTGCCCATTCAATAGTGTCCAAATCAATTCCTTCCTTATACATTTCCCAAAGAGGGCTCATTTCCCTCAATTTATTGACGGTGTTGGTTACCTGCTCTATCGTATAATCAATCTGCTCTTCCGTAGTATAACGCCCCAGGCCAAAACGCAGCGAACTGTGTGCCAGGTCATCGCCAAGTCCCAACGCCTTCAACACATAAGAAGGCTCCAGCGAAGCCGAAGTACAGGCCGAGCCGGAAGAAACGGCAATGTTTTTATTGAAGCCCATCATTAGGCCCTCTCCTTCCACATATTTAAAAGAAATATTGCTTACATGCGGCAGGCGGTGCTCTTTATCGCCGTTCAGGTAAGATTCTTCAATCTTCAGCAAAGCATTCTCTAACCTATCCCTTAAAATAATTACCCTTTTGGTTTCTTCTTCCATTTCGGTTCTGCATAATTCACAGGCTTTCCCGAAACCTACAATGCCCGGTACGTTCAGCGTGCCGCTTCTCATACCTCTTTCATGACCCCCGCCATCAATCTGTGCCGTTACTTTTACCCTGGGGTTTTTGCGGCGCACATATAATGCACCCACGCCTTTGGGGCCATACATTTTGTGTGCGGAAAAAGCCATCAGGTCAATGCCGTCCTTGTTTACATCAACCGGTATTTTGCCAACAGCCTGTGTAGCATCGCTGAAAACAAGAACACCTTTTTTCTTTGCAATGGCGCTGACCTCTTTCATCGGCATCACGGTGCCAATCTCGTTATTGGCATACATCAGGGCGATAAGAATGGTAGTTGGTTTAATGGCGGCTTCCAACTCGGCCAGGTCAACCAAGCCATTGTCCTTTACTTTCAAATAAGTAACCTCGCCACCTTCCTTTTCAATATGCTTGCAGGTATCTAAAACGGCTTTGTGCTCAATATTGCAGGTAATGATATGGTTGCCTTTGCTGGCATACATTTCAAAAACACCTTTCAGAGCCAGGTTATCTGCCTCAGTAGCGCCGGAAGTAAAGATGATCTCCTTGGTATCTGCACCAATCAACTTTGCCACCTGTTCACGGGCATAGTCAACCGCTTCTTCTGCCTGCCAGCCAAAAGCATGGTTACGGCTGGCCGCATTGCCAAACGTGTTGGTAAAATAAGGCAGCATTGCATCCACCACCCTTGGATCGCAAGGGGTTGTGGCGTTGTGGTCTAAATAAATAGGAAAATTCAACATGTTTCTTAGTCTTAATTTCGTACCAACAGTGATTTTAATCAATAAACACAAAATTAGCTTAAAAGGTTCTAATTCAGGCCGGGAATTTGGGCTAATTCACCGATTTTACGCAACTCGCAAACAGCTATTTTTTTAATGTGCTGGCAGCGCCAGGCAGAAGCGCCGTTAGCTTGCACCGGGATTTGGCTGAAAACCGCTAATTTCAACAGGTTATGAAACAAGCAGAACATATTGGGATAGCCGTAAAAAACCTGGAAACAGCCATTCCCCTGTTTGAGAAGTTACTGGGAGCCCCGTGCTACAAAACAGAAACAGTGCCATCGGAGAAAGTGAATACGGCTTTTTTCAAAGCAGGTGAAACCAAAGTAGAGTTATTGGAAAGTACCAGCCCGGAAGGGGTGATTACCCGGTTCATTGAAAAAAAAGGGGAAGGTCTGCACCATATTGCCTTTGAAGTAGCAGATATAGAAGCGGAAATGGAGCGGCTGAAAAACGAAGGCTTTATCCTGCTGAATGACACTCCCAAACCCGGCGCTGATAACAAGTTAGTCTGCTTTCTGCACCCGAAAAGCACTAATGGTGTGCTGGTGGAACTGTGTATGGAAAGGAAATAACTTCGTTTGCTATTAATATTACACGAAGCCGGCGCTGTTGTGATTGAAGAACTATTGGCTTGTGTTAATTTACCTTCTAATCTCCTTTTGTCCGTTCTGCATCCAAATCCACCACACCGCCCGTTACAGCATATTTCATGGCTTCGCCTGAGGTAATATTGCTTATTTTCTTTACCTTTTCTTTTGGCAGTATATATAATTGCCCTGCAAAATTGTAAGCCTGCGGTACATATACCGCCACATTTTCTGCCCCCAGTTCAAATTTCTGCATTTCTTCATCGGTTAAAAAACCGATGATCCAAACCTCTTCTGAAAATACATTGGCCAATACCGCTTTATTGAATTTTCGCTTATCGCCTGCAAAGGCTTCAAAAAAATCTTTGGTAGAAGTATAAATGAATTTAATGCCGGGGGCTTTTTCCAGCCATTGGTCAAAAAAGCTAAGAAAGCCGCCCATTAATAAGGAGGAGCTTACCCAGCCCACAAGGATAACGAACAGGATAATGATGGCAAACCCCAACCCCGGAATATTCACATAAGGCCGGAGGATGCCGTCCACTTTATCAAACAGCCAATACAAAACATATACTGTAATACCGATAGGCGCCAGGATGATGAGCCCCTGGATAAAGTACCGGAGTACTTTCTTTAGCGGGCTTCCGTCATGGGTTTTCTTTGCTGGAACACTCATATTCCGCACTAAGGTAGAATAAAAAAAAGGGGAGAAACGGGAAAAAATACCGGTGAACGGCCAAAAAAACAGGATGGAAACTTTTGCTACGTTAAAAGTTTCCATAGTTTTGCACTTGATTTAATAACAATGGAACCTAAAGAAAGAATATTACTGAAAGCCAGGGAGCTTTTTTTGCAATATGGCATACGTTCCGTATCCATGGATGATATTGCAAACCACCTGGGCATTAGCAAAAAGACGCTGTATCAATATTTTATAGATAAGGATGAATTGGTAAGCGAAGTGGTAAAAGCCCATATTAACGAGATACAGGACGATTGCCTGGTATGCAGGACCGGTGCAAAAGATGCTATCCATGAAATGTTTACTACGCTGGAAAAAATACAGGGCAAGTTGCACAAACTGAACCCGATGCTGGTACATGACCTGGAAAAGTTTCATTTTAAAGCGTTTCAGCAACTACAGGGGCATAAGGAGAAATTTTTACTGCAATCCCTCCGGGAAAACCTGGAATGGGGCATACGGGAAGAACTGTACCGCCCGGACCTGAACATTGATGTGTTATCAAAATTCCGGATTGAGTCAATGATGATTCCGTTTAACGTAGCTGCTTTTCCGCCAGGTAAGTATAATCTTGTGTCTTTGGCAGAGATACTATTCGAGCATTTTTTATACGGCATTGCTACCCCCAGGGGGTATAAACTGATTCAGAAATACAATGAACAACGACAAAAAAACCAACAACATGAAGAAGTGGGGAAATAAATTAAAGGCGGGGATTTTGGGAGGGCTATTGCTGCCTTTGACAGGGATGGCGCAGGAGTCAACCGGCAAGGTGCATGCTTTTTCCGTAGTGCAGGCCATTGAATATGCCGGTAAGAACAATGTGCATGTGAAAAATGCCTTGCTGGATGTGCAGATGCAAAAAGAAGTAAACAGGGAAGTTACAGGCAGGGCTTATCCGCAGGTAAGCGGATCTGCCTCGGCTACATATAATGCAAAGCTTCCTGTTAGCCTGGTGCCGGCCGAATTCTTTGGCGGTCAGCCGGGAGAGTATGCCGAACTGGCATTTGGCACCCGCTGGAACTCTACTTACGGTATCAATGCAAGGCAACTGCTCTTTGACGGGCAGGTGTTTACCGGTTTACAGGCACGAAAAACATTGATTGATTTTAAACAGAAAAATGTTGAAATAACAGAAGAGAACATCAGGGCAAACATTTATAAGATATACTACCAGTTGGTTGCCAGTAAAACGCAGGTTGAGTTGCTCGACAGCAATATCAGCCAGGCAAACAAGCTGCTGCATGATACAAAACTGATTTACGAAAATGGCTTCGCTGAAAAATTAGATGTTGACAGGGTAACTGTTCTGTTGGCTAATCTGCATACAGAAAAAGAGAATGTGCTGACGCAAATAACAAACGGGTACCTCGGTTTAAAGGTTTTGATGGGAATGCCTGTTCAGGATTCGTTGATTTTGACAGAAGGAATCAGCGATGCCGATATTAAAGACGGGTTGTTGCAGGCAGAAGGCTTTGATTATACGCAGAGAAAGGATTATCAGTATGCCCTGCTGGGCATAAAGCTGAATGAATACGATATTCAGCGCTACAAGTTGAGTAAAATACCGACACTTTCTTTAAACGGCTATTATAACAGGAATGCGCAACGGGATAAATTCAACTTTTTTAAATCAGGGCAAAGCTGGTTTGATATATCCGCCATTACCTTAACACTGGATGTGCCGATATTCTCGGGCTTTTCTACCAATGCCAAAATAGCCCAGGCAAAGATCAGCCTTCAGCAAACGAAGAACCAGGCCGAAGCATTGAGGCTGAATATTGACAACGAAGTACAAACAGCGAAGAACAATTTTACTGCTGCCGTAAAAAATATGGACTACCAACGGAAGAACATGGGCCTGGCGGAATCGGTGTACCAGCAAACAAAAAAGAAATATGAAATAGGTACAGGATCTCAAACCGAAATCAACACAGCGCAAAGCGACCTGAAACTGGCGCAAACCAATTATATCAACTCATTGTACAATGCCATTATCGCAAGGGTTGATTTCTTAAAAGCGACCGGGAAACTATAAAATTTAAAAAAGTTAAACATCATACTATATGAATCTGAAACGACATACCCTGACTGCTACAGCACTTTTCTTCCTTGCAGCATTTATCGCCGCAGGCTGCGGAGCAGGCAAGAAAGATGAGAAAGCGTTGCTGAATGATAAAAAAGTGGAACTGGAAAAGCTGAAGAAAGAGCAATCAAAGCTCAACGAACAAATCACTACACTGGAAAAAGAAATAGCCAGATTGGACCCGGCTGCTGACGCTGCCAAAGCCAAACTGGTGGCCGTAGAGCCGTTAGGTGTGGATTCGTTCAGGCATTACATTGACCTGCAGGGCAGGATAGATGCCACCAATGTAGCCAATGTGGCGCCAAGAAATGGCGGCGGTGTGGTAAAAGCGCTTTATGTAAGGCAGGGGCAGAATGTGGGCAAAGGACAGTTGTTGCTGAAACTGGAAGACGCATTGCAAAGGCAAAGCGTAACAGCGGCACAACAACAGATAAGCGGCATTAAGGCACAACTGGCGCAGGCGCAAACCATTTATGAAAAGTATCAGAACCTCTGGAAAAATAATATCGGTACAGAAGTGCAGGTATTAAATGCCAAGACGAATGTGGAAACACTGCAAAGCCAGTTACAGGCTACTGAAGCCAATGTACGTCTGGCGCAGGAGCAATTATCCTTTACCAACGTGTATGCAGAAATGGGCGGCACGGTTGATGTGCTGGATGTAAGACTGGGTGAAATGTTTACAGGCGCAAGGCAAATCACTATTGTAAATACAGGCAAATTAAAAATCAAAGCAGAAGTGCCTGAAAATTATATTGGCAAAGTAAATGTGGGAAGCAGGCTGAAAGTGCTGTTACCGGAATTGAACAAAACAATAGAAGCAAAAGTGGATGTGGTTGGTAAACTCATCAATCCATCTACAAGAACCTTTACCATAGAAGCGCCGATAGCGACCAATAAAGACTTCAAGCCAAACCAGATTGCCAAAGTGCAGATACTGGATTATGCAAAGAACGATGCATTTACTATTCCGGTGAATACACTGCAAACGGATGATAAAGGCAAATTTGTAATGGTGGCAGTGGAAGAAAACGGGAAGCTGAGGGCAAGAAAAAAATACCTGACCGTTGGGGAATTGTATGAAGACAGGCTGGAAGCTACCAGCGGACTGGCATTGGGCGATAAAATTATTACAGAAGGCTTTCAGAGCATTTATGAAGGGCAGTTGATTACTACTTCTGCCCAGTAAGTAATAACCGGTGAAGAGAAGAGATAAAAACTAATTTATAAAAGTTTATCGGGTTGCCATCAACCTTATAAACGAAAACTGTTTATATGTCTGCATTAGAATCAAGCACAGGAAAATTCAAAGAGTTTAAACCCACTTCCTGGTCTATAAGAAACAAGACGTCCATTTATCTGTTGATGATCATTGTTACGCTGATAGGCGTTTACCAGTTCATTACTTTGCCGAAAGAGCAATTCCCGGATGTGGTAATGCCGCAGGTATATGTTACTACTATTCATGTAGGTAATTCGCCCAGGGATATTGAAAACCTGATTACCCAGCCCATCGAAAAACAGATAAAGGGCATCACCGGCGCCAAAATCAATAAAGTTACTTCCACATCGGTAAATGATTATTCGGCTATTGTGGTAGAGTTTGCCACGGACGTAAAAACGGATGTGGCCTTGCAGAAAGTGAAAGATGCGATTGATAAGGCAAAACAGGATTTACCTACCGATCTGACACAGCAGCCTACGGCGCTTGAGATGAATATCTCTGAAATGCCCATCATGTATGTCAACATCAGTGGCGATTATGACCCGCAACGGCTCAAAGTGTTTGCAGATGAAATGCAGGACAGGCTGGAAGAGCTGGCCCAGATCAACCGGGTGGACATGGTAGGTGCGCCGGAAAGAGAATTCCAGGTAAACGTGGATAATTACCGTATGCAGGCTGCCGGTATCGGGTTTACCGATATATCTGCTGCTATACAGAACGAAAATATGGATGTGAGCGGCGGCCAGTTGGATGTGGGCAATATGCAGCGCACCCTGCAACTGAAAGGGCAGTTTAAGTCAAAAGAAGATATTGAAAAAGTAGTGGTACGCAACACCCATGGCGCCCCGATATACCTGAAAGATATTGCGGTAATAAAAGATACCATTAAAGAGAGGGACAGCTATGCCCGCCTGGATGGAAAGAATGTTATTACGCTTAATATCATCAAGAGGGCCGGTGAAAACCTCATTGAAACCAGCGATGCGGTAAAAAAGATAACCGAAGATTTGAAGGAAAATGTGTTTCCCAAAGACCTTGATGTACGCATCACTGCCGATTCGAGCAACAGCACCAGGGCATCTTTCGGTGAACTGGTGAATTCCATCGTTATCGGATTTGTACTGGTATTGGCTATCCTGATGTTTTTTATGGGTGTTACCAATGCTTTCTTTGTGGCATTGAGTGTGCCGTTGAGCATGTTCGTGGCATTCCTGTTTTTGCCTGCCGGTTCTTTGTTTACCGGCGGTGATATTACACTCAACTTTATTGTACTCTTTGCTCTGCTGTTTGGCCTGGGTATTATTGTGGATGATGCCATTGTGGTAATAGAAAACACCCACCGCATTTTCGTGGAAGGAAAAGGTAAGATCAGTTCTGCCAAAGCCGCCATGATGGCGGCGGGGGAAGTGTGGTACCCTGTATTGGCCGGAACACTTACAACGCTGGCCCCTTTCTTTCCTTTATTGTTCTGGCCGGGCATTATCGGTAAGTTCATGATTTACCTGCCCCTGATGCTCATCTTTACATTAACAGCATCGTTAATCGTGGCCTTTATCATGAACCCGGTATTTGCGGTTGATTTCATGAACCATCCGGAGCATGAAACAAAAGAAAAGAAATCGGCGATTTTTAAAAAGCCATCCTTCTGGATACCGGTTGGCATTGGCCTCCTGCTCGACATGGCGGGCTATCCTTTCTTTGGTAATCTTCTTATTTTCTTCATGCTATGTATATTGCTCAACCGCTTTTTCTTAGATGGCTGGATACATAGCTTTCAGAATAAGGTATTACCAGGTATTATGGTCCGGTATGAGAAATTGTTACGCTGGGCATTAAAGGGATGGAGACCTGTAGGGTTATTATTGGGTGCAGTGGGGTTGTTTTTCTTTTCGATATTCCTGTTTAGTGCAAGGGGTCTGCAGGTGGTTACCTTCCCCATTTCAGACCCCAACCAGATATACGTGTATGCCAAACTTCCTACGGGTACAAGAGTGGAATATACTGACAGTATTGTCAAGGAACTGGAAAAAAGGGTTTATAAAGCATTGGATATGGACCCGGCAACGGGCAAAAAGAACCCGATTGTGGAAAGTGTGATTTCTAACGTGGCTGTAGGCGCTGCCGATCCGATGAATGGCGACAGGAGTACAAGAAGTGAACTGGGGCGCATACAGGTATCTTTTGTTACCTACGAAGAAAGGCATGGACATTCTTCGGCCCCTTACCTGGATAGTATCCGTGCATTGATGACCGGCTTTCCGGGGGTAGAACTTTCGGTAAACCAAAATGCAGCCGGGCCTCCCACGGAGCCGCCGGTAAATATTGAGGTAGCCAGCGATGATTTTGACAAGCTGACCAAAACGGCGGTAAAATTGAAAAACTTCCTTGACAGCATCCGTACGCCGGGAGTAGAAGAACTGAAAATGGATATTGACCTGCAAAGCCCGGAAGTATCATTGCGGGTAAACAGGGAAAGGGCGATGATAGAAGGCGTATCCAGCGCCCAGATTGGTATGCAGATACGTACAGCGCTTTTCGGGTGGGAAGCCAGTAAAATAAAAGATGGGGAAGATGAATATAAAATTCAGATCAGGAACAACGAACTGCAACGCAGGAACCTGGTGGACCTGCTGAACATGAAAGTAGCATTCCGGGATATGGCCACCGGCCAGGCTAAATCCGTTCCTATTTCTTCTTTGGTGGAAGTAGATTATACCAATACATTGGGAAGCGTAAAGCGAAAGAACCAGAAAAGGGTAATAACGCTTACTTCCAATGTGCTGTTATCACAAGGGTTTACACCGCAAGGTGTAAATGAAGAGCTGGCAAAGCATATTGCTAACTTCAAGGACAAGCCGGATGGTGTAACGATTGCCCAAACCGGTGAAGGGGAACAGATGGCCGAAACACAAAGTTTCCTCGGGGTTGCTTTTATTGCAGCCTTGCTGATTATCTTGTTTATACTGGTGTTGCAGTTTAATTCGGTAAGTAAATCGGTTATTATCTTAACGGAGATTGTATTCAGTATTATCGGGGTGCTGCTGGGCTATGCCATTACAGGTATGAACCTGTCGGTCGTAATGACGGGTGTCGGTATATTGGGACTGGCCGGGATTGTAATCAAGAACGGTATCCTTGTTATTGAATTTGCCGATGAATTGCGGGCAAGGGGCTTGAAAACAATGGAAGCCGTAATCCAGGCAGGTAAAACGAGGATTATTCCCGTATTGCTTACGGCATTGGCGGCCATCCTAGCCTTAATACCGTTGGCGGTAGGGTTTAATATTAATTTTATCACTTTATTCTCGGATCTGAACCCGCATATTTTCTTTGGTGGTGATAATGCTTCATTCTGGAAACCGCTGGCATGGACCATTATCTTCGGCCTGGCCTTTGCATTCTTTATGACGTTGATTTTGGTGCCGAGTATGTACCTGATTGCTGAACGCTTAAAGAGGCCGATGCGCCGTTATTTTGGCGGCAAATGGGTATCCTTTATGGGCATACCGCCATTGATCCTGCTCTTTATCCCGATGATGATTTATACGGCTATCCGCCATAAAAGAGAAACACGCAAAAGGGCTGTGAAGCTAAAAGATGCGCCGGTGAATGAAAAGTTTATCGGAAGCTGGTTATAGGCTTTTTCTTTAGGCTATAAATAGTGAGAGGCCGCCTTATATTAGGCGGCCCTTTATTTGCCACGAACTACACGGAAACACACAGGATAACTCTGTAGGTTTCACTTTACGAATTATCTGCGTAGCCGTTTTATTTCAATTAAAAAAAGTCTTTCAAAGGCAAGCCTTTCTTAGTGGCCTTGCTTTCAGGTTATTTCTTTGGTGATCCATTTCCCGACAGTTGGCGCCACATAATTCTCCATTGCATTAAGCAGTTCATCAATATCATTGCCTGTCAATAGCATTTGCTGGTTTTCTTTTTTCAGAAACCCTTTGTCAACCATGGACTGTACCAAACTAATCAGGGGGTCATAAAAGCCCTGGGTGTTCAGAATGGCAATTGGTTTCTGGTGCAGCCCAAGCTGCGCCCAGGTCAGCATTTCAAAAAGTTCTTCCAATGTTCCGAAGCCGCCGGGCAAAGCTATTACGCCATCAGAAAGATCGTTCATCCTGGCCTTCCTTTCATGCATCGTATCTACCAGTATCAGTTCGGTTAATTTTTCATGGGCAATTTCTTTTGATTGTAAAAACACAGGCAGCACACCGATAGCTTTTCCCCCCTCACCCAGTACGCCATCGGCAACGGCCCCCATAAGCCCTATATTGGCGCCGCCGTACACCAGCCCTATATTTCGCCTGGCCAATGCTTTTCCTACTAAAGCAGCTTGTGCTAAATAAATATTTTCAATTCCCGGGTTGGCGCCGCAAAACACAGTTATTCTTTTCATTCTTTCAGGATTGCTGTTATAGCAAAAGTATATTATATAAAATGAACAGATTCAAACGAAGCCTATTTTGAATACAACATTCTTTCTGTATGTCAATAAAAAAGCTGCCTGATGACCAGGCAGCTTTTGAATAACACTAATCGTATTTTTTGATTAAAAGCCTTTCTTCTCAATCTTGTTGCCGTTCACATCTAATTCTATGATTTCGTAACCCAGTTTCTTTACCCCTTCATAAATCTTTTCTTTATCCCCTACCAGCAGGATATTCATTTTTTCAGGGTTGAGCAACTTCTTCACCGTTGCGTTTACCTGTGCTTCGGTAAGGTCTGCCAGTATCTTATTTTGCTTGTCCACAAAATCCGCAGGCAGGTTATAATTCAGTATCCTGCGGATAAAGCCTGCTTTCTGGAAACCGGTTTCATAGCTTCTTGCATCACGCTGCCCCAGAGAGTTTTTCATAAACTTCAATTCGGCTTCGGTAATGCCATTGGTGCGGTAGTTGTTCAGTTCTTTCATTACTTCCACCAGGGCGCTGTCTGTGGCATCGGCACGGATGCCGGAGCTGAAGGTGAATTCACCGCTGTACAAATCGCCGAATACGGTGCTGCGGGCGCCGTAGGTCCATCCTTTATCTTCCCTGAGGTTAAGGTTAAGCCGGCTGTTGAAGTCGCCGCCTAAGGCATAATTGGAAAGCAATGTGCGGTAATAATCTCCCGTAGCATCGTATTTAAGGCCGGTAGCGTAGCCTACGCGGAACTGTGATTGCGCTGCTTTTGGAATATCAACTAAAAACACTTTTGTTTTATCAATTTCTGAAGGTGTGGCATTTACTTTGGGCAGGTCAATTTTTTTGTTCGGTAATTTATTAAGAAAAGCCAGTTTGGGAAGCGCTTCTGCCTGTGTAATATCTCCTACAATAACAATTTTGGCCCCCTGGCTGGTAATATAATTTTTATAGTACTCTTCAATATCCGAAATCGTTAAGTTTTGGATGGTGTATTCCGTTCCGTCTGTATCCATGCCCAGGATATTATCATGGCCATAGTTGATTTTGGCAAAAACATTATCTGCTACCGATGCAGGATCGGCTTTTTGTTGTTTAAACCCTTCCAGCCGTTGTTTTTGTATCCGGCTGAAAGCAGACTCGGTAAACTTAGGGTTAAACAGGCGTTCTTCTACCAATGCCAGGGTTTTGTCCAAATTCTTCTTTAAAGACTGAAGGCTGAATGTGATACCATCAAAATCGCTGGATACGCTGAGGGAACTGCCTAACTTTTGCAGCTCTACGGCCAATGCTTCTGCCGAAAAATTCTTAGTGTCTTCATTCATCATGCTTGCAAAAAAGCTGGCCAGTCCAATTTTGGATGTATCACTGGCCTGTAACAAGTGGCCGCCGGGAATAGTGATAGTAACAGTAACGATTGGCAGTTCATTACTTTCAGTGCCGATCATTTTTATACCATTGGCCATGTCTTTTTTCCAGAACTTAGGGACCTTTATAGCAGGGTTTGGCCCGTTGCCGGGCATTTTGCTCCTGTCGAAATTATCCTTTGCCTTCACATACTTCAATCCTTCATAACCATAATCAGGCGCATCGTATTTAGAAGAATCAATTGTATGATTATCGGTAGCTGCAATTAGCCCTTCCTGCCCTTTGGGCAACACGCTGATAAATACACCATACTTTCCTTTAATGTATTGGTTGTATGCCCTGAGAACATCCTCTTTTGTCAGCGATTGGTAAGCCTTTAGCAGTTCGGCTATCTTGTTCGGGTTGCCGGTAAATGTTTCAAAAGAGGCCAGTTGGGATACTTTGCCGGCTACGCTTTGCAAACCGTTGATTAATTGAGACTCTATGCCGCCTTTGAATTTTTCGATATCATCGTCGGTTATGCCCCTTGCTTCAAAAGAATCCAAAGCATTACGGTACAGGCTATCCATTTGCGCCAGTGTTTTGCCGGGGCTGGGAACCAGTTGTATCATAAACTCACCTGCCAGTTCAGATAAAAAACTGGAACTGCTGGCCTGCAGGGCCAGTTGCTTTTTGGTAAGCTGCTGAAAAAATACGGAGTTTCTTCCCTGCCCCAATACCTGCGCCAGGCAGGCCAATGCGGCCATATCTTTGTGATAGTTGGGCACAGTGGGGTACACCACCATCAGCAAGGGCAGCTTTGCATAGTTATCTACATAGGATGCGTAGTGGTCTTTTTCAAGCGCCACTTGCGGCACTTCAACGGGCTTTACTTCCGGCCCGCGGGGAATGCTCCCAAAATATTTTTCAACCAGCTTTATTACTTCTGCAGGTTTTACATCACCGCCTATGGTCAGTGTGGCGTTATTGGGTCCGTACCAGCGAAGGAAAAAATTCTTCAGGTCCTCCACATCCACCCGGTTCAGGTCTTCAATATAGCCAATCGTAAGCCAGGAATAGGGGTGCCCGTAAGGATAAAGATTTCTTGACGATGTTTCGAAGGCAAGCCCGTAAGGACGGTTATCATAGTTCTGCCCTCTTTCATTTTTTACGGTAGAACGCTGTATTTCGAATTTTTGCTGCGTTACGGCATCCAGCAAAAAGCCCATACGGTCAGCTTCCAGCCACAACATTTTTTCCAACTGGTTGCTGGGTACTGTTTCAAAATAGTTGGTGCGGTCACGGTTGGTAGTTCCGTTCAATGTGCCGCCTGCATCTGATACGATTTTAAAATGCTGCTCGTCGGCTACGTTATCACTTCCCTGGAACATCATGTGCTCAAAGAAATGTGCAAAACCCGATTTGCCAATTTCTTCCCGTGCAGACCCCACATGGTAGGTAACATCCACATGCACCACCGGGTCGCTGTGATCTTCGTGGATGATCAGCGTAAGACCGTTTGGCAATACATGCTTTTCATACGGGATGATAATTTCTTTCCCCTTGCCGGAAATTTTTTCAACCAGCTTTGTTTGTGCAGAAACCGTAGCGCATATCAGCCCGGCACAGATAAACAAGAATAAATGACGCATTTTCATAATGAATATTATTTGAAGTATAAGCTGCCCGGAGGCAGGGGAGGCAATGTAAGCAATTATGGCTTTCGATTGATTACCATTTGTCATTTTACCGGCTTCCCCGCTTCTGCATTTTATAGAAGCGGGGTTATAGCCTGATAAGAAATAAGTTAGGAAGTAAACGGCTGTTGCATTAATGGGAAAACCATTTCAGCCCTATAATGGAAGCTATCAGGGTAAAAAGGAAAAATACCCGCCAGAAAGTGGCGGGCTCTTTGAAAAATAAAATCCCCATCAGGGCGGTTCCTACTGCCCCGATACCCGTCCATACAGCGTAAGCAGTTCCTATCGGAAGGGTTTGCGTTGCTTTTATCAATAGCAGCATACTTACAACCAGTGAAATAAAAAATCCGCCATACCACCAGTAAGCAGCAGGGCCGGTGGCCTCTCTTGCTTTGCCCAGGCAGGAAGCAAAAGCCACTTCAAATAATCCTGCTACGATTAAGATAACCCAATTCATTTTCTTTTTTGCAAAGATGGGGAAGTAAACAAAATATTCGTTTACGTTGGTACAGTATGTCAATTATCTCCGTAAATCAGCTTTTGGTTCAATGTAAATTGCCTGTTTACAATATTGCTGAGTTTATCGCTGAGAAAATCGCCTGTCAGTAAATTATCCGGGGAAGATTTTCTTCCGCTATACACATTTACTGTCAGTTCGGGGTCTTTGTCTGCCAACTGGTCGTATATTTTTCGGGAAATCTTCAGGTTGTCAAACAGGGCAACCTGCCCGGAATAAATTTCTTTGGTGGCCGAGCCTACATAAAAAGAACCATCCTCTTCTATTGTGGCGCCAACACCTTCTTTAGGTATTCCTTGCAGAAAAATATCCACAATAATCGTTTCGTTGCCGTTCACTATCCTATCCTTTGCTTTAGGGCTTAACGAAATGGCTATTTCAAAAGAAGGGACGATAAGGGAATCGCCATCCACCGTGTAGATGCCCAGTTTTTCCGGTGGGGCTACGTCTTGTGTTTCTACGGAACCTGTACTGCCTGTTGTATCCTCTCCGGCATTATTTTCCGCTTCAGGGGCATCCGGGGATTGGCAGGCAAAGAGAAAGCTGAGCAGAAGGGCGGTTAAAAATTGTTTTGTCATAATGGTGGTTTTGGGGTGAATGTTAATGGTGGAAAGTACAAAAATACCGTTAAACCGCCCCTTATGAAGCCGGTTTTAATTCACTTATAAATCTTGAAGAGGGTTGTAATATAGCCACTAACGGTTTGCGGCTTGGCGTAGTGGGGGCTTTCGGAACCTGAAAGGTCAATATACCACAAATGTTTATTAGAAGCACAACTGTTCATTTCACCACGTCTGCCCCCATCCATTACGCCAAACTGCTAGGTTAGGTGCTGGCGTTTCTGTCCACCGTGCTTTAAACCATTGTCGTTGTTGAGTTGTCCTGTCATTGAATGTCGACTGTGCGTTGCATTTTTTATTTTTTTGAGGCGTTGGAAATTTTTTTAAACAATTTTTTCTTTTGGGTCGGCTTTGCAAGCTCTATTAAAAACTTTGGTTGTGTGTTAGCTTGTGCGGTTTTTAATTGTGCTTGCAAATTGCGTTGGGTTATTATGTATCAGCTATTGTTTACCGGCTTCTCAAAATGTAATTCAGGGAGAACAATCTTTACTTCAATTTTCTTGTCATCATCTGTCCAATGAACAATGAAATTTACTTTGGCTTCTTTCAATTCAAAACCACTCTTCTTTATTTCATTTAATCTTTCAAAGAATCTCTTGGAGAACTTTAAAACTAATTCACCTTTTTCGTTTTTGCAACCTTCATCAGAAATAGCAATTGAATCTCCGCTTGTCAATACGTTTACTCGTCTTTGAACGTATTCAAAATAACCTAAGTTTAAATCCTTATGAGAAAGGTGTAATGCTAAACCGCTTAGTGGTTGAAATGAGTTGTTGTTTTCAATCCTCTCTAATTCTTCTGTCTTGAATTTATCAAGATAGTTTCCGTTCAAGTGAATTGTCAGCTTTTGTTTTGCCCTTGTCATGGCAACGTAAAGTTGCCGCTTTTTTTCATCTTCTCTTGCATCAAAGTTTTCAAGAAGTAGAAACACATTGTCAAATTCTTTTCCTTTTGTCTTGTGAATGGTTGAAACAAAAATCGTTTCTCCGTTTGTGCTGATAAAATCTTCCAATTTTGATTCTCGGATGAAAACTTCAAAGTCTGATTTGTATTTCTTCTTTGTGTTTGTCCCTTCAAAATCTTTGATAAGGTTGTTAC
>CAZLLT010000007.1:0-119409 GCA_964560445.1 uncultured Chitinophaga sp. | reverse complement strand
ATGATGAAGAAGACAAGTGCCCGACAGTTCCGGGAGTGGCCCGTTACCAGGGATGTCCTGTTCCGGATACAGATGGCGATGGTGTGAATGATGAAGAAGACAGGTGTGTAAATATTCCTGGTTCCAGAGACAATTTTGGCTGTCCTGTAATCTCTGAAGAAGTGAAGCAAAAAGTAAATGTTGCGGCTAAGAACATCCTGTTTGTAACCGGCAGCGCCAAACTGCAAACCAAATCATTCAAAGGATTGAACGAAGTAGCAGATATTATGAAAGCTAACCCGGGTATGAGCCTGGCTGTAGATGGCCATACGGATGATGTAGGTGCTGACGATAAAAACCTGGTGCTGAGCCAGAACAGGGCCAATGCTGTAAAAGATTATCTTGTAAGTAAAGGTGTTGACGCCAATCGTATTACGGCTACCGGCCATGGAGAATCTTCTCCGATAGCGGATAATAAAACGGCTGCAGGCCGCCAGCAAAACCGCCGTTCAGAGCTTACACTTAGCTATTACAAATAAAAAATTGCTGTTTAAATATAAGCCCCTGTATTGGCAGGGGCTTTTTTATGCCCTGCCATTGCTCATTCTTGCTGGTTATCAGCAGTATATTAAGGTTTGAATTTCACAAAATTCCCTTACCTTTGCGCCGCCATTAGGAAAACCATTGTGGTAGATGGAAGTGGTTAGCGGTTTTTCCTCAAGTGGCCTTCTATGAGAGTCTGATTAGTACATATTACCCCTCCCCGGGAAGCCGCAAAGGCTAGAAGGCCAGCGGGCTGTTTGCAAGCCCAATGAAATACAGAACTGTAAAAGCAAAAAATCAATAAATAAACTAAAAATTCAAATTACAAGTCATGGCAGACTTAAAATTTCAAAGAAACTTCGGTATTGCGGCGCATATTGATGCCGGTAAAACTACTACAACGGAGCGTATCCTTCGTTACACAGGTATGATTCACCGTATTGGTGAAGTGCATGACGGAGCTGCAACTACCGACTGGATGGAGCAGGAAAAAGAAAGAGGTATTACAATTACTTCTGCGGCTGTAAGCTGTAAATGGAACTTTCCTACCGAAAAAGGAAAACCTGTAGCCGATACAAAAGAATATTCATTCAATATAATAGACACTCCCGGCCACGTTGACTTTACCGTTGAAGTGGAGCGTTCTATGCGGGTACTCGATGGCCTGATTGCCTTGTTCAGCGCTGTGGATGGAGTAGAACCGCAATCTGAAACCGTATGGCGGCAGGCAAACCGTTACGGTGTGCCCCGTATCGGATTTGTAAATAAAATGGACCGTGCCGGCGCCGATTTTTTAAATGTGGTAAAGCAGGTAAAAGAAATGCTGGGCTCCAAAGCTGTTCCCTTGCAATTGCCTATCGGCGCTGAAGACAACTTCAAAGGGGTAGTGGATTTGATTAAAATGAAAGGTATTATCTGGCATGCTGAAACCGAAGGAATGACTTTTGATGAAATTGATATTCCTGCCGATATGGTGGAGGAAGCCAAAGAGTGGCGTGCCAATCTGGTAGAAGCAGTAGCTGAATACGATGATGACCTGATGGAAAAATTTTTCGATAACCCGGATAGTATTACGGAAGATGAAATACATGAAGCTATCCGTAAAGCAGCCATCGACCTGAGCATTGTGCCTATGATGTGTGGTTCATCCTTTAAAAACAAAGGAGTGCAGACAGCGCTGGATGCCGTTTGCCGGTATCTGCCTTCTCCATTGGATGTTGAAGCTATTGAAGGCTCTGACCCCAGCGACCCGGAGAAAAAACTTACCCGCAAGCCTGACCCGAAAGAACCATTTGCGGCCCTGGCGTTCAAAATCATGACGGACCCGTTTGTAGGCCGTCTGGCTTTTTTCCGTGCATATAGTGGTCATTTAGACGCCGGTTCTTATGTATTGAATGTAAGAAGCGGTAAAAAAGAACGGATCAGCCGTATCATGAAAATGTTTGCCAACAAACAGAATCCGATTGATTTTATTGAGGCAGGAGATATTGGCGCGGCAGTTGGGTTTAAAGAAATAAAAACCGGTGATACGCTTTGCGATGAAAATCATCCGATAACTCTGGAAAACATGTTTATTCCGGAGCCGGTTATCGCCATCGCCGTAGAACCAAAGACACAGGCAGACGTTGACAAGATGGGTATGGCTATTGCCAAACTGATTGAGGAAGACCCGACACTTCGTGTAAATACGGATGAAGATACAGGGCAAACCATCCTTCGCGGAATGGGTGAACTGCACCTGGAAATTATCATTGACCGTATGAAGCGGGAGTTTAAGGTAGAAGTGAACCAGGGAGCGCCACAGGTGGCTTATAAAGAAGCTTTCCAGGCAACTATTGAGCACCGCGAAACCCTGAAAAAACAAACCGGTGGCCGTGGTAAATTTGCTGATATCGTATTCAGCCTGGGCCCTGTGGATGAAGAATGGCAAAAAGAAAACCCCGATAAGAATTACCAGTTTGTAAACGACCTGTTTGGCGGATCAATCCCTAAAGAGTTTGTTCCCGCCATCCAAAAAGGATTTGAGCAGTCTATGACAACAGGTGTGTTGGCTAGTTACCCTGTTGCTAATATGAAAATCCGTGTGTTTGACGGTAGCTTCCACGCTGTGGACTCTGATTCTATGTCCTTTGAGCTTTGTGCAAAGCAAGGTTTCCGTGAAGCGGCCCGTAAAGCAAAACCTATTCTGCTTGAGCCGATCATGAAAGTAGAAGTTGTAACGCCTGATCAGTACATGGGGGATGTTACAGGCGACCTGAACCGTCGTCGCGGCATGATGGAAGGAATGGATAACCGTAACAATGCACAGGTAATTAAAGCCAAAGTGCCGCTGAGCGAAATGTTCGGCTATGTTACCCAGCTTCGTTCTTTATCATCGGGCCGGGCCTCTTCAACTATGGAGTTTTCACACTATTCACCGGCGCCTAACAATATAGCCGAAGAAGTAATTGCTAAGGTGAAAGGCAAAGTAACTGCTTGATCCTGCTCAATTAGTAATATTTTAAAACCCGGTTTTTCAACCGGGTTTTTGTTTTTGAAGCCATTTTTTGATCAAAATCAATGTTTTACCATTATTATGGCATTGTGTTTGTTATAATTCAGCAGAGAAATCACTCCGTTTTTAGGATTCCTATTTAAGGCCGTGGAAGCCCAATTTATGAAAAACACTATGTTCAAAGATTAAGGACCCATTACCGGGTCCTTAATCTTTTGTAGCCAATGGGTCTTTATAAATAAAAACAGCCCCGAAAGCAGAGATTAACAAGGTAATCAGGTAAAACAAAAGGCTGATTACCACAGAGGTTTCCTGTTGCAGCCCAAAATAACCGGCGCCTTTAAGAAAAACCACTTCTCTTATTCCCAATCCACCTACAGTTAAAGGCAAAACAGACGCAACAGAAGATACCAGGAAGATAAAAACGTATTCCGTGGCATGTGCCGGTATATCAACTGCCGCCATGATGCAATAGATACTAACTACCTGGATGGCTTGTACGGCTATTCCCAAGAGTAGCGTAGATAAAAAGCTGGAAATAAATACTTTAAAATATCGCCGGACGATAAAATAGAAGAGGGCAACCGCAATTATGGCTCCGGCTGCCAATAACATGCTGTATAGTTTATTTTCCAGTACAAAAAAGGAATAAACTGCAAAAATAAGCCCCAGTCCGAGCAGTCCGCTGAAACGGTCAAGCAGTACAGCGGCCATCGTTTTTTTGTAAGAAATATCATATTTCCTGGTCAGTAATATCACTTTATACGCATCGCCGCTGATAGAACCGGGCAAAAAGAGATTATAAAACATTCCCAGCCAATATAGTTTGACGTTTTGCCAACCGGGTAGGCGAATGCCAATATCCCTGAAATAGATATTCAACCGATGGGCTGACACGATTTTGGAGGCGATAAAAGCGATGATGGCGAATAGGAGGAACAGCCAGTTAGCTTTTCCGATAGCTTCCCCGGCTTTGCTGAAATCAATTTTAGTCGTTACATACCAAAGGCATAGGGCAGTGATGCCTATTTTCAATAGCAGTTTCAGCCATTTCAGGTAATCTTTGCCGGTTGGCGCAGCTTTGTTCATATTCGGGTGTAAGATAAGCCTGAATGTCAACTAAATAGGTCTGTCTTCGCTATATTCGTTCCGGTTTGTCCACAACCTATAAAATTCTTTCCCAACTATTTGGAAGGAATAGCGTTCACCCCTACCTTTGCACTCCCAAAAGAAAATTGGGTTTCACACATGTCTCAGCGAATCAGAATAAAATTACAGTCCTACGATCATAACCTGGTTGATAAATCGGCCGAAAAGATCGTAAAAACAGTGCGTAGTACAGGCGCTGTAGTAACAGGTCCAATTCCCCTGCCTACACGTAAAAAGATTTTTACTGTGCTTCGTTCGCCACACGTTAACAAAAAGAGCCGTGAGCAGTTCCAGTTGGCTACGCATAAGCGTTTACTGGATATTTATACTTCCAGTTCCAGAACTGTAGATGCGTTGAGCAAGCTGGATCTTCCCAGTGGTGTGGAAGTAGAGATCAAAGCGTAGTATTCCCCAGCCCCCTAAAGGGAGTATGGGAATAGTTCTTATAAATAATTTTTCTTTCACCTCTCAATCCCGTATATGTGGGAGAAAAGAGCTCTGATTAAACAGGTCTTAAACTCTTTAGGAGTTTAGGGTTAACATAAAACAAGCCATTCAGGGTTTGTTTACTGCCGGTACTTCCCCAGAAAGGAAAAGGTCGGTGGCAAACGGGGATTGACGCCTTGGTTCGTGTCTTCACGAAGCAAGTGTATGTCCCAATAATCCTGCAGGCATAAATTGAACAACATGAAAGGTATTATTGGGAAAAAAGTTGGGATGACCAGCATCTTCGATCCTTCGGGCAAGCAAACCGCCTGTACGATCATTGAGGCAGGCCCTTGTGTAGTTACCCAGGTAAAAACACAGGAAACTGATGGTTACAATGCCCTTCAGCTTTCTTTCGGCGACCAAAAAGAAAAAAATGCTACAAAAGCCGAAAAAAATCACTTCGCAAAAGCTTCTACATCTCCTAAAAAATTCTCCAAAGAATTCAGGGATTTCACAATTGAAAAAAATATCGGGGAAACTGTTACTGTTGACATTTTCGCAGAAGGCGATAAAGTTGAGGTAGTAGGCACCACCAAAGGAAAAGGTTTTCAGGGCGTTGTTAAACGCCATGGTTTCCATGGGGTGGGTGAGCAATCTCACGGTCAGCATGACCGCCAGAGGGCTCCCGGTTCGTTGGGTAACTCTTCTGATGCCAGCCGTGTAATGAAGGGGATGAAAATGGCCGGCCGCACCGGTACCGACCGGGTAAAACTGAAAGGATTGAAAGTGGTAAAGATATTTCCTGACAAGAACTACATTTTGGTAAGCGGGTCTGTACCCGGTCATAACGGTTCAATTGTTTTAATCCAGAAGTAATGATATGCTTGGTTTCAAACTAAGCATAACCTAAAAAAATCAGAAAATGCAAGTTGAAGTTTTAAATACAAAAGGAAAGAAGACCGGCAGAACGGTAGAACTGCCCGAAGAAATATTCGGAGTAGAGCCTAACAGCCATGTTGTTTACCTGGCCGTAAAGCAATACCTGGCTGCACAGCGCCAGGGCACACATAAGGTAAAGACCCGTGCCGAAGTACAGGGCGCCAGCCGCAAACTGCACCGTCAGAAAGGTACAGGCGGAAGCCGTAAGGGCAATATCCGCAACCCTTTATACAAAGGTGGTGGTACTATTTTCGGCCCCAAACCCCACAGTTACGATTTTAAATTAAACCGTAAAGTAAAGGACCTGGCAAAAATCTCTGCTCTTTCTGCCAAAGCAAAAGAAAATGCTATTGTAGTGCTGGAAGATGTTTCGTTTGACGTTCCGAAAACAAAAACTTTTGCCGGTATCCTGAACAGCCTGAAACTGGCTGATAAGAAAATACTGTTTGTGCACCCTGAGTACAATGATAATGTTGATCTGTCATTGCGTAATATTTCTTCTGTTTTAGGAGTGTTGCTGAGTGATATTAACACTTATGATATTGTAAATTCAGAAGTGCTGGTGTTAACGGAGAGTGCAGCTAAGATATTTACAGAGGAAGAAGAAAAGGCAGAAGCGTAATTATTAATTGATTAAAAGAAGAAGAAATGAAAATTTCTGAAATACTGATAAAACCGGTTTTAACGGAGAAAGCAAATGCACAGCAGGATAAATTGCGCCGCTATGCTTTCAAAGTGGCGAAAAAAGCAAACAAGCTGGAAATTAAAAAAGCAGTGGAAAGTTTTTACGGTGTAACTGTTACTGCAGTGAACACAACCGTAACCCCGGCAAAAGACAGGAGCCGTTTTACAAAAACAGGCATACTGAAAGGCCGCAAGCCCGGTTACAAAAAAGCGTATGTAACCGTTGCTGAAGGCGAAACAATTGATCTGTACGCTAATATTTAATACAGGCCCGAAAGGGCAGGAATGGCAAACAACCGCCGCGAAGTGTTGAAGTTTTGAATACTAATTTGAACAGAAAATGGCATTAAGAAAATTTAAACCAGTTACCGCAGGAACCCGTTGGAGGATTGGCAATGCGTATGCAGAGATAACTACCAATGTCCCTGAGAAAAGCCTGGTGGAAGCAAAGCCCAAAACAGGCGGACGTAACTCTTCCGGGCACCTCTCTATGCGTTATCGTGGTGGCGGGCATAAGCAGAAATACCGTATCATCGATTTCAAGAGAAATAAAACAGGGGTAGCCACTGTTGCTACTATCGAATATGATCCTAACCGTACTGCCTTTATCGCTTTGCTTAACTACGAAGATGGCGAAAAGAGATATATCCTGGCGCCGCAAGGTCTCCAGGTTGGCTCTAAAGTGGAAAGCGGTTTGAATGTAGCGCCTGAAGTGGGTAATGCCCTTCCAATGAAGAATATGCCCCTTGGTACGAATGTACATAATATAGAAATGCAGCCCGGGCAGGGCGGTAAGCTGGCAAGAAGTGCAGGTTCTTCTGCTCAATTGACAAACAAAGAAGAAAAATATGCTATCCTGAAAATGCCATCAGGAGAGTTGAGAAAGGTATTGGTCAACTGCCGGGCTACAGTAGGTGTAGTAAGCAACAGCGACCATAGCCTGCAAAGCATGGGTAAAGCCGGGCGCAACAGGTGGAAAGGAATTAAACCGAGAAACCGTGGTGTAGCCATGAACCCTGTAGATCACCCGATGGGTGGTGGTGAAGGTAAAGCTTCAGGTGGCCAGCCTCGTTCAAGGAACGGTCAGTACTCAAGAGGTCTGAAAACAAGAACAAAAGGTAAAGGAAGCGATAAGCTGATCATTCAGCGTAAGAACGGAAGCAAACTGGCGAAATAAAACTGATTAATCAATTATTTAAACAACGACATAAAGCATGGCTCGTTCGATTAAAAAAGGTCCTTATGTAGCTACACATCTTGAAAAAAAGGTGCTGGCTGTTAACGAAGGCAAGAATAAGAAAGGCGTTATCAAAACCTGGAGCCGCCGCTCCACCGTTACGCCTGATTTTGTGGGGCACACTTTTGCAGTGCACAATGGCAATAAATTTATTCCGGTGTATGTAACAGAATTCATGGTAGGCCATAAATTAGGCGAGTTTGCCCCTACCCGCCAGTTCAAAGGACACTCTAAAAAAGAAGGTTAATTAAGAAATTAAATACAATGGAAGCAGTAGCTAAATTGAGAAATTACCCCACATCGCCCCGCAAAATGCGGCTCCTTGCTGACCTTATCCGTGGTCAGAAAGTAGAAAAGGTGCTGGCGGAATTGGAGCATAACCCTAAACACCCGGCAGTTCCTCTGCGTAAGCTGGTGTTAAGCGCTATCAGCAACTGGAAACAGAAAAATGAAGGTGGTGATGAAAGCCAGTTGGTAGTAAAAACCATTTTTGTAGATGGCGCCAGAACACTGAAAAGAATGCGTCCTGCTCCACAAGGTCGTGGTTACCGGGTTCGTAAACGCAGTAATCATGTAACAGTGATAGTTGATATTAACGAAACAAAAAACTAAAGAAATAATAAACCAATAACATGGGTCAAAAAGCAAATCCGATTGGTAACAGGTTAGGCATCATCCGTGGATGGGAATCTAACTGGTATGCTGACAAAAAAAGTTTCGCAGGCAGGCTGGTAGAAGATAACAAAATCAGGACTTACCTGAATGCCCGTATCAATAAAGGCGGCATCTCCAAAATCGTTATTGAAAGAACATTGGGGAAGCTCATCGTTACTATTCATACATCCAAGCCTGGTATCATCATTGGTAAAGGTGGCGGAGAAGTGGACCGTATCAAAGAAGAGTTGAAAAAACTGACTGGTAAGGATGATGTGCAGATCAACATCCTGGAAATACGCCGTCCTGAACTGGATGCAATGATCGTTGCCGATACCATTGCCCGCCAGATAGAGAACCGGATCAACTATAAAAGGGCCATCAAAATGTCGATAGCTTCGGCATTGCGTATGGGCGCTGAAGGAATTAAAGTAAAAGTAGCCGGTCGTTTGGGTGGCGCAGAAATTGCCCGTACAGAAGAAATCAAACAAGGCCGGGTGCCATTGCACACTTTCCGCATGGATATTGATTATGCCAATGTATTTGCCCTGACTGTATATGGTAAAATAGGCATCAAGGTATGGATTTGTAAAGGAGAAGTGCTGGCAAAAAGAGATTTGAACCCCAATTTTATAGCTGGCGGAGGTAAGAACGAAGGCGGAGAAAGAAGGGAGAGAAGGGATGACCGCCGTGATGACAGGAGAGGCGGAGAAAGAAGAGGCGGGGGAAGAAGAAACTAAAAAGAAGTTAGCTGGTAGCGGTAAGCTATTAGCTACAAAACACTGAACAAATTTTGCTGAATGCTGGCTAACAGCTAAAGGCTAAAAGCTAAAAGCTAAATAAAATGTTACAACCAAAGAGATCGAAGCACAGGAAAATGCAGAAAGGCCGCATGAAAGGCGATGCCAAAAGAGGCGCTACTATTGCATTCGGTTCCTATGCGCTGAAAGCATTGGATAGCCATTGGATTACTGACCGCCAGATAGAGGCAGCCCGTCAGGCGCTTACCCGTGAAATGAAAAGGGAAGGAAATGTATGGATCCGCATTTTCCCCGATAAGCCCATTACCCGCAAGCCTGCAGAGGTGCGTATGGGTAAAGGTAAAGGTAACCTGGAGTTTTGGGCAGCAGTAGTAAAACCAGGAAGAATCATTTTTGAAATAGATGGTGTAAACGAGCAGGTAGCCCGTGCCGCATTATCCCTGGCTTCCGGCAAGTTGCCGATTAAAACAAAATTCATTGTACGCCGTGACCTCGTTACAGCGTAATATTAAATAAACAGAACAGCGATGTCTAAGAAATCTGATTTTGTAAAAAGTATCCGCAGCCTGAATGAACAGGAACTGCAAGCCCGGCTGGAGGAAGACAAACAGCGTTTAAAGAAGCTGGAATTTGCCCATGCAATATCTCCATTGGAAAACCCGATGACCATTCGTGGTTTGCGCCGTGATATTGCCCGGGTAACAACAGAATTAAAGTTAAAGCAACAGCAAGCATAATAAAGCGAATAAAAAATGGAAGCCAGAAATTTAAGAAAAACCAGGATTGGTGTGGTAACCAGCAACAAGATGGCCAAGACCATTACCGTTGCGGTAGAAAGAAAGGTAAAACACCCCATCTACGGTAAGTTCGTGAAGAAAACCAGTAAGTTCCATGCACATGATGATAAAGGCGAGTGCAGCATAGGCGATGTGGTAAAAATCATGGAAACCCGCCCTCTCAGCAAAACAAAGCGCTGGAGACTGGTGGAAGTAGTGGAGAAAGTGAAATAATTGAATATTGGGGATTGAATATTACCGTATGGGTCAATCTTCAATCGTCAATCCAAAATATTAAATAGTATAAAAGATGATTCAGCAAGAAAGCCGTTTGAACGTAGCGGATAACAGTGGCGCCAAAGAGGTACTTTGTATCCGTGTACTCGGCAACAGTGGTCAGCGTTATGCAAAAATCGGCGATAAAATAGTTGTTACGGTAAAAGATGCGCTGCCTGCCGGCGGTATCAAGAAAGGAACGGTGGCTAAGGCTGTGATTGTACGTACCACGAATAAACTGCGCCGTAAAGATGGTTCATATATCCGCTTTGATGATAATGCTGTGGTAATACTGAACCAGTCTGATGAGCCAAGAGGCACCCGTATTTTCGGCCCGGTTGCCAGGGAACTTCGTGATAAAGGATACATGAAAATTATTTCACTGGCACCAGAAGTATTATAAATAAGCTGCGAGCTGATAGTCATGAACTATGAGCCCGTTTAAATAAATGAAAGTTGTTCCATGCTATAGAGAAGAGCTAAAAACTCGAAACTCATAGCTCAAAGCTAAACAAAATGAAAGCAAGATTTAAACCAAAGTTCAATATCCGCAAAGGTGATAGCGTAGTGGTTATTTCGGGCGAAGACAAAGACCTGTCGAAGCCCCGGTTGGTAAAAGAAGTGATAGTTGAGAAATCGAAAGTGATTGTGGAAGGTGTTAATATCATAACCAAGCACTCTAAGCCATCAGCGCAAAACACCCAAGGCGGAATTATTAAGAAAGAAGCGCCGATCCACATCAGCAATGTGATGCTTTGGGACCCTGCACAAAAAGCAGGCGCCAGGGTTTCACGGGTGAGAAAAGACGGCAAAACAGAAAGGGTTTTTAAAACAAAAAAAGCGCAGGGAGGTAAATAATAATGGCAACAAAAACATATTCTCCAAGATTGGCAGACAAATACAAGAATGAAGTAGTGCCTGCACTGGTAAAAAAATTTGGTTACAGCAGCGTGATGCAAACGCCTAAACTTGAAAAAATTTGCCTGAACCGTGGCGTAAACGGAGCTGTATCGGATAAAAAAATGGTTGACACCGCTATTGATGAGATGACAACTATTACAGGTCAAAAGGCTGTTGCTACGATGTCCAAAAAGGATATTTCCAACTTTAAACTTCGTAAGCATATGCCTATCGGCGCCCGGGTAACGCTTCGGGGCGCCAAAATGTACGAGTTCCTGGACAGGCTTATTGCCGTAGCCCTGCCAAGGGTGCGGGACTTCAAAGGAATTAATGAAAAAGCGTTTGATGGCCGCGGTAACTATACTTTGGGCGTAACAGAGCAAATCATTTTCCCGGAGATAGATATTGATAAAGTGAACAAGATTACGGGAATGGATATCACTTTTGTTACAACAGCGCAGACAGATGAAGAAGCATACGAACTACTGAAAGAATTGGGTATGCCTTTCAAAAATGTAAAAAATAACTAAACACAAAAGGATAAATAAGCAATGGCAAAAAAATCAGTAACAGCCAGGCAGAAAAAAAGGGAAAAAATGGTTGCCCAGTTTGCAGCTAAAAGAGCAGAGCTGAAAAAAGCAGGCGATTGGAAAGCCCTTGATGATTTGCCAAAGAACTCTTCCGGGGTTCGTTTAAAGAACAGGTGCCAGTTGTCCGGGCGTCCCAAAGGTTATGTACGTTATTTTGGAATTTCCAGGGTAGCCTTGCGGGATATGGCATTGAACGGAAAAATTCCAGGGCTTAAAAAAGCAAGCTGGTAAGATTAAAAATTTTTAAAACTAAACTTTTCCAATTATCCCGCCTCAGGTGGGACGTAGGAGGGCAAAAAATATGGTAACAGATCCTATCGCAGATTTTCTGACCAGAATCCGTAACGCACAAATGGCTGGTCATCGTGTGGTTGATATTCCGGCTTCTAACCTTAAGAAGCGTATGACGGAAATCCTGTACAATCAGGGCTATATCCTGAAGTACAAATTTGAGGATGATAACAAACAAGGGGTTATTAAGATCGCCTTGAAATACGATCCATCCACTAAACAACCTGCCATCCAAAGCCTGGAAAGAATAAGCCGTCCCGGATTAAGGCAGTATTCAAAACCTGCCGGGTTCCGCCGTGTAAAAAGCGGATTGGGTATTGCTATTCTTTCGACATCCAAAGGAGTGATGACAGACAAAGAAGCCAAGTTGCAGAATGTGGGTGGAGAAGTTCTTTGCTATGTATATTAAGATGATATGATAGTTGCTGATACATTAAGCTGATACTATACTAAGCTGACCGGTCAGTAGCATTTTGTAAATACTAAAACTGAATTAATATGTCTCGTATAGGTAAAAAAACAATCCCTGTTCCTGAAGGGGTTACAATAACAGTAGGAAACGATAACGTAGTTACTGTAAAAGGTAAGAAAGGTGAATTAAAACAGGCGATTGACCGTGATATAAAAGTAGAAGTTAAAGATGGCGAGATCAGTTTCAATCGCCCGACAGACCAGATCCGGCACAGGGCTTTGCATGGTTTATACCGTGCATTGGTAGCTAACCTTGTTAAAGGCGTTACCGAAGGATATGAAAGAAAGCTGGAACTGATTGGGGTGGGTTTTAAAGCGGCTAACCAGGGTAATCTGCTGGATCTTTCTTTAGGTTATTCTCACAATATTATTTTTGAAATACCCAAAGAACTGAAAGTAACTACACAGCAGGAAAAAGGTCAGAACCCCCTGGTAACATTAGAGGGGATAGATAAGCAATTGATTGGCCAGGTAGCTGCAAAATTGCGCAGCCTCCGTAAACCGGAGCCGTACAAAGGCAAGGGTGTTCGTTACATCAATGAAGTGGTTCGTAAGAAAGCTGGTAAGGCTGCAGGTAAATAATAAATAAGTTCATTGTTCCCGCTGTTCCGATATAGTCATCGGCGGGGATATAAAATAGAAAGAGATGAATCCGAAAATTAAATCACAAAGAAGGCAGAACATTCGCTACCGCATTCGCAAAAAGATCAGCGGCGAAACTGCTAAACCCCGCCTGTCTGTGTTCAGGAGCAATGCAGATATTTATGTACAGCTTATTGACGATGTGCAAGGGGTTACCATTGCTTCTGCATCTTCAAAAGATAAAGATATTGCGGCGCAAAAAGGAACCAAAATAGAGAAGAGCAAGCTGGTTGGAGCCGCCATTGCACGTAAAGCAAGCGAACTGGGGGTAAAGGAAGTAACTTTTGACAGAGGCGGCTATTTGTATCATGGCCGTGTGAAATCAATAGCGGATGGCGCCCGGGAGGCTGGTCTTCAGTTCTAAACAAAAAACGATAAACTTTTAATTACACGAATACATGTCAAAGTCTAATGTAAACAAGGTGAAAGCAGGGGACCTGGAGTTGAAAGATAAGGTAGTGTCTATCAACAGGGTGGTTAAAACTACAAAGGGTGGCCGTGCATTCAGCTTTTCGGCCCTGGTAGTTGTGGGTAATGAAAACGGTGTTGTAGGTCATGGGCTGGGTAAGGCAAAAGAAGTGCAGGAAGCCATCACAAAAGGCATCGAAGACGCAAAGAAAAACCTTATAAAGGTTCCTGTAATGAAAGGCACTATCCCTCACGATCAATGGGCTAAGGAAGGAGCTGCTAAAGTACTGATTAAGCCTGCTGCACATGGTACAGGTGTAATTGCCGGGGGCTCTATGCGTGCCGTATTGGAAAGTGCAGGCGTTACCGATGTATTGGCAAAGTCATTAGGTTCTGCCAACCCACACAACGTGGTAAAAGCAACATTCAAAGCCTTGTCTTTATTACGTGAGCCGGTTCAGGTGGCGAAAACCCGTACACTTGGTTTAAAGAAAGTATTTAATGGATGATACTGGTTGCAGGTGACCGGTTTCTGATAAGAGAAACTTGTAACTATTGAAAGATACTGACCAGTAACTATAAACAAGAAACGAGTATGAAAAAAATAAAAATAACATTGGTAAAAAGCCCGATAGACAGGCCGGAACGTCAAAAGCTGACTTTGCAGGCATTGGGTTTGAATAAAACCAACTCTACCAGGGAAGTTGAAGCTACCCCGCAGGTATTAGGAATGGTTAGGAAAGTTGAACACTTGCTGAAAGTGGAAAATGTGTAAATAAAGGGATGTGGTAAATGTGAAAATAGTTTACACACCTTCACATTCTCACATTTTCTCATTCTAATAAATAAGCGAGGGGAAATAACCCCGTAAGTAAAAATTAAAGAAATGAAACTACATGAATTAAGGCCTGCAAAAGGCGCAACGCACAAGACAAAAAGAATTGGCCGGGGTGATGGTTCAGGGCACGGCGGCACATCAACCAAAGGAACAAAAGGACAGCAAAGCCGTACTGGCTACAAAAGTAAAATGGCCCATGAAGGCGGACAGATGCCTATTCAGCGCCGTATTCCCAAACGTGGCTTTAAAAACCCGCATCGAATAGAGTATAAGGTGTTCAATCTCGGACAGATTGAACAATTGGCCACTAAATACAACATTACCGAGATCAACCTCGAAAATCTTTATATTAACGGATTGATTAGCCAGACAGATAAAGTAAAGGTGCTGGCAAACGGAGAACTGAAAAGTAAGTTTTCATTTAAGGTGAATGCAGCCAGCGAAAAAGCAAAAGCTGCTATTGAGGCGGCTGGAGGTTCAGTTGAAATACTGAAGTAATTCTTTAAATTGCACGGATGCAGCAACCTGCATCTTTTATGTTTTAGCGCTTTTAAATCTTTTTATCACACGTGAAGAAATTAATACAAACGCTTAAGAATATCTGGAGCATCGAAGAGTTGAGAGCCAAGATACTGTTCACACTGATGATGATTGCTCTTTACCGGATTGGCTCGCATATCGTACTGCCCGGTATAAACCCTAACCTGATTGATGCAGGTGCGGGCAGCAATACGGGTATCCTTGGCCTGATTGATGCTTTCTCCGGAGGGGCTTTTAACAACGCTTCTATTTTTGCATTAGGCATCATGCCTTATATCTCTGCTTCAATCTTTATGCAATTGATGACCGTACTGGTACCCCAGTTTCAGAAGATGCAGAAAGAAGGGGAAAGCGGAAGAAAGAAGATTAACCAGTACACACGGTACCTCACTGTAATTGTAACACTGCTGCAAGCCTCGGCTTACATATCTTATCTAAGGGGTATGCATGCCCAGTCCGGCGCTATTATGGCGGGCTTTTCCGGTTATTTCTGGGTATCATCGCTGATGGTGCTTACAGCAGGAACCATGTTTGTCATGTGGATGGGTGAAAAAATCACTGACAAGGGATTGGGTAACGGTACATCTCTTATCATTATGATCGGTATCATTGCCCGTTTGCCACAATCATTTATCCAGGAGTTGAGCGCCAAATCAAGCAGAAGCGGACTTATACTTGTTTTTATCGTTGAAATAGCCATTCTGATTGCTATTATCCTGGGATGTATATTATTGATACAAGGCGTAAGAAAAGTGCCGGTAAACTATGCTAAACAGATAGTAGGCAACCGTCAGTTTGGCGGGGCCAGGCAGTTTCTTCCTTTGAAAGTGAATGGCGCCGGTGTTATGCCTATCATCTTTGCACAGGCCATCATCTTTATCCCTACGATATTTGCCAATTTCAATCCATCCGGTGGCAGCTTTTTATTGGTGCTTAACGACCATAAGAATTTATGGTACATGCTGATTTACTCCATAATTGTTATAGGGTTTACATTCCTGTACACGGCCTTGATATTTAACCCCAAACAGATTGCAGAAAATCTGAAACAAAACAACGGGTTTATTCCCGGCGTAAAACCAGGCCAGCCTACGGCGGATTATATCGGCTCTATTATGGATAAGATTACATTGCCCGGCGCTATCCTGCTGGCATTTGTAGGCATACTGCCCGGTATTGCAGAACGCCTGGGGGTAACGCAACAATTCTCTACTTTCTTTGGCGGTACATCGCTGCTGATTATGGTTGGTGTTGTGTTGGATACGCTTCAGCAGATAGAAACCCAACTTCTTATGCGGCAATATGATGGCTTGATGAAAAGTGGCCGGATACAGGGAAGGCAAACCTCTTCTGCCGTACAGATGTAATAGCGTAAATTTTTAATACTACAAGACCCGGTAAGTCATTCTTGCCGGGTCTTGTTTTTTATCGGATATTTGCACCATGATATGTAAAACGGAGGAGCAGATAGCGTTAATGCGTAGCAGCGCTTTGCTGGTGAGTACTACCTTAACAGAAGTAGCCAAAGCGCTGAAGCCGGGAATTACCACAATATCCCTTGATAAAATGATCGGAGAGTTTATCAGTGACCATCATGCTGTTCCATCTTTTCTGAATTATAATGGCTACCCGTTTAATTCCTGTATATCCGTTAATGATGTAGTGGTGCATGGGTTTCCTAATGAAAAAGAGTTAAAGGAAGGTGATATTGTTTCTGTGGATATAGGGGTAATATTGAACGGTTGGCATGGCGATCATGCTTATACATTTGCCATCGGGAACCCCGGTAATGAGGTGATACAACTGATTGAGGTAACGAAGGAATCTTTGTATAAAGGAATAGAGAAGGCTGTAGCCGGAAACCGCGTTGGGGATATTGCATTTGCCATTCAGGAGCATACGGAAAAAAAATATGGTTATGGAGTGGTGCGGGAATTGGTTGGCCACGGATTGGGAAAAAATATGCACGAAGACCCGCAGGTACCCAATTATGGTAAGCGGGGAAGTGGTTCGAAATTAAAAGAAGGGTTGGTGCTTGCTATTGAGCCGATGATTAACCTTGGCAAAAGAGAAGTATTTACAGAGAGTGATGGCTGGACGATCCGCACCAAAGATGGGAAACCGTCTGTGCATTTTGAACATGATGTATGCGTCCGGAAACATAAGGCGGATATACTTTCTGATTATGGGCCTATAGAAAGGGCAGAAAGGGCCAATCCCAATCTATTTACCAAGGAAAAAGCGGTGCAGGCACTTGCCTGACCTGCAGGCTTCACATTTACTTAAAGATGCACGGGAAAAGAGTAATAATAATCGGTGGCGGCGCTGCCGGTTTTTTTTGTGCTGTTAATGCGGCAAGGTTAAACCCTTCATTAAGCGTTACCATTATAGAAAAATCCGGGAAACTGCTTTCCAAGGTAAAGGTAAGCGGAGGCGGCAGGTGCAATGTTACCCATGCCTGCTTTGACATAGACGAAATGAGCAAACGCTACCCCCGTGGAGGGAACTTTGTAAAAAAAACATTTCACCGGTTTTTTACAACAGATACGGTTAAGTGGTTTGAAGAAAAAGGTGTAAAGCTGAAAGCAGAAGGTGATGGTAGAATGTTTCCTGTTACGGACTCATCGCAGACCATAATTGATTGCTTGCTAAAAGAAGCGAATAGGTACAGCGTAAATATATTGATGAATGCTGAGGTTGAAATCCTGGAGAAGGAAGGAGAAGAATTTCAACTTGTGTTATCAAACGGACGGGTACTTGCTGCAGATTTCGTCTGTGTTGCCAGCGGGGGGTATCCCAAATCATCTATGTTTGGTTGGTTGCAGAAAACAGGACATGCAACAGAAGAACCGGTCCCGTCTTTATTCACTTTCAATTTACCCAAACACCCCATTACCCAATTGATGGGAGTAAGTGTAGAAAATGCACGGGTCAGGGTTACGGATACAAAGTTCGGGCAAGAAGGTCCGTTGTTAATTACTCATTGGGGCTTAAGCGGGCCCGCCATATTAAAGTTAAGCGCATGGGGTGCCAGGGCATTGAAAGAAAAAAATTATGATTTTACTATCAGTGTGAATTGGCTCGATGATATGAATGAAAATGAGTTGCGTGAAGTGTTTGCCGGATTTCGTCATACTGATGCTGCCAAAAAAATCATTGGGAAAAACACATTCGGCCTTCCGAACCGCTTATGGGATTTCCTTGCGGAGAATGCAGGAGTGCAAAAAAAAATGCGCTGGGCTGATCTGCCGACTTCTGTACAACGCCAGTTTATTCAACAATTAACTGCCTGTGAGTTTAGTGTAAAAGGTAAAACAACCTTTAAAGAAGAATTTGTAACAGCCGGAGGAATAAAACTGAATGAGATTGACCATACTACCATGATGAGCAGGAAAGTGAATAATCTTTTCTTTGCCGGAGAAGTACTGGATGTGGATGGTATTACAGGCGGTTACAATTTTCAACATGCCTGGACGAGTGGTTTTATCGCAGCAGATGCCATTGCAAAATTTTCTATGTAAATCATTTATCCAGTTGAGGTTTTAGCTGTACATAAGCCCATGCAGTAAAAGGCATGATGAGGGGTAGTGTCCATAACCATACACTTTTACAAACCAATAAAAGAAGGGCAAGGAGAAGGGTAATATAAACAGGGTAGGCAAATATTAATACGCCTGTCATTACAGAATCGTAATGGCCTGTGCCCTTTGTTCTAACGAGAACAATCTTCTTTGCCGGGAAGTATAGCGGCACATGCAGCAGCCACCCGATAGCAGCGGGAATAGCGAGAAATATCTTTTTCCATAAAGCTGGTTTTACTTCAAGCCGGGTTGATTGTTGTGCTTTGTCATCACCCGGTATTTCATATACCAGTTGCTTCAGTTCTTCTTCTAATTTTTTATTGAATGATGAATGCCTTAACCCGTCTGCACCATTGAAATCAATATCCTTTTTTGAAATCATTTGCCCGAAATGGATGTACATATTTTTACCAAAACGGTAAAAAGAACTATAGTTAATACCAACCGGTAGTATTTTGAGCGGAATTTTTTCTTCCCACGCCTTAACGGCCAGCCGGGCCGTTCCTTTTTTTAGCGGTCTTAAATGCCATTCATTCACACATTTTCCTTCGCTATAGATTGTTACAATGCCATTCCTGCGAAATAGCTCAATGCAGGCATCAAATGTTTTATAATTCTCCGACAGGTTTTCCACGCCTTCGGAAGTGCGGTAAACGGGCAGTATTTTAAATGAGGTAAGTATGCGGGTAATGATTTTATTTTTAAATACATCACCCCTGGCCAATGACCAGACGGGCTGTTTAAGCAGTACGTTCAATATCACCGAATCCAGAAAGGAATTCGGGTGATTGACCGCAAGCAGTAATGGCCCCCTGGATTGAAGTAATCCGGGGTCGGAAAGGGTTATTTTTCTGCAAAAGAGCAGCATACATAAGCGAACGTAAACTTTTAATATCCGGTAGGTCAAGCAATGATTTTTAGTGAATTTAGGGGAATTGTTTAAATATGCCTGTAATATAAAGAAAGTCAATTTTTTATAAGGTACGGACAGGCGGCTAAGAAGTGGCTTTTTTTCAGGAATTTACAGGCATTTAATTGTATCTTTGCTGCCCCGAAATAAAAACCGTTCGGGATTTTTATCATGTTCAATAATTTAATTCAAAAACACCTAAACGCTGATGCACAGGAGAATGCGGCTGCCAATGAAGCAGATGCAACTACAGCGACAATAACTGCACCTGTGGAGGAAGCAGTGGCAACTGCCCATGATGATTTTGACTGGAACGTTGACAAACGCAATGTTACTTCTTACTCTGAAGAAGAAAAAGAAAAGTACAACAAAGTGTATGAAGGCACTTTTGTACAACTGAATGACGGCGAGCTGATCAATGGCACTGTGGTTGGTTTGACGAAGACTGACGTTGTGCTGAACATCGGCTTTAAGAGTGATGGCCTGATTTCTTTGAATGAGTTCCGCGACCTGCAAAACCTTGCAGTAGGCGATGAAGTGGAAGTAATGATCGTTGAAAAGGAAGACAGGGACGGCCACCTGAACCTCAGCCGCAGGCAGGCCCGCATTACCCGTGCATGGGAAAAAATTGTAGAAGTACACAAAACCGGGGAAGTAATTACCGGTACGGTTACTTCTAAAACAAAAGGCGGTCTTATCGTTGATGTATTCGGTATGGAAACATTCCTTCCGGGTTCTCAGATTGATGTGAAGCCGGTTACGGATTACGACCAGTTTGTAGGAAAAACAATGGAATTCAAAGTGGTGAAAGTAAATGAAACCATCAAGAATGCCGTTGTATCGCATAAAGCCCTGATCGAAAGCGATATTGAAGCGCAACGTGCAGAGATCATGAGCAAACTGGAGAAAGGACAGGTATTGGAAGGTACGGTGAAGAATATTACCGATTTCGGGGCCTTTATGGACCTGGGCGGATTGGATGGCCTGCTGTATATCACAGATATTTCATGGGGCCGTATCACGCATCCGTCTGAAGTGCTGAAGCTGGATCAGAAGATAAATGTAGTAGTGCTTGATTTTGATGATGAGAAAAAACGCATCAGCCTCGGCCTGAAACAACTTACGCCGCATCCGTGGGATGTACTCAGCGAAGGTATCGTAGAAGGTAACCTGGTAAAAGGTAAAGTGGTGAATATTGAAGACTACGGCGCTTTCCTTGAAATTCAACCGGGTGTGGAAGGGTTGGTCCACGTTTCAGAAATTACATGGGCCAATACGCCGATCAATGCCAAAGAATTCTTCAAGTTGGGCGATGAGCATGAAGCTAAAGTGGTAACACTGGATAAAGAGAACCGTAAGATGAGTTTGTCCATCAAGCAGCTTTCTCCTGATCCCTGGAGTGATATTGAAAGCAAATTTGCAGAAGGAAGCCGTCATACAGGGTTGGTGAAAAATATCACCAATTACGGGGTATTTGTAGAGTTGGCCCCCGGCATCGGAGGTATGATCCATATCAGCGACCTTAGCTGGTTAAAGCGCTTCAATCATCCTACGGAGTACACCAAAGTAGGGGCTAATATTGATGTGGCTATCCTGGGTATTGATAAGGAAAACAGGAAACTGCAATTGGGGCATAAGCAACTTGAGGAAGATCCCTGGAATACATTGCAGGATACTTTTGCTATCGGAAGCCTTCATGAAGGAACGGTAAGCCGCCGTGATGATAAAGGCGCTACAATACAACTGCCTTACGGCCTGGAGGGCTTTGCCCCTAACCGCCATCTGAGCAAAGAAGACGGCAAGAGCATTGCTGCTGATGAAACAGCACAGTTCATGGTTATTGAGTTTGACCGCAATGAAAAACGCATAGTGGTTTCTCATACCCGTATCTGGGAGCAAACCAAACAGGATGAGGTGGATGCTGCCAAGAAAGAGGCGAGAACTGATGCAGAAAGCACACGTAAAGCAGTGAAGAACGTACAAAGCAAGGTAGAGAAAGCCACGCTGGGAGATTTAGGCGTACTGGCCGACCTGAAGAAAAAGATGGAAGGCGGTGAAGCAGGTGGCGATGCTGCAAAGTCCGAGTAATGTTTCTTTTAATGAATAAATTGTAAGGCCGCCCCTTAGGGGCGGCCTTTTTGTATTAGTATAGTTATGGCTGAAGCGTGGCTTCATTGGCAGTAACTTAGCCCAGCCCTGATGTGTGCTTCTTGTATCGCCGGTACTTGCATAATAAACAGAGGGTGTTAGAGGCATTATGGCGTCAGGCGCCCTGTTTAGGCCGGTTGATGTATTCCTAAAAGCAAGTATGTTTGCAACTAACACAAGATGACTATCCATGATGAGAACATTTATCCTGGTGCTAAGTATTTCGCTTGTTGTAAAAGGACAGGAGCTTTCAGCGCAAACCTGCGGTAGCCGTCAGTTGGATACTAAAATTGCAGGCTTTTTAAGAATGATCGGGTATAAGGATTTGAGCATTGAAGAGCTTCGCAATATGCCAATAGAGAAGATTAAATATGCCGGGCCGCCGGCAATACCTTACCCGGAAGGCGATGTGGTAAGAATGAAAATCACTAAAGACAGTATTCCCGTTCTGGTCTTCAACCCACTGCATAAGGATAGCTTGCCGATTATTATCAACTATCACGGAGGCGGCTTTATAGCGCCGCTTATACCGGCGCTGGAACATTCATTGTGGCTGGATGCACAAACTTACGGGGCCGTTGTTTTTGCTGTGGATTACAGGGTAGCGCCGGAACATAAATTCCCCGCTGCCGTGGATGATAGCTATAATGCTTTTAAATGGATAGCGGAGTACGGGGAGAAATGGGGCGGAGATACGAGCCGCATAACCATAATGGGCAACAGCGCCGGGGCCAACCTGGTGGCAGTGATTGCACAAAAAGCAAAAAAAGAAAGCCTGGCATACAAGATAAAGCTACAGGTGATGAATGGCCTTCCTGCTGACCTGAGCCCGGAGAATATGGAGACCTCTGTTTCCTATCAGGAAAATGCACTTGGCTATTTTCAAACAAAAGCGGCCTGTTATTTTACCGTGGAAATGTATGCACCGGGCCAGTATAATAATCCTGAAGTTTCCCCGGGACTGACAAAGGATTTAAAAAACCTGCCCCCGGCAGTGATTATAAATACTGAATTTGATCCGCTCAGAGAGGATGGTGTTTTATATGCAAACAGGCTAAGACAGGCAGGTGTTAAAGTATGGGAAAAATGTTTTCCGGGGCAAATCCATTGCCTGATAGGCTTATTGCCGCATGACCCGGAGCAAAAGGAGTATGAAACGTTTATTAAAAATGCAATGAAAGAAGTGTTTCAGTAAATACTTTCTTCTGTAACGGGTCTGCTGAAAAGTGGCATGGCCGGTAGCTTGATTTCCCATTTTTCCTCCTATCTTTCAGCCATGTTTGACCTGTTTCGTAAAAAAGAAAACCCTGTCCCTGTATCTGACAGAATATGGATGAATGACAAAGGCAAAGAAAACGGCCTTTTGCAATTAGTAAATGCCAACCCGGATATCATAGTAGCTGCCTGGTTTGATGATACGGTAGCGGCAACCGAACAGTTTTTGAAAACATCCCACCCCGATATTGCTGTTTATTCGTATCGCCAGTTGCATAGCGCCGTTACGGCAGGAAAGGAGATTGTTTTTACAGAGCATTACCCTTTGTATAATAAGGAGCAGGAAGTATTCCGTTCCTTGCAGGCCGCAAAAATCATTGTACTCAGCTCGCTGGAAGAGCCGTTGCTGAAGCATTTCGGCGGAGATCGTATGGCGGCCATGATGCGTACCCTGGGCGGCACGGAGGAAGAAGCCATTTCGCACAGCCTGATAAGCCGGTCGCTTCAGAAAGCACAGCAGAAAATTGAGAAAAGCCTGGTTACAGAACAGGCCGCTGCTTCTGTCCAGGAGTGGTTCAGGAAGAATGTGCGGAGTTGATGACGCCTTCAATAGCTGCGGTATGTTACACTTTATTACTATCTTTCTTTTATGTCAGCGCTTACACAACCCGAATACTGGCTGAGAGGCCCGGTGGAAAATATCCCTTCTTTGTTGCAGCCCGTAGCTCATGCTTTATTGCAGGCAAGAGATGAGATAAGGGAAGTTATGTCCGGGTTTCCGGAGGAGAAATTATGGATACGGCCTGCGGGGCTTGCCTCGGCGGCTTTTCATTTGCAGCATATCCCCGGTGTGCTGGACCGTTTGTTTACGTATGCAGGGGGAGAGCAGTTGAGCCAGTTGCAATTGGATTATTTAAAAGCAGAAGGCAAAGAAGATAAATCTGCTTCACTACATTCACTATTACAGCAAATAGGCATACAGGTAGAAAAGGCATTGGAACAACTTAGCCGCACCGATGAAAAAATACTAACAGAAACAAGAGGCGTAGGGCGCAGGCAAATCCCTTCTACCGTAATGGGTTTATTGTTTCATGCAGCCGAGCACATGCAGCGGCACAACGGGCAATTACTCGTAACGGTAAAAATGATCAGGGCCTTTCCCGGTCTTACTGCTTAATAAGGCGCTACAACAAACCTGTCTTTGTAAACGCCTTTTTCCACTCTCCAGATTACTTCATAATACCCGGCGCCATCGCTGTTGGATGATTGAACGTATAGCACATCATTACTCCTGTCGTAATGAACCTGGGTATTTTGAATGGAAGGCTCAAAGAGGTTTTCCAATGCAGCGGCGGGCAGGGTGATGGTTTTGCTGCCGTTTTGTACAACAATGGATTTGTATTCAGTTGCAGGCATTCCTCCGTCAGTGCCCCAATAGGGCTTGCCGTTAATAAGCTGTACCTGGTTTTTGGCTTCTTTGTGATAGGTAATCCTGTATTTGGCCTTATCAAATTTTGTTTCTGTAACGGTAACTTTAATAGTCCCTTTTCCATGTGTTACACTGCCCGTTTGCTTCGTTATCAGGGGCAGCTTTTCAAAAGAAGTAATTTTTTTTAACCGGTCATGATATACGTAACCGTCCAGGTCTTTATTTTTCTTGCTGTAATTAATATATATCCATGAGCCTTCTTTTTCATTGCAATACACAAGCCGTCCGTTTCGAAGTGTATCAATGATGTTATTGCCAAACCCGGCATTGCTGCGGACGTTGACATAGCCGTCTTTGTCGGAAACAAAGGCAAACTGGCTGAAACCGGCAAGGGATAAAAGAAGGAATGCAAGAAAGGTGGTGGCGGCTTTCATGTGCAAGTGTTTTAAAGGTTAACAGGTCTTCATTAAACTATGTTGGTTTTAATGATGCTTTGACGCTGCCAACTGCCTGGTGGGGGCGTAGTTGGCAGGGCCAAATCTGATAAATATCAGGACAGTACTAAAAGTACGGAAGTTTCCGGGCTGTGCCAAAATCCAGTAAGTGTGTCTGTTTCTTACTAAAGATGTATCCCACGAAGCCCCCAAGTGCACAAAGCATTTATAACCAACACCGTTTTCTTCGTGGTCGTTGCGCCCCGATAGTTATCGGGATTGAGGGATATAACTCAAACTGGGTTACTGCCAAATCGCCCCAATACTATTATTACTGTATGCTATAACTGCCTCCGGATATTTTTTAGCTGATGGTATTATTAAACACACCTGCCACTTTTAATGCCCATCGGGTATATTCTTTTCCTGAAGGGTGCAGGCCGTCTGTTGTAAGCAGGGAAAGATCGGTGGCCGCTTCTCTTGTAAACGGGGTAATGTCTATGTAGGACAGGCCATATCCTTCCGCTATTTTTTTATTGATTGCATTATAAGCGTCTATTTCGGTTGCTATCTGCTGCCTGTCCCGTCCTTCGGCAAAAGGCGTAACGCCCCAGTCGGGAATGGAAAGCACAACTGCTTTTCCGCTATCGCCGGCAAATTCAATCGCTTGCTTCACCAATTGCTCAAATTCTTTGGCGTATTCATCGGCGCTTCTTCCGCGGTATTGGTTGTTAACGCCGATCAAAAGTGTAACGAGATCGTATGCAGGGGCAAACGCTTCTTCTTTACCTGCATCAACGATGCCTGCCTGCAATTCATCTGTCGTCCATCCGGTAGCGGCAATGATGCGGGGGGCGTCAAAATCAAACCCGTTTTTTTTCAGCAGTGCAACGGCCTGGTTGGGAAAATTAGCTGGCGGCGGCGCCTGCTCGCCGATGGTGTAGGAATCGCCCAGGGCGAGGTATGAATATTTTTTTACCATCATTGTGTTTACAAAAAAATAAAAATTTTTTCTGCCGGTTTCTTTTTGGAAAGGGAAGAAAGAAACTTGGAATTTGTTCTTACATAACTTAGTGCAAGCTGCCGGAAAAATTTCATGGCACAAAATTAACCGCAACTGTTACATAAAAGAATGTCTATTTTTAAGCCTGGAATTATCGGGTATTCAATATTGGGGAAGTTCAAATTTTCCTCTTTCGGGGAATAGGAAATTTTCAATAATCATAAAAATTCAGGGGCATGGATATAGTCATCATCGGTTCGGGCAATACAGCCGCTGTGCTGGGGCGCAAATTCAGGGCGGCAGGCCATACAATTTTACAGGTGTACAGCCGCAATGCTTCGGCTGCATCCGAGTTAGCTTACGAATGGGATATTGAATCTGCCAATTATAAAAGCCTTATCAGCCAGCAGGCGGATGTATATATTATTGCGGTAAGCGATAATGCCATTACAGAAGTGGCGGATGGATTGTACCTGCCGGAAAAAGTAGTGGCGCACACGGCAGCCTCTGTACCGAAAGATGTGCTGAAGCAGGTAACAGCCCATTACGGCGTTTTTTACCCGTTGCAAAGCCTGCGAAAAGAAATGACGGAACTGCCTGACGTTCCCGTCTTTGTAGATGGCAGCGATGCTGTAGCGAAAGAAAAGCTGGAAGCGCTGGCCCGTTCCATTTCACCGGAAAAAGTAACCGAAGGCAATGATGATGACCGGCTGAAACTGCACGTAGCAGCCGTGGTGGTGAACAATTTCGTTAACCATTTGTATGCGCTGACAGAAGATTATTGCAAAAAGGAAGGGCTTGATTTCAAGCAACTGCTTCCCATTATAGAAGAAACATCCCATAAACTGCTGGATCTTTCGCCTGCCGAAGCGCAAACGGGGCCTGCCATACGGCACGACAGTGAAACCATCCAAAAACACCTGGCCCTGCTGGAAAACCATCCGGCATTGAAAAACGTTTATAGGGTATTATCAGCCAGTATTGAGAAAATGAAATAGGTTTTTCCGGTAAAAGTAAAGGCTGTCTGTCAGTTAACCATTAGTTTTGCAACCCTAAAGAAACAGACCAGGAGATGTACACGATTACTTTCAATTTTGAACAGAAAGATTTGCAGCCCGTAACCTTTGAAAAAGTGGAAGAAGGGCAAACCCTGCTTGAAATTGCGCTGAAAAACGATATTGAACTGCACCATAACTGCGGCGGCGTTTGTGCCTGCACCACCTGCCATTTGTATGTGGAGGAAGGCATGGATTACCTGGAAGAGCTGTCCGACAGGGAGGAGGACTTTATTGACAGGGCGGTAAACCCGCGGCTTAATTCAAGGCTAGGCTGCCAGTCCTTATTAAATAAGGGCGAAGGCGACATTGTTGTTACCATTCCCGATCAAACACAGTTTTTGGGAGAATAAATACCCTCCAACTCCTGAATGGAATTTGGGTAGTTGAAAGATGTAAGAACTCTATTTTTGCGGATGATACATTGGCTTAGTAAAACAGGAACGATAAAAAAACACAAAGCCCCCGTTCAGGGAGGTCTGGAGAACATTACCTATGAGTCATTTTGAACCCCCGATACACTGGAACGATTATGAAGACATTGCGTTGAAGCTCTACGAACGTTTCGGCGATGATTTCAATGAAGGCAAAATTTACAGGATACGCTTCACCGACCTGCTGGAATGGGTATTGCAGATACCCGGCTTTACAGGTACAAGGGAAGAAAGCAATGAAGGCCACCTGGAAATGATACAAAGCTCATGGGTGTATGAATGGAGGGATAACCAAAAATAGGTATCAGGTAATTAGTAATTAGGATTTTGTAATTAGAATTGGTTCTGATGAATGTACTGGAGCATTTCAACAACATAACCACTTTCATTTTCGATGTGGATGGCGTGCTTACAGACGGTACCGTGCTGGTGCTGGATGGCGGCCTGCAGGCCCGGCGCATGAACATTAAAGACGGTTTTGCCTTGCAGATGGCCGTAAAGAACGGTTATGCCGTAAAGATCATCTCCGGCGGGCATTCGCCGCAGGTACTCGACAGGTTACAGAGATTAGGCATCAATAATGTTAAGATGTCGGTGCTGGATAAAAAAGCATTGGTAAAAGAATATATCGAGGCCAACGGCCTGAAGAAGGAAGAAATACTGTACATGGGGGATGACCTGCCGGATATACCTGCCATGCAGGAAACAGGCCTGCCTTGCTGCCCTGCCGATGCGGCGCCGGAAGTAAAAGAAGCCTCGCTTTATATTTCCCCGCTAAAAGGAGGCGATGCCTGTGTAAGGGATGTAATAGAAAAAGTGCTGAAGCTCAACAACCGCTGGCATTACCGGGTGGATATTACTTCCCGTTAAGGAATGAAGGGAATATGGAATTAGGGGTTAGTAATTAGGGATTAGTAATTAGGGATTAGGAGTTGGTAATGACAACTAAAGAAAGGTTTGTCGTCCTGTCCCAATTAGCCATCGGGACCAAAATCTTTTTCTCAAAAAACCGGCAACAAATTCCTCCACCCCGCCCATTCTTTTTTCCTGTTCCTGTTTTGTATCTTACACCAAAACAATTGCTGTGTTGAAGTTATTAGCAGGTTTTTTACGGGTCATCCGGCTTCCCAACCTTGTTTTTATGGCGCTGGCCCAGTCGCTGCTGCAATTTTGCGTCTACCACCGCCTGTATGAAGATACAATACCTGCCGGGGACGGTTGGCGATTTGCCTTGCTGGCGCTGGCTTCTTTCTTTATTGCGGCGGCGGGCTATATCATCAACGATTATTTCGATATCAACATGGATGAGATTAACAAGCCGGATAAGATCGTGGTGGGCCGCATCATGAAGAGGCGCTGGGCCATTGTGTGGCATTTTGTATTCAGCGCGGCGGGGGTGCTGCTCACCATGCTGGCCGTTCAGCTTTCCAAACAATGGTATTTAGCGCTGGCCAACCTGTTTTGCGTGGGCTTGCTGTGGTTATATTCCACCTGGTTCAAAAAGCGGTTGCTTATCGGCAATATAGTAATAGCCGTTCTTACGGCATGGAGCATATTAATCGTCTTCTTTTCCAAATTTTCATTGGCCGATGCGGTTGGCATGGGCCAGGCGGCGCATGATAAATTTTTCAGGATTACCATGCTGTATGCCGGTTTTGCTTTTATACTTACCCTTATCCGCGAAGCGGTAAAGGATATTGAAGATATGCCCGGTGATGAAAAATTCGGCTGCCGCACCATGCCCATCCTGTGGGGCGTTAATGCCACCAAAGTATATATAGCGGTGTGGATGGTGGCGCTGCTGGCATTGCTCATCATTTTACAGGTGTATGTATTGCAGTTCAGGTGGTGGTGGCCGGTGCTGTACTGCATCCTGCTCATCATTGTACCGCTGCTGTATTTATTTTCTCAATTATTCCGTGCGGTGGCCACCAACGATTTTCACCGGCTCAGCACCGGTATCAAGCTGGTGATGCTCACCGGCATTCTTTCCATGGTGTTTTTTTATTTCTATTTGTAGGCTTGTACAATAACAGCCATAATCCACTTTCTCAGAAGGCATAAACGGCTTTATAACATTGGCAACTTTTCTTTTTTCGTTATCTTGTCAAATAAATATAACAGATGGAGAAATGAGTAAAGAAAACGCTGTCAGGATATTTGAACAAAAACAGGTCCGTACCCATTGGGATCAGGAAAAGGAACGTTGGTATATTTCAGTTATTGATGTAATTGAAGTATTGACAGGAACCGACCGTCCCAGAAAGTATTGGAACGACCTGAAAACCAAACTAAAGAAGGAAGGAAGTGAACTGTCCGAAAAAATCGGACAGTTGAAAATGGTTGCCCCTGACGGCAAAATGCGACTAACCGATGTTGCAGATACCGAACAGATTTTCAGGCTTATTCAATCTATTCCATCACCCAAAGCAGAACCTTTTAAGTTATGGTTAGCACAGCTGGCTTCTGAACGTTTGGATGAAATGCAGGACCCCGAAATTACCATTGACAGGGCTTTGGAGCAATATTTGAAATTGGGATATTCAGAAAACTGGATTAACCAGCGCCTGAAAAGCATTGAAATCCGCAAAGAACTTACAGACGAATGGAAAAAACGAGGGTTGAAAGAGGGCCAGCAGTTTGCAACTTTAACAGACATCCTTACTAAAGCATGGTCGGGCAGTACAACAAAAGAATATAAAATTCTCAAAGGGCTGAAAAAGGAAAATCTTCGTGATAATATGACCAACACCGAACTGATTCTGAATATGCTTGCTGAAGCTTCTGCCAAAGACATTTCACAGGCCACCAATCCGGAAACTTTTGAAGAAAGTGCAAAAATTGCCCGGCAGGGCGGAACAATTGCCGGAGATGCAAGAAAGGCATTGGAATCAAAAACAGGTAAAAAAGTGGTTACTTCCCTCAACGCAAAAAGCCTGTTAAAAGACAAAGACACTTTCAAACAAATAGGAAACAAAAAATCAAAAGAAGGATAGAAGGCCAATTCCCACCCTCTTTTTGTCCTTACACACAGAAGCCCTATTTTCAGCCCTGCATTCAATGCTGAAAAATGATGAATCCGAAAATAATCCTCGCTTCGCAATCGCCCCGCAGAAAGCAACTGCTGGAGTGGGCCGAAATACCTTTTGAAATAATTGCAGCGCCAACGGACGAACGGTTTCCGCCCGGGCTGCCGCCCGAAGAAGTGCCTGTGTATATTGCCCGCAACAAAGCCTTAGCCGTGCAGGCGCAGTTACAAACGGGGGCCATCATCCTGGCGGCAGATACCATTGTGTGCCTCGACGATCATATCATCGGAAAGCCCGTACATGCCGAAGACGCTATCAGCATGTTGCTGGCCCTTTCGGGTTCGGTGCACCGGGTAATAACCGGCGTGGTGATACGGAAAGGCGAAGAGGAAATAGCGTTTGCCGATAGTACCGAAGTGGCTTTTCACCCGCTGACGCTGAAAGAAATTGAATTTTACGTGGAAAAATACAAGCCCTACGATAAAGCCGGCGCCTATGCCATACAGGAATGGATAGGGGTGGTGGGCATCCGGTCCATTAAAGGCGATTTTTACAATGTAATGGGCCTGCCCGTGAGCCGGGTGGTAAGGGTGCTGAAGGAAATGGCCGGGAGTTAGGATTTGGGATTTAGGAATTACAGGTAGCCGCAATGCCCAGCCCCAACCGCAATTTTACTGTGCACAATTATTTCCCTTTAATAGTTATATAATATACTGTATTCCATAAGAATCTTTATCTTTATTACAGGACGGGTTTTTTGCCCTGCTTACCCTTTATCCGCATCCCTTTTGAAAGGTTATATAATTACCCTTAAGGGAGAAAACTATGCGGAAATTTTACTTTTTTGTTTTAGGTATTTTTTTGTTTTTGCAGAATGAGCTTTTTGCACAGGCTTTTTCAGCTACTTACGACTTTTCGGATGTAACCACATCTTCCGGCACGACTGACCCTACTCCGCCTCCTACAGTTTCCGGGCTTACATTGGGTTCCTTTACAGCGGTAGGTACACCAGCTAATCCCAATGCGGGTGGCAGGTTTAGTTTTCAAGATTGGTCGTTAGGGGCAACAAATGGTTCAGATGTTTTTTCAGGAGGAATTGATTTTTCAGAATATTATCAGGTAACGATAACGCCTGATGCAAATATATCTTTGGATATTAGTTCTATTACTTTTACGCTTCAGCGATCTGGTGCAGGGATAAGACAGTATGCTATAAGAGGAAGCGTTGGCGGTTATGCTGATAATCTTCCTGCAAGTATTAATCCGGCAAACCCAGATTTAAGTGTTGTTCCAGTCGACATTTTTCAAGTTTCTGATGGTACCACTAGTGCTGAAATTGGAAGTACAATTACACTGGGAGCAGGATATACAAACATTACCTCTGCAGTTACCTTCAGGTTTTATGGTTTTAATGCAGAAGGTACAGGAGGTACGTTTAGTATAGATAATGTTACTTTCAATGGCTCTGCCACGTATACAGGAACGATAACTGGTTTTTATAGTAAGTCAACAGGAAACCTGACAAATGTAGCTACATGGGGAATAAATCCCGATGGTACAGGAACACAACCAACCAATTTTACAGACGATGGGCAGGTGTTTCATATTGCTAATAGAACAGCTACAGTTCTGGATGCTGATTGGGTTGTTTCAGGAACTGTGTCAAAAGTGGTGGTTCTATCAGGAGAAACATTTATAATTCCGACTACAGCTACTTTAACAGGCCTTATTGATGTTGCTATGACAGGCACACTTCGTTTAGAAAATGATGTCCTACCTGATCTCGGAACTATGGATCCTTATGAAAGTACTGTCATCTTTGCTCAAACAACTTCGCCATATGTTGTACCAACAGGGACTGAATATTGGAACCTGGTATTGGAAGGTGGCGTTAAAACATTTGCCAGCGGAATAATTACTGTTAATAAGATTCTGATAGTAGACGGGGTTACTGGTTTGAATGGTAGCGGAGATCCTTATACTACTATAAGACTTGGAGGCGATTTTATATTGCAAAATGGTGCCGCATTTGCTCCACCGACGGGAGGGGATGGGAACCGGTTCACATTAATTTGTACAGGCACCTTTTGGCGGGAACAGACATTGAGCGGCGGGCCTTTTTATTTATTTGCCCTTCGGGTTGAATATGACTTTTTCGCACCTCCTACTAAAATCATACTTGGATCATCGGCTAACCTCAGGTTGGGAAATTTGTCGGGAGGGGGTTTAGATCTGCAAAATACCGGTAATGTGCTTGATCTGAACGGTAACGATCTTACGTTGTACGGGGCTGCTATTTTTTATGTTAACCATGTTGGCAGCATATGGGGTCATCCTTTATCTAATCTTACCATAAACAAAACTACAGGTGCAGGATCAATACGTTCTACAGCATTTACAAGCGGATTCCAAAATCTTAACAACTTTAGTTATCATTCTGCGGGAATCGGAAGTAATGATTTTACATTCAAAACTCCTCTTACAATTCACGGCAATCTATCTATGACAGCCGGTCATATAATTCTTGATGCGTATGACCTTCATGTAAAAGGCACTGCATCAGGTGCCACATCTTCTTATGTTAGTACAAACAGTACAGGCTCGTTTGTGCTTGATAATGTAACCACAACCCGAACTGCACCAGTAGGCAACAGTACTTTTAATGGGGTTACCATTAACAATGCTGCAGGCGCTGATTGGGCTATACGGGTGGAGGATTTGCTATATGTAGATGATCCCGATTTTGTCGCATATGCTGACCATGCTGTTCAACGGGAATGGCATATTACACCATCTGTTTCTCCTGCAACAGTTGGTCCGATAGATATTGCGTTTCGATATAACGACGGGGACCTCAACCAGGTTACTTCCTTGTTCGATGCTTCTGCACCGGCCCAGGTATGGTATGAACTTGACTTCGGCCCTTATGGAACACATTGGATTGCTACTATGTCGCCAGCGCTTCCTTCGGGTACTCCGGGCACTTACCGTACATTAGGCTTTACAGGCTGGCAAACCAATTATCCTAATACGGCTCCTTATACCATACCTTTTGCTATTTCTACAGAAGGTAACCCCCTTCCCGTCAACCTCATTACCTTCAACGCCGCTAAAACAGGTTCTTCTCAAAGCCGCATAACCTGGGAGATGGCAACGCCGCTGCCCGGTGCGGTGTTTGAAGTGCAGAAGTCAACCGACAGCCGCAACTATACCGGCATCGGTACGGTGTCCGGTCATGCGGCCAATCGTTCCTTCACCTTTACCGATAACCAGTTGGGCAGGGGTATTACCTATTACCGTCTTAAAATAACCGAGGCCGGTGGCAGCGTGTCGTACAGCCGCATTGTGCCCGTTATCAACGAGGCGCAGGGCCTTTGGGTAGGCTCGCTGTCGCCCAACCCGGTGCGGGACAGGGCGCAACTGACTATCAGCGCAGCGCAGGCGGGCACGGCGCAACTGGTAATCTACAATATCAGCGGTGCGGCGGTGCGCCAATGGCAAACAGGGGTGCAGGCCGGTTCGCTGACCAAAGAAATAGATGTGCGGGGCTTGCCGGCAGGGGTGTACCATTTGTCCGTAACGGTTCCCGGCGGCCATTCGGTAATACGGTTTGTAAAGCAGTAGCGGGAATGTGGAATTGGGAGATGGGGATTAGGAATTAGGAATGACAGCAATACACTGCCATAAATATCAATTTCCCACTCATTTGTCTTTTTATTACGATGTGAAAAATAAGCCCTTGCAGGGGTGAATAACTTTTTTAATTCAATTAAAAAACCGGCGGTTTTCAAAGCCATTTTTCCTTAACATTGCAGTCCGGCGCTGCCCTTCTTCTTCATGTTTTCTTAATAGGGGAATCCGCAGTTTTTACCGGCAGGGCAATAGTTTTGCCACCAATCCCATCCCTCTAAAAAATACCTTACATCGCTTCGTACCCCGTGGAATATTTTTTATTCGTAACTAAACTTTTGATATGAGAAAGATTTACTTTTTAGTGGCGGTGCTGTTTGTTGTAACTGTCACCAAGGCACAGGTTTTTACAGAAAACTTCCAGTATACTATTGGAGAGAATCTTACTTCACATGGTTGGACTGCACATAGTGGTGGGGGAACCCAGCCCATTGACGTAACGAATGGGCTTACATTTTCAGGGTATGCGGGCTCTGGAATTGGCGGCGCAGCTAACCTTGATAATAACGGAGAAGATGTTAACAGGACATTTACAGAGCAGACTTCCGGAACTGTTTATGTTTCTTTTCTGGTACAAGCAGGTTCAACAAATAATGCCGGGTATTTTTTTCATTTAGGTCAAACTTCTATAGGGACTACTTTTTTTTCGAGAGTTTGGGTTAATGGTACGGGAACTGGTTTAGGGATAGGTACCAATGCTCCCAGCAGCTATATACCCATTTCGGCTAATACTATTTATTTGGTTGTAGTGAAGTATGAATTTAGCTCTAAAGTAAGTAGTCTATATGTGTTTAGCAGTTTGCCTACATCAGAACCAACTTCTGCTGACCAGACATTTACAGAAACAGCAACTATTAATAATGTCGGGTCTGTAGCGCTCCGGCAATATAATGCGGCTCAAAGACAAATTGTTGATGGGATCATAGTTGCGACTTCATGGGAAGATATTTTTGAGTCAGGCACTACTCCTACGCAAGCCGCTACCCCAACTTTCTCACCGGTAGGCGGCACTTATTACACAGCACAGGATGTAACTATCAATACCACTACAGAGGATGCCACTATCTATTATACAACAGATGGCAGCGATCCGGATGAAAGCAGCCCTGAGTATACAGTACCTGTTACTGTTTCATCTACTACTACCCTCAAAGCCATTGCTGTAGCAGCAGGATTAGACAATAGTAATGTGGGAAGCGCTACTTATACTATTGCAATACCAACAGAAGTAGCTACCATAGCTGCCCTGCGGGCAGGAAGTACCGATGGTACGGTGTATAAATTGACAGGAGAAGCGGTGCTGACTTTGAAAACAGCCAATCGCAATGCAAAATATGTACAGGATGCCACAGCCGGTATTTTGATTGATGATAACCCCGGCGCCATCACTACTAACTATAATACAGGTGATGGCATTACCGGTATTACCGGCACACTAAGTGTGTTTAGCGGTATGCTGCAGTTTCTTCCGGTAGCCGATCCCGGTGCGGCCACTTCCACCGGCAACACCATTACACCAATCGAAACAACATTGGATGAACTGGATGTGTACCCCGCCATGGTTGTAAAGGTGGATGGCATTACCGTTAGCGGTTCGGGCAACTTTGCGGCAGGTGCCAACTATCCGATTACAGATGGTATCAATAACGGTGTATTACGTACGGCTTATAACGACCTGGATTACATTGGTACACCTATTCCTGCAGTAGAACTGACCAGTGTAACAGGTGTGGTGTTGATCTTTAATACTACTGCTCAACTGGTGCCCCGCAACCTTGCCGATTTTGAATATCCTTCCTGTACGGAGCCGTTAGATGTAACAGGCGCAGGGGCATCGCCGGGCACTAACACTGCGACTGTTTCCTGGACTATCCCTGTTACCTGTGCGGATGAAGTACTGGTAGTTGCCAGTGCAGGCGCTGCCAACTCAGGCACACCTTCCGGCAGCCCTGCCGCTTATACGGCCGATGCCAATTTTGAAGACGGGGATGCGTTAGGCAATGGTTTTGTAGTGTATAAGGGAAGCGGCGCTTCTGTGAATGTAACCGGGCTGACCAATGGTACGCAGTATTATTTTAAAATATTTACTTATTCCAACGTTGCGGCCGACTGGAGCGATGGCGTGGAAGTGGATGCTACTCCGCAGACAGCAAGCTCGGCTACAGATTATTTCCGTTCTCAGGAAAATGGCAACTGGGGTGATCCATCCACATGGGAAAGTTCTGCAGACGGAAACACATGGCAGGGATCAACACTGGTGCCGACAGAAGAGTCAGCCGGTATTACTATATCTCATACCGTAACGACCAATGGCGCTGTAACTGCAGACCAGGTTGTGATTGAATCTGGCGGAATATTAGTTAATGCTTCTACCTCCGGCAATAGAATAATTTTTAATGACGGAGACGGAAACGATCTTATTATCAAAAATGGAGGTGTATATCAAATAACATCAGGACTGGGATATACTAACTTTCAGACGCTTAATGATGGCGCAACTATCAAAATCGAAAGTGGCGGTATTATCAGGTTAGGTGCCGGTGGTGGCTTAGGCGGTGGAAGTCTAAATTCGTTTGTTACAACCCCAGCGAGATATATATGGGATGATGGTTCCATTTTTGAGTGGAATGCTACAGCGACACCGGGTGCTACCGGCGTTACTTATTTTCCTGATGCAGATGAAACAACGGTTCCGGTTCTTCGTTTTACAACTGCACCAGCGGGTAATATCGGAGGGGGTACAGCGTTGACGGTTAAAGGAGTATTAGAAGCAAATACGGCGGTTAACTTTGGCGGAAATGGCGCTAAAATCTTCCGTAACGGCATCAGGGGCACAGGAACAGTAACGCAGGCCGCAAGCTCAGGCGGGTTTGTTATTAACGGGGCTGATGCGGTCTTAGGTGGTCCGGGTAATATCGTGTTAAGTTCGCCGCTTGCTATTGACGGTGGTACAGAAACGGTATTAACCTCGCATAAAACAATCAGCGGAGATATAAATTTTGTAAACGGAAAAATCACAATCGGCAATTATTTCCTTACTGTAAATAGTGTAGAAGGCGGCTCACCAGACAGCTATGTGGTAACGAATGGCGAGGGAAGGCTGGTGCAACAGATAACAACAGATAAAACCGATTACCTGTTCCCGGTAGGTACTGAAACCCAGTATCAGCAAGCCTTGATTGAGTTTGAAAGCAACCCTGCCAGCGGAGGCCGCCTGGAAGGAAGGTTTGTAGCTGAGCATCCCGGTACTGTCGGCCTGCCGCTTTATCCGCCGGATGCGTCTGATGAGATCAATACAGTAGCTGATGAAGGGTATTGGGAGATAAAAGAGGAGGAGATAGCTGCAGGATTTACCAACACGCCTTATACAGCCACCTTCACTGCAAGAAACTTTTACAGTATCAGAGATTATACTAAACTCTACCTGCTGAAAAGGAGTGAAACATGGGAGCCATGGACATTGGAAGGTACCCATGTAACAACTACAGGTTCCAATGAAGTAGCCATTCTTCAGCGTACCGGCCTGATAGGCTTCTCTAATTTCTCTGTAGGCGGTGAGTTATTCATTGCCCTTCCTGTTCATTTTGGATATGTAAAAGCAGTGGAGCAGGGCAGTGGCATCCGTGTGGAATGGAATAACCTTACAGAAAGCAATATGAACAATTATGTGGTAGAACGTTCTGCAGACGGCAGAAGCTTTACTGCATTAGGAACCGTAACTGCTTTGCGTAATGATGGCAGCCGTTCCGATTACAATTATTTTGATGCAGCGCCGCTGAACGGTGTGAATTTCTATCGCATCCGTTCTGTGGAACTGGATGGCAAAGTGGCTTTCAGCATTATTGTAAGGGTGGATACAAGAAATATATCAGCTACGCAGATTGCTGTATATCCCAACCCCGTTAAAGGCGGTCAGCAATTATCATTGCAGGCATCCTCACTGGCGCAGGGACAATATACACTTCGCATCGTGAATGCCGGAGGCCAGCAGGTATATGCAGAAGCATTCAACCACAGCGGCGGGTTTATTACACAATCAATGCAGTTACCTGCTTCGCTGAAAGCAGGAATGTATTACCTGCAATTGAGCAGCAGCGATACACAGCTTACAAAAGCAGTGCTGGTGCAGTAACCCATAGCAATACCAATCAGTTGAAAGGCCATGTTTATCATGGCCTTTTTTTATATATAATAAATTATTATCTGATTTTTTTTTCGTGTGGACTTGCATTTTCAAATTCGCATCGTATATTTACGATACGTTTGATTCTTCACCCTTTGAGTAACTAATTTCTACCATTAACCTGCGGCGTACGTTTTAGAGGAACATTCTCCTCTTGTTTATCCAATCCTGTATAAAGATCAGTGACTTTATAGGTATTCGAGGTTTCCCTTTATTCTATTGCGTAACGATTTAGCTGTTAGTGTTTTTTGCTTGTGTAAAGACAAAAAACCGGCTTGTATATTATTGAAAAGGAAAATTAATCCTGTACCATAACGGTTAGTACATCAATGAAAAACTACCCATACTCAAGGCTGTCCCGACGGGTTACCGGGACGGCCTTTTTTTATCTACCCGGCATCAGGACGACAACTCTTTCTTCGCAGCGCCTTAATCCAGCGCTGCAAGGCTGTTCTTTATTATACCGGTACATTCCAGTACCTGCTCTTTATTGATGACCAGTGGCGGGGCAAAACGTATCTTATCGCCATGCGTGGGCTTGGCAAGCAGGCCTTCTTCTTTTAAACGAAGGCAAAGCCTCCAGGCGGCATCCGGGTCGGGGTGTTTTATTACTATTGCATTCAGCAATCCCCTGCCCCTTACAATATGTAGATAGGGCGATGCAATTTTTCGCAGTTCATCACGCAGTAGTTCACCCATCTCTTTTGCATTGGCCGGCATATTTTCCCGTTGCAGCACTTCCAGCGATGCGATGGCTACGGCGCAGGCCAGCGGGTTGCCGCCATAAGTAGAGCCATGTTCACCTGGCTTTATGGTAAGCATAATTTCATCATCGCAAAGTACGGCGCTTACGGGCAACATACCGCCGCTCAGCGCTTTGCCCAGCAATACAATATCGGGCCGTACATTTTCATACTGGCAGGCCAGCATGGCGCCGGTGCGGCCCAGGCCGGTTTGTATTTCATCCGCAATGAAAAGCACATTGGCTTTTTCGCATAGCTGTTTTGCTTTGGCAAGATACCCGTCATCAGGCACCACCACGCCGGCTTCACCCTGTATCGGTTCTACAAGGAAGCCCGCCGCATTTTTATTCTCCAATGCTTTTTCCAATGCCGGCATATCATTGTAGGGAATTACCCGGAAGCCGGGCATGTACGGCCCGAAGTTTTCTTTGGAAGAAGCATCGCTGCTGAAGGAGATAACGGCAGAAGTGCGGCCATGAAAATTGCCTTCGCATACAATGATCTCAGCTTTTTCTTTTTCTACGCCTTTTACCTCATAAGCCCATTTGCGGCATAGCTTGAGGCCGGTTTCCACTGCTTCCACACCGGTATTCATGGGCAATACTTTATCGTACCCGAACAGGGAAGTAATGTACTGCTCATAATGTCCCAACTGGTCGTTGTAAAAAGCACGGCTGGTAAGTGTAAGTTGTTGCGCCTGGTCCGTAAGCGCCTTTACAATGGCGGGATGGCAATGCCCCTGGTTAACGGCAGAGTACCCGCTGAGAAAATCAAAATATTTTTTGCCTTCCACATCCCATACATACACCCCGCAGCCGCGACTGAGCACTACAGGGAGGGGATGATAATTATGGGCGCCGTATTTTTCTTCGAGCTCAAGATAATGTTGTGTAGAGTAGGTCATAAAATGAAATGGGGAATGGTGAAATAAACCGGATAAATAAAACAGGCAGCGCAGCAAAGAAGAATTGCAGCGGACATACAGGGCATGTGTCAGTGGTTCAGCAGATCGAGGTGCTGCTTCAGGAATGATATGGCCGATTGACCTTTGATAAGTGCAAGGTAAGGAATATAGTTGAGACGGCAGGCCCCGGGCCGGTAGTGGCACAGCTTGAAATAGTATTTGTCAAAAAACTAACCACGGGGACACAACGACACGGAGATTCACAGGGTTAGCTCTGTGCTGCTTTGTGTTCCCGGTGCCTCTGTGGTTCAAAATTGAAAAACCAGTAGCTATCGGGTGTCCCAATACCCGGTGGCCTGCAACAGGTTATTTAATATGAACCTTGCGGATTGCCGACCGTCAACTCATCTTTTTAAAACCCTAACTTGCAATAAAACATGATATGGATTATATAGTTCCCTCCGGCACAAGGATAGGACATATACACCTGAAAGTGTCCGACCTGGAACGGTCGTTGCAATTTTACCGCGACCTGCTGGGCTTTGAGGTGCAGCAGTTATATGGCAATGGCGCTGCTTTTGTTTCTGCAGGCGGCTATCACCATCATATCGGATTGAATATATGGCATAGCAAAGGGGCAGGACCTGCGCCGGTGCGGGCAGCAGGTTTGTACCATACGGCTATTCTTTATCCCACCCGAAAAGACCTTGCCGTAATAGTAAAAAGGTTGACAGACCATAGCTATCCGCTTACCGGCGCTGCCGATCACGGTGTAAGCGAGGCGATATATCTTGACGACCCCGATAAGAACGGCGTGGAATTATATTGGGACAGACCTAAAGAAGAATGGCCTTTTGATAAAGAAGGTAATTTGCAAATGGTAACGGAGCCACTGGATGTGGAGGGGTTGTTGAGGCTGGCAGAGGGATGAGGATTTGGGATTGAGTAGTTAGGGATTTAAAGACCTGTTATCTTTTTCACAAACCAGGAAGATGGAAAAGGCAACGCTACTGTATCTGCTTTATTGAACAATCCGAACACTGTGCTGCCGCTGCCACTCATGGAAGCGTACATTGCCCCGGCATTATATAATTGTTCTTTAATGCCCGCGATGGCCGGGTGAAGCGAAAAAATGACTTTTTCAAAATCATTGACCAGGGCATTTTTCCATTCCTGAACGGGAAGCAAGACAGCTTCTTTTACCGGAAGGGCTGGAGCAGATGGCGCCAGTTGCCGGAAAGCATCGCCTGTGTTGATATGAATACCGGGATTTACGAGTACCATTTTATAGCCGGATAAATCCAACTGAACAGGTTGCAGTATTTCACCGCGGCCGCTGCCGGAGCAGGGTTTATTGATGATGAAGAACGGGCAATCGCTTCCCAGTTCGGCTGCGTAGCTGATTAACTGCTGCTCCGTTAAGTGTAATGCAAACAGTTTATTAAAAGTCGTTAAGGCAAAAGCGGCATTGGCGCTGCCGCCACCCAGCCCCGCGCCGGAAGGAATAACCTTGTGCAGGTGCATGGCAATATGCGGCAGGTTGGGAAAATCTTTTTTCAGCAGCCAGAAAGCCTTGTGGCAAAGATTGGAACGTACAGAGCCTTTAACCGGAATGCCGCTGAAACTGAAAGGAAGGGAAGATGTGCGGTTTTTACTGTTATACAGCACCACTTCAAATATATCATGCAGAGGGATAGGATAAAAAACGGTTTCAATATTATGGTAACCGTCTTCCCTTTTTTTGAGTATGTTCAACCCCAGATTGACCTTGCAATTTGGAAAAACAATCATGGATAAGTATTTGCATGAGGTGTAAGGCGAAACCCCGGTTATTTATTTCTTCTTTTTCCGGTTGTTGATCTCGTCACGAATGGCAATGGCACGGATATAATCTTCGGAATCCAGCACTTCGGCAAGAAGGGTATTTAATTCTTCCAGCGACATGGTTTTGAGGTCTTCCTGCGAATCAATGGTTTCATTTTCTACGGCCACCTCCTGTTTTTTCTTTTTCTTTTTACCCGTATCGGCTTCGGGTGTTTGCTCCATCAGAATACCGGCGTTTTCAAGAATATTTTCATAGGTATAAATGGGGCAGCCAAAGCGTACGGCAAGGGCAATGGCATCCGAAGTGCGGGAGTCAATCTCTACCGTATCATTTTCGGTTGAGCATAACAGTTTAGAATAGAAAATGCCTTCCTGCAGGTCGGTAATGATGATTTCATGCAGGTCAATGGCAAAAGCGTTCATGAAATTCTTCATCAGGTCGTGGGTAAGGGGGCGGCTGGGCTGCATTTTTTCCAGCGCCACAGCAATAGCCTGTGCCTCAAAGCCCCCGATTACAATGGGGAGCCTTCTTAGTCCGTTCACTTCGCCTAACACTACCGCATAGGAATGTGTTTGTGTGATGCTATGCGATAAGGCCACTATTTCCAGTTCAATTTTTTTCATAATAATCACACGAAACTACGGTTTTTAGCCTTAAATGAAAAGGGGTAAAACCAACTTAGCACAGGCTGGCGGAAGAAAATTTCCCTGTTAAAATATAAAAAAAACCACAACCCGGCGGGCTGTGGCTGATGAACAAAATCGGTTGCCCGTTACCGGGTTAAGAACCGGCTTTCAGTTTTTTTATGGCTTCATTCAGTTTGGGCACCACTTCAAAAGCATCGCCTACAATTCCATAATCAGCGGCTTTAAAAAACGGCGCTTCGGGGTCTTTATTAATTACAACGATTACTTTACTCCTGTTTACACCGGCCAGGTGCTGGATAGCGCCGGAAATGCCGATAGCGATATAAAGATTTGGGGCAATCGCAATACCGGTTTGCCCTACGTGTTCGTTATGCGGACGCCAATGGGCATCGGCTACAGGACGGCTGCAGGCCAGCGCTGCATGTAATGTTTTTGCCAGGTCTTCCACCATGCCCCAGTTTTCAGGACCTTTCAATCCGCGGCCGGCGCTTACAACAATTTCAGCTTCTGTAAGCGGCACTTCGCCGGTGGATTTGTTTACACCGGTGATTTTTACTTTTGGCGCATTGACGGTTGCTTCAAAAGGTATTACTTCTGCCGTTCCTTCGCCGCTTGTTACCTGGTAAGCATTGGGGTTTAAGGCAATGATTTTTATCGGAGAGGTTACGGCGATATTGGCGTAGGCTTTCCCGGAAAAAACATTCTTCTTTACAGAAAAGCCGTTTGATGTATCGGGCAGGGCTATGGCCCCGGAAACCAATCCTGCTTTGAGGCGTGCGCCGAGGCGGGGTGCAAGGGCTTTACCATTGACGTTATTTGAAAAAATGATCACATTAGCGCCACTTTTTTCAACTACCTGTGCCAACACGTTGGCGTACACCTGTGCATCAAGGGTGTTCAGCAAGTCGTTTTTTACATGATATACTTTTTTAACGCCGTACCTGCCCAGGGCGGCAATGTCTTCTGTGGCAGGGCCCAAAAGCGCTGCTTCGGCAGTAACGCCAAGCTGTTCCGCCACTTTAGCGCCGTAGCTAAGGGCTTCCAAAGAAGGTTTTTTAATATGCCCTTCTGCTGTATCGATATATATAAGAACACTCATAGATAGATGATAATTTATTAGAGGATAGTTATTTATTATCAGTTAAAACGCTGTGCACTAAATGGCTTTTGCTTCTTCGTGCAGCAGGCGTACCAGTTCGTCCACATTTTCCGGGTTTACCAGTTTTACACCTGCTTTGGCCGGGGGTAGTTCATAGGCGGCGATGTTGGTTAAACTGTCGGTAGCTACCGGCTCCAGCACTTTCAATGGTTTGGTGCGGGCCGCCATAATGCCCCTCATGTTGGGGATGCGCTGCTCGGCTACGCCTTTCTGGCAACTGACCACTAAGGGCAGTTCCACTTCGGCGGTTTCATCTCCGCCTTCTATTTCTCTTGTTACCGTAGCTTTTGTTCCGCTAAGGTCAACTTTGGTGGCTAAGGAGATGTAAGGGTAATCGAGCAGTTCGGCCACCATGCCGCCGATGGAGGAGCCATTGTAATCAATGGTTTCTTTGCCGGTGAAAATAAGGTCGTACCCTCCTTGTTTGGCCACTTCGGCAATCTGCGAGGCGATATAAAAGCTGTCATGGCTTTCTGCATTTACACGGATGGCTTCATCGCCGCCCAGCGCCAGCGCCTTGCGGATGATAGGCTCTGCATCTGCTGCGCCTACAGTAACCAGGTGCAGGGTAGTGGAGGGGTCTGCTTCCTTCAGTTCGATGGCACGAACAAGGGAATACCATTCATCGTATGGATTGATGATCCATTGTACGCCATTGCCATCCAGTTTCGTGTTGTTATCGGTGAAGGCTATTTTTGCCGTTGTGTCCGGCGTTTTGCTGATACAAACTAAGATCTTCATGCGGAGGTTTTGAATCGTTATATGATTAGTTGTTTATGCAACTAAGCAAAGATAAGGGTTGCAATTAATAATTAAGAATTATTGATTAATAAAATATTCAAGGTGGACAGGATAGAAAAACTAAAAGCTTTTTTGCAGGAAAGCCCGGGGGATAGTTTTCTGAAACATGCCCTGGCATTGGAATATATTAAGTTGGGCGATGACAGCGCCGCAAAACTTTTATTTGAGGAAATACTGGGAAAAGAGCCGGGTTATGTAGGCAGCTATTATCATTTGGGCAAATTGCTGGAAAGGGCCGGGCTTACGGATAAAGCGGTGCAGGTATATGAGAAAGGCATGGAAGAAGCGAAGAAGGCGGGGGATAACCATGCGTACGGCGAATTGAGAGGGGCGTATGAGGAACTGGTTTTCTGATTCCCTTTTTTTGGTAACCCTGGATTTATTCCCTATTTTTGGTAATCGTTCCTTTGGGTACAAATGGAAGTTTATTTTAAGAATATTTACTTGGAGAGGCTTTACAGGGGCATGCCCAATTCCGGCAACCCGAAGTACGATGAAAAAGTAATAAAACTGTTCCGGCAGCGTATCCGGTTGTTGGCGGGCTTAGATAATACAAAGGAGATACGACAATTTAAAGGGCTGAATTTTGAGGCTTTAAAAGGGAAGAAAAAAGGAACTTACTCAATCCGGGTAGATTTGAAATACAGGCTTGAATTTGGCATTGATAAGAATGTTATTACGCTAAAGGAAATAGTGCTGGTAGAGGAGTTGTCTAATCATTATAAATAATGTAACAATGAAAAACAACCGGGTTTACGGTGTAAATGGAAAAGAGGTGTACACAGACCAACTGTTGCACCCTGGCGAATTGTTGCAGGAAGAACTCCTTGCAAGAGGTGTTTTGCAAAAAGATTTTGCAGAACAATTAGGTATGCGCCCTTCCCATTTCAACGAGTTGATAAAGGGGAAAAGGAACATTTCTGCAATCATGGCGCTGAAGATTGAGCAAATTCTGAACATTGATGCGGATATATGGATGCGCCTTCAGGTTCAGTATGACCTGGACACAGCAAGAAAGCTATTAAAGGTTGCATAATCATTTCATGGATATTTCCGGCAGATTTTTAGACTACATTGCACAGCAGCAACTCTTTCATTCAAAAGAGAAGCTACTCCTTGCCGTCAGCGGGGGAGTGGATTCTGTCGTACTCTGCGACCTCTGCAGCCGGGCCGGTTTTGATTTCAGCATTGTGCATTGCAATTTCAAATTAAGGGGAGAAGATAGTGAAAGGGATGAACGGTTTGTGGTAAACTTAGGGAAGAAATATAATGTGGAAGTACAGGTTAAAAAGTTTGATACGAAGAAATATGCGGCAGAAAAGAAGCTCTCTATTGAAGAGGCAGCGAGGGAACTGCGGTACGGCTGGTTTGGAGAATTGATGGGCGACAAGCAACAGGCAACAGGTATCAGTGAAACACCCACTCCCCGTCCGCCACTCCCTGCTTACCTCTTAACAGGCCATCATGCAGACGATACGATTGAAACGGTGATGATGTATTTTTTCAGGGGCACAGGTATTAAAGGGATGCGGGGAATGTTACCAAAGAATGGGAAAGTCGTCCGTCCGCTGTTGTTTGCCCGGAGGAAAGAGATAGAAGAATATGCAAAACAAAATGGGTTGGAGTATGTAACCGACCAAACCAATTTTGAAGATAATTTTACCCGCAATTTTTTTCGCAACCGGGTAATACCGATGGTAAAAGAATTTTTCCCGGCGGCAGAGCAGAATATTCTGAATAATGCTGTACGATTTGCGGATGCAGAAGAATTATATGAGCAGGCCATTGCGCTTCATAAAAAGAAACTGCTGGAACAAAAAGGGAACGAAGTGCATATACCGGCGCTGAAGCTGAAAAAAACATCGCCTTTGCACAGCATTGTGTATGAAATGATCAAAGACTTTGGGTTTACGGCACATCAGACCGGTGAAGTAACTGCCCTGCTGGACAGTGAAAGCGGAAAATATGTAACATCTTCATCGCACCGCATCATCAAAAACAGGAATTGGCTCATCATTGCTCCGTTACAAACAGCCGACTCGCAAACCATACTTATTGAACCCGGAGATACAGAAGTGGTTTTTGCAGGAGGAAAATTACAGCTTGAAGTTATCAGCAACCAACAGCCAGCAACCGGCAACCACATTGCTTTTCTCGATGTAAAAAACATTCAATTCCCTCTTTTGCTCCGCAAATGGAAAACAGGCGATTATTTTTACCCTTTGGGTATGAAAAAAAAGAAAAAGTTATCCCGCTTTTTTATTGACCAGAAATTGTCCAGGACCGAAAAAGAAAATATTTGGGTTATTGAAAGCGGTAAACGCATTACATGGGTTATCGGCCATCGCATTGACGAAAGGTTTAAGATAAAGGACGGGACAAAAGAAATACTTCAGGTGAAATTAATTATTGATTAAACGACCTGCACAACATCATTCAAAACTTCCCGTTACCTGCTTCCAGAAACGATCGAGTATATCAATCTTTGTAAACAATTTAGTGGCAATGTAGGTAAACAGCAGGCCATAAATAGCCCCTGTAATGTGTGCGGTGTGCCCGATATTATCATTGCCCCGTTTGGCGAGTACAGAGGAAATAACAAGGTAAATTATCCCGAAAATATAGCCGGGAATATGAATGCCCGGCAGAAAGATAATGCCGATGCCGCCGGACGGGTTGAACAGGATGGCGGCGAACACTACTGCTGAAACAGCGCCGGAAGCGCCGAGTGAACGATAATGATAATTATCCTTATGTCTGATGTAGTCAGGCAGCGATGCTACGATGAGGGCTGTCAGATAAAGAATGATATAAAACAGTTTTCCTTGAGTGCCGAACACAAACGGGTAAGAAAAAATAGTTTCCACTGCTTCGCCGAATGAATACAAAGCAATCATGTTAAAGATAAGATGACCGGGGTCTGCATGAATAAAGCCATGCGTAATGAACCGGTACACCTGCCCGCGGTTAATGGAAGGCGGGTAAAAGATAAGGTCGTTCTTTAATTTTTCGTTGGAAAAAGCGCCGAAAGAAATAATGGCGGTAAGAATGACAAGTATAAGAGTGATTGTTAAAGAGTCCATGCCGTTACGTATAGTATAACCGAAAATAGGGAATTATTTATGATGGTATTTTTCATTTTTTAAAATGGTGCAGGCCCTGTACACCTGCTCGGCAAGGATCAGCCTTACCAGTTGGTGCGGAAATGTAAGTGGAGAAAGGGCCCAGGTATAATTGGCTCTTTTCAACACATTGTCGTCAATACCGTAAGCGCCACCAATGAGAAAGATGAGTTTGCGGGTGCTTTCATTGCTCCTTGTTTGTATAAAACCGGCTAATTTCTCCGAGCTCATCTCCCTGCCGTTTTCATCCAGCGCCACCAGGTAATCGTCTTTTCCCAATCGGGCAAGAATAGTTTCGCCTTCCTTTTTCTTTAGTTCCGCTTCAGTAAGCGTGGCGGCATTTTTGAGTGGAGGTATAATGCTCCATTCCGCTTTGTAATACCGGGCAATGCGTTGGGTGAAATCTTCCACACCTGCTTTTACATAAGGCTCATGGTTTTTGCCGACCGACCACAAATAAATGTTCATGGGTTAAAAATAAGAAAGAGACTGGTTCCTCAAAAGTATTGTACACACAGAGATTCGCAGAGTTGATGCACAAAGTACACGGAGTAAGTCATTCTGATTATCAATACTCTGTGTGCCTCCGTGAAAATAACTCCGGGTACTCCGTGGTTTTATTTTTCACTTTTGGGGGCAGCCTCTTTCGGGGAAGTTTTATCAAAATGCTTTCTTCGGCTCCTCTTTGATCTGCACTTCCGTTACCGTTCCGTATTTTTCGGCTATTTTTTTAATCTCGGCTGCTTTGCCCACCAGCACAAACTGTAGTTTGTCTTTCGGAAAATATTTGGCAATGATGGCTTTTGCTTTGTCCAATGTCAGCCCGTCCACATTTTTTTCAAAATTGTTGATAAAGGATTCATCAAAATTATACCAGAACATTTGAGTCAGCAAGCCTGCCAGTTGGCCGGCTGTTTCATAACGGGGCGGAAATTGTCCTTTCACATAATTTTTAGCAGAGGCAAGGGAAGTTTCATCAATGCCGTTGTTATGCAGCTTATTTAAAACTTTTAACGCTGTATCAATGGCAGGCTCTGTTGTTGTATTGGCGGTGAAAGTACTGATGGCAAACGTACCGCCATTCTTTAATGCGCTGAAACTGCTTCTTGCTCCGTAGGTAAGCCCTGTATTTACCCGCAGTTCATCATTCAGCATGGAAGTGAAACGACCGCCAAACAACGTGTTCACCACTTCGATGGCCACAAAATCCGGGTTGTTGCGGCTGATGCCGGGAGCGCCGATATAAAATGTCGTTTCCCTTGCATCATCTTTATTCACCAGCAGCACCCTGTTGGATGAAGGGTTACTGATGGGTTTGGATGCAAGATTGACCTGCGGTTTCGTTCCTTTCTTCCAGCCATTCAGCAGGTTACTGATCACGGTTTTCATTTCTTTGGGATTGAAGTCGCCGGCAATGGCAATGGCGGAACCTTCGGGCAGGTAATTCTCGCTGTAAAATTTCTTTACATCTTCAACCGTCAGTGCAGAAACGGTGGAAATGGTTCCCTGCACGATGTTGCCATACACATGATCGCCATAGAGCAGTTTATCAAAATAAGAGCCGATTACCGAACGGGGGCTTTCCTTTTGTTGCTCCAGCGATACCAGCAATCTTTTCTTTTCCTTGTCAAATTCCGCTGCATCAAAGACAGGTTCCATCAGCGTTTCTTTGATCATCTGCAGTACTTTGTTTTTGTCTTTGGCGGCAAATCTTGAAGTCAAACCTGCTGATTCTTTTGAAGCGAATGTATTGATGCCCGCCCCGATGAAATCAAGCTCTTCTTCCATTTTTTGCTTGCTGTATGACTTTGTGCCATGACGCAGCGCTGTGGCTGTGAGTGATGCAAGTCCTGCTTTGTTCCCATCGTAAATGGCGCCTGCAGGCAAGATAACCGACACGCTGATCATCGGCACTTCATGTTGTTCCATCAGGTAAACAGTGAGACCGTTCTTTAATTTGAACTTTTCGTAAAGCGGTAGTTTATATCCTGTTTGCGCCGGTGCTGCTGCTGCAAAAAGTATAGCAGCAACGCTGAAAATATATTTGGCGATTGATCTCATGGTATTATTCCTCCGTATTTGATTTTAAAACACCCACAGTGCGACTGCTTTTGGTAAAATATTTATTGGCCACTCTTTTCACATCTTCTGCTGTTACTTTGTTGTATTGTGCCGGGGCGTCAAACATTTTTTTATAATCCCCAAAGAACACTTCGTAAGTGCCCAGGTTGTTGGATTTGCCGTTGATGGTTTCCACCTGGCCGTAAAATTCTATCAGCTTTTGGTTTTTTATCTTTTGCAGTTCCGTTTCGGTGATGCCGTCTTTCTTTATTTTTTCTATTTCTTCATAAATGGCTTTTTCCAGGTCAGCTTCATTCACATTCCTGTTGGTCATGGCATAAAACTGGAAGAGGGTGGGGTCAAAACTTTCGTCATAGCGGGTAAAAACCTGCGTGGCCAATTGTTGTTTGTCCACCAGCGAAGAATACAACCTGGAAGAGCGGCCGCTGGACAAAACAGAGCTTAAGATATTCAGTGCATAATAATCCTCATGGTTGGCTTCCGGGGCTTTGTAAGCGATCAGCAAATAGGGATTGGCCACATCTTTTTGCACGGCAATTCTTCTTTCACCGGTTTGCGGCGGTTCTTTGATGTGTACAGCAGGCGGCTCGGGTTGTGCAGGAATGGGTTCTAAATATTGTTCAGCAAGTTTTTTTATTTCTCCCGCCTTGATGCTTCCCGACATCACTACCACGCAATTGTTCGGTGCATAATAGGTCCTGAAATACCTTTCGAGGTCGGCTTGTTTCCAGTTTTTGATATCATCTTCATACCCGATCACCGGCCAGTGATAGGGGTGCTCCTGGAAGGCCTGCCCCTGCACCGCTTCGCCCAACATTCTCCACGGAGAATTTTCCAGACCGGTGCTTCTCTCAGATAATACAACACCTCTTTCGCTTTCCACCATTTTAGGGTCAATGCTAAGGCTGGAGATGCGGTCGGCTTCCAGGTCAAAGATCACTTCGGTGGCGGAAGAGGGAAACCAGTTGGTATAAGCCGTAATATCTTCTCTTGTATAAGCATTGTTGGCGCCGCCGTTGAACTCCATCGTCTGGTCAAACATTTTCGGGCCATATTTTTTGGCGCCGTTGAACATCATGTGCTCAAAATAATGGGAGAGACCTGTGATGCCCTGGTATTCATTGCGGCTGCCTACCCGGTAGAACAGGTACATATTGGCATTGGGGATGGAATTGTCTTCCACTACCAGGAACTTCATCCCGTTTTTGAGGGTGAAGGTTTTTACATCATCTGCTTTCAACTGGGCCTGCAGCGAAAGACCTGCACCCAGCAAAGCAAGGATAAATAATTTTTTCATATACAATACTTGTAGTATCTGATAAGGGGTAAAGCTAAGGAAACCGGGCTTTGCCGGAATGCCCGTTCATAAAAAAACCTCCCGGAGGAGGCTTTTTAGATAATTTATTTTATCTCGTAATCTTTTCGGAACGACATCAGGGTAGAGCGGTATAATACATTGGTGCTGTCAAGCGATGCTGCTTTTGTATAATACTCCAACGCTTCGGCCAGGTAATGTGCGTCTTCCAGCATAAAGGCAATGCGGTAGGCCTGCTCTGCCGGAGCTTCAAATGCTTCGCCTTGTTTACTTATCATATCCAGTATGGCGTCGAACGTATCTTTGGTTACATACGTAAACAGTTTAAAATCCTCATTGGTTTCCCCTTTTACGGCAGAGGTCCAGTAGTAGCTGCTGCCCGGTTTGATCTTTTTTTCAAATTCCTTGATGGGTATTTTAAGTTTATCCACTGTAGTAGTGAAAAGGGGTTTATCTGTATTGGCTGCATCGTATAAGAAGAAATCAAATTCTTTTGCTTCGGCATAGGATTTCCAGGAGAGAGGGAACTTGCTGCCGCTGTAATAATATACGGTATCCAGTCTGGGGTCTATCCAAACATTATTGATACCGCCGCGGCTTACAGCGCCGACTGTATTCATGTATGCTTTACGGTTGCTGCCTGGAGAGCCTTTGGACTGTGTCATTTGCGCCCATACATATTTTACATAGTTGGCGCTGACAGAACTGTTATTGATCTTGCAGGAGTCTTTTAACTTGCTGAGTGCATAAGTACCCGGCTTGTTGATGGTGAACATCGCTGCTTCGTTACAGATCAGCGTCAGGGCCGAGCCTGCTGCTACCTTAACGGAGGCTTTGCTGTCGAGCAGTTTACCAACTTTTGCTTTGTCTTCCGTATTATCTTCCACTACGGATATATTCCCTTTAAAGCTGTAAATAAGGAAATTGTTGTTCTGGGCATGCAGCCCGATGGTGAAAGAAAGAACAAGGATAAGGACAGGTAACTTTTTCATGTTGCTGAATTTTAGGTGGTGGATTAGTGATGATGTGGCTTGAATATGGTTTTATAATTATATTTTTTATGCATCCAGGAAGCCCATGCTTCATAGAAATAAATAACATCTACGGCCATTACAATTACAATCAGGGTCATCTTTACATCCAGTTTTACATTGAACCGGTCGAAAAGATAAATTGCCAGGTACGCAAACAATATGGCAGAAATTACCTGTGCAAGTTTTGCTACTAAATGAAACCAGATATGTTTTTCAAGATAATACCGGACGAAGAAGGACATGTGAAGCCATCCGATGATAATGGCTACCAGCCAGTTTACCCACGAAGGTAATTTTTTTATATAGTTTTTGTCCAATATCATCGAAATTATATTGGCATGAACCACTATTCCGTTCATATCCGGGATAGATTTACCGGCAAATCTCGGGTTCATGGGTGTAAACTTTTTATCTTCAATGTCGTAGGGGGTACGGCCGATATAGCCCAGTAAAGCAATCTTACCTTTTAAGGCGCTGGTATCCACATTGCCTGTCAGCAGCATTTCCGGTTCAATGATCTGGTAAAAACCAGCCCTCCTGGTAAAATTGATCAGTTCTGATTTTTTCTTTCTTTTCTGCATTTTTTTAAATGCTGCCGGATCATACTCTTCTACGATGGAGGCGGCGAAGCTCTTGTAAGGCGGCGCTTTTTTATCGGTTTCATTTTCAAAGAACGGCGACCATAGCCTTATGGTGGCAATGTCTTCGGCAAGCATGTTCACATACCCCTGCTTGTTCCCGGTAAAGGCAAAATGGCCTTGCTTGTAAGGAGAAGCAGTATCCTGCCAGTCAAATTTTGTTGCTACTATGATGTTTTTATGGGCGCTAAGGGTTGCAGCGAGCAAGGAATCCTGGAAAGGCTCCCGCGGGCCGTCAAAAACCACATCCAGCCCCATCACCTTTGGCCCGTAAGCGGCAGTTTGCTCAATCAGTAAGGCCAGCATATCCCTTTGCGCTGTATCTATATTGATGATCACGATGCGGTTGTCAAGCGAATCGTCCCCTTTGCCCAGTTCGGCATAAGCCAGGTCGGTATAGTCAAAATCTTTTAACCCCATTTTTAAGGGGTTTAGCACATACGTATTAAGGGGGAGGGAGCCGAGGACTATGATGAATATGAAAACCCATACCGTAGCGAATATGGTATCTTTTTCATAAAGATATTTGGTAATGGGGTTTTTTCTCTTTTGAGGCCTGGGGCTGGGTGGTTTGGGGCTTTTTGGTTCCATTCAAACAGTCTTTTGCTGTTCTTGCAATAATAAGCACTTTCGGCTGGTTTTGCGGGTTACAACATTACGTTATTTTAATACGACCTGGAAATCCACCGCCTTTGGGGGCGGTAATGAGGCTGTGGTTATGCCGGGTAAGAAAAATGCAGCACAGCAAGGGCTGCTTTTTGCCACGAAAACACACAAAAGAACACTAAAGAATTTTCACTTTCGTGAAAATCAGTGTGATTTCGTGGCCAACATTTTAGGCTCAGTCTTTAATCCACCTGCTGGCAGGTGGTAGTTTAACCTATTGCGTTTTTCTGCGTAGCTGCCGCATCCCCTAAAGCGGGTATGCCTTATTCGAAGGTAAATTCATAAATTAGAGGTTTGTTTTATGAAGATTTGTTATCTCATACTGTTTGCCGCTTTCTTTTTTCTTCATGACCTGCCGGTTATAGCGCAGGCCGGGCCGCCCAAACCACGGGATACAACCATCAGCGGGTCGCAGACATTTGCTATGATAATGGGGATTTCAAAATATAAATATGTCCGCCCCCTTTCTTATGCAGATAAAGATGCCGAAATGTTCCGGGATTTTTTAATGTCGCCTGCCGGTGGCAGCGTATCTGCGGACAATATTTTTTGCCTCCTGAATGAGCAGGCCCTGTCAACCATGTTCTGGGCCAAGGGATTTAAATGGCTGGATGCGAAAAAGCTAAGGGATGGAGATAAGTTGTTTATTTACCTGGCGGGGCATGGCGATGCCATTGATGAAGACCAGTTTTTTTATATTGCCTACGATTGCAACCCCGCCGGTGATAAAAACAATTACCTGGCCGGTGGGGTGATACAGTTGTATAACCTGAAATTGAAAATACAGCGGGAAACGGGAAAAGGGGTAGAAGTATTTTTTATAATGGACGCCTGCCGCACCAATGAACTGCCGGGAGGAAAAGAGGGCCAGAACTTTCTTAATTCCGCCATTTCCGAAAAAAGGGCCGGCGAAATCATTATGCTGGCCACCGGGGCAGGGCAGGAGTCGCTGGAGGATGAATCTATCGGTAACGGACACGGTTTATTTACCTATTATCTTGTAAACGGCCTGACCGGCGAGGCGGATGTGCAAAAGGACAACAAGGTTAGCCTGTCCGAAATACAGCAATATATCCATAAAAACGTACCTGCAATAGCCCAACAGGTGTTTAAACGAAAGCAGGACCCTTATTTCTGTTGCAACGAAAACAGTGAAAAAATCATTACCGTAGTGGATACGGCCTACCTGCGCCGATGGCTGATTGAAAAAAAGACAGAGAACAAAGGACCGGGCAATTCGGCAGGCGCTTTTACAAAGGCTAAAAAAGAGAATGGAAGAGGCGCCGCCGATACGCTTTTGATTGATACGTACAATTTATTTAATAAGGCAGTCCGTGAAAGTCGGCTTACAGGCAGGGCCTCCGCAGAATATTATTATGACATGATGGCCAGAAAGTATCCCGGCGACGCCTATACGATAGACGCCCAAACTACACTTGCGGTGGAGTTCATCAATTTTGCCCAGACCAAGATCAATCTTTACCTTGATTGCAAAGATGCTGCTTCTATTCAGCGGTTGCGGGTGCAGGCGGCGGAAGAAGAAAATTCCGATGACCTCAACAGTACATTATTGCGGATGGAAAAAGTGGCGCAGCAGGAATTTCATGAAGTGGGGGAGATGCTTGAAAAAGCCATCAGCTACATTATGCCCGATGACCCTGTTTTTGCCCGGTCGCTTATGGGACGTATGAATTTTTTTAAAGCAAGAGGATATTTCGGAAGAAGCCGCCAGAAAATAGATATAAGAACCGCATTTCAGTTTGCTTATTCGGCTTATGCCTCAGACAGGAACGCTTCTTATATCCTGAATACACTCTCTTCCCTGCATTTGGATAATAACAATTATGACAGCGCCATTTATTATGCCAAAAGGGCTATTACCACCGCGCCCAAATGGAGGTATCCTTATGTTACGCTGGCTTATTCTTATAAAACATTAAACAAAAGGGATTCGGCCGTAAAATACTATCGCCGGGCCATAGCTGCCGATCCGGGCAATGCAGATGCGTATGTGGACCTGGGCCATTTCTATTACGCTATTTCAAAGCCTGATTCGGCAATTGCGAATTACGAAAAAGCGTTGCGTATTGATCCTGCCAATGTATATGCTTCCAATAACATCGGCTGGCTTTTTCTTGATCAGAAAAAGTATGATAATGCCGTTCCGTATTTCAAAAAGAGTATTCAAATTGACCCGAAGCTTATCAACGCGTACAATGGCCTTGCCAAAACTTTCTTTTATAAAAAAGAATATGACTCTGCCCGGATTTATTACCGGCAGGCTTTTGCCAACTACCCGGATAAGTCAATTGTGAACGTATATGTCGGTAATTTTTACAGAGACCTGGGGGAATATGATTCGGCAAAAGTATATTACCGGAATGCCGTAGAACTGGACCCGCAATACGAAGTGGCATTTAACAACCTGGGGCAGGCCAGTTTTCTTTTAAAACAATACGACTCTGCCCGGTATTACTATAAAAGAGCATTAGGGGCCAATCCGTACTCTGCCCATTCGCTTATCAACCTGGGCATCGTATTCAAAGAAGTGCAGCAGCCTGATTCGGCGTATGCCCATTTTCAAAGGGCGATACAATTAGAGCCGGGCAACCCTGCTATTTTCAATAATGTGGGCACTGTATATGCAGGGGATAAAAATTATGATTCGGCAAAAGCGTATTTCCGCAGTTCTTTACAGATACGGCCCGATTATAAACCTGCGTTCAATAATATGGTAAAGCTTTTCCGGCAGTTGGGCCAGTTGGATTCTGTTACCAACTTCCTGATGGAGTCCACGACACTGAACCCGGGTTCTTCCGTTTATATGAATGAAGTGGGGCTTTCATTCCTTGACCAGAGAAAGTATGACTCGGCAAGGAAATATTTCAGAATGGGATTGGAAAAAGAACCTTTTAACCCGCAGTTGCTGAACAATACCGGGCTTGCCTTCCAGGGCATGAGGAGGTATGACTCAGCCCGTATCTATTTTTTCAGGGCAATAGAACAGGCGCCGGAAAGCCCTGTGTACAGCGGCAATATGGCGAATATGTTCCGCCAGCAAAAGCAATATGATTCGGCCGTTCATTATTATAAAAAACAGGTGCTGCGCTGGATAGAGCCTGACCCTGTGGATTACGCAGTGATAGGCGGCTATTATGATGAATTTAAAATGTATGATTCGGCGATTGCTTATTTCCGGAAAGCTATAATGCTGGACAGGAATTACGCCAATGGCTATTCCCGCATCGGGGGCATTTACCTGGTGATTGACCTGAATGATTCGGCATTGGTTTACCTGAAGAAAGCGGTGGAGCTTGACCCCAATTCTCCTACTTCCATGCTGAACCTGGGGCTTACTTACCGTGCCATGCAGCAATACGATTCGGCTATTGTTTACCTCGAAGAAAGTACAAGGCTCGATCCGTTGAGAATAAAATCGTATTTCCAGTTAGGCTGCACCTATGCTTTACAGGGAAAATCAAAAGAGGCCATTGTGTACCTGCAGCGGGCATACGAGTTAGGGTATAAAGGAAAAGAAGACCTGCTTACCGACCCGGACCTGATGGACCTGAAAAAAGACAAAGACTTTCAGAAGCTCCTTGATAAATACCTGCCCGGCTGGAAAAGCAGGTAGCAAGTCTTATACTATGCCAGCAAACTGCAACAAAAATCAGACGTGTTTGCGAAAAGAGGAAGACAAGAAAAATTACCTGCCATGAGTGCTTCTTATGACATCAAAGAAAACGCTGTTTACAAAGCTATCCCTAAAATTAGTGATACAACATAGCGTAATCCGGCTATAACTTTGCCCCATGCCAATCAAAGTATTTATTTTTAAGGGCATGGGCATTTATGTATCACAAACGCAGGTATAAGATTTTTTCTATTGAAAGATAAAAGACAGATGTTTATAAATAACCTTACCTGCAGTTACTTCACTAACCCCAGTTCCCTTGCCACTTTTAACAATTGCTGGGTATGATTTACCTTCATTTTTTGCATCAGGTTTTTCTTATGTGTTTGAATAGTAAGGCTGCTCAGGAATATTTTTTCGGCAATTTCCGGAACATTATACCCTTCATGGAAGAGTTGCAAAATTTGTTGTTCTCTCCGGGTGAGTTTTGGGATGCTTTCCAATGCATTATTTACAGAGAGGAATTGTTCTATTACTTTTTCATGAGCAGATTTGCTCAGGTAAACCCTGTTGTCTAACACAGTGTCTATAGCTGCAAGAAGGTCATTTCTTTCCATGTCTTTAAGTAAATAACCATTACCACCTTTACTTAGTATTTGGGTAATAATGCCGGTTTCATTGGTGGAAGTAAGGGCGATAATCTTTGATACTTTATTTTTTCCCCTTATTTGAGCACAAAGCTCAATTCCATTTGTATCGGGTAGGTTAAGGTCTAATAAGATTATATCTGGGGATTGATGGTGTAAAAAATCAAGCGCTTCTTTTCCGGTTTTGTAATGCCCGGTTATTTGCAAGTGGCTTAAATCCCTTATCATAGTGGCAATCCCATCGGCTACCAATGGATGGTCGTCAATGATAAGTATTTGTATCATAATAAGTACCAGATGTTGGTCTGGATGAAGATACAATTTTTTGAGGGTTTATGAAATGAAGAAATGATACACCCAGGATAATTGTGGCCTTTATTCTTCATTAATTAAGAAGTGCATAATAACAGTGGTACCTACTTCCTTTTCCGTATCAATGGAAAGTTCACCATTAAGGTAATTTACCCTGCTTTTAACTGTTTCCAGGCCTGCGTGGGTTTTGTTATCGGTTTCCTGCAGGTTAAACCCTTTGCCATTATCTTCCACTGTAACGGTAAGTTCATTGTCAATACGGTTGAATTGCACAATGGTTTTACTGGCAGAAGCATGTTTAATGATATTATTAAGCAATTCCTGTATGATGCGAAACAGCATCACTTCAGTGGAGGCATTCAGTCTTTTTCCCATGCCATAATGCTGCAGGCTGATGGTAAGTAGTTTAGATGAGTTGATATTATCACAGAGGTCTTGTACTGCTTGCACCAAGCCTACTTTTATCAAGACCTCGGGCATCATATTATGGGCTATGCGCCGCACTTCCTGCGATGCGTTGTTTACCAGATCAAGGCTTTTGTTGAATATTTCGTTTTGCATCAAAGCGGGATGCTCATGTTGCATACTGCTGAAGTACATTTTAATGGTAGAAAATAAACCGCCCAGGCTATCGTGCAAATCTTTGGCAATACGGGTACGTTCTGTTTCCTGCCCATTCACCATACTTTGCAGTGATATTACCTGCTGCTGTTCTTTTAAAAATTTCACTTCTTCCTCTTTCAACCGTTTGTCTTTTTCGGCCAATGATTTTTTCTGGCGGCTGTTGCGATATAGCAACCCCAGTGTAAGGAGCAATGCCGCTGACGAAATACAGCCAATGATTAAAAAACGGTTGCGTTTTACTACGGCGAGATCTTTTTGGGTGTTAGATGCTGTAAGGTCAGCTATTTCTTTTTCTTTTTTGGTGGCTTCGTATTTGGTTTCAAGGTCAAGCACAGTGGTTTTAACGGTTGCATTAGATACACTGTCATAATAGGCGTTGCTTAGTTCGGCATATTGAAAAGCGTCTTTAAAGTTCCCTTTTTTCTGTGCAATTTCTTTTAGCCCTTTATACGCTTCTGCAAGCATACGGTAATCGCTGAATTGTTCTGCATAGGGAATGGCTTCTTTCAGTAGCGCAGCAGCTTTCGTTTGGTTTCCTGTTTGGGAATATACGCCTGCTGCATTGATAGCCCTTTCAGCATAAAAATAAAACTCCTTAGCCTCTTTGCTGATAGCCATAGCTCTTTCATGATATACTAATGCCGAATCTTTTTGTCCTGTATTTTCATAATAAGTACCCAATGACCCTATAATATTTAATAAGGCCCGTGGGTTGGGGTATAAGTTATTGTAGTAAAGCGCCGTATCTAAATACAATTTCATGTTTTTAAAATCTTCCAGTTGAAAATAGGTAACAGCCGCATTAAAATACAGGCTTGCATATTCCCCTGTATTGGCATAGGCTTCTTTTAATGCCAGCATTTTTTTGTCGTATTCCAGCGCTTTGTCAAGTTGATTCAACCTGCTGAAAATGGCCGATAAATTAGCATAGGCTGCCATCAGCAAAGACGACGGCGTTTTATCTCCCATTTTTTCCATGATATCTATGCTTTTTATCATGGCTTCTGCCGATGCTTCGTGTTTGTTTTGAAACAGGTACAGTGTTCCGGTGTTCTGATGGTATGATGCAATCAGGCTGTCGTTTTTACTTTCCTGAACCAGTGGGTAAGACAAGGAAAGATAATGTTCGGCGCTGTCGTATTTAGTAGCGGCAATATATACACCGCCTGTCCACAAGGTATATTTGGTTTCCCAATATTTATTTTTTAATTGAAGGCTTCTTTGCAGCCCTTCTTTGTAATAATAGATGGCAGAGTCATAATTCCCTTTTGAGTAATGGTTTATACCCAATGCCCTGTACACAAGCATATCCTTTCCGCTTACTTTTCCCGCATGTAAAATGCGTTGCAGGCTGTCTTCATTATACTGCTGTGCAGCTACGCCAAAACTGCCTGCTAAAAAAAGTGTGACCAATAACTTCCTGGATTTGCTGTGCATGTGCTGCCGTTTTTTACCAACCAGCAAAGTTATATACGGGTGCTAAAAAAGAACTACCTGAATTTAAGTATTTTTTTCGGTCATAATTGCCTGATTTAGCGTATAGGTGCAGGGTGCATGATTTTTTATGTTTGTGCAGCCAAAAACATACAACCATGAACAAAAAAATCTTCTTTGCAGGTCTATTCTTAATAGTAGCATGCCAAATTACAAACGCCAAAATCATAAGGGTAAACAATAACCCCGGCATCACACAAATACCGGGCCTGCTCTATACTACCTTTGCTTCCGCTCATGGCAACGCCGTCAATGGCGATACCATTCATTTTGAGCCAAGCGCTACGGCCTATCCTGTTGGTAATGTTACAAAACAGCTTGTTCTAATTGGCACAGGTTATTACCTGGCAGAAAATGCAGGCCTGCAAGCCAATACTACAGCACCTGTAATCCAAAATATTGTCCTGTATCCCGGCGCAAATGGTAGCAAGCTTTTAGGGTTAAATTTTGCTGGGGGGAGTCTTTATCTAAATGACGGTGCTTCTGATGTTTTAATAGAACGCTGCCAATTTGCTTATCCCGGTAATATGGGAATTGCCTTTAATAGCGGGAACAGCAACAACGTTACAATCCGAAAATGCTCTTTTTTGTCAACCTCCATTGGAATAACAGTGAATAATAATCTTGCACCCACCAACGTCCTGATAGAGAACAATATTTTTGCCGCCGTAGGTAGGTCAATAAATATACCCGTTACGGAAGGTGATGTAAAGATCATCCGCAACAATGTGTTTCATACACCTGCCAGTCATCAGGGAAGCGTATTTGTAAATTGCTATGTTGCCAACAACATTTTTGCTTCCAGCAATGCTAATCCGCAGCCGCAAACCTTCACCGATTGTATTGTAAAACACAATTTTTTCCAGGGAAACCAAACCCTGCCTGCCGGCGAGGTGAATAACCAGGTAAGTGTGAATATGGCTACGGTATTTGTAGATAGCTATATCAGTGAAACAGGCAGTATTGACAGCCGCTTGATGCTGCGTTCCGGTTCCCCTGCCATCGGCGCTGGTGTTACTGTGGGTGGCATCACACCCGATTGCGGCGCTTATGGCGGCCCCAATCCTTATAAACTGTCGGGCATACCGCCTGTGCCTGCCATCTACCAACTAAACCTCAATGCCACTACTGTACAGCCGGGTGGGCAATTGCAGGGTACGTTCAGTACAAGAAACAATAATTGATATATATAGGAGAACAGGGAATGGAAAATAGGGAATGGTTAATGAAAAAACTCATCACTCAAAAAATACAGGTTTGAAAAAGCTACTACTCATCATAAGCTTCGCTTGCAGCATCCTGCTTGTCCGTGGGCAGGAAGACCCGTCATACACGCCAGCCCCCGCAGCGGCAGGCAATGTGGTGGCTGCCGAATATTTTATTAACACAGACCCGGGCTTTGGCCTCGGCACGGCTATAACTATAAATACCGGTGTTGATATTGCCGGTATTGAAATAGATATTCCCACTACGGGATTGCCTGTTGGTGTGCATACACTTTACCTGCGTACCCAAAGTGCTGAGGGATTTTGGAGTATTAGCAACAGCCGCAAGTTTATTATAGACGGCGACCCTGCTTATACCATTGCCCCCGCAGCAGCGGGCAATGTGGTGGCTGCCGAATATTTTATTGATACCGACCCCGGCTTTGGCCTCGCTACGGCTATACCGGTAACTGATGCGATTGACATTACAGATATACCACTAAGCGCATCTGCCACAGGCCTGCCTGTAGGCATACACAGGCTTTACCTGCGTACACTCAGTGCAGAAGGTAACTGGAGCATTACCAACAGCATTCAGTTTACCATAGACAGCGACCCTGCTTATAGCGAAGCCCCTGCAGCAGCAGGTGATGTAGTGGCTGCTGAGTATTTCATTGATACCGACCCCGGTTTTGGCCTCGGTACGGCTATACCTGTAACTGATGCAATTGACATTGCCGGTATTGAATTAAATATTGACCTCTCGTCTTATGACGATGGTGTGCATACACTGCACCTGCGTACATTAAGTGAAGAAGGTAATTGGAGCATTACCAACAGCGTGGAGTTTACCATAGACGACGGCGGCCCGGCACCCTGCGAAGACATAGCAGGCAATCTTACTTTTAACACACAGGCGCAGATAGATGACTTTATAAATACGCATCCTAATTGTATCAATTTATCCGGCAACCTCATCATCAGTGGTGCAAACATCACCAACCTTGACGGGCTGGCGGGGATAACAACGGTTAGCGGAACTGTAACCATTAACAACAATACAATATTGGAACATGCCAGCCTGCCTGCACTGGTAAGTACAGGTGCACAGTTAAATGCACATAATAATCCGGCTTTGCAAACAATTGCTTTACCTCAGTTGATAACTACGAGTACAAGTATAGTTATCACACAAAACACATCGTTAACAAGTGTGAGCTTGCCGGAACTGGTAAACACCACTACCTTTTTAAATATATATGAAAACCCTGTTTTGGAAACTATTGATTTACCGCAGTTGGAAACTGTTGGTACAAGCTTAGTCATCAATGATGCCGCTGCCTTAACAGGCCCGGGTCTTCCGGCACTGGTAAGTGTGGGTACATTTTTAACTATATCTAATAACCTTGTTTTGGAAACTATTGATGCACCTGAATTGGAAACTGTTGGTGGACAATTAACGTTATCAAATAACGGACTTACAGGCATTAGCGGCTTTCCGGAATTGCATACCATCGGGGGTGCTTTAGTTATCCGGAACAATGCCGGGTTGTTGGATATTGACGGATTTCCCGTGCTGCAAAGTATAACCGGCGTGGTAAGTATTGACATCAATCCAACGCTGCAAAGCATTGACGGGTTCAATGCCCTGCAAACCGTTGGAGGCAGCTTTATAATCCGGGATAACACGGCACAGGAAAGCATCAATGGCTTTTCATCACTTGAAACCGTTGGCCTGAATTTCATAGTTGAAAGAAGTCCTTCCCTAACCGGCATTGAAGGTTTCACTTCCTTGCAAAGTGTTGCGGGCTATATCAGGATCAATAATAATGATGCGCTGGAAGCTATAGGTGATTTTCCGGCATTGGAAACGATTGGCGGAAGCATTACTATTACTGACAATTTACTGCTCAGTTCCATAGCCGGCATTGCCAATATTAACCCTGCTGGCATTACAGACCTCATCATTCAAGACAACGCCGCACTCAGCGCCTGCGCTATTGAAACTGTATGTGCTTACTTAGATGGCACAGGCCCCCGAACTATCTCAGGCAATACAGGAAATTGTGTGGATGAAGCGGCTGTGCAGGATGCTTGTGATGCACCGCCACCCTGCGAAGACATAGCAGGCAATCTCACTTTTAACACACAGTTGCAGATAGATGACTTTATAAATGCACATCCCAATTGCATCAATTTATCGGGCAACCTTACCATTAGTGGTGCGAACATTACCAACCTTACAGGACTGGCAGGTATCACAACTGTTGGCGGAAATGTAACCATCAACAACAATACCATATTGGAAAATGCCGGTTTGCCTGCACTCACAAGCATTGTTGGCTACCTGTATGTAGCCAACAATGCTGCATTGCAAACCATCAGCCTGCCCGAATTGGTAAGCGTTGGCCTGGATGTAAGTTTGGGTTTCAATAATACCCTGCAAAGCATTGATGGGTTTGCCAAGTTAGAAACCGTAGGCCGGGACTTTATCATTGGCAATAGTAGTGCACTGCAAAACATTGACGGCTTCCCTGTGCTGAAAACCGTAGGTGTGGATTTTCAAATTCATACTAACGGCCAGTTGCAAAACATTGACGGCTTCCCGGGGCTGGAAACCATTGGCGGGCATTTTCTCATTTCCCAAAATAATGTGTTGCAAAACATTGATGGTTTCCCTGTGCTGCAAACCGTAGGTACGGATTTTCAAATTCATACTAACGGCCAGTTGCAAAATATTGACGGCTTCCCGGGACTGGAAACCATTAACGGACCTTTGCAAATTACTAATAATGGCCAGTTGCAAAGCATTGACGGCTTCCCGGTTTTGGAAACCGCTAACGGGTATTTTGCAATTTTCCAAAATGCTGCGCTGCAAAGCATTGATGGCTTTACGGCCTTGCTCACTATAGCTAATTCAGTACTTATCTATAACAATAACCTGTTAGAAAGTATAAATGGGTTTACGGCCCTGCAACAGGCCAACACTGACGGAGGAGCCACCCAGTTTGTAATTGCCAATAACCCGGAACTGTTAACCATCGAAGGGTTCACTAACCTGGAGAGTGTAAATGATTTTGTTATCCTGAATAATGATAAACTGGCGGCTCTGGATGGTTTCGCTGTGCTGGAAGAGGTAAACCGTTTTTTACGCATACAGGAAAACCTCGTACTGCAAAGCATAGACGGGTTGGCCGGTGTGCAAACCATTGGCGGCACATTGCGTATTGAGAATAATGCCGCCCTCAGTTCCATAACCGGTGTTGCCAATATAGACCCTGCCAGCATTACAGACCTCATCATCCTGGGCAACGCCGCTCTTAGTGCCTGCGCTGTGGAAAGTGTATGTGCTTACTTAGAAGGTACAGGCACCCGTACCATTTCAGGAAATACAGGTAATTGTATAAATGAAACGGCTGTGATAGAAGTTTGTGATGGAATTGTGCTGCCCCTTACTCTTATTGACTTTACTGTAAGCGAAAAGAACTGCCGGGCATTCATACAATGGAAAACAACAGACGAAACCGGCGTATCGCATTTTGAAATCGAATACAGTACAGATGGTGTAAACTTTATGACTGTAAAACAGCATCCTGCCACAAACAGGAATGGCGAAAATACCTATACCGCCACATTGGGTCTTGCACCCGGAAGAGCAAGTTTCTACCGCCTGAAAATGGTAGATATGGATGGCCGTATATCTTATTCTGCCATTGCCAGACTAACGACAAATTGTGCCAGTAGCATAAGGCTAATGCCCAACCCGGCAACCAATAGCATCGGTTTAAAGAATGTAAAGGCATCCGATATTTCTTTATTGCAAATCATCAACACACAGGGAAGGGTAGTAAGAGGGTTGAATGTAAGGCAGGATATGCAGTATGATGTATCGGCTTTGCCGGGCGGCATCTACTTCCTGCAATTAATAATGAAAGACGGAACAATAGAAACCGTGTCCTTTATTAAGCAATAGTTGTTTCACAGAGTCAGAGAGGGGCTGTTTCCAAAATTGGGGCAGCCTCTTTTAATGTTCTTCGTTATTTGATGGTTGTGCCAGTTCCCTGCAGATCCTTTTACCACCTCCGGCCCTTCATATATAAACCCTACTGCTGTGGTTCATGTCCGAAGTGAGGCAACTTTGGTGCTGTGTCTCCACGTATCGGGCTTTGAATAAGCGGGCCGCCTTTGCAGGCGGTTTTTTTATGCCCAACAGCATGGGAATAGGAATAGTTGACTTTTGCTCCCCCCAAATAAAAACGGCCTCATAAACTATTCGTTTACAAGACCGTTTCTTGTTGCTTCGTGACCCCGTCAGGATTCAAACCTGAAACCTTCTGATCCGTAGTCAGATGCTCTATTCAGTTGAGCTACGGGGCCAATGGGCGGCAAATATAGCATAAAAAAGTAAAACGGAATGAATCGCCGTACTTCAATAGTGTATCACCCGAATCCGGACGCTACTGTTCTTTTTAGACAGGCATAATTTTTTATATTTGAAGTATGGAAGAAGTAAGGGAACCTGCTGTCGCCTATGGTAAGCGAAAGTTTACCATAGAAGAATACCTGGAAATGGAGAATGCTGCGGTTGAAAAGCATGAGTATTACAGGGGGAGGTATTTGCCATGTCCGGCGCTAAATTGCCGCATAATACAATCGCAAGAAATTTGCTTGTTGCTTTAGCTATGAAACTCAAAGGTCAAAAATGCCGGCCTTATGGCAGCGACCGGCGCATACACATTGAAGAAAATACGCTTTTTACTTACCCGGATATTTCCATTGTTTGCGGCAAAGTGAAAACACTGAATAATGATGAATGGAACGTATTAAACCCAACAGTGATCATCGAAGTGCTCTCGCCATCTACCAAAAACGATGACAGGGGCGAAAAATTCATGCTTTACAGGGATATTCCAACACTGAAAGAATACATATTGGTTGATTCAGGGAGCATACATATTGAAACGTTTCGCCTGAATGAAACCAACCATTGGGAACTGGAAGAATACAAATCAGCAGAAGGGCAGCTTCATATCAAAGCCATTAATGAATCATTATCCATTGCTGAAATATACGAAGAGGTGAAGCTGACAGAATAAACGAATGTATTTTTAAAAATACTTCAGCCAACTCCCGGCAATCCTGTTCTCAAAATATTAATCGGCTTTTCTTGTCATTTTTGCTAATTTCAATTATCAGTTTCCTCAAAAACGATTGAATGGCTTCTTTCTTTGAACGGATCAGGACCTTTAACCCGGTACGAAAAATTGTTTACTTTTTTGTAGGGTTGTTTTCTTATCCGGGGCTTGCCATCATCAACAAGCTGAAAATAACAGGAACAGAACACCTGGAAAAACTGCCCCCAAACAGGGTGTTATTTGTAAGTAACCACCAGACTTATTTTGCAGACGTTATTACTTTCCTGCACATCTTTTGCGCTGTGAAATGGGGCAAAAAAGACAAGTTGGGTATCCCTTATTATTTGCTTAATCCTTTTACACGGGTTAACTATGTGGCTGCCGAGGAAACAATGAAAGGAAGCTGGATCAGCCGGTTATTTTTACTGGCCGGAGGGCTTACCGTAAGAAGAGTATGGAATGCCGACAGCACCGTTAAAAGAAAAGGGCTTGACCCTTCAGATACAAGAAAGATTGTACGGGCATTGGAAAAAAACTGGGTCATCACTTTCCCGCAGGGAACCACCAAGCCCTTTGCCCCCGGCAGAAAAGGCACAGCGCTTATTATTAAGCAAACAAGACCTATAGTAGTGCCGGTTGTCATTAACGGGTTCTGGAGGGCTTTTAATAAAAAAGGGCTGCGGTTCAAGAAAAAGGGCAGCCTGCTTACAGTACGGTTTAAAAAGCCGATCGATATTGACTTTGATACTCCTGTAGAGGCGATCACTGCACAAATCATGGACGCTATTGAGCAAAGCAAGGAGTATATGATGAAGGGAAAGCATCATAAATCAATTGCAAAGGCTGAAGCCTGAGTAATTATTCTTTGAAAAACAACGCCTTTAACTCAGTAGCATCGTCCGGTTTCAGTTTGCCACCCAATACTAACCTTAACTGTCTGCGGCGGAGGGCGCCGTCAAATAATTTTTTCTCTTCATCTGTTTCAACGCTTAGTTGCGGCACGGTCCGTGGGTTGCGGTTGGGGTCAAGGGCTACAAAAGTGTAGTAGGCTTCGTTGCTTTTGTATTTGTACTGCTGTGTCAGGTCTTCGCCCCACACTTGCAGATGCACTTCCATAGAAGTATTAAAAGCACGGGACACTTTGGCCCGGATATGCACCACATTGCCTAATTTAATGGGATTTTCAAAAGAAATATTGTCAACCGAGGCAGTAACTACAGGGGCATTACAGTGTTTATGCGCCGAAAGGGCGGCAGCTATATCCATCCAGTACATCAGGCGGCCGCCCATCAGGTTGCCGAATACATTGGTATCGTTGGGCAGCACCAGTTCCGTCATTATGGTCAAACTATCAGCGGCTTTTTTTGCCTCCATATTGTTTTTTGGCGAAGATACGTTTAGGGGCCTTTCAATGAATAAATCAATAATTGTTCTGCCTGAAAGTTTCCCACAAAGGGATAAAGGCCACGGAGAAAATTCATATAATAGCGCAGGCTTTTTGTTCCTGGCGCCTTTGTGGGATATTGACAAAGATTAGGCAGAAAGCAACCCGGTTTATTTATCTTCGCTTTCATATTTTGTAATTCAGTTTTATGGCTACAAATGCTCCTATCTCCTTCGATAATACAGAACTGGCTTTTCAATACAAATCTGATAAAGAACTAAAGAAAGCAAAATTCCTTTTTTCTTCTATGGGAAAGGGTTGGCTGGTAAAACTGGGTACCCGTTTAACCCCCTGGGCCATTAAAGCCGGACTGCCCATAAACGGCATTATCCGAAATACCATTTTTTCGCAGTTTGTAGGTGGGGAAACACTGGAAGAAACAGCGGCAGCGGCAAGCAAACTGGGAGAGTATAACGTAAAAGTGATATTGGATTATGGGGTAGAAGGAGGGGATGATGGCGAGCAGGGCTTTGAACATTCAACCTATGAGTTTATCCGGGTAATTGATTATGCTTCTACGCAACCTAATATTCCTTTCATGAGTATTAAGGTTACAGGCTTTGCAAGATTTTCCTTACTTGAGAAACTGGATACAATGATGCATGCCAACCCCGGCACGCTGATGAAAAAATACCTGAAAGCCATTGACGACCTTTCTCATAATGAAAAGGAAGAATGGCACCGTGTACGTTACCGCATGATGCGTATATGCGAAGCGGCGGCCGAACAAAATGTCGGTATGCTGGTGGATGCGGAAGAAACCTGGATACAGGACCCTGTGGATGCCCTTACCATCCTGATGATGGATACCTTCAATAAAAGCCGCTGCGTGGTGTACAATACCATTCAGCTTTACCGGCACGACAGGTTGCAGTTTTTAAAAGATTCTTATGAGGCAGCCAGGGAAAGAGATTTTGTATTAGGGGCTAAGCTGGTACGGGGCGCTTATATGGAGAAAGAAAGAAAAAGGGCGCAGGAAAAAGGCTATCCATCGCCTATACAGCCTGATAAAGAAAGTACGGATAAAGATTACAACGAAAGCGTTGCCTTTTGCATAGCGCATCTTGACCGCATTGCATTGATCGTTGCTTCGCATAATGAATACAGTAATTTGCTGGCGACAGAATTGCTTCAGCAAAAAGGGTATTCATTCAGCCATCCGCATATACACTGGAGCCAGTTGTACGGCATGAGTGATAATATCACATTCAACCTGGCCAATGCAGGCTGCAGTGTAAGTAAATACCTTCCCTTCGGGCCTATCAGGGATGTCATTCCTTACCTGATGCGTAGGGCGCAGGAAAATACTTCGGTAAAAGGGCAAACCGGGAGGGAACTCGGGTTGATTAAAAAAGAGATTTTGCGCCGCCGCGGTTGAAATGCTATTCTTAGTTCTGATTGATTGGCTTCACAGGCGAATGAAAGTCGAGCAAATAGGTGAAAAGGTTTGTTTCTGTGGGAATGCTCAGTTTTTTTCGTAGCCTGTACCTGCTTATTTCTACCCCTCTTACAGAAATGTTCATAAGCTGCGCCATTTCTTTTGTGCTAAGGTTCATGCGGAGGTAGGCGCAAAGCTTCATTTCGTTGGCAGACAGGTTGGGATGTTTTTCTTTAAGGGCAATGAAGAAGTCGTTATGCACTTTGTCAAAATGTATGGTAAAGTGTTCCCAGTCTTTATCCATCTTTTCTTCTTCTCCCAGTGTTTTGATCATTTTTTTAAGGGAATCCAGCGACTGCTCATTGTTTTCATTTTTGGAAAGGCGCTGTAATTCGTCTTTCATCTTCGCAAGCATCTCTCCTTTTTTTACCAGGTGCATGGTGGCCGAAGCCATTTCCTTGTTTTTATGCTGTATCTCGGCTTCCAGCTTTTCATTGCGAAGGGCCATTATCTCTTTTTCATTCTTTTCCAGTTCCAATTGGTACCTGTACTGAATATTTTTCTGCTCTTCCTCATATTGTTGTTTCTGGCGGATAAACTTTTTCTTTTGCCACCGGTAAACAAGATACAGGCCATACACAAATGCAAGAGAATACAGTACATAGGCCCACCATGTTTGGTACCAGGGCGGCTTTACAACAAAATAGTAACTGTAAATAACTGATTCATTTTTGAAATTATTTCTTGCCTTCACCTGGAATTCATAGCTGCCGGCGGGCAGGTAAGTGTATTCTTTTTCTGTTTTATCCGTCCATTCGCCCCATTTTTTGTCATACCCTTTCAGGTAGCAACTGTATTCTATATTGGCCTGTTGTTCGTATAATGGCGAAGAGAATTCAAAATGAAACGAGTTCCAGTTGTAAGGGATGGAAGGTTTGTAGGTCTGTTGTTGTGAGCCTTCTGTAAAACCGGAATAGCCGCCAAACAAAAGGCTGTCCGTTTTACCAATAGCCCATACTTCACTGATCTGTACTGATACGCCTGGGTGTGTTTCTTTATACTTATAGTAATTGATGTGAAAATATCCTTTCTCCGATCCTACAAATACGTTGTTGCTATCTACCGGGTACACCTGCTCAAACCCGCTGACCATTTTCCGGTTCAGCTCTGTTATATAAATAATGGTTGGCTGCGGCGTGCTGAAATCAGCTACTGCCAGGTTTTTGTCGTAAACAAACCACACATTCCCGGAAGGGTCTTCTTTCATATACCGGATGGCCTTGTTACCGAATATTTGCTGCAGGTCGGCGGCCGGTTCAAACAGGTCTTTTGAACGGTTGTATTCATAAATACCTGTTTCCGTTGCAGCAACAAGCCTGTTTTTTATCTTAAAAATATAGTTGCCGTTTCTCGGAAGCGGATCGCTGCCTTTTGAATAAGAATAGATTTCAGTCGGCTGATTTTCTTTCCAGGTTACTTTGAATACGCCTTTATAGGGGTGCGACACCCATATTTCATCATCAACAATAGATACAAAGCGGGATGATTCAAAGTTGGCATCGGAAGGGAGATGGCTGAAACGGCCGGTTTCATAGTTATAAAACTTAATCCCGAAATAAGTGCCTGCTACCATGATCCGGGAAGGCTGTATGGCCGAATAAGGCAGAAATGACCAGTAGCCGCTTGAATTATCTATATTCCGGGCTTTATTTCCTTCAACAATAAAAGCCCCTTCATGATGACCGGCCAGTAGCTTCCCGTTTACTTCGGATACATTCCATACCTGTCCGGTCGTATGTTCTACAGGGTAAAAATCACCTTTAACAAAACTGAGGTCTTCCGTTTTATATAGCGGCACATAATAAAGACCGTTGGTTGTGGCAACATAAAAGTTGTTGTTGTGTATAATGGCCGAGTAACCGGCCCCTTCGTTCTGCTTATCCGGAAATATATTTTTAATGGCGCTGTTGTAGGCAATGAAATCAATTCCGTTGTCCAGGGCCAGCCACAGGTTCTTGTTTTTGTCAGCGCAGGCAAAAAGAACCGAGTTTTTCTGCAGCCCGTTGTTCCTGGAAAAGTATTGTACCTGGTTGCCGCTTCTGTCAATGATGATGCACCCGTGGGAGGTAGTGGCAAGTGCAATATGCTCTTCATTGATAATAGTGGCTGCGTAAATGTGGTAATCAGGGTTTTTTTTCAGGGCGGATGATTCAAATTTTTCCAGGCGGTCATTTTTAAGCAGGAAAATACCGTGTTTTAATGTGGTGATTAATGAAGCGCCGGTATCAAAAGGCAGGCTTGCAGTAATAAGTATGTTGGGAGAGTTAAAGCCGGAGTTGTCAACAGGCAACCATTGACCCTTTTTAAACCGGAGCAACCCCCTGTGAAAGTCCTGGGCAATGACCTCGCCGTTATTTTCTCCTAAAAAAAGCCAGTTATCTGTTTTGTAAATGGAAATAGCCTCTTTAGACAGATGAAATATCTTTTCGGTGGTACGGAAAAAAAAATCATCACCGAGGCACACAATGTCCCATACATCAGTGAAAGACCTGTGTTTGAGGGGAATAAGGTCTTTGATAGAATGGTATATTAATTTCCCCGTTTTGTCCGGCAGAAAATAGCCTAACTCGTCCTGCCCGCCTGTGTATATTTTGCCGTCGTCGGAAATCAGGAGCGATCGTACAATGGTTTTATTCGGCAGCGGGTGTAATTTCCAGTAAGTTCCATCAAAGCTCAGAAGCCCCTCATTATTAGCGAAATACATTATTCCGTTTTTGCCCTGGGCAATATCCCAGTTTTGAGAGCCTCCTTTATAAGTCTGTTTATGATAATTAGTTATCTCGGGCAAGCCAATAGTATTTTGACATAAACAGGCGCTGCTGAAGGTAAAAAAACTAATAAGTGAAAGTATTCTTGACATTTTATAATAATCGCACCGGCAAAGTAATACTATTTTTACTTATGATGTATTATTGAAAGGGCATTTTTAGCTTGTGTATGTGATATGATGTAGTAGTGATGTAGCGTATTTTTAGGTCAGTGAACCCGGTTCATGTTAATTTTATCTTAACGATTCTATTTTGAAAACCAGCCATTCTGGCTATTAAAACCAAAGCTTGCGTATGAAAATGAAAACGCTACTCAGAATTTGCATGATTGCAATGCTGCAATGCTTTATTATACAGGCATTTGCGCAAGAACTCCAGATTTCAGGAAAAGTTTCTTCCAAATCAACCGGCGAAATCCTGGTAGGGGCTTCTGTTAAAGTAAAAGAATCCACTACAGGGGTTAGCACAGATGCAAAAGGAAACTATTCGCTGTCTGTTCCCGCCGGTAGTACTATTGTTATCAGTCATACCGGTATGACGGCACAGGAAAGGCTGATAACCCAATCCGGCACTTACGATTTTGTATTGGATGCACTTCCCGGCGACCTTGAAGAAGTAGTGGTAGTGGGTTATGGCACACAAAAAAGGCGTGAAGTAACCGGCGCCATTTCCCGGGTAAATGCTTCGGACTTAGAAAACATGCCTGTTTTTCGGGTAGAAAACTCCATGCAGGGCCGTATTGCCGGTGTGCAGGTGGCAGTTAATTCCGGCCAGCCGGGTTCTGCTGCACAGGTTCGTATTCGTGGTGTTTCCAGCATCGGCGCCAATACGGATCCTATATATGTGGTAGATGGCGTGGTTATTAATGGTGGCATTGATTTTCTCAACCAGGCTGATATCGAATCAATCGATGTATTGAAGGATGCGGCTTCCGCTGCTATTTATGGTACACAAGCTTCAAATGGGGTGATACTGATAACTACCAAGAAAGGAAAGCGGGGTGATATTTCAGTTAGCTATAACGGTTATGTAGGCACACAAGCCCCCTGGCGTAAACTGAACCTGATGAATGCGGAAGAATATGCCACATTAATAAATGAGTCATTATTGAATGGCGGACAATCAATCCGTTTTTCTGATCCCAAAGCATTGGGTGTTGGAACAGACTGGCAAAGCCTTGTATTTAATGATAATGCCTTTATTCAAAACCATGAATTAAGCCTTTCCGGTTCAAACGAAAAATCATCTTATTATGGTTCGTTCGGTTTTCTGGACCAGGAAGGTATTGTGGCAACCTCCAATTCCAAATGGAGCCGTTTTACAGCCAGGTTCAATACAGTGCATAATATTAATAAGGCCATTACTTTCGGTACCAATATCGGCTACACAAGGTCATGGTCGGTAGGTGTGGGTACGAATACGGAATGGGGCAGCCCATTAAACAGGGCTATCAATTTAGACCCTCTTACTCCTGCCATAGTTACTGACCCTTCTGTAATCGGCCAGGCGCCTTACACAAACAGTCCTTATATAGTGCGGGATGCCAATGGAAATCCTTACGGCATTTCTACATGGGTAACGTCTGAAATACTGAATCCGCTTGCTGCATTGAAGATTGATCAAAGCAAAGGATGGTCTGATAAGATCGTTGCGAACGGCTTCCTGGAAATTTCGCCGGTGAAAGGGTTGAAATTCCGTTCTCAGTTAGGTACAGACCTTGCCTTCTGGGGTTATGAAAGTTTTCAGCCGCTTTATTATCTGAATTCTATCAACCAGAATGTTGACCTGAACGGTTATACCCGTGAAACAAGCAGGGGCATGTTCTGGATGTGGGAGAATACGCTTTCCTATACCTATAATACCGGTATGCACAGCATAACAGGACTCGTAGGCACGGCTGCACAAAAAAATTACGGGGAGAGTAATGGTGGCACCAAGAGGGGTATTCCGGTAGATAACCTGAAAGACGCTTCCTTAGGATTTTCAGTACCGCAAACAAATCAATACTTCTGGGGCGGTGAATACCAGGGCCGGTTGGCTTCTATCTTCGGAAGGATTAATTACAACTTTGATGGCAGGTACTTAGTGCAGGCTATCCTTCGCCGGGATGGTTCAGCCAGGTTTGGTTCAAATAATAAATTCGGTTTGTTCCCGTCAGTATCCGTGGGCTGGGTGGCTTCAAGAGAATCCTTCTGGAATTCGGACAAGATCAGTTTCCTCAAAATCCGGGCCTCTTATGGCGAAAACGGTAATGACCGTATCGGGGACTTCCGTTATCTCTCTACTGTAGGTGGCGGCAGAAACTATACCGTCAATGGCGAATTGATCACAGGTTTCAGCCCCAATGCGATGAGCAACCCTGATTTGAAATGGGAAACCACAGCACAAATAGATATTGGCTTTGATGCCGTTCTGTTTAAAAATTTCAACCTGACAGTTGACTGGTTTAATAAGAAAACTTATGATCTGCTGCTGACAGACCCTGTACCAGGATATGTTGGAACAGGAAGTCCTGTTGCCAATATTGGTGATATGAAAAATTCAGGTTTTGAAGTGGAACTGGGTTATAAGAACAGGCTGGGTAATGTTGATTTTAATATTGCGGGCAATGTAGCTTACCTGAAAAATGAAATAGTGTACCTGGGAAGAAACGCTACATTCCTTCCTAACAGCCAGAATTTTGGCCCGCAGGGAGTGGAGTTTGCCCGTATTACCCTCGGCTATCCCATTCATCATTTCTATGGATTTAAAACAGATGGACTCTTCCAGAACCAGTCAGATATAAACAGTCATGTAAATAAAGATGGCGATCTGTTGCAGCCGCTTGCCAAACCGGGTGATATCCGGTTCATCGATTACAACGGCGATGGCGTATTGAATAATGACGACAGAACCTTTATCGGCGATCCTACGCCAACATGGAGTTATGGCTTTACAGCCACGGCTGCATGGAAAGGGGTTGATGTTACATTATTCGGCCAGGGTGTAGGCGGCAACGAAATATTCCAGGCGTTACGCCGCTTTGACCTGCAAAACGCTAATTATACAGGCGATGCATTAGGCAGGTGGACCGGTGAAGGTTCATCCAATTATTATCCCCGCCTGAATGTGAACGACGCAGCGGAAAATCAAAACTTCAGCCGCAGCTCTGATTTCTATGTACAGAAAGGCGATTATTTCCGCATCAAAACTTTCCAGGTAGGATATTCATTTAAGAATGCAGCTATAAGAAAAGCAGGCCTGGACAAACTGCGTTTGTATGTTATGGCCAATAACCTGTTTACACTTACAAAATACAATGGCTACGATCCTGAAATGGGCGGCAGTGGCGTTGACAGGGGTATTTATCCGCAGGCCCGTACATTGATGGTAGGAATCAATCTTGGTTTTTAATGATTAAAATCTTTAGACTATGGCACTTTTAAAAAATATAAAAGCATATATACTTCCTGCGTTGTTTATTACAACCCTGCTTGCCTCTTGCGGGAAGGATTTTCTGGAAATGAAGCCCCGTGGCACAGAACTGGAAGATAATTTTTACAAAAACGAAGAACAGGTGTTCCAGGGGCTGATAGCCGCATACGATGTAATGCAATGGGGCAATACCGGCGGCTATACCATGAAGATGCCCTTGCTTACCGTGGCTTCGGATGAAGCGCATGCCGGGGGAAGCGATGCCTCTGACCAGCCTTCCTGGGTGGCGTATGATAATTTTACATTAGACCCGTTCAGGGGGCCGCAGGGTGGCTTGTGGTCGAAAAACTATACAGGTGTTTTCAGGACCAACCTGCTGTTATCAAAAATGGAAGGGGCTGATTTCCTTTCCGCGGCATTTAAAAGCCGTGTTACTGCCGAAACAAAAACCCTGAGGGCCTATTTCTATTTTGACCTGATCAGGTGGTTTGGTAATATCCCTTTGATAACAGGCCCCATACCTGCATCAGAATTATACACGCAGCAGCAGGTGCCTGCCGCAGATGTATTTGCACAGATTGAAAAAGACCTTACGGAAGCCATCCCGGATTTACCTCTTACTATTCCTGTAACGGAATCGGGCCGCCTTTCAAAAGGCGCTGCCAGGGCATTATTGGCTAAGGTAATCATGTATCAGAATGATAACAGCCGCATGGCGCAGGCTGCACAGTTGCTGAATGAAGTGAATACTTCAAATGTGTATCAGCTTCTGTCTGGCTACGGTGATATCTTCAACCCGGGCAATAAGTTCAATGCGGAATCCATCCTGGAAATTCCCCATTCAAACAACGCATCATGGGGCGATTGGGGATGGATCAACGGCGGGGAAGGTAATGTGGCGCCGCAGTTTATAGGAATGGCTGATTACAATGGCCCAACTTATTCTGCCGGATGGGGCTTTGCACCCATTACACTTGAATTGGTAGCGTTGATGACCGGCGATCCCCGTTTTGAGCATACAATTATTGATGGCAATGCACTTAGAACGGGAGGGGCCACCTATAATGACCGCTATCAGAACACCAATTACTTTGTAAAAAAATATGCGCCCATGCAGAGCTTCCGCTCCCCGGTTGGCACAGCGGAATTGAACTGGCCGTATAATGAAATTGAGATACGGCTTGCTGATACTTATCTGCTCGAAGCAGAAGCCTTGCTCAGAAGCGGCGGCAGCGCTGCAAGGGCCGGCGACCTGTTAAATGGCTCAGGCAGCTTTACAGGGGTACGCAGCAGGGTAGGCCTGCCCCCGGTTGCTGTTACATTGGAGAATGTTTATAAGGAAAGACAATTGGAACTGGCAACAGAAGGACATCGTTTCTGGGATTTGATCCGTACTGGCCAGGCAAGTTCTGTATTAGGCCCCTCAGGTTTTGTATCCGGTAAAAATGAAGTGCTGCCCATTCCGCAAAGCGAAATAGATGTTACAGGCGGTGGTCTTCAGCAAAACCCGAATTACAATTAATCAACGGCTAACGATTGTATGAAAAATTAAAAACAAATTCTTATGTATAGTATAAATAAAAAAACCTGGTTTTCATCCCTCCTGTTACTTGCCTTAACAGCAGTATTGTTGCAGGCTTGTAAAAAAAGGGGAGATGATCTTGGGCTTACGCCGATACCATCCATTGATTTTGAAGTGGTGCCGGGTGCTAATGCCAATACATTTATATTGGTTAATAAAAGCGGTGGCCCTGCTATTCCTTTCTGGCATATCAGTACCGGACAGAAACTTTCAGGGGATTCTGCACAACTGAGACTCATCTTTGCCGGAACGTATGAGGTAAAACTCGTAGCTGCTGCACAGGGTGGCCTTGATTCCACTACTAAAACAATAACAGTGGCTATCAGCGATCCTACAGCATGTAATCCTACCAACCCTATCGGGTTCATTGCCGGATGCACACAAAAAACATGGAGGCTTAATCCGGACGCCGGTACTTACATGGTAGGCCCGGGACCAAATAACGGTAGCTGGTGGAGCAGTGGAGCAGGCGATGTTACGGGCCGCAGTTGCGAGTTCAATGATGAATACACTTTTCATTTCAATGCAGAAGGCACATTTGAATATGATAACAAAGGAGATTATTATGGCGATGGCTATATAGGAGCCGCTACGCATGGGTGCGAGCCTAACAGTAATCTTTCAGGCGCCCAGTTGGCCTGGGCTTCAGGCACATTCAGTTATACGGTAATTGATGGGGCAGGAGTTGCAGGAAAAGGGCAGTTGAAATTAAATGGCACAGGAGCACATATCGGATTGCAAAAAGTGCATAATGGCGGCGAAACCACCAGCGGCCCTGCAAGCAACACTATTACCTACGATATTCTTGATATGCAGCAGGATGTAGGAGGCGCCGGGTATGATATCCTAACGGTAGGCGTAAATATCGGGGGAGATGCATGGTGGACCTTTGTATTGCGTTCTTTCTGATATACACATTAAATGATGTGATTGTTATCAGGAAGAATCTTAAACTGAGTAATCATAAGCACAATAAGCAGTTAGCAGACGGGGCGGGCTTTTCGTCAGCCTGCCCCTTATTAACACCTTAATCTGAAAAAGCATGAAGTTTTTATGTTGGATAGCAGGCCTGGTACTCCTTTCCGGCTGCAGTAGTACAAAGCTGCCGGAATGGGAACTGGTATGGGCCGACGAGTTTGAATATACAGGGCTGCCGGACAGCAGCAAGTGGGGATATGATACCGGTAACCACGGATGGGGCAATAACGAATTACAGCATTATACTGATCAAAGGCCGGAAAATGTGCATGTGGCAAACGGCCTTTTAACCATTAGCGCCTTAAAAGAAGAGTACAATGGTTCTCAATATACTTCGACAAGGTTGTTGTCGAAAAACAAGGGCGACTGGACCTATGGTAAAGTAGAAGTGAAAGCTAAGTTGCCTGCAGGAAGAGGCGTTTGGCCGGCTATATGGATGCTGCCCACAGACTGGGCATACGGCGGATGGCCCAAAAGCGGTGAAATTGATATTATGGAAAATGTAGGGTATAACCCGGATTCCCTTTTTGCCACGGTGCATACACAGTCGTACAATCATGCCATTGGCACCAATAAAACATCCGGGGTAAAGATGGCCGACCTGAGTACCGCATTTCATGTATATACGATGGAATGGACAAAAGATGAAATAAAGATGCTGGTAGATGGCAATCCTTATTATTCGTTTAAAAACGAGCATAAGACAAGTGATGAATGGCCGTTTGACAAGCGTTTCCATCTGTTGCTTAATATTGCAGTAGGAGGAAACTGGGGAGGAAAAATGGGAGTGGACGATTCCATCTTTCCCCAAAAGATGGAAATTGATTATGTCAGGGTGTACCAATAATTAAAAAGTAACCTATGCGAAACAGTTTTATAGTTGCTGTTATCTGTATTTTAACTTTATTTTCCTGTAGCAAAGGTGGCGGCGGCAACGGCGGCGGCACACCACCGCCCGAAAATACACCCCCTAAAGTAACTATAGAAGACCTTTCTTTATTTGAAGGAAATGGCGGCACACAAACGTTTAATGTACAGGTGAAATTGGACAAAGCCCCGAAAGAGCCTGTAACAGTAACCTATTCCACTGCCAACGGATGGGCCAGGAGCGGTGAGGATTATACGGCTGCCGTCAATCAAACGATAAATTTTGCGGTTAATGAAACATCCAAAAACATTCCCATTGTTGTTGTGGCGGATGATATGAAGGAGGGGGATGACGATTTTACCGTTACCATTTCATCTGCCTCCAATGCTACCATACAAAAAGGAACGGCTAAAGTCATTATCCGTAATGATGATACCAAGGTGGCCTTTACCAATGAAGGGTACGAAGCCGCTACCTCTTACCCCGGCTATACATTGATATGGGCCGATGAATTCAATGCCGGCACATTGGATACAGACGCCTGGACGGTGGAAGCGGGTGATGGCTGCCCTTCTGTTTGCGGATGGGGCAACAATGAACTGGAATATTATACCGGGCGGCCATCTAATCTTTTTTTCCAGGATGGTAAATTGATTATTGAAGCACAGAAAGAAACTTACAACGGCAGAAACTATACTTCGTCAAAAATTGTGTCAAGAGGCAAAAAGTTTTTCAAATTCGGCAGGATAGATATGCGGGCTAAGCTGCCTGTCGGAAAAGGGATATGGCCTGCATTCTGGATGATGCCGCAGGATAACTTGTATGGCGGTTGGCCTGCAAGCGGCGAAATTGATATTATGGAAATGGTAGGACACCAGGCGGGTACCACACATGGCACCATACATTATGGCCCCGGTCCTGCAAGTACTTCTAAAACATATTCCAAAACATTGGCTTCCGGCAATCTGAACAATGAGTTTCATGTGTATTCTTTAGAATGGAAAGAAGATGAAATCATCTGGTTTTTGGACAATGTGGAATTTGGGCGGGCCAAAAAAGAAGATTTGAATTTGGGCGGTACTACCTATCCTTTTAATGAGGATTTCTTTTTCATCTTTAACCTGGCAGTCGGCGGCAACTGGCCCGGCAGCCCGGATGCAAGCACTTACTTTCCGCAATGGCTGATCGTGGATTATATCAGGGTGTATCAGTAAGTGTGATCTATAAAATAAAAGGCACAATGAACCCCGGCCAATTTTCCGGGATTATTTTGTAGTCTTGCTTCCCAACTGGATGCCTAATTTCTCATATTCAATATCGTTTGGCTCCCAAAGCTCTATCTTGTTTCCTTCGGGGTCAAGAATATGAACGAATTTGCCGTATTCTACTGTTTCAATACTGTCGGTAACAGTTACCCCGCTTTTTTTCAACTCTTCTACCAGGGCTTCCAGGTCTTCGACCCTGTAGTTTATCATGAAATCTTTTGTTGAGGGTTCAAAGTATGTTGTTTTTTCAGCAAAAGGGCTCCATTGGGTAAACCCTTTCTTACTGCTGTCTGCGCCCTGCCACCATTCAAAAACAGTCCCATATTTATCGGTATTTAGTCCCAGGTTTTTTTGGTACCATTCTTTCATTTTTTCCGGGTCTTGGCATTTAAAGAAAATGCCGCCGATGCCTGTAACTTTTTTCAATTTTGTTTGGTTTGTTGGTTGTTTTGTAGTTATTGCTTTAACTGTGAAGCCCAAACAGAACGATGTGGTAATCACAAAAAGAAGTAAACCATTTTTTTTCATAATTGAGATGTTGATTTATTGGTTGCTGTATTGTGGCTCTGTCGTTAAAATATTTGTGCAGGGCAGGGATTTGTTTTTGCCTATTCGTACAAAAGCAGGCTAAAGTTATGTATTTAACAGGTGAGGGATAATCTTTCTTTTATTGAAAATCTGCTTATCCTCAATCCACAGATTGCCCACACCCTGCCTGCCATTCGCCATTTCCCACTCCCTTTTTCCTAACTTGCACCCATGCAACAGTATCTTGATTTATTAAAATATATTACAGAGAACGGTACGGAAAAACCATCCCGCCCCGGGATCAATACAAAAAGTGTGTTTGGCTACCAGATGCGGTTTGACCTGCAAAAGGGTTTTCCGTTGGTAACAACGAAGAAAGTACACCTGAAAAGTATTATTTATGAACTGCTCTGGTTTTTGAAGGGAGAAACGAATATTGCTTACTTAAAAGAACATGGTGTAAGCATCTGGGATGAATGGGCCGATAACAATGGGGAACTGGGCCCGGTGTACGGCAAGCAATGGCGTAGCTGGGAAGGGGCCGATGGAAAAAGCATTGACCAGGTATCGGATCTGGTACAGCAGATAAAGAAGAACCCCGACAGCCGTCGGCTTATCATCAGCGCCTGGAATGTAGCTGATTTGCCTGATATGGCGTTGATGCCCTGTCATACCATGTTCCAGTTTTATGTGGCCCCATCAGCCCACCAAGGGGGGGATAAGGGTCGTTTATCGTGTCAACTGTATCAAAGATCTGCCGATGTATTTTTAGGTGTACCTTTTAATATAGCATCCTATGCATTATTGACAATGATGATAGCGCAGGTATGCGACCTGGAACCGGGAGATTTTGTGCATACGTTTGGCGATGCGCATATTTACAACAATCACGCAGAGCAGGTACAGTTGCAACTGTCAAGGGAACCGTACCCGTTGCCAACGATGAAATTAACCCCCGATGTAAAAAATATTTTTGATTTCAGTTTTGAAGATTTTACATTGGAAAACTATCAGTCGCATCCCGCTATCAAAGCGCCGGTAGCTGTGTAAATTTTAGATTTTGGAGTTTAGATTTTAGATTGCTTCTGCGCTAAACCCAAAACCAAAAATCAAAACCCCAAAAATTGAATATTAGCTTAATAGTAGCAGCAGCCAACAATAACGCCATCGGTAAATCAGGCGCCATGCCCTGGCATTTGCCCAACGATATGCGGCACTTCAAAAATGTAACCTGGGGTCTGCCTGTCATCATGGGCCGTAAAACCTTTGAATCGCTGGGGAAAGTGCTTCCCGGCAGAAAGAATATTGTTATTTCCCGCCAGCCGGACTGGAAACACGAAGGAACAATTGTGGTAAAGAGCCTTGATGATGCCTTGTTCGTTGCCAATGAAACGGATGCCAAAGAAGTAATGGTAATCGGTGGCGGTGAGATATACAAAGCATTATTCAGCAAAGCAAAACGGATATACCTTACCCGTGTGGATGCCGAGCCGGAAGCAGATACTTTTTTCCCGGATATAGAGCCTTCGGAATGGTTTCTCGTAAGCCAGGATAATCATGAGGCGGACGGGAAGAACCCTTATAATCATTCTTTCCAGTTATGGGAAAGGATTCGCTGATGCCGGGTATAAATAATTTAAAGCCGAAAGCACAAGATGAATAACCGCTAATCTTTTATTTTGCTGCATGTACTCTCCCGTTCATCTTGCTGTTAAATACCTTCATTATTATATTACCGCTTCCAACGGAAAGGGGCATGGCATTCATTCGCCTTTTCTGTTCCGGTTTATTACGGATATACTGAATGATAAAAACAACTACCCGGAGTATGAGATTGTTGAGCAACTGCGGACTGAGTTGAAACAAGATAAATCCATAATAACAGTTCAGGATTTCGGGGCTGGCTCTGTAACTGATAAATCAACGCAGCGGTCGGTAGCCTCTATTGCCAATAATGCCGCCAAGCCCAAAAAATTCGGACAGTTATTATTCAGGATGGTGAAAAGTTTGCAGCCTTCTTCCATTCTTGAATTAGGCGCTTCATTGGGCATCACCACTTCCTATTTATGCCTTGCCCGGCCGGATGCACAGGTAATAACATTGGAAGGGGCAAAAAAAATTGCTGCTGCTGCCAGGAAAAACCTGAGGAAGCTGAATATTTCCAACTACTCGTTATTGGAAGGCAACTTTGATGACACCCTTTCGCCTGCCATTGCACAACTTTCATCGTTGGATTTCGCTTTTATTGATGGCAATCACCGGGAAGAGCCGACTGTCAGGTATTTTCAGCACCTGTTGCCGCATACGCATAACGACACTGTTCTTGTTTTCGATGATATACATTGGAGCAGGGAAATGGAGGCTGCCTGGGCTTTTATTAAGAAGCATCCTTCTGTCCGGTGTACGGTTGATCTTTTTTTTGTTGGCATTGTATTTTTCCGGAAAGAATTTTTTGAAAAGCAGGATTTTATCATACGGGTTTGACCGGGATTAAAAATCGCTATCTTCGGGCACAATCACTGAATAAAATATCTATGACGATTGGTGTCCTGAAAGAACCTGTTCCGGAAACAAGAGTATCGCTGCTGGCCGAAGCTGTAGCCACCCTCACCAAAAAGGGGGTTACGGTAGGGGTAGAAACCGGCGCCGGTGAAAGGGCCTCTTGCAGCAATGCTGATTACGAAAAGGCAGGCGCCCAGATAAAAAGCCGCAACGAAGTAATTGCTTCTTCTGATATTATTTTAAGCATTCATGCTATAGATAAACCCGAAATCCAAAACCCGAAATCAAAAATATTCGTCGGCGTTTATCAGCCTTTATACAATGTGGATGGGGTAAAAGAATGGGCTTCGGAAGGTCTTACTGTTTTTTCGTTGGATATGCTGCCCCGCACCACCCGGGCGCAGGCGATGGATGTATTGAGTTCACAGGCAAATATTGCAGGGTATAAAGCCGTATTGACAGCGGCCAATCTGTATCCCCGGTATTTCCCGATGTTTATGACAGCAGCAGGAAGTATTGCCCCCGCAAAAGTGCTGATACTTGGCGCCGGTGTAGCCGGATTGCAGGCAATTGCTACGGCAAAACGCCTGGGCGCCGTAGTGGAAGTATTTGATACAAGACCGGCCGTAAAAGAAGAAGTGATGAGCCTGGGCGCAAAATTTGTGGAAGTGGAAGGCGCTGCCGATGCATCCAAAGCAGGAGGGTATGCCGTAGAGCAAACGGAAGAGTATAAGCAGCAGCAGCAGCAAAAAATTGCAGACAGTATTGCCAAAGCCGATATTGTTATTACAACAGCGCAGATTCCCGGTAAAAAAGCGCCGGTATTAATAACCGAAGAAATGCTGAACAGGATGCGTAATGGCTCGGTAATTATTGATATTGCAGCAGCTACCGGGGGCAATACACCTTTTACAAAAAACAATGAAACGGTGCAGTATAACGGTGTGAGTATTGTGGGCAATTCCAGCCTGCCATCCACCATGCCTTCCGATGCAAGCAAATTGTATGGTAAAAATGTGCTGAACTTTTTACAGTTGATTACCGGGAAAGAAGGAGGTGTAAACCTGAATTGGGAAGATGAGTTGGTAAAAGGTAGTTGTATTGCATATGAAGGCGCTGTTGTACACGAACGGTTGAAGTGATTTATGTGGTAGTCTCTGTTCATCAATAAGGGAACGAAAAATAGTTTACAATATGGAATCAGTATTAAAATGGTTTGCAGATAACGAACAAATGGTTTACATCCTTGTACTGGTGATTTTTTTAGGGTTTGTAATCATCAGCAGGGTGCCATCTGTTTTGCATACGCCATTAATGAGCCATGCGAATGCAGTGAGTGGAGTAGTGGTTATAGGAGCAGTAATAGTTTTAGGCCGTGCCGATTCGGATAATTACGTAGCCCTGATTTTGGGGTTTTTAGCTGTGCTTATGGGTACATTAAATGTGGTAGGTGGTTTTGTGGTAACTGACAGAATGTTGGAAATGTTTAAAAAGAAAAAAAACTCCTGATGCCGAATGGCGGGGGGCAGGCATTCTAATTGAGTTTTTTGAATAATAGTTATTTTATAAAGGAAGTTGTAACATAAAATGAATTGTTGGCACAACTTCAAATCGGGCTTATGATTCTAACAGTAATATACCTTTTGGCAGTTATTGCATTGATTGTTGGTTTGCGTATGGCATCTCATCCCGCAACAGCCAATAAAGGAAATCGTATTGCCGGGCTCGGAATGGGTGTTGCAATAGTAGGGACGGTTTTTTTATACAAAAGCCCTGACGGTAGTTTCCTCGGTAATAGAGTTTGGATATTCGCCGCTTTAATTATCGGTACAATCATTGGGTTGATTGCCGCCAAAAAAGTAAAAATGACTTCCATGCCGGAGTTGGTGAGCTTTTTTAACGGAATGGGAGGAGGAAGTGCGGCGCTAATATCAATTTTAGAATTTAACCAGCTAACAAGACCTGTTAACCTGGAAGAAATGTTTAACCTTCCCTACCCGGGAGAAAGAGTGCCTACTGCCGAAGAATTACTGAGTGGTATTTCTGTTCCATCAAGCGGCAGTTTAATAATCATATTTTTAGGTTTGATTTTGGGGGCCTTGACCTTTTCGGGCAGCCTTGTTGCCTGTTTTAAGTTAATGGGAAAATTTAAAGATGTAACATTCCGTGGCCAGCATATTGTAAACCTGGTTTTATTATTTGGCTGTTTAGGGTTAGCCGGGTACATTACTGCTAATCCAGCAGGTGCAAATGTTTCCGTTTTGTTCTACATTACTTTTGCTGCCGCCTTATTGTATGGTGTATTTTTTGTAATGCCGATTGGCGGCGCCGATATGCCGGTAGTTATTTCCTTATTAATGTCGTTAAGTGGTGTAGCGGCCGCTTCCGGTGGTTTTTTGTACGATAATAAATTTATTCTTGCCGGCGGTATATTGGTGGGCGCTGCAGGTATTCTACTTACGGTATTAATGTGCAGAGCCATGAACCGTTCATTGACCAATGTATTGATTGGTTCATTTGGCGGTGGCAATAAAGCAGCAAGCGGTGGCGCAAAAGAACAAGGCAGCTACAAAGAAATTACACTCAGCGATGCAGCCGTAGTAATGAGCTATGCCAATAAAGTTTTTATTGTACCCGGTTATGGGTTGGCCGTGGCACAGGCGCAGCATGCCTGTCATGAACTGGAAAAATTACTCGAAGAAAAAGGAGTGGAAGTAAAATATGCCATTCACCCGGTGGCGGGTCGTATGCCCGGCCACATGAATGTATTACTTGCTGAAGCAGATGTGCCTTATGATAAGCTATTGGAAATGGAACAGGCCAATGAAGAATTTTCAACAACAGATGTAGTATTGGTTCTCGGCGCCAATGATGTGGTGAACCCCGCTGCCAAAACGGATTCTTCTTCCCCGATTTACGGAATGCCTATATTGGATGTGGAACTATCCAAAAATGTTATCGTCAATAAGCGAAGTATGAAGCCCGGTTATGCAGGCATCGAGAATGAACTCTTCTTTCGGCCAAAAACTTCCATGTTGTTCGGCGATGCAAAGAAAGTGTTGCAGGATTTGATAGGGGAGATAAAGAACCTCTAATCGAAATTGCATGGCAAAAAGAATTTTTTTTTTCCGGCCAATGGAAAGGTGAGTTTGTTTATGGGCCTGAATACGGAGATTTTCATGGAGAACGGGTTACTTTCATGCTGTTTCTTGAAGGGAATAGAAACGAATTTACCGGGAAGGTATTTGATATTGATGGCGTAGGCTGTCAGTCTGATGTGGCGAGTATAAAAGGGTTTTATGATAACGGGTCTATTAGTTTTATAAAGCAATATCCCCAACCATATGTTTTAGAAGATGACGGTACGTTGTCTTTGGATAAGAGCAGAAAGACTGCCGAAATACATTATTATGGTGAATATAATGAGTCGCTGGAACAATTCAGTGGTAGTTGGGAGATGGTTGAAAGTGAAAAGAAGCATGAGGGAGGGTATATTGAATACCTTAATACAGGAACATGGGAGATGCGTAAAGAGAAAGAATGATGAATTTTTTTACAATGAAACTTCCTGAACCGTTAATTAAATCTTTAGAAACAATAGCCAGCTTCAATAAAGAAGCCTTTGAAAAAACACATGCTTCCGGCGAACAGGTTACTTCGATACGGATAAATCCTTCCAAACAACCTGAAATCCAAAACCCAAAATCCAGAATAGGCTGGGCTGAATCCGGCTTCTACCTCGAAACCCGTCCTTCCTTCACCTTCGACCCTCTTTTTCATGCCGGTTGTTATTATGTGCAGGAAGCAAGTAGTATGTTCTTGGAGCAGGCATTGAAGCAAACAGTTGACCTGGCCAAACCCTTAAAAGTACTGGACCTTTGTGCAGCGCCGGGAGGCAAATCAACGCATCTTCAATCCCTTATTTCAAAAGACAGCCTGCTGGTAAGCAATGAAGTAATCCGGGCAAGGGCCGGTATTTTAAAAGACAATATTATCAAATGGGGCTGCCGGAATGTGATGGTTACGAATAATGACCCGAAGGATTTTGCAAAACTGGAAAATTATTTTGATGTTGTTATTGTTGATGCGCCGTGTAGTGGCAGCGGTTTGTTCCGCCGGGAACCGGAAGCTGTTGAAGAATGGAGTTTGAATAATGTGCAATTATGTTCGCAGCGACAGCAAAGAATTATTGCTGATGTGTGGCCTGCTTTGAAAAAAGACGGGATACTGATTTATTCCACCTGTTCCTATTCAAAAGAAGAAGATGAAATGATACTTGATTGGATTGCAAAGGAACTACCAGTTATCAGCTATCATCTTAACATTAGTAGTGAATGGCGTATTATTGAAACAATTTCAGATTCAGGAAACTTCGGTTACCGCTTCTGGCCTGATAAGCTCAAAGGCGAGGGTTTTTTTCTTGCCTGTTTCAGGAAAAAAGATGGTGAGCCTGGTGAACAAATAAGAACAAAGAAAAAAGCAGAGCCGGTTTCAAAAAAGGAATTGGACATATTGAAGAGCTGGATAAATGTGCCCGGCTTTTCATTCATCAAAAACCAGCAAACAGTTTATGGTTGGCCCGAAGTTCACCTGGACGATTTCAATTTTTTATTGCAGCAGCTTAAAGTGGTTTATTCCGGTGTGCTTGTCGGTGAACTGATGCGGGATAAGTTAGTGCCCGATCATGCCTTGGCCATGCAGCCAGGTAGTATTGTGCTTGCAGAAAAAACGGAACTGGACAGGGAGGAAGCAATTTTTTATTTGCAAAAGAAAGAATTCAATTATCCTGAAAGTAAAAAAGGCTGGCGGCTGGCTTCCTTTTCCGGCCATCCGCTGGGATGGATGAATGTATTGGCTAACCGGGTAAATAATTATTATCCCAAAGGGTCAAGGATATTGAAAGATCAACAATAACCTTTTTTCCCAATTATTCCCACTTGCCGGTAGCGGGGCGGCCCCAATGGTCGGCGCTTGCATAAGCCCAGTCCTGCTTATACCGGGCTGGTATTTCCTTCAGAAAAGAACCGGTTTCATAGGTCGGAAAGATTTCCTGGTAAGTAAGCATGGATTGAAAAGAGATACGCCGGTAAATATGCGAACGGGTAATATTTTCTTTACTGTCAAGCCCGGAAGCGCCTAAAAGTTCTACTACGCTTTCTACTGTTTTTTTATGATAATTGGCTACCCTTGTTTTTTTGTCTTCCACCACCAGCCCCACCGTAAGGCGGGGATCTTGTGTGGCTACACCTACGGGGCATTTATTGGTATTGCATAGCAAAGCCTGTATGCAGCCCACAGCCATCATCATAGCCCTTGCAGAATAGCAGGCATCGGCGCCCAGAGACATCGCCCTGATGATATGGAAGCCGGTAGTGATTTTCCCGGAAGCAATTATTTTAATGTGCTTGCGCAAATCCAGGCCATTGAGAATGTTGTGTACAAAATCAAGGCCGTCTAAGAGAGGGGCGCCAACATAATTCGAGAATTCCTGCGGTGCTGCGCCGGTTCCGCCTTCAGCTCCATCTACCGTTATAAAATCAGGATAGGTATTTAACTCCATCATGGCTTTGCAGATACTGATAAATTCGCTTTTGTAGCCAATACATAGTTTAAAGCCAACCGGCTTGCCGCCCGAAAGCTCCCTGAGTTGCTGAACGAAACGGATAAGGCCCCGCGGCGAATCAAAAGCCCTGTGGTAGGGCGGGGATATTACCAGCGTATGCGGCTCTATACTCCGGATAGCCGCAATTTCAGGTGTGTTTTTAGCAGCAGGGAGAATACCGCCATGCCCCGGTTTAGCGCCTTGCGATATTTTCAACTCAATCATTTTTACCTGGGGATGCGCTGCTTTTTCCTGGAAAAGTTCCCCATTAAAATGGCCGTCGGCAGTGCGGCAGCCAAAGTAGCCGGTACCGATCTGCCATATAATGTCGCCCCCATGTTTTAAATGGTATGGGCTAAGGCCGCCTTCTCCGGTGTTATGTGCAAATCCGCCGATTTTAGCGCCTGCATTCATCGCTTCTACAGCATTGGGGCTTAAAGAACCAAAGCTCATAGCAGAAATATTGAAAATGCTGCAGGAATAGGGTTGCTTACAATCTTTATTACCAATAACAACCCTTGGATTGTGGTCAAGAAGATTAAAATCTTTGGGTGAAATGGAATGGCACATCCATTCATATCCTTCTGAGTACACATCAAGCTGGGTGCCAAAAGGCATGGTATCGTTTTCCGCTTTGGCCCGTTGGTAAACGGTTGACCGGTCAATCCGGTTTACAGGACGGCCATCAATATCCGACTCGATAAAGTACTGGTAAATTTTTGGGCGAAGTTCTTCCATTACATACCTCAGCCTGCCAACCACTGGGTATATCCGCTTGATGGAATGTTTTGTTTGAAGCATATCATAATACCCCAACAAAGTCAATAACAATACAACAGCAAAGAGAACATACCAGTTCGGGCTAAGAAAAAATGCCAGACCGAATGTAACCAACAGTAATGCGGTAGAGATAAGGATAAAACTGCGCCTCATAGCTTTTGATTTAAAATTAGTTTATAACATTATGGATGTGAATATTCTTCTCTCCGCCGGGCATGTTCCATTTTACAGTCATCCCTTTTTTAAAGCCTATCAGTGCAATGCCCAGCGGGGAAAAAACAGATATTTTCTGCTCCTTCACATTTGCCTGCTCCGGCAAAGTGAGTGTTAATTTCCATATTTTTTTGCTTTTTACCTCTTCCGCCTCAAAAATGGAGTTGAGTTTTATTACATCGTTGCCGGATTTATCGTTTTCTGTAATTTCCGCTCTTTCCAATTCTGCCGATAATTGAACGATTTCTTTCGTTTTCAAGTGTGGCGGGCAGTTGGCAATCAGGGATTTTAATGTATTGTAATCGCTTAAACAGATAACTGGACGCATAACATTATTTTTTTTTATGATGAAATGAAAAAATAGTAAACGGATAGTTGCTACCGGGAAACCGGATAGTAACATGCCTTGAATGTGATTGTAAAGAGTTGCAGGTATTTCCCCTCCGTTTCCGAAAAGAAAATAACGGAACGAAGGGCTTAGTTAATAAAGGCCCGGAACTGAAGAAGTAACAGGAATAGATGGATACGGCAATTGTGCTTTGCCTTACCCAGTAATAATATATGCAGACGTGGTAGCATGTAAATATGATAAAGGAGCAAAGATATGTAATTTTATGCTATATAAAGGTTGCTATATTGTTATAAATGCGGGCTTGTTGATAGCTACAGGGGCAACTATTTATTTTCTATGTGGTTGCCAGTGGGAGTAACCTGTAAGTTTATTGCTTTAATTGATGCGCCGGAACAGTATTTGGGTTTTCAGCCTGTTGAGTATTTACCTAACTTAGTGCCCCAACTAAAACGTATATTATGTCATTTGAATGGAAAGGGGTTTTCCCGGCGCTGACCACCAAATTTACATCAGCCGATGAACTGGATTTACCTTTGTTTCATAAAAACCTTGAAGTGCAGTTAGAGGCGGGCGTTGAAGGTATTATACTCGGCGGCACCTTAGGTGAAGCCAGTGTGCTCAGTACAGAAGAAAAAGAAACGCTGGTAAGGTTTGCCATTGAAAAAGTGGAAGGGAAAGCGCCGGTAATAATCAATATAGCTGAAGGCAGCACCAAAGAGGCATTAAGACAGGCGGCGCTTGCAAAACAATGGGGCGCAGAGGGCCTGATGCTGTTGCCGCCTATGCGCTATAAAAGCGACCATAGGGAAACGGTAACCTATTTTAAAACGATTGCAGCTTCTACCGACCTGCCGGTTATGATCTATAATAACCCTGTAGATTATAAAACAGAAGTTACCCTGGATATGTTTGACGATTTGCAGGCGGCTGCTAATATCACCGCTGTAAAAGAAAGCACAAGAGATGTTACTAACGTAACGAGAATGAGGAACCGCTTTGGCGACCGGTTTAAAATCCTTTGCGGCGTGGATACATTGGCTATGGAAGAGCTTTGCCTTGGCGCTGACGGCTGGGTGGCAGGATTGGTTTGCGCTTTTCCCCATGAAACAACAGCTATTTATAATTTGGTAAAGGCCAATAAGATTGCTGAAGCAGCAAAAATATACCGCTGGTTTATGCCATTGCTGGAACTGGATATTCATCCCAAATTGGTGCAGTATATCAAATTAGCTGAAGCGCAGGCAGGCATCGGAAGCGAGTATGTAAGGGCGCCGAGGCTTGTATTGGAAGGAGAGGAAAGAGAAAGAGTGCTTAAAATCATTAGTAACGGCATTGCGGCAAGACCGGCTATTCAATAATCAAACAGTATTCAATGTTTAACGATACAACAGTTGACGAAATAAACGGGGTGATGAGACGGGCATGGAAAGCTTTTTATGCTTATCGCCGACTTTTCCTGAAGCAACGGGCTGATTTTATGTGTACCGTAGCCAGGGAAATAGAAGCATTGGGTGATGAACTCCTGCAGGTCGCCGGAAGGGAAACCAACCTGCCCGAAGCAAGGTTGCGGAATGAAAGGGCAAGAACCATGTTTCAGTTGACTTCTTATGCCGCTGCCTGTGAACGGGGCGACTGGCTGGAAGCAAGGATTGATACGGCGATACCGGATAAAACCCCTCCCAAACCTGATATAAGAAAAATGCTGGTGCCGCTTGGCCCGGTAGTCGTATTCGGCGCCGCCAATTTCCCTTTTGCTTATTCTACTGCGGGCGGGGATACGGCTTCCGCTTTTGCGGCCGGTTGCCCGGTAATTGTAAAAGCACATCCTGCCCATGCTGCAACGAGTGAACTGATGGCAAAAGCCATACTGAAAGCAGCGGCTGATTGCAATATGCCTGAAGGAGTATTTACCCATGTACACGGTGTTTCGTTTAATGTAGGGAAAGCTTTGGTGGAGCATCCTTATACCAAAGCAGTGGGCTTTACCGGCTCCTTTTCCGGGGGAAAACAATTATTCGATTGGGCCAATCAACGCAAAGAACCGATTCCCGTTTTTGCCGAGATGAGCAGCATCAACCCGGTTTTTTTACTACCCGGAAAGCTGAAAGCTGCCGCAGCAGATGTGGCAAAGCAATATGCAGGCTCCATCACATTGGGCGTAGGACAGTTTTGCACCAATCCCGGCTTATTGATTGCCGTTGATAATGATGACCTGCAAACTTTCATCAATGTATTGGGCGAAGAAATAAGGAAGATTGCCCCGGCCGCCATGCTGCACCCGGGTATTTATAAAAATTATACAGAGAAGAAAGCATCCTCTCTTGCACAACCGGAGGTGGAAACAGTGGCGGTTGCCCAAGTGGCTGCATCGGAAGGACAGGGGGCGGCTACCATTGCTTTGGCAAGTGGCCAGGCATTTATCAATAACCCGGTGCTGCACCAGGAAGTGTTCGGGCCTTTTTCGCTTATTGTACGGTGTAAAGATGCAAGCGAAATGCTGGCAGTAACAGAAAAAATCGAAGGGCAGCTTACGGCTACTTTAATGGCAACGGAAGAAGATATAAAAGCTAATACCGAATTAGTGGAAGCCGTAAAAAATATTTGCGGACGTTTTATTATCAACGGCGTGCCAACAGGTGTTGAAGTTTGCCTGGGTATGCAGCACGGCGGACCTTTTCCTGCCACCACCGATTCCAGGTTTGGCGCTGTTGGCGCTGATGCTATCAAGCGTTTTGCAAGACCGCTTGCCTTTCAGAACTGGAGCAATGACTTGTTGCCCGATGAACTGAAAGATGAAAACCCGCTGGGAATATGGCGTACGGTGAATGATGAATTGAAAAAGTAAGTTGGCTTCCGTATTCCGCTTTCTGCTTATAACCTAATTCAGCACCTTCGTTTTAATATCCGGTTTTTTCTGTGTATCCTTCAGTTCGAATATGAAATGGCTGAAGGGGTCGCTGTAATGGAAATTACCTTCACAAATAGCCGTGGCTCCGGGCGGGTTGCTTTTTATCTCGGCAATAATTTCATCAGCCGTTACAAAACTTTTGTTCATCGCTTTATTCCATAAAGTGCTTAGGAATTTGGAAGCAAAAGGTGAATGTTGCCCGGGCTTTCCGTCTTCTACGTATTGCTTGGCACCGGAGGAGATGCCTTTATAGAAATGCTGGTTGGAAGCCATGCGTTGCAACGCAGCCAGGTTTTTGGCATTGGCCTCCTGTATGGTTCCTCTTACGGTGTTATTATCGAAGAAGGAGCCGGCAAAGCAGGCGTCCAAAGTAAGGAAGATGCGGTTGCAACTGATATTCTTCAGGTATTTATTGCCAAGGTCGCTGTAGGAGAGATAGGTTTTATAATTCGGGTCGTTCACTTTTGAATCAGTGGCTACCAGGTAGCCCATCTTTGAACGTTCATCATACAATCCATGCCCGGCAAAGAAAATAAACAGTTGGTCGTTGGATCCGTAATTTTTTTCATCCCGGAAGCGGCTGAGGGCAGATTCTATCTCATCCAATGTGGGGTTTTTTACAAGAGTTACTTCAAAGCCGAAATCTTCCTGTAACAAACGGGCCATGGTTGAGGCATCATAGATGGGGTTGGACAGTTTATCAAATCCGGCATCTTTATAAATATCTGTTGCAAACAGCAGGGCATAATTTTTTTGTGGCCCGGTTACAGCATCGGCATCCCGCGGGGCCTGTGCCGTGGGCTTCAAGCCACGGGTGATAGTCAATGAATCGCCGGTAGCGGTTGCAGTGGTTTCATACAGCAGAAAATCTTTACCGAAGCTGAAGGAGAGTACAGGGAAATAATACTGCCCTCTTCCCAGTGTGAAAGATGCTTTGTCAACAAAATCTTTGGCAGAGAATTTTTCGTTTTGCTTTAATTCATTCAAGGTGCTCACAAGCTGTGTTGTAAAAAGGGAAGCGCCGTTTTCCTGCACCGGTGTTTCCGTGCCGGGGGAGAGATAGATTACTTCGGAGGCATTGCGGCCCGCATTGATATAGCGGCTGGTAACCAGCGACAGCAGCGGGGCGGAGGGCTGGTCGGTAATAATCATTTTTTTATGGGCATATACAAAGTCAAGGTTGTCCATCAACTCGGTAATGGAGATGCTGCCATTCAGTGTATCTTTTTCATTGAAGCGGATATAAGAGCCGGTATTGTCTGTTTGTATTGCCCCGGCGTAATAGAACACAAAAATATCTTCCGGCTTTGATTTTCTCCTCGCTTCTTCTATAATGGCCATCAGCTTGTCCCTGTTTAATGAAGCGCCGCTTACCTGTATTTTGTAACCTTCTTTGTTTTCTTTTCTTAATTGGGCAAAATTTTCATAAAAAGCGGTGGCCGATTTTTTGTTCCGGGCGGCGCCTTCTGCACTCAGCACAATCAGGTGCAGCGCCGGGTTGGCAAACAGTTCGGTTACCTTTTCCGCTTCCGCATCGTACAGCATTTTATAGCGTTCGGCTTCGGCAATATTGCCACTTGTAAGGAAATGATTGTACAATCTTTCATAATCATTCACTAAGTGGTCGTTGCTTTTGGTGGTATTCAGGTTGCGTTCATGCACCAGTACATTCTGTGCTATTTTCCTGGCCGAGTCGTAATACACAAAGGCGCTGTCATGGTTCTTAAACTTATCGTATGAAGAACCTATCCAGGTAAAAGCGTTGTGAATGTAGAGTGCATTCGGCTCACGGGAAGCATTGTACCCGGCAATATATTCTCTCCATTTGCTGACTGCCTGCGGATAGTTTTTATCGTTATAATTCTTTTTCGCTTCGTTCCACAGGTCGTTGCCATTGGTAACAGCGTAATATTTTTCGTTGAATTCCTTATCCATCCAATCGGCCATTTCAGCGGCTCCTTTGCGGTTCCATCCTTTTTTAAAGAAAAGGTCAAAATCTGTTCTGGGGCCAACTGTATAATCAGTGGGAGTGGAAATATTTTCCAGTGTTTTCTGGTAATAATACCTGGCGCTGTCCGTATTTCCTTTTAATAAAAAAGTATGACCATAGTTTACTGCATAAGCCACATTGCCGGGGTTGCGTTCATAAGCGGCTTTGCAAAGAGGGATGGCGTCATCAATTTGCCCGGCAGTAATCTTATACCAGCCGTAGTTGCCCATTATCGTTTCATTGCCCGGCAGCAGCTTCATCATTTCATCATAGAGAGTAAAGCATTTATCGAAGTCTTCCAGCTTGCCATACATGTTGCCAAGGTTGTATAGATAGTTGATATTTGTTTTGTCTGCTTCGTAGACCCGCAGCGCATCGGCCAGCCCCTCTTTTGTTTTGCCGCCGGCATCCAGTAATTGCGAACGGGTATAATAAAATTCATTTTCCGCATTTTTATCTTTCAATAGCTGTGCTACCTGTAGCAACTTGTTGCAAAGGGAAAAAGCCGCTTCTTCCTTATGGCCGCTTTGCAAATCCCATATTTGACTGCCCCAGATAGAAAGGGTGTCTGATTCAATAAAGAAACGGTGCTTTTGCACAAAAGCGGGAATATCTTTTTCAGGCATGGCCATCAGCGCAGGTATTACCCATTCCCTTTCATTGCCGCCCGGAGGGGCATTGTTCAGCACCCAGGTAGCAAAGGTTTCGTTGATCTTCCAGGTGCCGCCCATGTATTTGCCGGGAAATTTATTTACAAAATGAAAGAAACTGCGCAGGTCATACTCGTCTGCATCTTTAAATACGTCGTACATATTGCGGCCTTTGTACGGGCCTTTGGTATAAGGGGCCAGGAAACTGGAATCAAGAAAATCTTTTAAGAGGGGATAAAAATCCCGTATTTCCTGGGCATAGTCTTTCAGCAATGCTTTCGTAAAGCCCGGGTTGGCATTGAGCAACTGCTGGCGTTTGGTTTTAATTTCTTTTCGGTTATTATCAAGAAAGAGGATGTCTTTCCGGGCAAGCGAATGGAAAAAATCCCTGTCCGCATCAAGGCCGGTAACCGGGTGCACTTCTATAGCCAGCAGGTCTTTGGGCAATAGCTCTACGCCGGCATTCTTCTTGTAAATTTTTACGGAAGCGGTGGCGGATGTGTCGGTAATGTCAATAATGGTGGCGTTGCCGATATAGGCCACATTTTCCCTGCCGCTTTTGGCCCCGGCATTGTGCGAAGTCATTATATTGCCTGCAGCGCCCATAAACAGGCCGTCTTTTTTGCCATAGCTAACGGTAACGATGGCCGAATCAGGGTTTACCCTGTTTACCTTGTTTATCTGGTAAAAGAACTCATCGGTTTTATACGGCTCAAAGGCCGTTGTCTGCGCCTGTAAAGTGGTGGTGAGCAGGAGGGCAAGCGGTGTAATTAGTTTCCGTAACGTACAAAACATGCCGAAAAATAATCAATAAATCGGGTATTACTATGCGTGGTAATGGGTATTTATGGGGCGGGGTAATTTCAGGCCGCCCTGCAACCGGCTGTGGCTACTACTTTTTACAGACAGGTTTTATAGTTAAGTTGCGCTTCCAATTGATAAAGCAATAGTATGGCACATGTTCTGGATAACATGGTATGGAACGCTATTACCACTGGCAACAGGGATATAGCTTTGGTGGAAGGAAAGGTAGGCCGCTTCCGGCCGGACATTGCGCCTTTTGCGGGGATGAAGGAAATGAACGAAGAAAACCTTGACCGGCTGTATGCTGGTTTACCGAAAGACAGTATCGTTGCCCTTTCTTTTCCTGGCAGGACACAGTTGGATGAGAACAAATGGAAACCGGTCTTGCAGTATCCTTGTTGCCAGATGGTTTACGAAGCCCCGGTATCTTCTTTTACCACTCCGCAAAGCGCCTTGATAGAACCGCTGGGCAACGAGCATATACCGCAGATGCTGGAGTTAACAGCGCTGACAAGGCCCGGCCCTTTCTTACAAAACACTATCCTGTTCGGCAACTATTTCGGAATATTTGTGGATGGCAGGCTGGCGGCAATGGCGGGGCAGCGTATGCACCCCGTACCCTATTTAGAGGTAAGCGCCGTTTGCACCTATCCCGATTTCAGGGGAAAAGGTTATGCCAGGGCAGTGATGCTGCATGTAATGAAGCTGATAGTGGACAATTCTTTTATTCCTTTTCTGCATGTGCTGAACACCAATACTACTGCTATTCAATTGTATGAATCCATCGGCTTCCGGGTAAGAAGGGAATTGTTTATTGATTTGGTGAAGAGGGTGTGAGACTGTATTTGAAGTAAACTTCAACGATATGTACTTAGTGCTAAACTGATGTTGTATATAAAATATTATGTAGTTGCAGCGGGACAGCCTACGCAGCGGGGCATTTTTTTTACTGGTTACTGTCATGAGCCGCGACGGACACAACAAAAATTCAGGAAACATTTGGTATTAAAATGAAAGGGTGGAAGGAGAGTTTGGAGAGCTGTTTGGGGAAGTGAGTTTTTTCTTTCTGCAGCCCCGATGTGTGTCTCTACACATCGGGGCAACCTTTTTACGGGCACGAACCGGGGCGGCGGAAGTCGTGCAACATTGACCCTTGTTGGCGGCTCGGTTTTAGAATACTGCTTTATATGTCATAACAATATTTACATTTTGCTTCCCACTCGTAAAGGCAAATGGACATAGTCCGCCTTGTCCGTCTAACCCATTTGCATATAATTTGCCATTCTCTACAACTACAATTGAGTAGTGTCCAGCGGGAATGTCAACTTGAAAAAAGCCATTTTCATCTGTATCAGTTTGTGTAACAAGTGGGGTATTAAAACTGTCAAAAAATACTGATGAATTACCGGAAGGTATTGCATCACTTAATAGCGTATATTGATAGATTTTTATTGTTCTTTGTACGGGACAATTTTTGCAACTACTATTTGAAGGCGGTACTGTCGGCATACAGTCTCCTTCCATAGAAGAAACTGTCCCCCAAATGCCATTTGTAATTGTAACCTTGTTTGCATTGTCTGCATAAACTTGCTGCATATTACAACCTGTTTGCGTTGCATTGTCTTTATGGCAACTAAAAAATAAAGTTGCAATTATATAAAGCCCGAATAGTCTTTTCATGAACCTTTTTTTATGTTGACAATTAGAATGACGAAAACGCTGCTTTTGGGTTGCCTGCAATGTTCGAATATTTGCGAAGGTTGGGAATTAATTGTTCATCCAGCTGAAGCAGGAGTTCACTTATGTATCAATTTTTAATAGGGTTGTGCAACATTGACCGCTGTTACCGGCTGCACTATCTTGTTGGCAGATGATGATAAATAGGGGTAATATCTATAAAAATCCTCATACTCGTAACCAACCCTCCTGCATTGCGTTCTATAATTGTAGCAGCAGGAATTTGTACCAGTTTATTGTCTTTTCGGGTATAGCCGACTATCGCTTCGGCTACAAAATAATTATCCGTTCCTATAATGTTGATAAAGGAATGGTTCATCCCATTGATAGTTTCCCAAAAACTTTTTAACCCGCCTATAATTTCGTTGTTGCAACCTACAATCGGATTGTTTCCAAATTGCAGTTGACAATCTTCCGACAAAAATTTACGGTATCCTTCCGCATCAAAAGAATTGGCTGCGGTATATTTTGTTTTAAACCATTCCAAAGCAGTATCTGAAATGGTCACGGTTCTTAATTGATCTATTTTCATGATTTTATGGTCTTTGGTTATTAAAGTTTAAATTGATTTCCGCTATACATTCCTTCCTTAAAAATTTCTGCATTTTCGTCCGTTACAAACAAAACCAATTCTGCGTCCGTATCGGCTTTTATGGTAACGGGCTCATCTTTTATCAGCAAACTGTCTTTCTTTTCCATAGGTATGGAATCATTCACGGTTACTTGCCCTTTGAAAACATACAACAAACAAGTCAATCCCGCTCTTGCCAATTCAGGTAAAGCGGTAGTATTGTTGCCCAGGAGTTTCATATCGTACAACCAGGATTGACTGCTGAACTCAAATTCAGTTTCGGTGGTGGGTGATGCCAACAGACGCCATTCATTTTCGCTGTGAATGTTTTCCAAATCTTTGAAAACCACTTTGGGTTCCAAGTCCTTCACTCCGGGACGGATAAATATTTGCAAGCCTTGTAGAGGTTCTTCTGCACCAGAAATTTTTTCTTCGTGATAAAAAGATTTTCCAGCTTTCATAAGCATCAACTTGTTTTTACTGATGTTTTCCACGATGCCTTCGGAATCCCGGTGTTCTGAAATGCCACTTCTGAAATAAGAAACAATTTCATCGTTGATGTGAGGATGCATTTTGATGGTAGTGTTTCTTACAAAATCGGCATAGTCAATTCTGCCAATGCTACCAATGCCAGTGTCTTCTTTTGACACGGCAGTTCCCGGATATAAAATGGTAATAGGTCCATTTCCAAGGACGTTGCTTTTGTCTATTTTTTGTATCATCCTTATGTGTTTTATATTCTTTTTAAAGTTAATCAATGCCTGTTAGTTGTCGGCTGTGTCGTTTTAGGGTTGCCGGTAACACGTAAGTTTATGCTATAAGACGCAAGAATACAAAAAAAGCAATTCTTGAAAATCAATGCTTTAGTATTATACATTTTGTATTGTCGTTAGGACAATCCACCCGACCTTACCAATCAATTTTTAATGACATGAAATGTTTTAATAAGCTGCCACAAGACTATGCAGTTGCTGCTACAATTTTATCTTCTTTCCGGTGCTGCACTATAAACCATCCATTAATAGCAAAGCAAAGAACAAACCATGCCCCAACAATGTAAGTAACCGAAGGCAGGTAAGCCGAAGCGCCAAACCAGTCCTGCTGCGTGTAAAGAAAATAAATGCCTAACGCAAAGCCCAACGCCTGGGGGATAATGGCATACCGGTTCCTGTCCATCATTTCGGTAAGGGCATACACATACACAAAAAGAAAACCGCCATACCAGAAAATATAGCTGCTGTCCATCCGGTTTAGCAAAGCAATATTGGCAAAAAAGTAGCTGATAAATAGCAGCAGCATAATTAACTGTACCCAGCACCAGGCGGTAAAGGCCGGGCTGGTACGGGTATCATATTTTTCAAAATGATAAACGTCCTCAATTTTATACACCGGGTATTTTGCCGCCACATCAGCAGGACGGTAGCCGGTAGGCTTGAACCAAAGGGTGAATTTATCTTTCCAACTACTGGTGCACCAGGCATCTTTTATCAGCAGCCAGATATGCTGGTAATTTATTTTAATGGGATTCCACGTCCGTACCGGCCGGGTAATGCCGTACACCGGCGGCACATCGGGCCTTTCTTCCTGGAAAGTGCCAAACCATTTGTCCCAGAAAATAAAGATCTGGCTGTAGTTTTTATCAAGGTATTCGGGGTTGATGGCATGGTGCACCCGGTGATGGGATGGGGTTACAATGATTTTTTCCAGGAATCCCATTTTATTGATATGCCGGGTATGGTACCAGAACTGGGCAAATAAATGCAGCGGCGCTACCACATTGATTACTTCGGCAGGCACGCCAGCCAATGCAGCCGGCAGCAGGAAGAAAGCAAATGTTTTTACAATGGATGAAATGCTTTGCCGCAGGGCACAGGCCAGGTTAAATTCTTCGCTACTGTGGTGTACCAGGTGGCCATTCCAGAAAAAATTTACGACATGCTGCAGGCGGTGCACACAATAACCGGAGAAATCGAGGGCAAAGAAGGCAATGACATAAACGATAAACTGGTTGGGGATGCTGGTCAGCGCCAGGTGACGAAGGAGAAAAGGGTAGGAGAGCACCACAACAGACAGGCCTATTACATCTTTGGTAACATTGGTAACTCCGCTGGCAAGGCTGCTGATCATATCCATATTGCGAACGGTGTCATTTCCCTTGCGCCATCCATACCATTTTTCAAATAATACCAATATGAGAAAGGCGGGCATTGCAATCAGTAGTATCTTGCCGTAAGTTTCCATGCGGGAGCTAAATTACAAAACCCTCTTATATTTTTTCTGAAAGAAGAACCTAAAATATAGAATGGATGAAATTGGTTGACTATAAAGGAACGGATGCTCCGTTCGGGGGACAGGGAGGCATCTTTGAATGTATTGATGCCCACACCTGCGGCAACCCGGTACGGCTGGTCAAAACCGGCGGCCCGGAACTGGTGGGGAAGAATATGAGTGAAAAGCGGCAGCATTTTCTAAAAGAATACGACTGGGTACGCACCGGCCTGATGTTTGAACCGAGGGGGCATGATATGATGAGCGGCAGCATTCTTTACCCGCCGCATGACCCGGCCAACGATGTAGCGGTTTTGTTTATAGAAACCAGCGGTTGCCTGCCGATGTGCGGCCATGGTACTATCGGCGCCATTACCATTGCTATTGAGGAAGGATTGATACAGCCGAAAGAAGAGGGCAGAGTGAAAATGGAAACACCTGCCGGACTCGTAAACGTAGAATATAAAAAAGTCGTGAGTCCTGAGTCGTTAGTCGTGAGTCGGTCGTTTAAAGTTGAGAGTGTCCGGTTGACAAATGTACCGGCGTTCTTGCACTCGGTGGAATTGGTTGCGGGATGTCCTGAGTTGGGAGAGTTGCTGATTGATGTTTCCTATGGCGGGAATTTTTATGCTATTGTGGATGTGCAGAAAAATTTTAAAGGGTTGGAACATTACAGCGCAGATAAGCTGATTGCATGGGCAAGGGAATTGCGGAAGAATATTAATGCGAAATATGAGTTCGTTCACCCGGAAGATGAAACGATAAAAGGTTGTTCGCATATATTATGGACGGGGGCGGTGCTGGATAAATCTTCTACGGCAAGGAATGCCGTATTTTACGGTGATAAAGCCATTGACCGTTCGCCCTGCGGCACAGGCACCAGCGCCAGGATGGCGCAGTGGTATGCCAAAGGCTTGTTGAAGAAAGGGGATGCCTTTATTCATGAAAGCATTATCGGCAGCAAATTTACCGGAAGGATTGAGGAAGAACTGACGGTGGATGGCAAACCGGCCATTCGTCCTTCTGTGGAAGGATGGGCAAAGATATACGGGCACAATACCATTTGGATTGATAAAGAGAATGACCCTTATGCCTATGGGTTCCAGGTGTTGTAAGAGAAGTTAGGAGTTGGAATTTAGTAATCAGAATTTAAAACAAGGTTATGAAGCAATTTTTTACTATCGGTTTGCTATTTTCTTTGTGTGCCTGCAATGCACAAAATGTTTCGGGCATTTCAAATAAGCTTGACAGCTTTTTTACCTCGCAAAACAAGGAAGGAAATTTGTATGGCAATGTTCTTATTGCAAGTAACGACACTATTCTTTATAAGAACAGCTTCGGCATCGCCGACTATAGCAGCGGCAGAAAGCTGACCGACTCATCCGTATTTGAACTGGCTTCCGTATCCAAGCAGTTTACGGCCATGGGCATTGTATTGCTCAAAGAAAAAGGGAAGCTGAAATACGAAGACAGCCTCCGGCATTTTTTCCCGGAACTGCCGTACGAAAATATTACGGTAAAGCATTTGCTGCACCACATTTCCGGCCTGCCGGATTATATGGGCCTGGTGGTGGAGAATACAAAGGAAGGCGCCATTGCCACTAATGCGGATGTGATAGCCCTGCTGGCCAGGCATAAACCTGCCATAGCATTTAAGCCCGGAGAGAAATGGGAGTACAGCAATACCGGTTATGTGCTATTGGCCAGTATTATTGAAAAAGTATCAGGCCAATTCTTTGGCGATTATCTAAAAGAAAACATTTTTCAACCGCTGGGTATGAAGCACAGCCAGGTGTACCGCCGCCGCTATGAAAAAAGAACGGTTGCTAATTATGCGTATGGTTATGGAAAAGATTCAACCCAAAAATGGGTATTGCCCGACAGTTCTGCCGAAGCCGGCCCGCTGGTATATAAGCTGGATGGTATTGTTGGCGATGGTATCGTTAATTCCACTACTACGGATTTGCTGAAATGGTCGCTGGCGCTGGATAAAAATACACTGATGTCAAAAGAAGTGCAGAATGAAATTTTTACTTCCGGTAGCCTGGACAACGGAGAAAAAACACAATATGGTTATGGGTGGGCAATAATTGATAACAAGATTGCAGGCCGGGTGGTGCAGCATAGCGGCGGATGGCCCGGTTATCATACGTTTATCTCAAAGCATATTGACAATGGCAAAACGATCATCGTATTGAGCAATCACGATAGAATGAAGCTGCCTTTTGCAAAGCTTACCAACCTGCTATATGGTGTTAAGGAAGAGGAAAAAATAGAAGTAAAAATTGATGAAGCCATTCTGAAACAATATGAAGGAGAGTATGAACTGGCGCCGGGCTTCGTTATTACAGTAACAACCGAAAGCGGGAAAATATATGCACAGGCCACAGGACAAGACAGGTTTGAAATGTTTCCGGAGAAGGAAGACCTCTTTTTTCTCAAAGTAGTGGAAGCAAAGCTGCAGTTTGAAAGAAACGATAAAAAGCAAGTAACCGGCCTGGTATTGTTTCAAAACGGCCAGGAAGTACCGGGCAAGAAAATAAAATGATTTTTTGGGTAATGAGGGATGAGGAATTAGGAATTAGAAAGGGTACACTCCTGATTAAAAGAGTCTTCATCCCCTCTTGGGAGGGGTAGAAGAGTTTTCCAATAAAGAAATTTTGCGAAAGGGGTGGGTTAAAGTAAAGTAAGAAACCCGAAATTAAAAATCCAAAATAGCATAAACAACTACTTCATAACGCTAACGATCAACAATGTCATCAAGAAAAAAATTTATTCAGCAGGTCTCATTGCTTACAGCCGGTGGCTTATTTGTTTCGTCTGCCGGTAATGAGGTGTTTGCTGTTTTCAAAAACAGAATAATGCCTTCCGACCAGGTCAATGTCGGCGTCATCGGCATCAATGGCATGGGCTGGAGTAATTTGAATTCCATTTTGAAGCTGCCGGGAGTTAACCTTGTTGCTTTATGCGATATTGATACCAACCTGCTGGATAGGCGCAAGGATGAATTGCTGAAACAGGGCGCTGCTATTTCCCGGTTAAAAACATATACAGATTACCGCAGGATGCTGGATGATAAAGACGTGGACGCCGTTATCATCGGCACACCCGACCATTGGCATTGCCTGCAAATGGTGGATGCCTGCCGGGCGGGCAAGCAGGTGTATGTTGAAAAACCGGTGGGCAACTCCATTGAAGAATGTAAGATTATGATTGCGGCGCAGAAAAAGTACAATACCGTTGTGCAGGCAGGGCAGTGGCAGCGCAGCCAGCAGCATTTTAAATCGGCGGTTGATTTTATTGCCACCGGGCAACTGGGAAATATCAGGACAGTAAAAGTCTGGTGCTACCTGGGGTGGAAAAAGCCGATTCCTTATGTGGCCGATGGCCCTGTGCCTGCCGGTGTGGATTATAACAGGTGGCTGGGCCCTGCACAAAAAAGGCCGTTTAATGCCAACCGCTTTCATTTTACGTTTCGCTGGTTCTGGGATTATGCAGGCGGCCTGATGACAGATTGGGGGGTGCACCTGCTGGATTATGCGTTGCTGGGCATGAATGCCAGTGTGCCAAAAACCATCAGTGCGGTAGGAGGTAATTTTGCCGACCCGTCTTCGCCGCAGGAAACACCGGATACCCTGTGTGCATTATATGAATTTGATACCTTCAATATTGTTTGGGACCATGCACTTGGTATTGAAAACGGTTTGTTCCAGAAAGAACACGGCATTGCCTTTATCGGCGATAATGGTACACTGGAACTTGACCGGGGCGGTTGGGAAGTGATAGAAGAAAAGCGCAGCGCCAAAAAAGTGCTGGTGCAGCGGCAGCCCAAAACCGATAGCGGGCTGGATGAGCACATGAAAAACTTTGTAGAGGTGATACGTTCCGGGAGAAAAGAAGAGTTGCGTTGCCCGATAGAAGCCGCTTCGCATGTAGCCATTCTTAGCCAGATGGGCAATATTGCTTTCCGCACAGGCCAAAAACTTACATGGGATAAAAATGCGTCAAGGTTCACTGATAAAAAGATAAACAAGAAGTATCTTGCAGCGCCTTATCATAACGGATACAGTTTGCCCAACATCTAAACAACCGGCAGCAATTACAATCAATGAGAATAATTATTATCGGCGGCGGCATTATCGGCCTTAGTTCAGCTTTGTATTTAAGAAGGTCCGGATGGGAAGTAACGGTTCTCGACAAAGGAGATTTTAATGATAACTGCTCCTATGGCAACTGCGGTTATATCTGCCCCAGCCATTTTATTCCCCTGGCCACACCAGCGGCGGTTAAAAACGGGTTTAAATGGATGTGGAATTCCAAAAGCCCTTTTTATGTGCAGCCGAGATTGGATATGAATTTATTTTCATGGGGGCTTAAGTTTATGCGAAGCGCCAATAAACAAAAAATGGAGGCGGCGGCAGCACCCCTCCGGGATATTGCATTGTTAAGCAAAGCAGCATACGAATCATGGCTTTCCATACCGGAATTTGATTTTGCTTACCAGCATAAGGGGCTGTTAGAGATATTTCAAACGGATGCAGGCGCTGCCCATGCCCATCATGCAGCGGAGCAGGCGCATCAACTCGGCCTGACGGACACAAAACTAATCAGTGCAGAAGAGTTACAGGCTATGGAGCCGCAAACAAGAATTGAAGCCAAAGGCGCCCTTCTTTTTAATTGCGATGCCCATTGCTATCCGAATAAGCTGATGCAGCAACTCATTTCCTTTGTAAAAAAACAAGGAGTAAATCTTGTTCCAGACCGGGAAGTAACAGGATTTGAAAAATCAGGGACCAGAATAACAAAAGTGTTCAGCGGTGATAATGTGTATGAAACGGATGAAGTGCTGGTTGCGGCCGGTTCCTGGAGCAGGGAACTGGCAAAAATCGCCGGCGCAAAGATTCCGTTAATCCCGGGCAGGGGCTATTCCATAACGCTGGAAGACGCTCCCTATAAAGTAAACTATCCCGCCGTATTGGTAGAAGGCAGGGCGGCTATTACCCCGATGGATGGCAATAAGATACGGTTTGGCGGCACGATGGAAATAACTTCGCATAAAACGCCGCCGCGGATGAACAGGGTGCAGGGCATACTGGATGCCGTGAAACGGTATTATCCTGAGTTCGACGTTCCTTTTCCGCCTAAAGAAAAAATCTGGTATGGCTACAGGCCCTGTTCTGCTGACGGGTTGCCGTATATCGGCAGGGTGAAAAGTACAGCGAACCTCACTATTGCCACCGGCCATTCCATGCTGGGACTGAGTTTGGGAGCGGGAACAGGTAAATTAGTAGGGGAAATAATCAACCGGCAGCAAAATTCTATGGATATTTCCCCTTTTGACCCGTTGCGGTTTTCCTGAGTTCAGTAACTTTATTGCTTAAGTTGCTTATATGAAATATTTATTCCTTTTCGTTTGTGTTGCCTTACTTGTCATAGCTTCATCGGCGCAAAAACACCAGTTAGTAAAAAAATGGGAATCTGATTCAGTATTCAAAGTGCCCGAATCGGTTTTATACGATTCCGATCATAATATCTTATACGTTTCCAATATTGATGGCCGACAGCCCTGGGAAAAGGACGGCGCCGGCTCTATCGGTAAAATGGATGTGGCGGGGAATGTTATCAATGCAGAATGGATAACCGGTTTTCATGCCCCAAAAGGAATGGGTTTGTTCCGTTACACTTTATATGTGGCGGATATAGACAGGGTGGCGGTGGTGAACCTGCACCAGGAAAAGATTGTTTCTTTTATCGAAGTGTCGGGGTCGCAGGCATTGAATGATATTACAATTGATGCCGCCGGTGTGATTTATGTGTCTGATTCAAGGGGCGGGAAGGTTTATCGCATTCAAGACGGGATTCCCGAAGTCTATCTTGAAAACCTCAAAGGGCCTAACGGCGTATTAATGCGGGGCAATGATTTTTATGTGCTTGACCAGGGAGGTATGTACAGGATGAATGTTGATAAAACACTCACATTGGTGGCGGATGGCCTCGAAGGCGGAACAGATGGCATTGAGAATATCAGCGGGGATGATTTTATTGTTTCCTGCTGGGGCGGTGTCATTTGGTATGTGAATGCGGATGGCAGTAAAGAAAAACTGCTTGATGGACGGGAGCAAAAAATAAATGCAGCCGATATTGGCTATGATCCTGTTACCAAAACGGTATTTGTGCCAACTTTCTGGAAGAACACGGTAACGGCTTATGAAGTAAAATAACGTTAAATCTTATGTGAACCGGTGTTGTGAGACCCCAACCGGTTTTATTTTTACCAGTGTATGAAGTATAATGCTACCCGGCTTCCTTACCGTCAAACCGACGCTTTCTCAACGATTGCATTGGACTATATTGACCAGGCAGATGGATTAAAATCTTTCTTTGCTTATTCTCCTTCATTGAAAGGGATAGGGCAGGCCATTGAAGCAAGAAAGCAAAAACCTGTTAACAGGCAGTTGCTGGTAGATGAACTGAAAAAGCAATATGCAGGCTTGCCTGTTGCCCCGCAGGTGCAGGCATCCATGAATGCCTTGCTGGAGGAAAATTGTTTTACCATTACTACAGCCCACCAGAATAATATCTTCACCGGCCCTTTGTATTTTATTTACAAGACACTTCATGCTGTTAAGCTGGCCGATACTTTAAAAACGGCTTTTCCTGAAAATAATTTTGTCCCTGTGTTTTATATCGGTTCTGAAGACGCAGATTTGGAAGAACTGAACCATATCCGTATAGGTAGCGAAACGCTTACCTGGGATACACAGCAAACCGGCGCTGTCGGCCGCATGAAGGTAGATAAGAATTTGCTGAAGCTGGTGGAAAGAATGGAGGGGCAGCTTTCCGTATTGCCTGAAGGGGATGAAATAATCAATTTGTTTAAAGAATCTTACCGGGAAGGGGCCACTATACAACAGGCTACATTCCGCCTGCTGAACCATCTTTTTGGCCGGTTTGGTTTGCTTGTACTGATACCGGATAATGCTGCACTGAAAAAGCAGGCTGTACCTGTTTTTGCCGATGACCTGTTGAACCAAACCGCTTCCGGTATTGTGGAAGCCACTGCAAAACGACTGAGCGGTGCAGGGTTTAAAGTGCAGGCCAACCCAAGGGAAATAAATCTTTTTTATCTCTACGAAAACAGCAGGGAGCGGATTGAAAAGCTAAAAGATGAATGGAGGGTGGTGAATACCGGTAAAAAGTTTTCGCAGGAAGAGTTGCTGGCAGAGTTGGACGGCCACCCTGAACGGTTCAGCCCCAATGTAATCCTGCGGGGATTGTACCAAAGCATGATACTACCGGATGTGGCTTTTATCGGCGGCGGAGGAGAAGTGGCCTATTGGTTGCAACTGAAAGAATTGTTTGCACATTATGCTGTTCCTTTTCCTGTGCTGGCGCTTCGTAATTCTTTTTTAATAGTTGAGAAGAAATGGAACGAAAGGATCAATAAGCTGGGATTTACTGTTGAGGACTTTTTTTTAACAGAGGATGAACTGCTGAATAAGATAGTGCTTGAGCAAACGAAAAATGAAATAAAGCTGAACGGTTCTTTATCAAAGGTGGAAGAGTTGTACGGCCGGTTCAAGCAACAGGCAATTGCCGTTGACAGTACATTAGAGAAGCATGTAGAATCGCTGAAGCAAAAGGCCCTTCATCAGTTGCAGGAGTTGGAAAAGAAAATGATCAGGGCGGAGAAAAGAAAATTTGAAGGGCAAAAAAAATCCATTCATTCCATAAAAGCGGCCTTATTCCCCGGCAATAATTTGCAGGAAAGAACAGATAATTTCAGTTATTATTATGCAAAATGGGGCGCTTCCTTCTTTGATAAACTCTACGAACAGTCATTGTCGTTTGAGCAGGAGTTTGTAATTCTTACAGAAAGCTGATTTCTCACTACAATATCTTAAGGCTTTCTTCTTTATCCTTATCAATTTGCTGAACAAGTTCCGCCAGGTTGTCAAACTTTAATTCGGGACGCAAATATTTTTTTACATACACCGTAAGCGATTGCCCGTAAATTTCTTCATTAAAATCAAAAAGGTTTACTTCTACCACCCGTTTCTTTCCATCAACTGTGGGCCGGAAACCGATGCTCATCATTCCTTTGTAAAGTTTAGAAGTCGGGAAGACAGAAAGTCCGTGAGACGGAAAGGATTCATCTGTTTTATTGAAAAGTCTTTCCGTCTTCCGGTCTTCCTGACTTTCGGTCTTTTCTTCCATAAGCGAAGCGTACACCGCATAAATACCATCGCCTGGAGTTATTTTTTCTTTATTGTTTATTTCTAAGTTGGCGGTTGGATAGCCCAATTGCCTCCCTAATTTATCGCCGTGAACCACCGTGCCGGAAAAGAAGAAATCGTAACCCAATAATTTGTTGGCTGTATCCATATCGCCGTGCAGAATGGCTTCCCTGATATTGGTAGAACTGATAGCGATATCCTCCAGTACATGCTTGGGAATTTCTTTCAGGCGATAATTATAAGTATCGGCCTTGCTTTCCAGCAAGCGGTAATTTCCCTGCCTGTCGCGGCCAAAACGGTGATCGTAACCAATAATAATGGTATGCGGGTGAAATTTATCTATCAGCAGGTTTTTTATGTACTCTTCGGCAGTCTGGTTGGCAAAGGCATCGGTAAACGGGATTACTACCAGGTGGTCAATGCCTAAGTTGCGGAGTAAAGCAATTTTTTCTTCCAGCGTATTAATCAGCCGGATGCCTAATATGGGCGAAGAAACAATTTTCCGGGGATGCGGATGAAAGGTAAGGATAACGGTTTCGCCGTTTACTTCCGTTGCTTCGGCTTTCAGCTTGTCAATTACCTGCCGGTGCCCCATGTGCACCCCGTCAAAAGTGCCGATGGTGATAACGGCATTCCGGAATGCGGGCAGTTTGTCTATATCATAATGAACCTGCATAAGTGCCGCAAAATTAACTGATATTTGCATCTCAATTACACAGATGAGCCTGTATTCGCAACGGGGCGTTTCAGCCCAGAAAGAAGAAATTCATGCTGCTATTCAAAACCTTGATAAAGGGCTTTATGAAAAGGCTTTTTGCAAGATATATCCCGATGTGCTGTGCGGCGATGACGGTTGGGTGAATGTAATGCACGCAGACGGGGCGGGCACCAAAAGTATTCTCGCCTATTTGTACTGGAAAGAAACAGGTGATGTATCTGTCTGGAAGGGCATAGCGCAGGATGCTATTGTGATGAACCTGGATGATTTATTGTGCGTAGGCATTTGCGATAACCTGCTTTTTTCTTCCACGATTGACCGTAACAAGCAACTTATTCCTGCTGAAGTGCTGAAAGCGGTTATTGACGGCAGCCAGGAGTTTTTTGAAAGCATGAAACAGTTCGGCGTTCACATTGCTTATATGGGCGGGGAAACGGCAGATGTAGGGGATGTGGTACGCACCATTGCCGTAAACGGCACGATGACGGCAAGATGGCCGAAAGAAAAACTTATTACCAACGAAAAGATAAAGCCGGGCAATGTGATCATTGGCCTGGCAGGTTTTGGCAAAGCTGATTATGAACCCGGCTATAACAGCGGCATCGGCAGCAACGGGCTGACCAGCGCCCGGCACGATGTGCTGCATAAAACCTATGGGGCAAGGTTCCCGGAGAGTTATGATAATTCATTGGATGAATCGGTGGTGTATATTGGTAACCACAAACTGACCGATACAATAACTGTTGAGGACAATGAGTTGTCCGTTGGACAATTGATATTAAGCCCTACAAGAACTTTTGCGCCGGTATTGAAAGAATTGCTCGAAAATCATTTTGAAAGCATTTATGGATTGATCCATTGCAGCGGCGGAGGGCAAACCAAGTGCCTGAAATATGTACCCGATGATGTACGGATAGTAAAAGACAATTTATTTACGCCGCCTGTTATTTTTGATATTATACAACAAAGCAGCGGCGCTGATGATAAAGAAATGTACCAGGTGTTTAACATGGGTACAAGGTTGGAAATTTATACCGATGAAAAAGATGCCGATAGTATTATCGGCATCTCTGAATCTTTTGGCGTGGAGGCACAGGTCATCGGCAGGGTGGAGGAAAGCGGGAAGAAGGAACTTCAACTCACTACTGCCAATGGTGTTTTGTCTTTTTAATTTATTGCTTTACCAGTTTATACACCTGTTGTGATGAAGGGGCGCTATTCCCTTTTATTTGAAGCGTTACCAGGTAAGTGCCGTTTGCGAGTTGTGCAGTGCTTACATTCAGGTTGTTTTTCCCTTTTATAATACTTGCATTTTGCTGGCTCAGCACCCGGCCGTTCAGGTCGCTGATATATATAATGCCGGTGCTTTCTTCTGCAGCAGTGAATGGAATGGTAAAATGATTGGTTGCCGGGTTGGGATAAATGGGTTTTAGCTCATCTAAATTGTTTTTCTTATCTTCTGAAACGAGGTTATCCTTTTTTGTTTGATAACCTGCTACAACAACCTCTTTTACTTCACCTTCCTGGATATTTTTGTTTTCTATTGTGCTTTTTTTAGTAGGATAACCTTCTACGGTAACTTCTTTTAAAGTCAGGGGCTCTTTTTTCTTAGTGGTAATTTCTATTACACCATCTTTGGCCCCTTCACCGTATAAAGCAATGGCTTTGTCGCCTTTAATTACATTGATGCTTTCAATATCGTTGGGTTTGATGCCATACTCATCAAGGGGATTTTCTTTGCCAAATAATTTTCCGTTCAACACCCAGAAAGGCTCTGTTGTCGGCCTCCCGATAACAGTAACAAGCTCTTTCCGTTGGGAGGCATCTATCGGCATTCCCTCTACCACTACTTCGTCAAGAAAATTATTTTTCATTTCTACAGGTTCTTTTGCGGCATCTTTGGTCCATATTTCCACAGCTTCATTCACATTGTATGCTTTTTTAGCTGCGTCGCCTTTCAGGACGGTTACAGATTTAACTTCTGAAGGGGAAAGTTGCCGGAGGGTGTTCTTAGCATCTTTTATAATCTTGCCGTCAACAACATAAAGAGGTTGTTTGCCTTCTGCCCCTGATTTTACAGGCTTAAAAAATATTGAATCACCAATCAAAGTAATTTTTTCGCCTTTGTTATCGGATGTAACAGAGCCGCCTGCAACCTCAACCTCAAAAGTGTTTTTCCCCGCCGGTATAGTGTCTGTTAATACCGGTTTTTCGCTGAAATAATCAACTTCTGTTGCGGTATTTTCCTGTTTTACCTGTTTATAAGTAAATGCAAAGAGGAAAAACACAAGGGCAAATAAAGGAAGTACCAGTATCTTCCTAAGATACCGGTACCTCGGTTGTTGGGATGATGTGATCATGGCTATACGTCTTTTTATTTGGGTGTGAAAAAAGGGATTGACGATGGAATGTTGCGTTTGCAGAGCCTGCATCAGCAGCAGTTCGGCGTATTCCCATTTATCCGTCTGGTGGATGGCAAACTCATCAGCTAAGAATTCATGGATGGCTTTGGTTTCTTTTTTTATGAGGTGGAAAAAGGGGTTTATCCATAACAGCATAGTTATTATTTCCAGGAAAACAACATCCACGCTGTGTTTTTGCCGGATATGAAACAGTTCGTGGCGAAACACCTGCTGGCCTTTATCTGAATCTAAAACAATATTCCTGTTCCAGAACAACCAGCGGAAGAAGGAGAAAGGCGTTCCCTTTTCTTCGGTATTGACAAAACGAATATCGCCCAACCGCTCAACGGGATGTTGCCGGATGATCTTTTTTATTTTTACCAAAGAAATAATAAATCGTACCAGCAACGCAGTCAACATTAAACCGTATAACACATAGCTGATATTCTGTAGCGTAAACCAGTTCTGGCCTTGCCCTTCAGTAGCTTCAACCACCAGTTCGTTATCGCTGGAAGAAGATATAAAGCGAAGTGTTTGCAATACAAGAGAGGAGTCTTTCTCTGCTTCTGAAAAATAGACCGGGATATTCAGGAAAGGCACCAGCAGACTGATGACGGTAGCGGCCAGCAGGTAGTAGCGGTTGTATTGATGAAAGCTTTTATTCCGCAAAAAAAAATGATAATAGCTGTAAAGCAACCCTGAACAAATTACAACCTGAACAATGTATAATAGCAACGGTTTCATTTCTGTTGTTTTTTAATTTGTTTGATCAGGTTTTCCAGTTCTTCAACCGATATATTGTTTTCCTTTACAAGAAAGGATACCACATTGCTGAAAGAGCCTTCAAAATATCCCTTCACCAGTTGCTTCATGCTTCTTTTGGAATAATCTTCCTTGGATACAAGCGGGTAATACCGGTGGTTGCGGCCAACAGCAGTGATGGCTACATATTCTTTTTCCACCAATATCTTCAGAATGGTGGCCACTGTGTTCTGATGGGGTTTGGGGGCAGGCATATTTTCCACTATTTCCCTCAGAAAAGCTTTTTCCTGCTTCCATAATACCTGCATCACTTGTTCTTCGGCTTTGGTCAACGGTTTCATGCTGTTCTTATTTGTAATCCGAAATTAAAACTAATTATTTAGTTTACCAACTAATTTTTTAGTTAAAAAATTTTAAGGCTTTTGGTATGCGTTCTTTCCTTTATTTTGCAGCAAACCCATTGTAATGGCCGAGCCAATCATTGAACTAAGTAACGTAAATATTTACCAGGGCAATAACCTGATCCTGCAGAATGTGAACCTTGTGGTGAACAAAGGCGAGTTTGTTTATCTTGTTGGAAAAACAGGTTCCGGTAAATCAAGCCTGCTTAAAACGCTGTATGGCGAACTGACTTTAAAGGAAGGGTCGGGCACAGTGGCCGGTTTTTCGTTGAGAGGACTGGATTGGAAAAAAGTGCCTTTTCTTCGCCGTAACCTTGGTGTGGTATTCCAGGATTTTCAGTTGCTGACGGACAGGAATGTGCATGAGAACCTGAAGTTTGTGCTGAAAGCTACCGGATGGAAAGACGAAAAACTCATCAAAGAGAAAATTGATGATGTGCTGGATAAAGTGGGTATAAAAGCAAAGGGTTTTAAAATGCCCTTTGAACTGAGTGGTGGCGAGCAGCAAAGAGTGGATATAGCCCGTGCCTTATTAAATTCCCCTAAGCTGATATTGGCAGATGAGCCTACAGGCAATCTGGACCCCGAAACATCGGACGAGATAATGAACCTGCTTTTCCAGATATCAAGAGATTCCAATATGGCCGTTGTAATGGCCTCCCATGACTATATTGTGGTGCAAAAATTTCCTGCAAGAATGATAAGGACGGAAAACGGAAGGGTAGAAGATAATGCTACAATAAGTATGTTATAATCTTTGCAGCATTCCTGTCGTTATCATAAGTATCCTTTAATAGTTTCTTTCGTAATAGAATTTCCTCGCCGGTAAAGGGCTGGTAGTGCAACTGTGAGATAATGGAAGCAAATGCATCGGCGTTGCTCCCGATATGGCAGGCGGTTTCCAGGCCGGCGCCAGTTACCATGGCGTCATTTACAAGGCAATGTCTTCCTTCAAAAAGTGCATGAAGCAGTTTCAGCTTTATCCCGGTATTGCTGAATGAGGGAAGGATATTGATATGGGCTTTGCGGATCAGGTCGTTGATTTCTTCATGGGAAGGGTTTGCCACCAGGCAGGTATGCTGGCACAAATGGGCCAACTTGTCCAGCCTGCGGGAAGGGTTTTTGCCCGCAATAATCAACGGGATTTTTAATTTCGGAAAAACCTTGCGAAGCAGCCAGGTAGCGGCTTTTTCGTTTTCTGCTACGGATAAGTTGCCATGATACAGACAAAAGCTTCCCATTCCTTCTTCACCTGTTACTTTACAGCAGGATGTAAAAGCAGGCAGAAAAAAACTGTTCTTAAACCCCTGCTGCACTAATCTTTCTGTTTCTGTTTTATTGATGCAGGCATAAATAAGATGGGACGGCAATTTTTTCTCATATCGCTTCAGCAAGCGGCTTTCGTATTGGTAATAAACTTTTTTATACAATACGGAAGTGGTTTTTGCCTGGCGCCGGTAATAATCACACTCTTCATTGTGCATCCGTACCATTATTTTCCGGTTCGGGGCTTTTTTCAGAAAAGGAAGAATGCCTGCACAATGAATACCTTCCAGTAATATGGGATGATCATCATTGTTAAGTTCCTGTATGAGCTGTGTATTCGTTCTGGACGAAACGATATAAGGAGTGGATAAAGAAAACCCTTTCCATCCTGTGGCCCTTTCATATACATGAATGGATTCGCAAAACTGGTTTAACTCGTTGGGGTTGCCTTTATGACGGTAAGAAAAATAGTGCAGGTGTATCCTGATGCCTGCTTTATGCAGGGCTTTTATTTTATAGAACATATCAATGGCCCCGCCATAATCAGCGGGCAGGGGAACGTCAAGGCAAACGATATGCAGGTGTTTGTTCAATCTCCGAATACTTTTTTATAAAAAGCGACCAGTTTTTTTTCTTCTATTTCCCAATTCAGGGCATTCCTGGCCTTGAGGCAGTTTTCCCACAGCCTGTTGTATAAAACGTCGTCAGACAGCAAATTGTTGACTGCTTTGGCAATTATTTCGGGATGATTATCATCAATCAGTACCGCTACTTCAAACTTATCATTTATTTGTTTGTATTCAGGGTAATTGGCCGTAACCTGGGGAAGCCCTGCATGTATGTAATCAAAGAATTTATTGGGTAATGCAAAATATTGATTAAGCCCCTCCTTTTCTGGTACAGCTATGGCTATATAGGCTTCTAATGATTTTTCCCATAATATATCGGGCGGTAACATTCCGGTTAATTCTATTTTTTCCTGCAACCCGTTTGTTTTTATAAGTTGCTTTAGTTTCTCCATAAAATTCCCATCGCCGCATATCACCAGCCGGGTATTGATATGCTTCATGGCCGGGATAAGGTTTTCAAAGCCCCTGCCTTCATTTACAGCGCCCTGGTAAAAAAGGTTTTTCTCTTTTAGGCGAGAAGCGGGCAGTTCTTTTTTTACCGGCATATTACGGATGGTTTCATACTGAACCCCATACCGTTTGTTCAGTTCAGCGCTTATGCCATCGCTTACAGTATAACCAAGGGGAAAGCGGGGAACCAATTTTTTTTCAACGTACTTCCATGTTTTATAAATGCCGGGCCTGGAGATGACTTCTTTCATTTCGGTAAACAATTCATGGGCGTCATATATCCGGGGAATTTTTTTTATACGGGATATATAGTAGCAGGGAACGATTGTGTCAAGGTCGATAGCGCAAAGGGCATCCATTTTCCGGAATAGCAGAAAGAAAAACAACCGCAGGTTGTACTCTGCATAAAATAATTTCCCTTTTGTAAAAAAGCAACGAAGCCTTTTTGGTTTAAATTTTTTATCCTTCAATGGGAGAGAGGAGGGCAGCTTTCTTCCTACAAGAGTTATGGCGTATCCATTTTCAACCAGCGATGTGCATATCCGGTGCATACGCTGGTCGTAAACCAGGTCGTTGGTAACGGTGAAATATATTTTTTTTGGTTGCAGGGGCAAAAAAAGAAGGTTTTGCACGCAAATATGCAAAACCTTCCACTATTTGAATGATTTTAAATTTACTGGCCCATGCCCATTCCTCCTTCCATGCCGCCGCCATCATCATCCTGCCTGTTGTTCTTTCTTTTAAAGAGGGAGGTATCAAATTTTCCAAACCTCCAGGTAAAGCTGAGGCGGACTATTTGCGGGTCGCGGCGGCGAAAGACATCTTGTACAAAATAAGGGGACTCTGAGTGCATATCGGACACCCTTGTTCTCAGGATATCGTTTACATTAAGCGAAACGGTAGCCCTGTTATCTTTCAGGAAAGTATAACGGGCGGCTGCATCTATATAATAGATTGGCCGGATATACCCTTGCGCCGAAGTGCTTTGGCCACCCCACATGCCGCCTCCACCTCCGCGGCCACCACCACCCCCGCTGCCACCGGGAGGCAATATGGTCTTGGATTGGTAGCTGCCTGATAACTGGAAGCTCAGTTGCCTGTTGACCTTGAAGTTATTATTGAATTTTGCCAGCCAGCTTGCGAATTGATCCTGCTGTTCAAAATCCGGATCGTCAATTTTAATTTTTGAGGTAAAGAGGTTAAAGTTGGATGTAAGCTCCCACCATTTTGTTATTGTATTCTTCAACGTAACTTCTAAGCCGGTTACATAGCTTGAGTTGGCATTGATATAGGTATTCAGTACAATAGTTTTCTCCGTAACAGGGTCCACTTCAGGAATCTGGTAGCGGGTAATCAGGTCGTTCGTATTTTTATAATACAGGGAAACCAATAAATTATCCCTGTTCTTTTGAAATATTTTTTGATAGCTCAGTTCCAGGGAGTTGGTAAATTCAGGGTTAAGCCCCGGATTGCCTACACTTGGGTTAAGCAGATCGGATGAGTCAATGAAAGGGCTAAGCTGCCAGAAATTAGGCCGGTTGATTCTCCTGGAATAATTCAATTGCAGTTCCTGGTTATTATTCATTTTTTGAGAAAGAAAAACACTTGGGAACAGGCTGATGGGATAGTCAATATTGAATTTCTGGCTGGTATTAAGCAGCGTGCCTTCATAGGCCGAACTTTCAGCCCTCAATCCTAACTGGTACCCGAAATTATTGATACGGTTGCTGAATGTAGCGTAGGCTGCCAGCACCCGGTCAGTGCTTTCGTAATTGACCTGTGAGGCCGGTATGAGGATAAGGTTGCCGGTTACGGGATCTACTGAATAAAAAGAGTTGGTGCTGCTGTTGGTATTGAAAGCAGCCCTTAAGCCGGTTTCAAATTTTGAGTTATCGCTAAGGGGGTTGGTAAAATCTGTTTGTATAACGATATTTTCTCCGCGGCCATTCCCGATCTGCCGTTGGCTGTAAGTACTGTCAAGCGAGATAAACTGGGGCGCTTCAAAAATATCAGTTGTCAAAAGATTGTTGTTGTCATTTTTTCTCCTGTTATAAGTGAAGTCGGCGGTCAATTCTCTTCCTTGTTTGGGGAAATTATGCTTGAAGCTGACGGTGGTACCAAGGTTCCTGAAATCGCCCCTGGTGTTGGTCGTTCTTCTTGCAAATGAGTCTTCTACGGGGCTACTCAGCTTGTGAGTAAGGAGGTCGCTGGTATTTTCGGGTCTGAAGCGACCCCTGCCCAGATTAAGACTGGCCGAAAGGGTGGACCTGTTGGTTATAAAGTAGTCTATCCCTGTTCTTATAAAGGTAAAAGCCCCTTTAGACACATTCCGGTCGTTCTGTTCAAGAAGCGTTTGCGGATTGTCAATAAGATTTAAGCGGTCTGTACTTCCTGTGCTGATGGATTTGCGGGGGCGGTAGTTACCGTTAACAAATACATTTATCTTGTTTTGACGTACATTAATATCGCCGCCAACACCTAACTGCCAGCGGGTATCAAAGTTGGTTCTGAGGCTACCGTTATATCCTACTTTCCTGTTTTTCTTTAGAATAATGTTTAAAATGCCCGCTGTACCGCCTGAAGCGTCAAATTTTGCTGAGGGATTGGTAATGATTTCTATACTTTCAATAGCATCGGCAGGAATCTGGTCAAGTTCCATGGTGGTAGGTCTTCCATCCACAAATATTTGCGGGGTATTATTCCTCATGGTTACGTTACCGTCAATATCCACGTTTACAGAGGGAACGTTTCTCATTACATCAACTCCGGTTCCCCCGGCAGATACGATGTCTTTATCCACGTTGAAAATTTTACGGTCAATTCCCAGTTGCAGGCCGGGTTTTTCTGCTACGATGGTTACGTTTTCAAGCACTTTTTCCTGGATATCTATTTTGATATTACCCAGGTCTTTAAACAATGCACTGGTCATGTTTTGGTCAGCGCCACCTTCTCCCGGTCTTTTCAGGTCAAAAGAAATGGCTTGCTCATAAGGCTCAAAGCCCACGACTGATACATAAAGTTTCAATTGGCCAAAAGCGGGAATATTTTCCAGCAGAAATTCACCATTCGATTTGGTAAGCATACCGGCTATTACTACCTCTTTCCTCTCTCTTGTGGCGGAATCAAGTACGGTTTGCTTGATTTGAACAGATGCGTATTCTATAGGTTTAGCGCTTCTGCTTTCAATAAGTTTACCGTACATGGTGCCGGTCATGGACTGACGGCCTTGTCCCGGTTGGGCAAACGATAAAGTATAACTGGCTAATAAAGAGGCTAAAACGATGAATCTCAATCTCATATTCATAAATTGTACAACTTAGACGGTTAAAGGCCATTGAACTTGCTTGTTATAGCAAAATTGATGTATCAGTGGATAAAAAGCCGGGATAAGCGGAAACCCGGACACCTCTGCATGGCTACGTAGTGAGCCAGGTTATCAGCAACTGAACACAGCCGATTAAGAAGCCGATAACGCCCCCGATAATTTCTACAAACCTGAATTCTTTTGACATAATTTGGTAAAGCATTTCTTCCAGTTTGTCGGAAGAAAACTCAGATACTTTGGCCGTTACAATCGTTTCCAGATCCAGTTCACTTTTCAGGTTGGAAGCATATTGCTTCATAACAATAGGAAAAAGCGACTCTATTTCTGTCATAAGGGCGCCTTTCAGTTTATGCACGGTTTTATCCCCGATAAACATGCTGATCACCGGCATCTCCTGCGTAAGCCTTTCTTTCAAGAAGCCGTCTATATGCGATTCAATGACGGGCATTATTTTTTGAAGGTTTTCCGGGGAGCTTAGCTTTGTCTCAATGTCTTCAAACGAAAGGAATTCGCTGCTGATGATTTTTCCCAGCTTTTCGGCAAATTGCTTTTGGCGCTTGGGGAAAATGCCCTGGAAGGTAATGCCCAGGATTTTTTTAGGATCCCTGGGATGAAAAAGCATTTTAATCGCTATCAGGTTGGTAACCCATCCGATGAATGCAGCGATAAAAGGTATTAAAATTTGCCAGTAACTCATTTTTATAAAAAGTCTGCAAAGAAACAGAAACCGTAGCCGCTATCAAAATCCGGTTTTGGTGCAAGAATGTTTTTCTCTTATTTTTGCAATCCTCAAATGGTGGCCATAGCTCAGTTGGTTAGAGCATCAGATTGTGGTTCTGAGGGTCGTGGGTTCGAGCC
>CAZLLT010000006.1:104278-131227 GCA_964560445.1 uncultured Chitinophaga sp. | reverse complement strand
TATTATTGTTTAACCCAAGAGAATTTTGTGTCCGTGTAATTCGAGCCACCTCACCGAACTTCCCATCTTCTATTATTGATACTTCAATTTTATTCCAGTCAATTCCAATAATCGTTTGCCTTGATAAGTTATTCTCCAAATAAGATACTTTTATTTTAAACTTGTCAGATTGCCTCTTATAAAATGAAAGTAGCTGATTAATGTCATTGTAGGGTGTTGTCAAATGTGAGCCGATTTCAATTTTGAAGGCTCCATTTGTCAAAGCCGTGTCAATAAATGCTCGCTCAGATTTTTCTTTTTCAACTCTGTGCAGAAACATAGTAGTAGGTAAATACACTTTCACAAGTTCTTTACCTGTTGCTGTAATACTTCCAACATATTCAATCCGATAGATTCCACAGGCTTGCCCATAAGCAAATTGAGATGCTAAGTAGGATAATGTCAATAATAGTAGAAGTCGTTTCATCTTTGTCTTTTAAAAGAGGTGCTAATGATCCGTCCTGAAAAAAGTTGAAAAATATATTCTATTGCTTATCCGTGTTCTGTCAGACAGTATAGCAGCAAACTCAATGTTGGTTGTAGAGTTAGTAATCGCCATTGTCTCTGCCTGTCAATTCATTTTTTATTTGAGATATTGATATTAGATACTCTCCAATAGCTCTAAATAATGTTCCTTTTTCTGGTGTCCATCGTACAACCATATGATATTTATTATTTTTAACAACTTCAATTATCCATTCTGAACCATCTGTTCCATTGTCTTCTCTTGACTCTGTTTGGAGTACCCAAAATTTCGCATTGTCTAGTTTTAGATTAATTGTGTCCACTTGCTTTTGTGTCAAACTTATGGCCGTGTCGAAAATAATTTTGCCGGGCTCATAACCACCTGCTCCATTACAAATTTTAGAAAACAGTTTAACAATGTCGCCTTGTTGTTCAAGTCTTATTGAAACAGGATGATTAAATGTCCGTAACCAGGTAAAGCGGTAAATTCCTTTGTTTCCCTTATAATCTTTCAAAATTGGTTCTTTAAGAGCAAACAGCATCTTTGAATACCACGAATTTACAAATGTGTCAAGAGCATCTGCAATTGTATCTTTCCAATTGCTCTTTGTCTCAAAATAAAAGGAAAAACTATCAATTGGTAAAGGCAAAGTGTCAAATTTAATGTTTGTCCGAATATTCTTACTCTCTTGTGTCGAACAAGAAGTAACAACAATAATTACTATCGATATGATTAGTAGAGGTCTCAAAATTTAGCAGCCTAACCATAAATATACAACACCATTTTAATGTATCACACCCCATTGCTTTTGTAAACCAATGTGTTACAGTTCGCAATTTGTATCACAGTCAGGGCAATACAGATAAATATATCCTTTTCTTACCGGGATTATTATTCCCCTAACCCCTTCAATATCAACTACCTGTTTTGGCAGTTCCGGAATGACAGGCACGAATCTTGGCATTACTGATTTCACGTTATATTTTTACCACCCCCCGAAGTATATCGAGGCTATCGCCGCCGATAACTTCGGGACTGGCGCCCTGACAACTTTGAATAAACTGACAGACTGACCGCTGAAGTATATCATCGCTATCACTCTGATAACTTCAGGACATAAAGGAGAAAACGGACTATGGATTTTGACAGATTTCTTTTAAAGGCTGAAGATGAAATGGATTTCCTGCCCATCATTCCACTGAATGAAAGCGACCAGGATGACCCGAACGGTATTATTGTTCCCGCCGAGCTGGCCCTTTTACCTCTAAGGAACACCGTACTGTTTCCGGGTGTTGTATTGCCTATTACCGTAGGCAGAGATAAGAGCATTAAAGCCGTAAGCGATGCCTATAAAGGCGAAAAGCTGATAGGCGTGGTGGCGCAGAAAGACAGCAATATTGAAGACCCCGAAATCAAAGACCTGGAAACAACAGGCACCGTTGCCAAAATAGTAAAGCTGATAAAGATGCCCGATGGCGGCACTACCATCATCATACAGGGCAAGAGCCGTTTCCTGATAGAGGAAATGATCGGGGATGACCCTTATTTTACAGCAAGGGTTACCAGGCTGGAAGAGGAAGAGTCGCCCAAGGATGCCGACTTTGACGCTTATGTGGCCAACATTAAAGACCTGGCGGCGGATATTGTGCACCTTTCGCCTAATATACCTACGGAGGCCTCCATTATTCTCCGCAATATCGAGAACCCGGCCTTCCTGATACACTTTGTGTCGAGCAACCTGAATACGGATATTAAAGACAAGCAGCGCCTGTTGGAGCTGAACCAGATCCGCGACAGGGCCGATTTACTGATGAAACTGCTGCAAAAAGAATTGCAGTTTGTAGAACTGAAGAACAAAGTAACCTCCAAGACAAAAACCGAATTGGATAAACAGCAGCGGGAATACTTTCTGCAACAGCAATTAAAAAGCATCAAGGAAGAGCTGGGCGGCGATGCCAACTCGCAGGAAATAAAAGAAATGCAGAAAAAGGCCGAAGAAAAAAAATGGCCGGCTGCTGCTAAGGAGATGTTTACAAAAGGAGTTGAAAAGCTGGAACGGATGCACCCGAGTACACCGGATTATTCCGTGGTGTACAACCATCTCGACCTGATGCTGGAGCTTCCCTGGGAAGATTATACCGAAGACCGCTACGACCTGAAAAAAGCGCAGAAAACATTGGATGCAGACCATTACGGTATGCAGAAAATAAAAGAACGCATCGTGGAATACCTCGCTGTGCTGAAATTAAAAGGGGATATGAAAAGCCCTATTCTCTGCTTTGTAGGCCCGCCCGGTATCGGTAAAACATCACTTGGCCGGAGTATAGCCTCCGCCATTGGCAGAAAATATGTGCGCCTTTCCCTCGGCGGCCTGCATGATGAAAGTGAGATAAGGGGCCACCGCAAAACCTATATCGGCGCCATGCCCGGACGTATTTTACAATCACTCCGCAAAGTAAAATCTTCCAACCCGGTAATGATACTGGATGAAATTGATAAAGTGGGCAGTGATTTCCGCGGCGATCCTTCTTCCGCATTATTAGAAGTATTGGACCCGGAACAAAACAATACGTTTTACGATAATTACCTGGAACTGGAATATGATTTGAGCAAAGTGTTGTTCATCGCTACGGCCAATAGTTTTCAGAACATTCAGCCTGCCCTGCGTGACAGGATGGAGGTTATTGACCTCAGCGGCTATGCCGTAGAAGAGAAACTGGAAATTGCCAAAAGGCACCTGCTGCCGAAGCAAAGAGAAATGCACGGCTTAAAGAATTCCAACTTTAAAATAACCGATAAGGCGCTGGAAAAATTAATACAGGATTATACGAGGGAAAGCGGCGTAAGGGAACTGGACAGGCAACTGGCATCCATTATGCGCTACCAGGCCAAACAATTAGCGTTGTATGATGAGTTGAAACCTTCTCTTTCTCCCGATGATATTGAAAAGATAATCGGCAAGCCCAAATACAGCAATGATATTTACAAAACAGCCAATATGCCCGGCGTAGCCGTAGGGTTGGCATGGACCTATGTGGGCGGCGATATACTTTTTATTGAAACAAGTTTAAGTGATGGTAAAGGAGAACTGAGGCTGACGGGTAACTTAGGCAATGTGATGAAAGAAAGCGCCAGCACAGCCTTAACTTATTTGCAGGTCAATGCAAAAAAGTATAAACTCGATCCAAAGCTGTTTGAAAAGAAAAATATTCATATCCACGTACCGGAAGGCGCTGTGCCAAAGGATGGCCCCAGTGCAGGTATTACCATGATGACGGCGATAGCTTCTGCCTTATCGGGTAAAAAAGTGAAGCCTTTCCTTGCCATGACGGGGGAGATAACGCTTCGTGGACAGGTATTGCCTGTCGGCGGTATTAAAGAAAAAGTACTGGCAGCCAAAAGGGCCGGGTTGAAAGAGATTATCCTTTGCTGGCAGAATGAAAAGGATGTGGAAGAAATTGATGCGGCCTTTATCAAGGGCATGAAATTTCATTATGTGAAAACAATGAACCAGGTGCTGGAACTGGCGCTGGTAGGTTAAGGTTTTTTTTCATTTCCTACAAGGACGAAGAAGCAACAAGATGCAAAGGGGCTCAATCACTGCGGCTCTGCGAGAAACTTTGCGCCTTTGCGTGAAATACTAACAACTCAGTATGAAATCAAATTAGCTCTTTCTAAAACAGTCTTTCCTTAATTTTGGTGATTACAGTACTGTATGAACAAGATCATCTTTACCGAGGAATTTTGCAGGCCGGAAAACCTGTATCCCTTTACCCTTACCCGGCAAATGCAGGATATACGGGTGGGTATTCTCACCATCCGGGAGAAATGGGAGAAGGCGCTGGGGCTGCCTTCCTTTGATAAAAAAGAAGATGATTATAAAGATATTTCCTGTTCCCGCTATCTTGATGAAGCGGCAAGCGATGGCGTTTGCCTGATGATTCATGGAAACTTATTGCCCACGCCGCAATTGGTAAAAGCGATCCGCAGGTTGCACAACGGGGAATTTATTACTACTGCCAAAGGCGAAGCGGTTGCTTACCGGTTCAGCAGCGCCGAAGTGGTGGATAAGCATAAGATCAAGATCGGGAAAGCGGTTGCTTTTGAAGGGGACGTAAAAGTAATCAACTATCCCTGGGATATTTTTCAATTAAACGATTGGGCTATCCGCCAGGATTTCTCATTGCTGACAAAAAAAAGAAATTCTCAAAAGATACCCAAGACCAATAAGGTTACAAATTCTTCCAACCTGTTTATTGAGAAAGGCGCTAAGGTGGAACATTGCATTATCAATGCTTCTACAGGACCGGTGTACATCGGCCGTAATGCCGAACTGATGGAGGGCAGCATTATCCGCGGACCTTTTGCAATAGGAGAAGAGGCCTGTTTGAAAATGGGCAGTAAGATATACGGGCCGGTTACTATCGGGCCTTATTGCGTGGCGGGCGGCGAGATAAAGTGCTCGGTATTGTTCGGCTATTCCAACAAAGCACATGACGGTTATCTTGGCGATTCGGTGATAGGCGAGTGGTGCAATATGGGCGCAGGCACTACCAATTCCAATATCAAAAACAATGCAGGCGATGTAAGAGTATGGACACCGCAAGGCGAACTGAATGCAGGGCAGAAATGCGGTATCCTGATGGGCGATTATTCCCGTTCCGCAATAAATACTTCCTTCAATACGGGAACCGTTATCGGTGTTTGCTGTAATGTGATAGGCGAGGGGCTTACACCGAAATATATTCCTCATTTCAGCTGGGGCAGCGAAGGGGTAAAGCGGTATGAACTGGACAAAGCCATTGCTGATATTGCCAACTGGAAAAAACTCAAAGGATGCGATATTACTGAAGAAGAAAAAATTATCCTTAAACATATTTTCCTGCATGCAGCAGGATAAGAAAAGCCCTTTTTCCTGTCTTCTTTCAGCAGCATTATTTTATTTTTACCCCTTATAAAAAACAATTACTCATGAGAAAACAAATAGCTGCGGCTAACTGGAAGATGAACCTTACTTATCAGGAGGGAGAAAAGCTGCTTGATGAAATACTTGGAGCTGAAATAGAATTGGCATCTCATCAGCAGGTGATTTTTGCTGTACCGTTTCCTTACCTGCTGATGGCCCGCAGCGAAGTGGAGGAAGAAAAAAACTATTATGCAGCCGCACAAAACTGTTACCATAAAAAATCAGGGGCTTTTACCGGGGAAGTTTCCGCAGAAATGATCCATTCGCTTGGAATTCATTACTGTTTGGTTGGCCATAGCGAAAGAAGGGAGTATTTTAATGAGTCGAATGCAGTGCTGGCCGATAAGGTAAACCTGTGCCTGGATAATTTTATTGTTCCGGTATTTTGTTGCGGCGAGCCGTTGGAAGTAAGAGAGGCCGGTACACAGAACGAATTTGTGGCCACCCAGTTGAAAGAGTCGCTGTTTCATTTACCGGCGGATAAAATAAAAGGGCTGGTTATAGCCTATGAGCCAATATGGGCCATCGGCACCGGGAAAACCGCCACTACGGAACAGGCACAAGAAATGCACCGGTTTATTCGTTCTGTATTGGCAGCAGTTTATGGACAGGGGGTAGCCGATGAGGTCCCGATACTCTATGGGGGCAGTGTTAAGGCAGGCAACGCAAAGGAATTGTTCAGCAGCCCGGATGTAGATGGGGGACTGGTAGGCGGCGCTTCGCTGGCAGGAAAGGATTTTATAGAGATTATTAAGGCATTGAAATAGACCGGGCCCGGGGATGTAGCTAATAGCTGATTTGATTATTTATTCATTATAATTATTCATTTATTTCTTATCCCTACCATATCGTTATACAGCGAAAGAACCAGGTGCTGCTCAGTTTCCTGAAAATAAGGGCTATTGTAAACGGTATCAATATCTACCCGCTTGCCAATACCAAGCCTATTGTAATTCCCCTTGAGGAAAATAACCCCCGTGTAGTGGTTACAGACGGGTATCATCGTACCAGGCCCTTGCGGCTGGTGTATCATGATATGCCTATCTATTGCTTCAAAGTAAGTTGCGCCATTACCGACCGGCAGCTTATGCTTGGCGCCATTGTCTGGTTATCATTTTACTTTTCCGGATTGTTGACAGGATTGCTTGTCCTGAAGGTGCTTAGTTTTGTTCCTATTCTTTATTTATTGTTGTTCTATTATCTCAACAAAGAACAATTTATCCGGTTGGTACCTGTGCTGGATTAATGATTAATCGATCCCGGGGGCGCAGGTTTCAGTTGTTATCAGCTATTTTTGAACCGTTGCAGAAAGCAACCTTATTCGAAACATGACAACCCGCAGAAAAAAAATATTATGGTTATGTAGCTGGTACCCGGGTAAAACAGAGCCTTTCAACGGTGATTTTATTCAGCGCCATGCCCGTGCTGCGGCATTGCACAATGATATTTTTGTTATTCATGTTATTGGAGATAATTCCGGTTCTGTCCGGAATACCGAGGAAGAAAGAAAAAACGAGGATGGCCTTACCGAGCAACTGATTTATTTTCCAAGGTCAACAACTTTCCTCGGAAAAATAATAGCCCAATACCGCCTGTTAAAGCTATACCGCAATGCCGTTCGCCAATACATTGCAGCCAATGGCAAACCGGATGCAGTGCATGTACATATTCCTTTCAAAGCAGGTTTAGCTGCTTTATGGGCCAGGGATAAATTGGGAATTCCCTTCATTGTTACGGAGCATTGGGGCATTTATAACGATGTGCTAAGTGATAATTACAACAGCAGGGGAAAGATTTTCCGGAGTTCTGTAAAAACTGTTATCAGCAAAGCTTCAAAGCTGATAAGTGTAAGCCGCTATCTTGCCGAAGGAATAAACAGGATGGTGGTAAAGAAAGAATATACGGTAATAGAGAATGTAGTAGATACAACACTCTTTTATCCGGTGCGGAAGGAAAAAGGCATATCCCGGTTTATCCATGTTTCCAATATGGTGCCCCTGAAAAATGCGGAAGGTATAGTAAGGGCTTTCCGGCTCCTGCTTGAAAAAGGCAATGAAGCAGAGCTGGTAATGGTGGGTGATACTAAACCGGATATCAGAAAGTATGCGGACAGTCTTCATTTTCCTCCCGGCGCAGTGGTTTTTAAAGGAGAAATAGCTTACAGGGAAGTAGCACTGGAAATGCAGCAGGCCGATTGTTTGGTGTTGTTCAGTAATATTGAAAATTCGCCTTGTGTAATCGGGGAAGCTTTGTGCTGTGGACTTCCGGTTATTACAACGCCGGTAGGTGGTATTCCCGAACTTGTGGACAGTTCGGATGCATTGATCGTTGATGTGGGAAAAGAAGAACTGCTGGCAGAAGCAATGGAAAATATGATAAAGGGGTACAGTACTTACGATAAAAATAAAATAGCTGAACAGGCAAGGGGCCGGTTCAGCTATAGTATTATCGGGGAAAAAATGGACGCCGTGTATACTTCAATACAAGCTTAGTTTTTCAGTTTTTTTATCAGCTTAATGTAGTCATTCATGGCTTCATCAGAGGTTTTTCCTTTTAAGGAAGCCCATGCTTCATATTTTGCTTTGTTTACAAAGTCAAACGGGTTGGAGGGTGGGTCTATATTCACATCGCCTATGCTTCCCTGTTTGTATAGGGAATAGAGCTGCAGCAACGTATCGTTGCTTGGTTTCTCAGATAAGGTTTTACTTTCTGCTACCGCTTGTTCAAATTGTTCTTTCAATTGTTCCATTTTAGGTTAAAATTTGGGCGAAATTAAGCTTTTTGACGCTGTCGCCTTGTGTTATGTGCTTCTTGCATTATCAATGAAGATTCTCTTTACTTCGTTTTTGTTTTCAATCATTTTAAAGAACTCTTCCAGGTAATTCTTCACTTGCTTTTTGTATTTATCATTAAGAGGTTCAAAACCGGCTACCAGGGAAAATATCTTGTCTTTATTCTGCCTGAACACATCCAGGGATTCCTGTAATTCTTCCATCGTTCTGGGAAAGCCCCTGTACACTCTTTCCGTAACGCTTTCTGTGCCGATAACCTCGCTGGGGATGGCATAGCCGGCATCTACCAAGCCGCAGTAATCAAAATCGTAAGGTACGGGATAGGGTAGCTGGCTGTCGTCTTTTCGCTCAAATATCAGTTGGATATTGTGCGGTTTCGGTACGGCCCAATCGGTATTACCTATCATGTACTGGAAGAGCGCCACTTTGGTCATCAGCTTCCGGTTGGTTTGCTCGGAGTGATAGGAAGGATGTACATCTTTTTTCCTGCACCCGTTCCGGCGGGCCATATCCGCATCGTCTTCAATAAGAAAAGAATATTGTGTAAAGGGTTTGTTCTTCCCTTTTGAGTCATTATAATTTGCTTTCAGCAGCCGGACCCTGAAACTCTTTTCTTCAAGCATATTGTATATCTTATAAACAAGATACTCTTTAAGAAGTAATTGCTCATCATCGGCTTTGGAACCACAGCCTAATACGAGTTTTAATTTGCCCAATGGCGCCAGCCGGGGAGAGGAGGCATTCCTGAAATCAAATTTAATAGGGGGGATTTTACAGTTTTCCCTTCTGAAGTTCCCTCTCGCAGTTACCTGCACCTTTTCATTGATAGCAGGCTGCCCGGGAATGTTGAACTCTACGCTAGCTTCCTGGAATATGTCTTTCTTTTTTTCATTCTGTAGTTTTCGGAAATCGGTAGTCAATGTCATTTCAGCAATGCTTTCATCCGTAAAAAACCGGATGCTGTCCACAGGTTGCGCATGGGCAACAAGGAACAAGGGGGCGGCGAGGATGGAGAAAATGGTCTTCTTCATTTTTGATGGCTTTTAATGGTAAGAAGAAATTATGGTAGAGGAAATTACGAAACAAATTTCATTTTACTTTATAACCTCTTCAATAACGTGTCCGATACATCCGTTAGGCATTTGTATCCGCAGGATGGCAGCAAGGGTAGGGGCTATATCCGTCATATAGGTTTCCCGGTTTGTTTTGCCCTGTTTTATACCCCATCCGTAAAAAAGCAGCGGAATATGTGAGTCGTAGGGGTTCCACAAACCATGGGTGGTGCCGGTATTGCCCCAGGCATCGAAATAGTTGGGCTTGAGGATGTACTGGATTTCGCCGCCCCTGTTCCGGTAATAGCCGTTATTAAACATGGTTCTTAATTTGGCCGGAAGCGGCACTTCGTTCAGTTCATCTAAAGGGAATGCCCGGACGATATTGCTGTCGTCTGAAAGACGGTCAACAATAAAATCAATAATGGCCTCTTTGTCTGCTTTGGCAGAATCAATAGCCCTGTTGTTCAGCCCCATCTGGTAGTTGTTATCGAATAATATTAGTTTGGGTATTTTATACACCTCTTCCAGTTCCTTGTTTAATGCGGAAGTTGTTTTACTCATGAAAACCCGTCCTCCCGGCAGTTTATTCTCCTGCATAAATTCCGGTGCATGTGCTACACCATGGTCTGCAGAGAGGAATGCCGTGTATTGGCCTTTGCCTATTTTTTCATCCAGGAAGTCAAATAAAGCGCCTAATTCTTTATCTAAACGAAGAAAGCCATCTTCTGCTTCTATGGAGTTGGGGCCGTACGAATGACCGATATAATCAGGCGATGAAAAACTAACAGCAAGAAAATCGGTGATGGCATCAGCGCCGAGTTGTTCTGCCTCCACTGCTGCTTTGGCAAAACTGGCGGTAAAAGTATTGCCCATCGGGGTGGTTGATAACTTGCCATACTCTTTCCCGGCATACTTGCTGAGATTGTAGGGGAAGGTATTTGCGCCTAATGTTTTTGCTTCGTATTCTTTTGCATCACTTGTGCTTTGAACATAGCTGGATGCGGGATAGAGGAGTTGCCATCCTTCTGTAAAATATTTATCAACGAGTTTCTTATCATTGAAATTATTTACCCATTTGGGAAGCTCTGTCATGTAATAGGTAGAGCTGATCCACTTGCCTACGGAAGGGTCGTACCAGTAAGCGGCATCGGCGCTATGGCCTGCAGGTAAGATGCCTCCACGGTCTTTTAATGAAATACCGATTACCTTACTTCTGAAATTGGTGGCAAGTTTTAGCTCGTCACAAATACTGGTAACCAGCATATTTCTCGGGCTTTGCTTTCCGGCATTGGAACTGCTGCCCACGGTACTTACAGAATTGTCCTCGGTGCAATAAACAGAACGCATCAGTTGCCTGTCCCACCAGTTGTTGCCTGTAATGCCCGTCAGGGCAGGCGTTGAACCGGTATAAATAGAACTGTGCCCACATGCTGTGTAGGTCGGAGAGTAAGGAATGAAAGTGTTTTCGCAGGTAAATCCATGATCCAGCATTCTTCTGAACCCGCCTTTCTCATCATACCGATCGTAGAAGCGGTACAAATAATCCCATCTCATCTGGTCTATTACGATGCCGACTACCAGTTTGGGGCGTTCAATGCCCTGCGCCTGCAGGATAAAGGAAAAAAGAAGGAAACTGAAGAAGGAAAAAAACTTTTGCATGATGCTGACTAAGCTTAATAAATTAAAAGATTGAATTTATGATTACCGGGTTGCATACATGTAAACCCGATAATGTCAAATGTATTCATTCTGGATGGTTGACACGCTTTATTTCGAAGATTTAGTATAAGCGTAATCGGGCATAGAGGGTATTAGTAATTTGTTTTATATAAAAGCCGGAATGATAACGCTGCCATTAAGCAAATACCGCCTGTAATCCACCAAAGGGTATAAAATCCCCAATGCTCAGCCGCCAGGGCGCCGGCAAAGGGCCCGAATGTTTGGGCAAGCGACCAGGACATCGTAAACAAAGCGGCATACTGCCCCCGGTTGGAAGCCTGCGAACGGGTTATCCAGTAGCTGCTCATAAAAGGCATAGCTATTATCTCCCCGAGGCTTACAACCACTATCATTAAAAAGGATAGCAGGAAATAATTTACAGGAAGGTTTAATAGCAGAAAGGAAATGCCTGTTATGAACACACCTGCTGCAATATAAACGAGATTATTCCTGCGGCCTTCCAGTTTATAAACCAATACCATTTCTGTCAGCGCTATAATAATGCCGTTGATTGCCATCAGCAAGCCGATATACGGTTCGGATAAGTGCATGTCCCTTTTGAAAAATACAGGGAGGTTGGTAAATAGCTGGAAGAAGCAACTTGCAAAGAATACGGTGATAAGAATAAAATACATGTAAACTTTGTCGCGATGGGCGGGCAGCCCTTTTGCTGTGCCTGTTACAGCTTTTGCAGGGATGGATTTGGCGGGGCGCAACATGAACCACATGAGTAAACCTGCTCCAATGTTGGTGAAACCATCTACCCAGAAAAGCAATTCATAGTTGATATGTGCAAGCAGGCCGCCAAGGGCGCCTCCGGCTGCCCAGCCTAAATTAATAGCGAGCCTGTTAAGGGAATAAGACCTTGTCCTGTTTTTTTCTGTGCTATAAAATGCAATAGCCGTAGAGTTAGCCGGCCGGAACGCTTCGTTTACAAAGCTGAGCAGAAAAGTGAAAATGCAAATAAGAGGAAATGTTTTCATCTGCCCCAGTACAAGGAATAAAATGCCTCCTCCTATAAGCGTAGTAATTTGTATAGGATAAAAGCCCACCCTGTCTGTCAGCTTACCCCCAAGCCAGGCCCCTGTAAAAGCCCCGGCGCCAAAAAGACCGAATACAAAGCCTGCCTGCCCGATACTATACCCCATTTCCGGGCTGGTCAGGTAAAGCGTCATGAAAGGAACCACCATTGTTCCCGCCCGGTTAATAAGTATTACAAATGATAAAAGCCATATTTCCCGTGATAGCCCGCTGTAGGCATTGCGGTACGTGGTTGCAACGAGGTGAAGCATAAATCAGGTCAAAGATATTAAAGAAATACTGCTTGCTTCAACCGGAGGTTACTGCATTTGCTAATTTGATAAATGTTTACGATTTTTGGTTGTATAAATAAAGCAGTAAATGAAGAAAGTACTGATTGTAGCCCTTTATGGCCTTGGAGCATTTATCCTGTCTGATTGCAGTCCTTCAAAAAAAGCGGTTGCCGCACCAGAACCTGCAAAAGTTACCTATGACGGCAGCATAACGGCTGTTATGGAAAGTTTTTGCAGTCCCTGCCATATTCCCTCTAAAGGAGGTAATAAAAAAAGTTTTGATAATTATGCCAACGTAAAGGCAAACATTGATGAAATTCTGCGCAGGGTACAGATGGAACCCGGTCAAAGAGGGTTTATGCCTGCAAGGCAACCCAAGCTGAATGACGGCACTATTGCTTTGCTGAAACAATGGCAGGCAGAGGGGTTAGTGGAAAAATAGGCGGGCGCCTCACCAGTACTTATTGTTCTGTAACGAGTTTATAAACTTCTTTTGTCCAAGGAATCCTCAGAATGGTAAAGCCGGATTTGCCATTTTCAAATGAAAGTTCTATCATCATTTTAGAGTCAAAGTCGGAGATGTATTGATTCTCGTTCAGTTTTTTCCAGTTATAATTTTTTTCTGCAAGAATTTCGTCCAGGAATGTTTTATAGCAGGAATCGCAGTTGGCAATGATCTTTTTCGACTTGCATCTGCCCGTTTCGTCAAAGCTGTAAATAAAAAGGGTGGCAGGTTCCCCGGCGGATAAAGTAATGGTGCTGTCTGTTTCTGTAATGTCGGCTTGTTGGCCGTTGTACTTTTTATTTTCCTGATAGCTTTCCAGGTGTTCCCGAACCTGTTTTTTTGTTTGGTCAATAAATGCCTGTGAGAAGGCAACGGCAGGGATAAATAAAACGAATAACAGCAAAGCCCTCAGCATAGTTGGGTTATTTTAGGTGTACAAAGATAGCCGCAAAACCGGAAAGGGTTGCTTGAGGAGTATAAAGTAGCTGCCAAAGTGTTATGCCCAGGTATTATCTTCGCAGCTTCTTTAAAAAGACTATAAGAATGGCATTATTGGAGAAACTGCTGCAGGTAAAAAAATCTGTGCTTCCCGGCGCAGGCAAGGGGCTTTTTACAAAAGCATTTATCCCTAAAGGGGCATTGATTGTAGAATACAAAGGAAAAATCACTACCTGGAAAGAGGTGGAACATAATGACGGCGATAACGGGTATATCTATTATGTGAAGCGTAATCATGTTATTGATGCCAACGGGTATGCAAAAGCGCTGGCGAGATATGCCAATGATGCAAGAGGAATAGGCAGAACGGCCGGCATAGCCAATAATGCCGAATACGTTGAGATAGATCTAAAGGTTTATATCAAGGCCGTTAAGGATATTCCAGCCGGGGCCGAGATACTGGTCGGATATGGAAAGGAATACTGGTCTGTAATCAGGCATAATATCAAAGTAGAGAAGCAGAGAAAAGCCCAAAGGGAAAGAGAATAAAAAAGGCCTCTTTTCCGTACCTTTGCACATCCTGAAAATGAGGGTTTACGCTACATGAAGAATATCCGGAATTTTTGCATCATTGCACATATTGACCACGGCAAATCCACCCTGGCTGACCGTTTGTTACAATCAACCGACACCATTAGTGACAGAGATATGCAGGACCAGGTGCTGGATGATATGGACCTGGAAAGGGAAAAAGGCATCACTATTAAAAGTCATGCTATCCAGATCAATTATAAACATACAGATGGGCAGGAATATGTCCTGAACCTGATTGATACCCCCGGCCACGTTGATTTCAGCTATGAAGTCAGCAGGGCGCTGGCGGCTTGTGAAGGGGCGTTGCTGCTTGTGGATGCTACGCAGGGCATACAGGCGCAAACCATTTCCAATCTTTACCTCGCCATTGATAATGACCTTGAGATAATACCGGTGATCAATAAAATAGACATGGACGGAGCGATGATTGAAGAAGTGGAAGATCAAATCATCGAATTAATTGGCTGCAAAAAAGAAGAAATTTTACATGCAAGTGGCCGCACTGGTGTTGGGGTAGATGGCATATTGGATGCAATTGTCAATAAAATCCCGGCTCCGGTGGGCAAGCCGGATGCGCCGTTGCAGGCGTTGATATTTGACAGTATGTTCAATTCTTTCCGTGGCATCATCGTTTATTTTAGGGTAAGAAACGGTTCAATAAAAAAAGGGGATAAAGTTGAGTTTGTTTCTACTAAACAGGAATATGAAGCCGATGAAGTAGGTATTTTAAAATTGAAGATGACGGCGAAGAACGAAGTGAAGTGCGGTGATGTGGGCTACCTGATAACAGGAATAAAAAATGCGAAAGAAGTAAAAGTGGGTGATACCATTACCCTGGCCGATAACCCTACCCAGGAAATCATAAAAGGTTTTCAGGAAGTGAAGCCGATGGTGTTTGCGGGCATCTTTCCTGTGAATACAGATGATTTTGAAGAACTAAGAGAGTGCATGGATAAACTGCAGTTGAATGATGCATCCCTTACCTATGAATTAGAAACTTCAAAAGCATTGGGTTTTGGTTTTCGTTGCGGCTTCCTGGGATTGCTGCACATGGAAATCATCCAGGAACGTTTGGAAAGGGAGTTTAACCAGACTGTTATTACTACAGTACCCAACGTAAGTTTTATTGCTTATACAACAAAGGGGGAGAGGATTATTGTTAACAATCCTACTGAATTTCCTGACCCGGTAAAAACAGAACGGATTGAAGAGCCATTCATCAAAGCACAGATTATTACCAAACCGGATTATATCGGGAACATTATGACGCTTTGTCTTGGTAAAAGAGGGATGCTGATGAACCAGAGTTATCTTACGCAAACAAGAGTGGAACTGATTTTTGAAATGCCACTGACAGAAATAGTGTTTGACTTTTACGATAAACTGAAATCGCAAACAAGGGGCTATGCTTCGTTTGATTATCATCCAATAGGTTTTCGTGATGCCGATATTGTAAAGATGGATATTTTATTAAATGGCGATAAGGTGGATGCATTAAGTGCATTGATACATCGTAGCAAAGGACAGGAGTTTGGCCGTAAGCTTTGTGAGAAATTAAAAGAACTGGTTCCCCGCCAGCAATTCCAGATTGCGATACAGGCAGCCATCGGCGCTAAAATATTAGCAAGAGAAACAATTTCTGCCATGCGAAAAGATGTAACAGCTAAGTGTTATGGTGGCGACATTAGCCGGAAACGTAAACTCCTGGAAAAGCAGAAAGAAGGAAAGAAACGGATGCGGCAAATTGGTAATGTGGAGATACCGCAAGAGGCATTTTTGGCGGTATTGAAGCTGGATGATTAGGTTGCTTTTATAGCCGGGTTATATTATTTTTATCAGCGGTTTTTTATTACTGTTTTGAAACTTTCTCAAATAATCAATTATCCCCTGGGGCTTTTCGGGTGGAAAATAGTCCGGAAGGAGAGGCTCAAGTTTATCAATAATGCAGATATTCGGGAGGATAAAGAATTTCTTGCTATTTACCGGAAGATTGAAAAGTTTACACTTGTTCCTTTCGAAAGGTGTTATGCCCTGTACCAGTCGGTGAATTATATTATCAAAAATAATATAGAAGGTGATTTTGTGGAATGCGGTGTTTGGAAGGGTGGCAGTTGTATGCTGGTTGCATATACATTATTACAGGCAGGCGTTACAAACAGGAATATCTATCTCTACGATACGTTTGCCGGAATGACAAAGCCCGGTGAGCAGGATGGCAAGGAAGAAAAAGAAGAATGGAGCCGGGGTATAGTTTCTGATTCAATGAATATGATGAGCTATGCGCCTATGGGTGAGGTAAAAGCAAATATGTCAGCCACCGGTTATCCTTCGTCGAATATTGTAATGATAAAAGGAAGAGTGGAAGATACTATTCCGGAAACGGCTCCTTCAAAAATTGTTTTATTACGACTGGATACTGATTGGTATGCTTCAACCTTGCATGAACTGAAGCATTTATACCCCCTGGTTGCTGATAAAGGAATTCTTATTATTGATGATTACGGGTCATGGCAGGGATCGAGGAAGGCTGTGGATGAATATTTTTCTGATGTTTCTCACATTTTTCTCAGCCGTATTGATTATGCGGGAAGGATAGTGATTAAAATGCAAGGTCAGTAAAGAGGTTGTTCCAGAGCGGGAAAATATTTTCCGGAGAAAGGCGTTGCATGGTCGTTACAGCATACCTGCCCATTTCGTTCCGCTTTGATTCATTATCCATCAATTGTATGATCATGTCTGCAAAAGCAGCGGGATTTTCTTTTTCAGCAAGCAGGCCATTTTTTTCATGTTCGATAAGGTGGCGGGGGCCTGTATCACAGTCAAACGAAACAACAGGAAGCCCGGCGTTCATGGCTTCGGCAATTGTCATTCCAAAGCTTTCATTACGGGAGGTGCAGGCGTAAATGGAAGCGGCTCCATATTCATCGGAAAGGTCATAGCCGGAAGGGCTTTGTATAAACAGGTTGCTTTCAAGGTTTTCTTTTCTGATAAAGGCGATAACATCTTCTTTCATATCTCCATCGCCGATCAGCTTCCATCGCCAGTCTTTGTTTTTTTGGAAAACTATTTTGGCTGCTTGCAATAAAAGATCTGTCCCCTTTACATAAGTAAGCCTTCCTACAGTGAGGATCGTTTTGCTTTTTTGAATTGGCGGAGATGCTGCCGGAACAATATAATTGGGAATGACATAAACGGCCTTATTTAAACGGCTGAACAAATTCTTCTCATCTTCATTTAAGCAGATAACGGCATCAAGTTTCGGGTAAGTGTAATGCGTTAGTTTTTCCCAGAAAAAACTCTTCTTAAGTTCATAAAAATGATGATGTTCCCATGAAATCAGTTTCGCTTTTTTTTGAATACTTGTAAGGGCACAGGCAACAGCAAAGGGATATTCTGTTGCTATGATGAGGCCGGGTTTTAGTTTCTTTAATAATTTTCGGAGTTGCAATACATCCCGGAAGAAAGTGATTTTTCTGGAAACAATATTCCCTTTTTCGGTGATGCCAAAAAATAAACGAAGGTTGATGCAATTGATTTCTTTATTTACAGGAAAAAAGGAGTGTGCTGTCTTGTCAAGTACTACCAATGAGACAGTGAGATTTTTGCTATGAAGCAGGTTGCTTAGCTGGGCAATAGCTTTTTCGATGCCACCTGGAAGATCAAGTCGTGAACAAAGAATAGCGATATGTGAGTTTGTTGGCAAAATGCTGTTATTTAAAAAACAGAGGTTATTTTTTTTCGTGTAATCTTTATTATGAAGATGTGCCAAAGCACTTTTAGTGCTGTTGATATGTTTTGCTTCAGGTAGACGTGTAGTAGTTGGGAAATTCTTCCACCCCCGTCTTTTCTGATTCCAAAAGAAAGATATTGCTCGGCAAAAAAGTGTATTATCTTTTTTTTGTCTGTAATATTCTTTTGGTTAAGCAACAGCAGTAGTAGCCGGAAGTATTCTGTTTTGCTTTTGATAGCATCTTTGTTGCTATTAAGGTAGCTTGCCGTATGGTTTCGCACCAATGAAAGTGGTGATGGAGTATAGGTAACCGGCGCTTTTGCAGCGAGTTCCAGGTAGCAAAACCAATCTCCATGTTTCTGATAAGAGGCAAGCTCTTCAAGGAAAGAAAACAATAATTCCTTTTTCATAACAGCGCTGCTTACGTTGTTAACGGAGCAGAAATATTTAAGGCAGTCATTGATCTCTATAATCCCGGAATGATGGTAAGGTTTGTTCCATTTATCTGTATCTAGGAACTTATTTTTTATCTGTGAATATTTGTCAGGCTCTCTTTTTTGTCCGTTTTCATCAATAATAAAGCTGTCAGTGTAAAACAAGCCGGTTGATGGATGCTGCCTGATTAATTTGTCTGCTTCCTCAAGGAACAAAGGATCGGCATCGTCGTCACTTTCCGCAATCCATACCCATTCAGCCTGCGCCAGTTCAATGCCTTTCTTCCATTGTTTGAAAGGGGACCCGGAATTACGGCTACTATAAACTATATGGGAAATTTTATTATGGCCCCTGAATTTTTCAATTATATCCCTGCTATTATCGGTGGAAGTGTCGTCAAGAAGGATGAGTTCGTAGTCGGTAAAATCCTGTTCCAAAACAGAGACAATTCTTCTTTCCAGGAACCGACTGTGGTTGTAATTTGGTATGATGACAGAGAATTGCGGCATCGGCATTTTTATTATAGGATATTTTTAGTACGCTGAAATTTGGTTTTAATTTTCTTCAGGTAAATTTTTTTAAAAATGAATGAGATATTGGCTGGCGACAGGCGAGATATAAAAGAACGATTGTACAAAAGGTGATCTAATGAAAGTTTTTTAATTAGTGGCAGAAGGGGGCTTATGCCGACATCATCTTTTTTGAATTTCATAAAAAGCCTTTCGTACAGGTCTATGCCTGACTCTACACAACGTCGTATTCGGCTACTGTCCGTATAATAATCATTATTATATTCCTGGTGAGAAAAAGAATTTATTTTTTTTCTGTATAGCTCAGTATCGTTTCCGTACAGGTAACTGAAATGCCATCCTGTGCTTATCCTGCTTTCGTGAATAATTGTGTTGGCATAGGAAGAGAATAATTCGACCCGGTTGCTAATGTCTTTGTCTTTGATAAATTTCCAATGTGCAATCAGGTTTACCCTGAAATTTACGTTAGATTTTAAGTTAAAGAAATAATAGTAAACCGGGATTTCCGGCAAGGCTGGAAGCTGTATGTCAGGCAGAGAAAGTATTTCCTTTATATTCACGATTTCATCGGCATCGGAAATAATAATAATGTCATTTTCATCACAATTCTGCAAGCCTGATTTAATATAGTTCCGCTGAAAAAATTCATATTCCCAGGGAGGCATATCATTATTGGGGGCTACAATATGAATAATTCGGGATGTAAAATCAGCAAATTGCTCCTGGTTTTCTTTAAAATGGAGAGTTTTTTTTTCTCCTGATAATGTTCTCTCCGATTCTACCAATACGAAATAATCTACACTGTCTTTTAGAAATTCCAGCCTCAACCGTAAAAGGTTCAGCTCGTCATTGAATAAGAAACAGTCATAGATTTTCATGCCTGTCTATTTTCCAGTTGGTTTCTGTATATGTCATAACGTGTGGGGGAAAGCCCCAAGGACGTAAAGACTTGTCAGAATTCAGAATGCTGAATTCAAGATGGTTTTCTATGGCATGGCAAACTTCTCCATTATCCAATACAAAAATATCAAGAGAATATGTTCCGGGAGTAAGATTTAAGGAATGGATAGCTGCGGTGATTGATATTGTTTCATTAGCTGCCGACTGTATCTGTAATTGTTTGTCCAGTGTGGTACAATGGGTTGCAATTGTGCCATAGATATTTTTGATATTGAATGCTATTTCCAGACTTAGTAGCTTTTCCTTTGAAGTAAGTTTGGTTTCAACAGAAACAGGATAGCCAAGCAGTGTTTCATGTACAGGCTGGTTGTTTGCTAATAATCTGCATGATAATACACTGATCATGCCATTTCCGTAGCTCCGGCTATTATTGTTTCCGATAGAAAGGCCTTCGAGATATTGCTTGATTACTGCTTCTTTTGTCCCGGTTCCCTGTATTTTCCCGTTGTCGAAATATACGGCCTTTTCGCACAAGGATTGTATGCTTCCCATATTATGACTCACAAACAAAACAGTTCTTCCATGCTTATTGCTCACCTCTTCCATTTTCCCGATACATTTTTTCTGGAACTCAGCATCTCCCACTGCCAGTACTTCATCTATCAATAATATTTCCGGCTCTAAATGGGCGGCAACGGAAAAGGCAAGGCGGAGCTGCATACCACTGCTGTAATGTTTAAGCGGCGTGTCTATGAATTTTTCCACCCCGCTGAAATCAATGATGGCATCTAATTGCTTATTTATTTCAGCTTTCTTTAATCCCAATATAGAGCCATTAAGATAAATATTTTCACGACCGGTCAATTCCGGGTGAAAACCGGTGCCTACTTCCAGCAGGCTGCCTACACGGCCACGTACAATGGCCTCACCGGTGGTAGGAGGGGTAATGCGGCTGACGATCTTTAATAAGGTGCTTTTACCGGCCCCGTTGCGTCCTATTATGCCCACCCGTTCGCCGGGCATAATGTTGAGGTCAACATCTTTTAATGCCCAGAATATTTCTTTTTCTTTTCGTTTAGGACTAAGTATTTTTTTTACCCCGCTGCTTATTACATCACGCAAAGCAATATAGGGTTCTGCATCGGCCAGCTTGTATTGTTTGCCCAGGTTTCGTATTTCAATGGCGGGTTTCATCAGGCAAGGTCGGCAAAATAGGCTTCTGTTTTTCTGAAAAAATAAATCCCGGTTACAAGTAAAAAGGTAGTTGTTGCTGTTCCGATAAGCATAACGTTTGTGTCGGGGCTGCTTCCGCTAAGAGGGGATCGGAATAATTCAATAGCGGCATTGGCAGGGTTAAGCGCCAAAACATATTTTAGCCAGCTTTGCTGTACCTGCTGCAAGGGATAGATTACCTGTGAAGCAAAAAATAAAAACTGCAACAGGAAGGGAATGGTGTAGCGAAAATCACGGTACTTCACATTCAGTGCAGACAAAAATGTACCGATACCGAAACCGGCTACTGCCATCAGCACAATACCTGCGGGGAAAAAAAACAGGGCCTGCCAGTGGATAGGCTGCTTATAAGCCATACACAAGATTAAAAAAATGAAAAGACCCATCATAAAATCAAACAAGGCCACCAGCACAGCCGACCCCGGTATAATGAGCCGCGGGAAATATATCTTCTTAATAATATTGGCATTTAGTATCATGCTTTCCCCGGCATGAGAAACGGAAGAACTGAAGAGATTCCAGAGAATGAGCCCCGATAAAACAAAGACAGGATAGGCAATGTTCCCCGTATCTATTTTCCATCCTTTTGAAAAGAGCAGGGTAAACAGCAGCATTAATCCAAGCGGTTGTAATAAGGCCCACAAAATGCCCAACGTGGTTTGTTTGTATTTTACTTTAATGTCCCTCCAGGTAAAAAAATAGAATAGCTCCCTGTATTGCCATAATTCCTTTAAGCCCAATGAAAAACCGGAGGGCGGACGTATGTGGGTGGTGAATTTTTCCATCGGCTATAAAGATAGCCAATTCTAATTGTCGTAATTAATGGGGATGCGGTTGTTTTCTTTTGATTTATTTTTATCCGTTTTTTCCTGCAACTTTTTTTCATTCTTGCCGCCTTTATTATCAAGCAGCGGCTCATCTACAGGCGCCTGCCCGTCTTCTAACTTATAGGTAAACACTTTGTCAATATGCACCCATTTCCCGTTTTCCCATTTAAAACCTTCCTGGTCGCCATCCGGAACAAAAGTCCATTTATTGTCCGGGTCATCCGTTTCGGAGATGAGATGGTCCACCAATATCATGTCAAGTTCTTCTATATAATCCACTAAAACCCTTGCCCCTTTTTTATATTCAATACTAAAGCGATAGCCATCGGGTTTGGGAATGGTATCTTTTTCGTAATTAAAGAAGGGGCCACCGAAAACCGGCTCTTTTTTCTCGTTCAAGGTCATTACTTCAATCCATTTCATACTGCTCATGGGGCCGTTGTTGTCAAACCCGAACATTGTGTAATAATTCTTCCCTTTATGGGTTGTTTTAATGATATTATAGTACATGGCCCCAATCCAGTTAAAGCGGTTGCGGGCAGAGTCAAGCGGTTTGTTGGTAAATTCGGAAACATCCCTGAGTGGTACGAGTCGCAAAGAACCATCCGCAGTGCGGAACTGGATGGCGCCCCGCTGCCGGGAATAGTAGTCATCATAAGAAAGTATCCAGGTGAAAATACGGAACACCGAATCGGGTGAATATAATCTGGAAATGCCTAATACAGAGTCAAACGGATAGTAAAATGAATTTTTGACCTGTAATGCCCTTACAAGTGTTTTTGTAAAAATGCTGTCGGATATCATCCTGTCTTCGGGCAGGCTGTCTGTATTCAGGTAAAAAGCATATTCCTTAAGAGTGTCTTCTTTGGCTTGCAGTTCCTGCAGGTTTTTGGGGCTTATTTTTTGCCCATGCAGGTCTTTGACAGTAAAGAAGGTCAGAAATAAGGGAAAACAGTAAATTATTTTTTTTGCCATTGAATATAAGATAAAGCAAAGGTACTACTTGTGCAGGATGCTGATAACGCAAAAACGGTTGTAAAATTTCATTTTATTTCATAAAGCTTTTACAAAAAGGAGGGGATTATCAGTTTGGAAGAGTTGTTGCCGGTGGTTTTTACGAAATGCTTTCAATGGCTTTTACCAGTCGTCCCCAGCTATATTGCTGTTTTTCGTTGCGAAGTTGTGGGGTGAAATAGCTTTCGCCTAACTGGTAGAAGCGAAGAATGCTTTCTGTAATAGCCGCAGGTTCCGGCTCCGTGATAAGCCCCGCTTTTTCATGCGGTACTAAGTCTGGTAAGCCGCCGACATTTGTTACAATCATGGGCTTTTCAAAATGGTAGGCAAGCGGAGTAACGCCGCTTTGGGTGGCGCTGCGGTAAGGCTGCATAACGGCATCGGCAGCGCAGAGATAATACCTGACTTCGCTGTCGGCAATAAAACCGGTTTTTAGAATAAGGCGGTCTTTTATATCCAGTTTCTCAATCAGGTCATGGTATTTCTTTTCGTCTTCATAAAACTCACCGGCTACCAATAATTTTATACCGGCTTCTTTTATCCGTGTATCTGCCATTGCCCGAAAAAGAAGGTCAAGCCCTTTGTAGTTTCTGATAAAGCCGAAGAACAAGATTATTTTTTCATCTTGCCGTAACCCGATATGTTGTCTTGCTTCTTCTTTTGTAGTTATCTCCCCAAATGTATCATAAAGCGGATGGGGTACCAGTAAGGCCGGTTTGCCGGGTTCAAACTGCCGCAGGTCTTTCATTACTTTTTCGCTCATAACAATAAAAGCATCGCAGCTTTTGAGAAAATAGCGGGTAAAGGCTTTGTCGCCGGGGCGTTTTTCATGGGGAATTACATTGTCTGCAATGCAAATGATCCGGGTGTGTTTGTTTTTCCGTATTCTTCTCAGAATAGTACCGAGCGCCGGACCCATAAAAGGCAACCAGAAGCGAACGATAACAATATCAGGTTTTTGTTTTTTTATCCTGTTTCCGATTTTTATCCAGTTGAGCGGGTTGATGGAATTAATACCTGAACGGATGGGGATGCCTGCAGGCGCCGGTCCGTCAGTATATTGACTTTTGCCCGGGAAAAGAAGGGAAGGGTATTGCAGGGAAAAAGAACAGATGGAACATTCATGCCCTTCATCAAGAAATTCTTTGGCAAGGCGCTGGTTAAATGTGGCTATGCCCCCCCGTAACGGATGAGCAGGGCCTATTATAACAATCCTTGCCATTACAACCCTGTTTTTGTTTCTATAAGGTATGAGTTGCGGGTGGGAGCATTCCTGGAAATCAGTTCGCTGATAAAGCCTGCCAGGAAGAGCTGCATACCGATAATTACAAAAGTAAGCGCCAGGAAAAAGCCAGGCTTGTTGGTCAATGAAAAATTGCTGTCAATGATTTTTGAAACAACCAGGTAAACGGAAATACCAAACCCAACAAGAAAACAAAGCGAACCCCACAAGCCGAAAAAGTGCATCGGCTTTTTAGAAAACCTGCCCACAAAGCTGATGGAGAGCAGGTCAAGAAACCCGTTTACAAACCGGCTCCACCCGAATTTGGAAGCGCCGTATTTACGGGCCCGGTGCTCCACCACTTTTTCACCTATTTTCTTAAAACCGCCCCATTTGGCAAGTACCGGAATATAGCGGTGCATTTCACCATACACTTCTATTCCTTTTACCACTCTTTGCTTGTAAGCTTTAAGCCCGCAATTAAAGTCGTGCAGCTTTATGCCCGACATGCTCCGGGTTACTGCATTAAAAAATTTGGAAGGAATATTTTTTGTGAATGTATTATCGTAGCGCTTTTTTTTCCAACCGCTTACCAGGTCATATTCGCCTTCTTTAATCATCTTTACCAGTTCGGGGATTTCATCGGGGCTATCCTGCAGGTCTGCATCCATAGTGATTACTACTTCTCCCTGTGCCGCCCGGAAAGCTTCGTTGAGCGCCGCCGATTTGCCATAATTACGCTGAAATTTTATCCCTTTGATGTTGATGTTCCCGTTTCTCAGTTGGCAAATTACATCCCATGAATTATCGCTGCTGCCATCGTCCACAAAAATTACTTCATACGAGTAATTGTTTTCCTTCATCACCTTTTCTATCCAGGCGGCCAGTTCCGGCAGGGATTCGGCTTCGTCTAAAAGCGGTATGACGATGGAAATGTCCATTTAATCTTTTCTTCTTGTTAATAAGATGGATGCTGTAGCTGTAATGGCAGCCCCAATAATCAAATATCCGAAAATAGATGCGGATATATAACGTATGGCATATTGTTTTTTGCCTGTGGCGATTAATTCATCTACCTGGGCCGGTGTTTTGTCGTTTAATTTAAGGAGTTCCTCCCGTTGGTGTGTGGCTTCTATTTCGGCAAATTCAGGATGTGCTTTGATGAAAATAAAAGTAAATACAACCATGCAAAGCGTAACAACAATAAAGCATCTGAACCCCTGGCTGAAAAGCTGGCGGAAGGATCCGGTAAATTGTGCTGTTTTTGAAAAGGCGATAAGCGTCCAGGCTATGCCCAGCCCGTAAATGATAAAAACAAAATACTGGATGCGGGGATCGGCCGCTTCTCTTTTCTGGTCAATAACCAGGGCGGCGGCAATCATTGCTAATGCCGTAATCAGACCTTTGAGGGCAGGTGATATTTTTAATAGCATGAATCCCGGTTAATTTAAGACTGTTTGCTTGCGGTTGATGATGCCCACTACTTTTCCTGTAAGTTCTTTTCCCAGAAAAGGGCTGTTTTTTGACTTTGATTTGATATCTTTTTCTTCAACAATCCATTTTTGACGGGGGTTGAATAAAGTTAGTGAAGCAGTGGCGCCTTCCTGTATGACGGCATTATGCAGCCCAAACAATTTTCTTGGGTTGGATGATAAAACAACAGCCCATTTTTCCTGCGGTAAATCGGGAAAGATTGTATTGAGAACTGCATAGGCAGTTTCCAGACCTATCATTCCGTTTCTTGCATTTTCAAATTCCAGGATTTTACTGTCAAACTCATGGGGGAAATGATGAGAGGCGATACAGTCAATACTACCTTCAGCCAATGCTTTACGCAGGGCATCCCTGTCGTTTTTGGTACGCAATGGCGGGTTTACTTTAAGGTTTGTATCGTATTGCTGAAGGTCTTCATCACAAAAGAACAAGTGGTAAGGTGTAACAGAACAACTAATGGAATAGTTATTTTGCTTGGCCTGTTGTATGTGTTGCAATGAACTTGCGGCGCTTATGCCTGTAAAGTGCAGCCGGGCATCTGTATAAGCAGCCAGTTTAATATCCCTTGCCACTACAAGCTCTTCCGCTAATACCGGTTTTCCGGGCAATCCTAACCGGGTGGAAACAACTCCTTCATTGATCAATCCGTGCGGGGCAATGCTTCTGTCGTCCGGCACCTGTATCAGCAGGCCATCAACCGCTTTCAGGTATTGTAATGCTTTAATAAGCAGCCCGGCAGACTGGATGCAGTTTCGCCCATCGCTGAAAGCTAAAGCGCCGCTGGCTTTCATATCATACATTTCTGCCAGTTCTTTTCCCTCTGCGTTTTTTGTTACAGCGCCAATGGGGTGAACATGTACGGGAAAAGAATAAGTTTTGCCAACAATATATTCCACCCCGGCTTTGTTATGAATAACGGGGTTGGTATTGGGTACTATCAATACATCTGTATATCCACCTGCGGCAGCGGCGGCTGTACCGGTTTCCAATGTTTCCTTAAACTCGAAGCCGGGGTCTGCAAAATCGGCGAACAGGTCGACCCAGCCTGGTGATACATGCAGGTTTTCAATAGCAATTTCCTGGTCGGCTTTGGCCGTTATGCCGGTTCCGATAGATGAAATAATACCATTTTCGATGAGAATATCGGGAGATTGCCCGTTAAAAGGGGAGGAGGGATCCGTTACCCGTACTTTCTTAATGAGGGTTGTCATTAAGCAGCGAAGATAAAGGTTGTTTTTGAATTTATTTATTGCAAATTATGGTGTAATTTTGCTGCCCTTGGATGCCCTGAAACTTAGTTCGGCACGTAGCGGATTCCGCTGAGGCAGGAGGGTCGCGGAAATAAACAAACAGTTAGTATTGATGTTTTTCGCTTATATTCTTTATAGTATATCGCTTTAGAAGTACTATGTTGGCCATACGGAAGATGTTGAGAGACGGTTGATGGAGCATAATAGGGTAAAGGCAATTATACCTCGAAGGGTATACCCTGGGAGGTTGTAAAGATATTTGAGGTAAAATCAAAGACTGATGCAATCATGTTGGAGACCCGCATCAAGAAAAGAGGTATTTATTCCGTTACCTGGTAGATAACGGAATAAATACTTTTACCGGAAAGTTCGGGACGTAGCGCAGCCCGGTAGCGACCCCTTGCACCCCATGCAAGTGCGCTACCGG
>CAZLLT010000006.1:0-104268 GCA_964560445.1 uncultured Chitinophaga sp. | reverse complement strand
GCGCACTTGCATGGGGTGCAAGGGGTCGCTAGTTCGAATCTAGTCGTCCCGACGAGTAAAAACAAATGAAACCCGCTTTGGTAGCTTATTTTAGCTTCCAGAGTGGGTTTCAGCGTTTAATGGGCATCTTGTCTGAATATGACAGGATAGGACTGAATGAGCATAATGTACACAAATGTTTTACAATAGTTTTACAAACCGTTAAACAATGTCAACCGTAAAAGTAACCCAGCTTGCACATCAGAAAGTTTCATTATTATTATATTTGATAATTATAATAGATAAACAAATATTCAAACTTTTATCAAATAAAAACAAATAATAATCAAATAATTTTCAAAATATCTTTGAAACAAAGTTGCACAAATGATAAGTGAAGACGATATAGAGTTGTTTTACAAAGACTTAGCCTCATTAAGGCTAAAGCACCCTCTGGCTTCATTGGTTAAAGCAACAGGTTATTCCAGAGGTACAGTGAGTGTATATATAAATAAAGTAAAACCTCCTTCAGAAAATTTTTTAATAGCCTTTTATAAGGAATTTGAAAAACGTTTGAAAAATGTTCCACATGAACAGGTTAATTCAGCCTCGGAGGATCATCTCCCTGAGTTAACGCTTTCAGATATTCGTACAATTCTGGAGGAACTGGCCTATGCTGTGAAAAAAATTGAGAATAGAACCAATCCGGCGCATCCCGAAGTAGCGGACATGAGAGGGATAGAGAAATTAAAACGTGTTGTTCATAAGGACACCGCCCAAAAAATGGACACGCCTGGCAAACAGAAGTGAGGTAAGACATGATGGCAAGCTTTAAGGTGGTAAATAAATGCAGGGGAGGAGGCAGAAATCGGAAGGGTGGAAAAAGGGGAATTAATATAGTATATAAGTGTCAAGTATGAAAAGAATTTTGGAGAAAATATTTAATGGCATAGGGGGCCTTTTAGTTGTATTTATTTCGTTTTCGTGGATTATAGGGGCCGTTCATGCGTATAAAAAGCATAGTAAGATTGATTTTGGCCTTGCGCTATTAACTCCGTATAGTGTTTATATGTCAGCAGAGATGTTTTGGTGTAAAGAAAAGAAAAAGTCTAAAACAGATGAGTTTACTAAACAGGAAAGAGAACTAATAAATATTACTAAAGAATGGTACGGAAGTAAGGAAATGGCTGAAAAAATAATGAGGTCGAACAAAGAAATGTTAAAGGCCGGGCATGATTTCTTTAATAAGTATGACAGCATAAAAAGCAAAATAGCAAATGAATAATAAGAATGAATCCCGACCAATAAACTATCGGGAAGAGCACAAAAAGGCTCAGCAGGAAATGGCAAAGATGTGGGAGGAAGAGCGTAGGAAAAACAGGATAACATTTAAGGCTGTAATAGGTGAAATTAAATCGGGAATAATAAGTGAGTGGCAAAAGTTTACTAAAAAGGGGGTAGAATGGCAGCAACGGTTATTCATGGTAATAAAATGGCTTGTTGGGTTAGCCATATTTGCATGGCTCTTTCTATGGCTGATAAACATTGTTATAATAGCAATATTTGGATTACTTGCTTTAACAGGTATTATATGAAATACATAATTGTACTCGGCGCACTGTTCCTGCTTACGGGATGCTCAAATGGCAATGGGAGGTATGCGCCAATGGATAGGTTAGGCATAGTAGATACAAAAGAGGGAGTGATTTATATGACTTACGAACTTCTTCATTATGATAATAAGAAGGACGAAGTAACGGTCTTTGATTTGAAAAACCGTACAAAAGAAACAATTAAACTTACTGACAAATCAATCAGGTAGCGGCTATGAAACAACTGCTTACTATACTATTAATAGTTTTATACTCCTGCGGAGGGGCGCAGGGGGATTGTGGGTTGATAACAAGCAAGCAGTTTAAAAGCTACAACGAGGCGATTAAAGAAGTTCGCAAAAGCAGCTTTCAGCTAACCGACAAAATTAAAACCCCCGAAAGTTCCTGGATAGCATCAGCGGAGTATTACAGTTGCGATGGAAATGAAGGGTATTTTATAATGAACACCGGAGATAAGAGCTATATACATAAAGAAGTGCCTGTGGAGGTGTGGGAGGGGTTTAAGGCGGCCGGTTCAAAAGGCAGTTACTATAACGAACACCTGAAAGGACAGTACAGGGTTTATTTAAAGCAGTATTGACGGCAGGTCGAAAAAATGAGCCTACAAAGGTAGATGGGAAAGTGGAAGGCATACACCGGCGCTTTAAAGAAACGAGAAAAAGCGCCGGGTTGACGCAAATGGAGTTTTCAAGAACCTTAGACATTGGCCGTTCAGTGGTGATGCAGATAGAATCAGGTAGAATGTTTCCTACTATCTATCTTATACGAAGGTGGTCGAAAAAATACAGAAGGTCGTACAGTTGGATTATTGACGGGAAGTAAAAAAAATGCCCCCCGGAGCATAGGTGGGAGCGGCCTAAAAACCCCTATATGAAAATTTTTCGCAGCAGACCTGCTGCGCCAGAACACTAAAACTCCTATATGGGAAAAAACAAGTACTAAGCAGTACCAAACATTAACAATCGCAGATAAACAGCTAATAAACAATGTATGAATATAGTAGTCGTCCGACGAGTAAGAAGGCCCTTGATTTTTCAAGGGTCTTCTTTGTTATAGCAAATCAAGAAAAAGATTTGGTTACATTTACACTCCGTTATTAATAATTTTCGGGATGTAGCGCAGCCCGGTAGCGCACTACGTTCGGGACGTAGGGGCCGCTGGTTCGAATCCAGTCATCCCGACAGGATAAAGACTTCTGCCTGAACAGAAGTCTTTATTTTTTAGCGGGGAATAAATTTCTCTTTAAAGAGTTCTACCTGGTTTTTGAGCTGTAGCAGGCAATTCCGGCAAAGGCAGTCGTTGTATTTTTCTTCAATAAATGCCTTTTCTTCTGCGGTGAATGTAATCCCATAACACTGGCATTGGGTAATATTGCCCGGTTTACATTCAAACCCTCTACCGCACCGGGGGCATTTCTTTGCTTCATGCTGGCCCATGGTACAATACATTAAAAATTAAAACGTATCCCGCCAAAGGCATTAACACCTACGGTGTTAAACCCCGCGGTTTCGTTGTATTTGGTATCGGTAATATTCCTGAAATCGGCAAAGAGTTTCAGTTTGGTTTTTAATAACCCGTATTCGGCATAAATATCCCAAAGGGCATAGTCGTCAAGCGTTACATTTACGGTTGAAAAGGTTGTATTGTCATAATAGGCATCTTCTCGTTTGCCAAACCATGCAAGATTGGTGCTTACGAAAAAGTTTTCGGTAATGTTTATACCTGCATTCAATCCTACGCTGTGCTTGGGGCGGCGCAATAAATTAAAATAAGTTGTGTCTTTGTCGTTTTGAACCGTAGTAATTTTTCCGTCCACATAAGTATAAAACGCTTTCAGCGAAAGGTTTTTCGCTGGCTTAAAAGACAATTCCAGTTCTGCACCGTAATCTTTTTGTTTATCCTGATTGATATACTGCGATTGAAAAGTTGCAGCATTGTAATAAAAGAATATTACATCTTTTACATTACGGTTAAAGCCTGTAATGCGTCCTGTAAATTTATTATCCGCAGCAAAATATTGAACCCCTGCTTCTGTTGTTATCGCCGATTCGGGTTTTAAATCTCTGTTGCCATACTCTGAAAAGAGTTGATACAACGACGGTGTACGGTATGCAGACGAAAGATTGGCAAAAAGTTTTACTTTGTTGCTTATCAGATAAGACGGATTAATATTAAACACATAATTACTGCCGTACTCGGAATGAAAATTTACCCTGTTGCCCAATTCCAAATTAAAACCCTTTGTAGTATTTACACCTAACGCTGCATAAATGCCTTGCTGATTCATTTTTGCATTCACCGGCACGGGTGGCGCCCATGCAGGAATAGCAATATAAAGCTGGTCGGTTGATGAAAACCGTAAATCTGCACCGGCAGTCAGTTTTAGTATTTTGTTTAACGGTGCAGTAATATACGCATCTATAAAATGTTCTTTGGCTTTGTATGTTCCCTTTGTATAGGTATCCCAGCCATTGCGGCTTTTTACAGAATCATCAATATACAACCTGTCGGTATTATTGTAATTGTAAAGTAATTTCAATGTCGTTTTCCCCAATGAAAAATCATTGATAACGCCCAACTGATAATTTTTCTGTTCGTAAGTGTAATCCAATTCATCAGTAAAAGCGCCCTGGTCTGTATTACCTTTCACGTTTGAATAGCGGAAATAAGGCTGTATGCGAATGTCCTTCGTTGCCTGCATGCCAATACTTGCCTGCACATTGTTTTGTGTAAAACCGTCTTTATCGCCGTTATTACTGATGGCCTCATTAATACCTTTTGTATCATAAAAGGAAGTAGACAGATTGTAATCTATAATACCACTTTTGCCGGTGATGCCCGCATTCCCTTGAAATGTATTGTTGCTTCCGTAACCCAACAACGCATTAACGCCAAAAGGTTTTGTGCCGCCTTTTCTCGTAATGATATTAATAACGCCTGCAATGGCATCACTGCCATATAATGTAGATTGGCTTCCTTTAAGGATTTCAATTCTTTCAATTAAATCAACAGACAGGTTGCGAATATCAAAATTACTGCCTACACCGCTTGCATCATATGCCGGCACGCCGTCAATGGTTACTAAAGTATAAGCAACACCTGCACCTCGCAAGTAAAGGCTTTTATCTTTTCCGGCATTGCTGTTAGCGCCGCCGATATAAACGCCTGCCTGTTCGGTCAATACTTGCGACAGGGTTTTACCGCCGCTTTTTTCCAATTGTTCTTTGGTAATAACCGTTACCACTTTTCCGGTAAGAGATGTTTTGTTAGGGAATTTGTTAGCAGTAACAACAATTTCGCCAAGTGATGTTGTATCTGTTTGCGCCGTTAGTTGGTTGCCGATAATGACAGCAGCCAACACAAAAAATGTCTTTTTCATTTTGAAATGAATTTTGTGTGACTGCTTTCGTGTAAGAGAGAAAATAAAAGAATGCCCTACATTCTTAAATCCTCAAGCCTTTCACCCGAAAGCAAGAATAATGATTAAGTGTTACGGCAGGTCTTCTGGCTTGGCCTTTTGTTGATACCTTCCCGTTCCTGTTTGTTGGAACAGTGGTTAGAGATTCAACAGAGAGAGGAGTAGCGGGTGGGGCATTTTCTTCTTGCCACTTACTGAACCCATTCTCCGGCTTTACAGCTACGGGGATAGCACCTGATTTGCACAGGTTTCCCATTTTAATCCCACCGAAGCGGGAACCAATAACGGCGCAAATGTAAGGAAATTAGTTGCTCCTGAACTGGCGGTTGCTAAGATCAATCTTGACCTTGTCAACGATTACTTTCTTTTTCAGCGGAACAGTGAAGGTTGTGTTGCCTTTCTTTAATACAACTACGGTGTTGAGGCGCACATATTTTTGTTCGCTTTCAGTGTTAATAACCTGGCTACCCCTGAAAGAATAGCCGGAATTAAGAGAAAAAGAAGCGGATTCTTTCTTCTTGTTAGAAAGAAGCGTTGCTTTTTTCGGATTTTCTTTATTGATTTTACCATCTCCCAACGTAGCGTAAGATGCCATAGCCAATGCTACTACTGTGGCAAGGATGCCCAGTTTTTTACCAACAGTTAATATGGTTTTCTTGGGGTGGTTCATTTTGTACTGCAAAAATAGAAATAAAAGTTAATAAAACGTAAACCGTTCATCCAAATTTTTAATACTTCATTAACGCTTAAAGAGGACGATTTGTTACAGTAAAGGGGCTAAATTTTACCAGTATTTTGCACATTTGGGGAAAACTAGTACCCTTGCAACTGGCCTGTTTTTGCTTAAATTGTTGAAAATAATGGATTTCGGGCTTTGCAAAGGCTGGTTATTCTCATTTTGAGCAGTTTTTCTTCACTAAACTCGCATTAATGAAAGAAAAAAACCCTTACCAGGAAGATCGGGATGAAATTCAGGAATTACTTATACGATACGAGAACCTTAGAAACGGGAAAAGCCACTCATTTATCGAGGAAGACTCTTTTGGCAGGATTGTGGACTATTTCCAGGAAAAGGAAGACTTGGCCAGGGCGGTAGAAGCGGCCGACTATGGCTATGAGCAATATCCCTACTCTGCTTCGTTGCTCATTAAAAAGGCAGATATACTGCTGTCGTTACGCAAATACAAAGACGCCTTGCAAGCATTGGAAAAGGCCGCTTTGCTTGACAGCCAGGATATAAACCTCTACATATTGAAAACCGATGCTTACCTGGCGCTGGACCAGCAGGAAAAAGCCGTTGTGCTGCTGAATGAGGCGTTGTCTTTGTTTGAAGGCGAAGAAAAGATGGAATTGCTGTTTGAGCTGGCGGATGTGTACGATGATTATGAAGACTTTGAGAAAGTTTTCGATTGCCTCAAGATGATATTGACAGAAGAGCCGAATAATGAAGAGGCTTTATATAAGATTTGTTTCTGGACAGATTTTACGGGCAGAAATGAGGAAAGCATCAGGCTGCACCAGCAGATCATTGATGAATATCCTTATAACGAACTGGCCTGGTTTAACCTGGCGGCTGCTTACCAGGGGTTGAACCTCTATGAAAAGGCAATTGACGCCTATCAGTACGCTATTGCTATAGATGAAAAGTTTGACTACGCTTACCGCAATATGGGCGATGCGTATATCCGCCTCCGCAGGTATAAAGAAGCTATTGAGGTATTACAAAAAGTGAATGAACTGGCAAAGCCCGAAGATGTGATACTGGAAGCTATTGGCTATTGTTACGAGAAAATGAAGAACTATGCCCAGGCAAGATTTTATTACCGGAAAGCTTCCCATCTCCGGCAGGATGACGGCAAGTTGTTTTACAAGATTGCGGCTACTTATTTCAGTGAAGGACAGTGGGAGAGCTGCCTGAAGCAACTGGCCACAGCTTTGCGGTTGCAAGGCGCTAATGCCGATTATAATATACTGGCGGGAGAGTGTAAAATGCGGCAGCATTTATACGATGAAGCCATCCCTTATTTTATACAGGCAATAAAAACAAGGCCCCGGAGCATGGCGGGCTGGGAGGCTGTAATCCGCTGCCTGTACAAAGCCGGTTATTTTGAGGAGGCGGAAGAGCAGGTGCAGGCCGCAATGCACCAGCTTGGGCATAAGCCTTTATTTCTTTATTATTACTCGATTGTTTTGCTTGCACTCGGAAAAGCCAAAGAAGGATTGTTACAACTGGAAACAGCGTTGCAGGTATCCCAAAGGCACCTGAAAAAATTTGTCGCATTAAACCCGTCTATATTGCAAAACCAGGCGGTAGTGGATGTGCTGGCAAAATTCAAACATCGCAAACCGGAGTAGCCTATCGTGTAGCCTGCAGGAAATCAGGTTACCGATATGTATTCTTTACTACATTTGCCGCCATTCTTTACTTATCAATTATGTAAGCATGAATTTTAATTTATCCCAGATTCCCGAAAGAATATCAAAACCCCGGCAGTCCGGGTTAACAATGGTAATGGATAAAGGATTAAGCATACAGGAAGCTAAAAATTTCCTGAGTGTATCAAGTCCGCATGTAGATGTGGTTAAGCTGGGGTTTGGTACTTCCTATGTAACACCTGATTTAAGGGAAAAACTGGAAGTGTACCTTTCGTATAATATACCGGTCTATTTCGGGGGCACTTTGTTTGAAGCTTTTCTCATCCGCAACCAGTTTGATGATTATATACAGGTATGTAAGGATTTTGGTATAAAATACATAGAGGTCAGCGACGGCTCTATTACTATTCCTCATGCTGAAAAATGCGGCTATATAGAAAAGTTGACGGCACATGCCACTGTGCTGAGCGAAGTGGGCAGCAAGGATGCGGCCCATATCATTCCGCCGTACAAATGGATAGAGTTGATGAAGGCCGAACTGGAAGCCGGTTCCAGCTATGTAATTGCCGAGGCAAGGGAAGCGGGAAATGTGGGCATTTACCGTGGCAGCGGCGAAGTAAGGGAAGGGCTGGTGCAGGAAATACTGACGCAGATACCCGGTGAACGCATTATCTGGGAAGCGCCGCAAAAAGCACAGCAATTGTACTTTATAGAATTGCTGGGTTGCAATGTAAACCTGGGCAACATAGCGCCGGTGGAAGTGATTTCGCTGGAGGCGATGCGTATCGGGCTGCGTGGGGATACATTCAGTTTGTATTTAGATAAAAAAGAAGCCTGATGCGGCTTTTTGGTTTGATAGGTTACCCGTTGGCGCAATCTTTCTCCAAAAAATATTTTGAAGAAAAATTTCAGAAAGAAGGGCTGATGGATTGCCGCTTCGAGAATTTTTCCATTGAATCTATAATTGAGTTTCCCCGGTTGTTAACCGATAACCCTGCACTGGAGGGGTTGGCCGTTACCATTCCTTATAAAAAACAGGTATTGCGTTTTTTAGATTCGGAAGAAGCTATCCCGGTGGGCTTAAGGGCCTGCAACTGCATCCGGATAAAAGATGGAAAGTTATACGGGTACAATACCGATTATATCGGGTTTGAGAAAAGCCTTGTTCCGCTGCTTCAGCCACAACACACAAAAGCATTGGTGCTGGGCAGCGGCGGCGCTGCCGAAGCAGTGGTATTTGTGCTGCAACGACTTGGCATTGATAGCACGGTTGTAAGCCGTCGTCTATATAACGGTTCTTTGCTGGCATACGATGACCTTACGGAACAAACAGTAAAAGAGTACACCCTTATCATCAATACCACACCGCTGGGCATGTACCCCAAAACGGATGAATGCCCCGCTATTCCTTATAATGCGATTACAGGTAAACACCTGCTGTACGACCTTATATACAACCCCGAAAAAACCTTATTTCTTCAAAAGGGAGAAGAGAGGGGCGCTGCTATTAAAAATGGTTATGAAATGCTGGTGCTACAGGCGGAAGAGAATTGGAAGGTGTGGGGTGGGTGAGGTATTTTATGCTTAGTAGCCAGTAGTTTCAACATATTTTTCTATCTATCCCGACGCCAAAATTCAAGATATAAGTGCACTCTGATAGTTCCATTTAATTCTGCATATTCTTTGGCCTTTTGTTGATCAGTGAATAATAATACGCTTAATACCTATTCTCGATTTATCTGCATAAGTACATTTTACTTTGAGGCCATGTTCTCTCTTGCCTCCTCCGGCAACGCCGCTATCTTTTTCAGGCCATAATCATAGCAAACCATTCCTGTTTTAGCAGCGGCTACCAATAGCTTTTTTCCTTCAGTTTCTTTTTCCAATTGATAGTAAAGCTCAAAACCTATCCTGGAAAACCCTGTAGCGGTTACAGAAGCAATAACAACATCCCCGTAAAACAATTCATTTTTGAACTCAATACCCGCATCTGTCATAATCATCCCAACGCCTTCTATGTTCATTTCACTGTAGCCAAACTGCTTTAAGAACTGCATTCTTGCTTCGTGAATGATGGATAACACGGCATCATTGCCCACATGGCCGCCGTAATTAATATCCGTAATGCGGACGGGTATAATGGAGGTAAAAGAGAATTCAGCCGGCAATTCAATTTTTATTCTTGCCATTGCAATAGAATTAATGTTGCCGTAAAAATAAAGGAAAGAAATTATCAGAGATGGTTATTGTTCTCCAGAGCGTTGACGATTCCAAGTATATCCATAAAGCTGCCTGAAGAATGGCCGGAGGCAGGGTTGGACAGTTTTTCCTTTAGCAATTTTATCTGGTGGATACACTCAGGGTCATCTTCTTCACCGGAAATGCAGCATACCAGGTCGCTTAATTTTTTTGATATCCGGATAATATTTCCATCGGGGCTCATCAGCATTATATAACGGTCTGCATTGCTTTTTCCTGTAATAGGCTGCTCTGTTATGTAATAATCTTCACTGCTCAGTCCCCTTGTACCTCCTGTAGGGGCCGGGGGTGGTGTAAAATAGAAGGAAGCCACATTTCTCATCTTGCTGATAACAGGCTCGGATAATGAAGCGTATGTCTTCTTGCTTGCTTCAAGGGCGGCTGCATCTCTTATTTCTGCTTCGGTAAGAGCAATTGCTTCTTCGCTATCAGTGGATTCACCAATAAGGGTATTAATTGTATTTTCTGAAGGAGTTGCTGTATCAGGAACAGGCCCTGTAGTTGTTGCAGCCATATCATCGTTACTGCCTGTTTTGCCTGTATTCATCAGTTGCAGGGCGCCCCAGGCTAAAAAGGCAACAACAGCGGCTGCGGCTGCATAGCGGAGAAAGGGAGTAAAGAACCTGCGGGCTACAACCGGCGCTTCTTCTGTATGAATTGAACCGGCAATCTTTTCCCAGGCAGCGGCTGGTGGTAGTACGGAATGTTGGCGAAGGCGGTCAGGGTAAAAATATTCCAGGTCGGCCTCATCCAGGTCAACGGCAATTTTTTCCCATAACCCCGGCGGGGGCGCCACTTCATACTGGTACATCTTATTTTGTATAGGGGTCATGGGTTTGCTTTGCTGCTTCTTTGCTGATCTATATAGGTTTTCACCATTTCCTGCAATATTACTTTGGCTCTTGATAACTGCGATTTGCTTGTTCCTTCGCTTATGCCCAGCATATCGCCGATTTCTTTGTGTGTATAACCTTCCACTACATACATGTTGAACACCGTTCTGTACCCCGGCGACAATTCCTGTATCAATGCCATTATATCTTTTTCTGCCAGGCTATCCAGAACCGAAGTATATTTTCCTTCAATGGTATTCTCTTCTTTTTCCGTTACCGGCATCAGGTAGCGTTTGCGCCTGAAATGCTCTATGGCCGTGTTAACAAATATGCGGCGAACCCATCCTTCAAAGGAACCTTCCCTGCGAAAACTGTATAATTTTTTATAGACCTTAATAAATCCTTCCTGTAATATATCCTGGGCTTCTTCTCCGTTACCGGCATAGCGAAGGCAAACTGCATACATCCGGGATGAGAACCTGCGGTACAACTCTTCCTGCATCCGGCGGTTTCCTTCGAGGCATCCATTGATTAAGTCGTCTTCAGTAATATTTTGGTTGCGTTCAGGTGTCAAAATCAGGTGTTTTGTTCCAAATTATTCAAAAATACTACCAATTTATCCGTTGCCTTCGCCCGGTGGCTGTATTTGTTCTTTTCTTCCATACTCATTTCAGCAAAAGTTTGGGTTGCCCCGGCGGGCATAAAAACCGGGTCGTACCCGAATCCTTCCGAGCCGCTTCGTTCCGTAGTAATGTGCCCCTCGCAAATACCTTCAAAAGTAGTTTCTTCCCTGTTGATAATCAAAGAAATAACTGTTCTGAACCGGGCCGACCGGCCTGTGTGCCCCGCCAGGTTATTCAACAGTTTATCAATATTGGCGTCAAAGGATTTTTCTTCCCCGGCATACCTGGCGCTTTTAACCCCCGGTTCGCCGTTCAGGGAGGCTACTTCCAGTCCCGTGTCTTCGCTGAAACAGTTTTGCTGTGTTAATTCATAGATGGTCCGGGATTTGGCCCTTGCATTTTCCTCAAGCGTATCATAAGGCTCCGGAATGTCAATCAGGATACCAGCCTCTTTTAATGTAATGATTTGTATGCGGCTGTTTAAAGCCTGCCGTATCTCATCAATTTTATGCTGATTATTGGTTGCAAAAATGAGCTGCATAGTCGGTCATAGTTTAAAAACCTGCTTCAGGCAAACCCATAGCTTGCTTTTCAGCAATTTATCTTCCGGTAGTTTGCTTAAGGGCGGCGAATATAAAAATGTATTGCCATTAAATGTCTGTACCTGGAATACGGGAAAATTGATTGGCAGGCCGAAAGCAGCAGGTTCAAGACCGAATAAAATAACAACGGTGGCCGGAAAAAGGCTGTTCAGCTCTTTAAAAGAATGTTCCTTATAGTCATTTTTGTTAATCAGCGTAACATCATCCATCGTTAGCTTGCAGGCTTTAAGGATATCTGTGATGAATGTTATTTGCGGTGCAGGCAGTATTTCATCACCCATGCTTTCTTCTTCATTTGCCACTAATAAAACATTGCGATGGTTATTGCCTGCTTTTTTTAAGACCTGTTGAGTTGGCTCCACATTATGTGCCGGGTGTGATGAAAGCGGAACAGCCTCGCCGACATCAATCAATACGTTTTCGTAAAGGGAACTGACTACAGCGGCTGTTAAAGGGATATTATTAAGCTCCATATATTCAATCAATAATTATACGAATAACTGTTAGCTTTTTTTCGTTTCTTTGATGTATCAAAAATAACCTTTTATGATTGCAGCTATGGATATTTTGATAACAAAGACGGAGCGTAGTAAGCTAAATGATTTGAACCTGGAAAACCTTTCTTTCGGAAAGTATTTTACAGATCACATGCTGGAAGCCGACTATGAAGGAGGAGAGTGGAAGAATATTGAAATCAAGCCCTATCAGCCTTTGCTGTTAAGCCCATCGCTGGCTGCGCTGCATTACGGGCAGGCTATTTTTGAAGGTATTAAAGCTTACAGGGACGCCGAAGGCAATGCATATATCTTCAGACCACAGGATAATTTCAGGCGGTTTAATATTTCTGCCGAAAGAATGCAGATGCCCGCAATTCCGGAAGAATTGTTCATGGAAGGTATGCGCCGTTTGATAGCATTGGACAAAAACTGGATACCTGCCAAAGAAGACCATTCTTTGTATATCAGGCCTTTTATGTTTTCCTGTGATGAACTGATAGGTGTAAGGCCTTCTGATACCTATAAGTTCATGATCATCCTTAGCCCTACCGGCCCGTATTACAGCGAGCCGATGCGTATTTATGTGGAAGAAAAATATGTAAGGGCGGCTCCCGGCGGCGTAGGCTATGCAAAAGCCGCAGGCAACTATGGCGCTGCCATGTATGCTACTGCCGAGGCTAAGAAAAAAGGGTACGACCAGGTGCTGTGGATGGATGCCCATGAGCATAAATATGTACAGGAATGTGGCACAATGAATGTGTTCTTCATCATTGGTAACACAGCCATTACTCCTGACCTGGAGCAGGGAACTATACTTGACGGGATAACCCGCCAAAGCGCCATTACCTTATTAAAAGAAATGGGGCTTACGGTAGAAGAAAGGCCGCTGGGCATTGATGAAATAATGGCTGCCTATAAAGCCGACGAGTTGAAAGAAGTATTCGGCACCGGTACGGCGGCAACTATTTCCCCCATTAAAGAACTGCGGTATAAAGACTATGTGATGGAGTTTGCCCCCGGTAGCTGGAAAGCCGCAACTACGGTGAAAAAATGGATTACAGATTTACGGGAAGGAAGAAGGGAGGATAAGTACAACTGGATGTGGAAAGTGTAATCATTGATTTTTAGGGCATTAGGCGCTTCTATCTCTCCTGTGTAACAGAATAGGCGGTTTTATCCCCAATTGACGCCATATTGTAAAAATCAACCCTCATTTTTTGGAGATTACCCCGCTTGCCTTTACCTTTGCCGTCCCAAAAATAAGGGTCAAGAATGCCTACAATTCAACAATTAGTACGTAAAGGAAGAGAAATTATAAGAGCGAAGAGCAAATCCAGGGCTTTGGACCAGTGTCCGCAACGCCGTGGCGTTTGTACAAGGGTATATACCACTACCCCTAAAAAGCCGAACTCGGCGCTTCGTAAAGTGGCTAAAGTTCGTTTAACGAACAAGATTGAGGTGATTGCTTACATTCCCGGAGAAGGACACAACCTGCAGGAGCACTCCATAGTGCTGATCCGCGGTGGCCGGGTAAAAGACCTTCCGGGTGTACGTTACCATATTGTTCGCGGCTCATTGGATACGGCAGGTGTAAAAGACCGTAAGCAAAGCCGTTCCAAATACGGAACCAAGAAAGAAAAAGCTAAAAAATAATAAGAGATAATAATTTAAAGTCATGCGGAAAGCACAAGCAAAAAAACTCCCTTTAGCGCCGGATCCAAAGTTTAACGATAAACTGGTTACACGTTTTGTCAACAACCTGATGTGGCAGGGCAAGAAAAGCGGGGCATTCAACATTTTTTACGATGCGCTGGATAAAGTGGCCAAGCAAACCAACGAGGATGGTTACGAAGTGTGGAGAAAGGCGTTGGTCAATGTTACCCCTGCTGTAGAAGTTCGCAGCCGCCGTATCGGGGGCGCTACTTTCCAGATACCTGCTGAGGTTCGTGCCGACAGGAAGATATCCCTGAGCATGAAATGGCTTATCCGCTACAGCCGCGACAGAAACGGCCGCAGCATGGCTGATAAATTAGCTGCTGAGATTGTAGCTGCCAGCAAAGGCGAAGGCGCTGCCTTTAAAAAGAAAGAAGACACACACCGTATGGCTGAAGCCAACAAGGCTTTTGCCCATTTCAGGGTGTAAAAGATATAGGAACCAATTTTGAAAAAGCCATCGGTTTTAAAGCGGATGGCTTTTTTGTTATAGTAATAAAAAAACCGGCAAAAGCCGGTTTGAATGCGATAAAAAGGTATTCATTACCCGATCTTTTTCTTCAGGTTATTGTCTATCGCTTCTAAAAATTCTTCGGTATAGAGATAATGTTCTCCGTGGTTCACTTTATTTCCGTGGATACATACAGCCAGGTCTTTGGTCATTTTGCCTTCTTCCACTGTTTCGATACAAACGGCTTCCAGGGCATTCGCAAAATCTATCAACGGCTGGTTGCCGTCTAATTTACCGCGGAAAGCCAATCCCCTTGTCCATGCAAAAATGCTGGCTATCGGGTTAGTGGAAGTAGGTTTGCCTTTCTGGTGGTCCCGGTAGTGGCGGGTAACGGTTCCATGCGCCGCTTCGGCTTCCATGATTTTGCCGTCAGGTGTAATCAGTACGGAGGTCATCAATCCGAGGGAGCCGAAGCCCTGTGCTACTGTGTCGCTTTGCACATCGCCATCGTAGTTTTTACAGGCCCACACAAAGTTGCCATTCCATTTCAGGGCGCTGGCCACCATATCATCAATCAAACGGTGCTCGTAAGTAATGCCCGCTGCCTCAAACGAAGTCTTGAATTCATTCTCATAAATCTCCTGGAAAATATCTTTAAAACGGCCATCATATTTTTTCAGGATAGTGTTTTTGGTAGAAAGGTACAGTGGCCATTTTTTGCTGAGGGCCATATTGAAGCAGCTCCTGGCAAAGCCTTTGATGCTTTCATCTGTATTGTACATGGCCAGTGCCACGCCGTCGCCTTTAAAATTATATACCTCGAAGGTCTGAGGTTCTCCGCCACCTTCAGGAGTAAAGGTCATGGTAAGCTTTCCTTTGCCTTTGATTACTGCATCGGTAGCCCTGTACTGGTCGCCGAAGGCATGACGGCCTACAATGATGGGCGCTGTCCAGTTGGTAACCAGCCTCGGTACATTGCTGATGACGATGGGTTCACGGAACACGGTGCCGTCAAGGATATTGCGGATGGTACCGTTGGGGCTTTTCCACATTTGTTTCAGGCTGAATTCCTGCACCCTTGCTTCGTCAGGGGTGATAGTGGCGCATTTGATGCCCACACCGTATTGTTTAATGGCATTGGCGGCATCAATAGTAACCTGGTCGTCTGTTTTATCCCGGTATTCAATACCGAGGTCAAAATATTTAATGTCAAGGTCAAGATAGGGGCTTATGAGTTTGTCTTTGATGAATTTCCAGATAATACGGGTCATTTCGTCTCCGTCCAGTTCCACCACGGGGTTGGCAACTTTTATCTTTTGGGCCATAGCAAAAATGTTTTTTTAATGTTATAAATGCCTGAATTGGCTGGGCGGCAATTTACAACCAATATTGCAAGCAGCCTAAGTAAAATGGGAGTTTGTTGCTGGCTTTGATCAGAACAAAAATCGTTAATGATCATTTAACGGGAGGCCCCTTTTTTGCCATTCAATCCAGTTTACATATTCAGGAGCCACACGGCGCTCTTCCATAGTAATACATTTATCAACCGGACAAACTAACATACAGAGATTGCAGCCCACACATTCTTCATCTTTCACTGTATAGGTGTTGTATGGTTTGCCATAAGTCAGGTTAATGGATTGGTGTGATGTGTCTTCACAGGCAATATAACAAAGGCCGCAGTGGATACATTTATCCTGGTTTATTTTGGCTATGTGGTGATAGTTGATGTCGAGGTCTTCCCAATGGGTGATGGTATCAACAGATTTGCCTATGAAATCATCGAGTGTTTTAAATCCTTTTTCATCCATCCAGTTGTTCAGTCCTTCACACATATCTTCCACAATACGGAAACCATGTTTCATGGCAGCAGTACATACCTGCACATTACTGGCGCCGAGCAGCATAAACTCCGCGGCATCTTTCCAGGTACTAACACCACCAATGCCGGAGATGGGAACTTTCCTGGTTAATTCATCCTGTGCAATGGTCGTAAGCATTTTTAAGGCAATAGGCTTTACAGCAGGGCCGCAATAACCACCAAAGACGCTTTTGCCTGCTACATAGGGATTGGGCACCAGTGTATCAAGATCAATACCTGTTACAGATTGAATAGTATTGATAAGCGACAGTGCATTTGTTCCTGCTTTCACCACTGAACGTCCTGTTGGCACAACGGAATGAACATTCGGCGTAAGTTTGGTGATAACTGGGATTGTTGCCGCTTCCATCACCCATTCCACCACCATACAGGCAATTTCCGGGTCTTGTCCTACGGCGGCGCCCATTCCTCTTTCTGTCATTCCATGCGGGCAACCAAAATTTAATTCCAATCCATGTGCACCGGCATCTTCTACTTTCTTTATTAACTCATGCCAGCTTTTTCTGTCATTATCTGCCATTAGCGAAACAATCATGGCCCGGTCTGGAAAGAGTTTTACACATTCTTTAATTTCTTTCAGGTTAATATCAAGCGGCCGGTCGCTGATGAGTTCAATATTATTAAAACCCATCACTCTCTGCCCGCCAAAATCCACTGCTGAATATCTTGACGAAACATTTTTTACCTGGCTGCCCAACGTTTTCCAAACTACACCGCCCCAACCGGCTTCGAAAGCCCGGAGCACATTGTACTTTTTATCAGTAGGAGGGGCACTGGCTAACCAGAATGGGTTAGGTGATTTTATGCCGAGGAAGTTTGATTCAATATTTGCCATATAACATTTTTGAACCACGGGGCACAAAGGCACGGAGTAGCATGGAATTTTTCTCTGTGAATCTCTGTGTTGCTGTGTCTCTGTGGTTTATTTTTTTTCTAAATAATTTAAAATCGCCTTAGCTCCATCTTTACCCGCTTGCACTGCATCCACTACTTCTTTGCCGCCGTTCACCGCATCGCCACCGGCAAAAACGCCTTTGATGTTCGTGGCACAGTTTTCATTGATCACAATCTTTCCGTTCTTATTATCCAGCTTGTATTTCTTTACCAACTTTTCAAAAGGCACTTGTCCTGCGGCTTTGATAACCATGTCAACATCCAGGGTAAATGTTTCACCGGTATCAACAGGGCTTCTTCTTCCACTGGCATCAGGCTCGCCGAGCTTCATTTTGCTGCATACCAATTGCTTCACTTTTCCCTGCGAGCCTTTTAGTTTTTTGGGTGCAGCCAGCCAGATAACTTCACAGCCATCCAGCAGGGCAATATCCAGTTCATGCTGAGTGCAGGGTTTTTCTGCTTCGGTGCGGCGGTACACCATCGTTACCTTTTTTGCGCCTAAGCGCTTTGCCTGTGTGGCTGCATCAATGGCTGTCATGCCCATACCTATTACGGCTACTTTATCTCCCACCGGGACAGATGAATAGCCTTTGGAACGTATATCATAAATAAATGAAATGGCATCTACCACACCTTCCAGTTTTTCTCCCGGGATTTCTAACTGGCGGGCAACACCTACACCAATGCCGAGATAAACAGCGTCATAGTTTCTTTTTAATTCAGTTAGTGATATATCTTTTCCCAGTTCCTGGTTGTATTTTATCTCGATGCCGCCGATAGAAGTAATATAGTTCACTTCGTCTTCGCAGAAGTGTGGCGTTACTTTATAGGCAGCGATGCCATAGGTCATCAGACCGCCGCCTTTACTTTCTTTGTCATAGATGGTTACATCAATTCCTTCTCTTGAAAGAACATGGGCACAACTCAACCCCGCAGGGCCAGCGCCAACTATCGCTACTTTTTTAACCCCAACCCCTAAAGAGGCTTTTTTTCGTTCAAAAAGTTGCCAATCCTTTTTCATTGCCATTTCTGTAGAATAGCGTTGCAACTTTGCAATAGGAATGGGTTTTTCTTCCAGTAAATTATAAACACAAGCACCTTCGCATAATTTTTCTACTGGACAAACTTTGCTGCAACCTGCTCCCATAATATTGGAAGAAAAGATAGTTTTAGCGGAGCCTTTTATATTCTCTGTTGTAATCTGTTTGATGAATTTTGGCACATCAATACTGGTAGGACAACTCTTCATACACGGCGCATCATAGCAGAACAAACAACGATTGGCATCCACTTTAGCCGCTGTTATGTTTTCATACGGCGGGTGAATGTCGGCGAAGTTTTCGGCGTATTGTTCTTTGCTTAAACGGTTGTTTTTAATCATCATGCATAAGATTTCTCACGCAAAGGCGCAAAGTGAATGAGCCGCTAAGGAGAACTTTGCGTGAATATTATAAAATTATAGCTCAACCAATTTTCCATACGTTTCCGGCCTTCTGTCCCGGAAAAATTGCCAGGTAGCTCTTATCTTTTCTATTTCGTCCAAATCAAATTCAGCAATTAATAACTCATCATTATCTTCTGATGCCTGCGAAAAAATTTGCCCTCTCGGATCAACGAAATAGGAAGAGCCATAAAATTTACCAAGGTTCCAGGGTTTTTCTTCGCCAACACGATTGATACAACCCATGAAATAACCATTGGCAGCAGCATGTGCAGGTTGTTCCAGCTTCCATAAGTATTGTGAGAGGCCCGCAACAGTCGCAGATGGATTGTAAACTATTTCTGCTCCATTTAACCCCAAACACCTTGCGCCATCAGGGAAATGCCGGTCATAACAGATGTACACACCCACTTTTGCATATTTGGTTTGAAATACAGGATAGCCGAGATTACCAGGCTTGAAGAAAAACTTTTCCCAAAACCCCGATGTATGCGGTATATGATTTTTTCTGTACTTGCCCAAATATGTTCCATCTGCATCAATCACAGCAGCAGTATTGTACAGCACACCTGCCTGCTCTTTTTCATACACAGGCACAACCAACACCATGTTGTATTTTTTGGCATAAGCCTGCATCCGTTCTATGGTAGGACCGGGAACAGTTTCCGCACTTTCATACCATGCTTTATCCTGACCGGGACAGAAATAAGGCGTATTGAAAATTTCCTGGAAGCAAAGTATCTGTACGCCTTTTTTCCCTGCTTCCTCAATGTAGGGAATATGTTTCTGCACCATTGCTTCTTTAATTTCTTCAATCGTTCCTTCGCCTTCTGTTTTTGGCAGGCTCATTTGGATTAAACCTGATTTGATTATTCTTGGCATATTGTTTTTATTTTTTATTTAATAGTAAGGTCAAAATTCGTGGAATATTAGTTCTATCATTATCATCAAAGTATTCATCTATTTCAACTATCTGAAAACCATTATTCTTTGCAGCATTTGTAAAGTCTGAAATATTATGGTTATAGCACATTACAATTTGTAACCCATTTTTTGCTTCAAATCTTGCTTTTGTTCCGTTGTATTGTTTAAATGGATGCAGTTCGCCAATGTAAACATATCCATTGTTTGCTACTACCTCACTTAACTTTCTAAAAACTTCATTCAGGTTTTCAATATGCTCTAATACTAAACTAAAAGTTGCCAAATCAAATTTTTCATTATTTGTAAAACTCCATTCATCATTAATGTCTGCCTGAATAAATTGCACTTTATCAGACTGAATTTTACTTCTTGCCTTTGCCAACATTTCGTTAGATAAATCAACAGCTAAAATATTTTTAGCCTTAGAAATTATCCACTCTGTGTTTTTCCCTGTTCCACAACCGATTTCTAAACAAGTATCAAAATGAATGTTATTTAATGCCGTCCTTAAAGAAACTGCTTCTAAGTCTCTTGTCTTATTTTCGTTTGTATCATATTGATTAGCCCAAGTATTATACGCTTCTCTTACTTCCATTTTTTATCGGTTGTTTGACTTTACATTTATACACAACTTAAATCATTTGTTTCACTTTATTTCTTTTAATGAATTGTCCATATCCTTTTTCTACTTTGCATTCATTATTATCAATCGCAATTTTTCCTCTTAATAAAACCGTTTTTACTTTTCCTGTTACTTCCCAACCTTCGTAACCGCTGTAATCAACATTCATGTGATGTGTTTTGGCAGAAATTGTATGTTTTTCATTTGCATCAAACAACACAATATCTGCATCGCTGCCCACAGCTATTGTTCCTTTCTTAGGGAACATACCGAATATTTTTGCAGCATTGGTGCTTGTTACCTCTACATATTTATTCAACGTGATTTTATTTTTTACAACCCCTTCGCTAAACAATAATTCCATCCTGTTTTCTATGGCAGGATGTCCGTTCGGGATTTTAGAAAAATCATCTTTGCCCAATAATTTTTGCTCCCACATAAAAGGGCAATGGTCTGTTGCAACTACTTGCACCAATCCCTGGTTAATACCTGCCCACAACGTTTGTTGGTCTTTCTTTTCTCTCAATGGTGGGCTCATTACCCATTTTGCACCATCTTCTCTTTCATACAAGGAAGCATCAATAATCAAATACTGAATACAGGTTTCCACAAAAATCTTTTGATTTCTTTTGGTTGTATTGCGAACAGCATTCAATGCCCCTTCGCAGGTAAGGTGAACAATATAACCGGGACAGCCTGTATAATCGGCCATGTCGGCAAAACGTCCACTGGCTTCTGTTTCAGTAACTTCCGGTTGTGATAAATAATGGTATAAGGGAGAGAGTTTCCCTTCAGCCCGGTGTTTGGCAATCAGGAAATCGATCATATCGCCATTGGTGGCATGCACATTGATTAAGCCGCCGTGTTTTTTTACTTCCTGCATCAGACCAATCATCTGCCGGTCGTCAATCATCAATGCACCTTTGTAGGCCATAAATGTTTTAAAGGAAGTGATGCCTTCTTTCTCAATCATTTCCTGTATTTCTTTTTTTGTATCGTCATTAAAATCGGTAACGGCCATGTGAAAACTATAATCACCTACACAGCTATTATCGCTTCGCCCTTTCCATTCTTCTAATGCAGAACGTAAACTGTTGCCTTGCTTTTGCAAAATAAAATCTATCACCGTTGTTGTGCCGCCGAATAGGGCTGCTCTTGTGCCTGTTTCATAATTGTCGCTGCTGTATGTCCCCATAAAAGGCATATCCAGGTGTACATGCGGGTCAATGCCTCCAGGGAAAATTAGTTTTCCTGAAGCGTCAATCTCTTTAGCAGCCTTTATATCCAAATTTTTGCCGATGGCTTTTACCGTTTCTCCTTCAATAAAAATATCAGCAACATAATTGTCTGTTGCAGTAATGATATTCCCGTTTTTGATTAAGATACTCATCGTTTTATTTATTTAACCGCAAAAGGCGCAAAGTCTTTCGCAGAGAACCGCTAAGAACTATAAGCCATTTACAACTCTTTTAATGCCATCTTTCAATCTAACCACAGTAAAGTTCATTAACAAGCCTAATTTGTAGCTACCCAACTTCATATAAGTAAGTGTTTGTGCTAAATGAACATCATTTAATGCTTCAACACTTTTAATTTCAATTACTAACTTATTTTCAACCAACAAATCTATTCTATAACCAATTTCCAGTTTTACATCTTCAAAAACTAAAGGCATCGGCTTCTTTTTCTCTACATACAAACCATTTGCATTTAACTTATAATATAAACATTCCTGATAAGCACTTTCCAGCAAGCCAGCACCTAAAGCAGAATGAACATCCATTGCTATTCCAATAACCTTATGCGATAATTCATTTTCTGTCATACGGTTTACTTTGCATTCTTTTCGTTAAACTTTGTGTCCTTTGCGGTTAGTACCCAATACACAATTCCACTTACAAAAAACCCTACAAACCAGGCATAGTGATAAAGATTGTTTACCCATAAGGGCATGGTATCGGCAACCACCACTTTTATATTGACTAAAAACCCGGGAACGTTTGGCAACACTCCGGCGAGTAATGCAATAATGGCGACATGATTAAACCCATTTGAGAATTTATACCGCCCATTATGCCGGTAGAGTTCATCAACTGCTAATTCCTTTTTTCTGATAAAATAATAATCAACAATCATAATGCCGCCGATGGGGCCTAATAAACTTGAGTAGGCGATGAGCCAGGTAAAGATGTAACCATTGGGATCGCCATATAATTTCCATGGAAAAATGAGAACACCAATGATGCCGGTAATGTATCCTCCTGCTTTAAAATTTATTTTTTTAGGGGAAAGGTTCGAAAAATCATTGGCAGGGCTTACAATGTTTGCAGCAATGTTGGTGGCGAGTGTAGAAATGATAATGCCAATCATGGCGAAGCTTACCATCAGTTTGCTGTTGAAGTGGCTTGCCAGTTTTACAGGATCCCATTCCGGGCTTCCGTAAATAATAGCAGATGCAGATGTAACAACCACACCAACGAATGCAAACAAGGTCATAGAAGGAGGGAGGCCGATAGCTTGTCCTTTTATATGAGCTTTCTGGCTTTTTGAATAACGGGTAAAATCAGGAATATTCAATGATAATGTTGCCCAAAAACCAACAACGGCTGTTAATGCAGGAAAGAAAAATTTAAAGAATGATGCACTATCGGTGAATTTTGACGGTTCACTCAATATGGGGCCTAAGCCCTTTGCTGCAATGATGGCCCAGCAGAATAGTGCAATGGCTGCAATAGGTAGAAAGATGGCTTTAAACACCAATAGTTTGCGGATACTTTCTACGCCCTTATAAATGATGAACATATTCAGCAACCAAAAAATACCGAAGCAGGTCATTGGTAAGGCCTGCGGAAAAAGAGAACTGGTATCAATTTGTGACAATGATGGGTTCCATGCTCTTATTAAATGATAGAGTGATTCTCCGCCGATCCATGTTTGAATACCAAACCAGCCACAGGCAACAATGGCCCGCAACAAAGCCGGAATGTTAGCCCCTTTTGTTCCAAAACTTGCCCTTGCAAAAACAGGAAAGGGTATTCCGTATTTTGCACCAGCATGCCCATTCAATAACATCGGAACTAAAACAATTGCATTGCCGAGGAAGATAGTCAGTACCGCCTGCCACCAGTTCATGCCATTATTGATCATTGAACTGGCCATGGTGTACGTAGGAATACAAAGACTCATGCTGATCCATAAGGCAGCGTAGTTCCAGGTGCCCCATGTTCGTTTGGATGGTGGAACAGGGGCAAGGTCTTCGTTGGTGAGGGAAGAAGCCCCCCTGCCCCCCCAAAGGGGGTTCTCAAACTCCGATATTTTGGTGTTTTCTTTGTCCATTCGGAATGCAAGAATTTAAACTTCAAAAGTCTTTCATCTATTTCAAGTAGTCAGGTACTTAAGCCCCTCCTTCGGAGGGGTTGGGGAGGCTTTTATCCGCAATCTCAATCGCTTCGCTAATAATCTTCAAGCCTTCATCAATTTGCTCTTTCGTAACACACAATGGCGGGGCAATGAAAATATAACTCCACCGTACAAAAGTGTACATCCCTAATTCTTTAATTTTTGCTGCAACCTTATTCATCACTCCCATTTCGTTAGCATTTGCATTAAATGGAGCCATCGGTTCTTTGGTGCTTCTGTTTTTCACCAATTCAATACAACCTAATAAACCGGTATTTCTGAAATCGCCGATGGAAGGATGTTTTTGTTTTAGTAATTCTACCTGTTCATTTACATATTGACCCATTGCTGCACAATTTTCAATCAGACTTTCGTCGTTATAAATTTTTATGGTTTCCAATGCAGCGGCGCAACTTACAGGGTGTGCAGAGTAGGTGAGACCTAACGGCAGAACGGCATCATCATATTTAGCAGCTATCTTATCAGATATCATCAAACATCCGAAGGGAATATAGCCGCTGGTCAACCCTTTTGCCATCGCAATCATATCGGGAACAATGCCGTGATTTTCAAAACCAAACCATTTACCGGTTCTTCCAAAGCCACTCATTACTTCATCAGCAATTAATAAGATGCCATGTTTGTCGCATTTTTCTCTTACTGCTTTTAAATAACCAACAGGGTATTTTAAACAACCTGATGAACCTGATTCGCCTTCTAATAATATAGCAGCAATATTCCCGGCACCTTCGTAGGCAATCAGCCTTTCTAATGAGGCAACAGACTCTTTTAATAAATTTTCCTCACCGTATTCCCAGCGATAGAGATAAGGCAGGTCGAAGTGGACAAAGTTGGGCGCCTGTTGTGCATCAACGGGCATTCTCCTCGGGTCACCACTGGCTGACATAGCGCCGATGGAAGCGCCATGATAGGATTGGTAACGGCTTAAAATTTTATGACGGCCCGTATAAAGCCTTGCCAGTTTGATGGCATTTTCAATAGAAGTAGCGCCGCATAAAGTAAAAAATGCTTTGTTGAGGTCACCGGGGCAGATGGATGCCAGTTTCTTTCCCAATTCGCCGCGGACTTTGGTAACACAGGATGGGGTAACATAAGCCACTTCCTGCATTTGTTTCACCACGGCTTCCATTACCCGCTGGTTGCCGTGGCCGATGTTTACATTCATCAGTCCCGATGAAAAGTCTATATAGCGTTTTCCATCATAATCGTAGAGGTAAACGCCTTTGCCGTATTTAATGGCAATAGGGTTGGCTCCTTTTTGTTTGCTCCAGGAGAACAAGGTGTAGTCCAGATTATCCTGAATGATGGCTTCCCCAAGCCCCTCCGAAGGAGGGGTTTCAGAGCTTGATGATTCGGAGATTGTTTTAGTACTCATAGTATTTTTTATTTAGTCATCTGTAGTGCTACTATCAACTTCGTTGCGTCGCACATTTCAGGGTTCTGTAATTCTATTCAGCATTACTTACATCATGCCCTATGTGTGCTGATTCAAAATACCATATTCCATCATCTTCTCCCTTTTGTAGCAAATTAAATACTTCCATAATGTCAGTTTCCGGAGGCACATCAATAGAAAAATGAGTTTTATGCAAACCTTCATAGGTACAGCCAATTTTATTTAATGCGTCAAAATATTTCTCAAATTCTTCTAAGGGTCTGCACTCCAAAAGAAATATTCTGTATGTAGAATGTTGAGATCGCTCAACTGCTTTTTTGAAAATCGGAAATCCTTCGTCAGGGCCATGCTCAGCATAAACAGTGTCCTTATAGCTTAGATTGTCGGCAAAGAATGGAGAATTTTCTAAAACATATTTTCCTTCACCAAGTGAATTAGCCCATAGTGTTTCAGCTGAATATTGATGCCAGTCTGCTTCGGGTAACACTACCTTTATCTTTTCTAATTGTTCCTCCTTCTTCTTCATACTAATTCTTTATTACTATTTTAAGGTACAAAACGCAGGGTTCTTAAACCCCTCCGAAGGAAGGGTCTGGGGAGGCTTCCTAACTCATCCAATTCACTCCCGCTTCCGGGTTCCATTTTATTGTACTCTTCTTTAGCTTCGTCCAGAATTCAATGGAGCTTTTGCCGGTAATATCGCCTACGCCGAATTTACTTTCATTCCAGCCGCCGAACGAGAAAGGCTCTCTTGGCACAGGCACACCTACATTCACACCAATCATACCGGCGCTGGCCCGGTCTATGATGTAACGGGCCATACCGCCATTTTGTGTAAACACCGAAGCGGCATTGCCATAAGGATTGGCGTTTTCAATGGCCAGCGCTTCATCAACAGTTTTGGCTCGCATAATGGAAATAACAGGGCCGAATATTTCTTCTTTGGCAACACTCATATCCGGTGTTACATAATCAATTACAGTAGGGCCAACATAAGTGCCGTTTTCTTTTCCTTTTACCTTTGTATTACGTCCATCTACCAGAACTTTTGCCCCGTTTCTTTCTGCTTCATTGATATATTGCTCAATCCTTTCTTTACTTTCTTTGCTGATAACGGCGCCCAGGTTTTCACCGGGAACAATTTTCCTGGCTTCTTCGCATATTTTATCAATAATACTGTCAACATTGCCAACACCAATCATGGCAGAGGCAGCCATACAACGCTGCCCGGCGCAACCACTCATACTGGCCGCTACATTCTGCGCTGTCATTCCGGGAATGGCATCCGGCAACACCATCAAATGATTCTTGGCCCCGCCGAGTGCTAATGCCCTTTTATAGTTCTGCGTTGCTCTTTGATAAACAATCTTCGCCACTTTGGTAGAGCCAACGAATGAAACAGCTTCAATGCCGGGATGGTCGCAAATGGCTTCCACTATTTCCACATCACCATGTACGATATTTAAAACCCCGTCTGGCAAACCGGCTTCTTTTAATAATTCAGCTAATCTGCCGCAACACAAAGGAACTTTTTCTGATGGTTTTATAATCATGCAATTCCCAAGTGCAATAGCATTGGGTATTGTCCAGTTCGGCACCATTGCCGGGAAATTAAAAGGAACAACGGAGGCAACAACTCCCAGGGGAACATGCTCCGTTCTGCATTCCACCCCTTTGCTTACTTCCAGTATTTCGCCGGTTACCAGTTGTGGCAAAGAGCAGGCAAATTCTGTCAGCTCAATACATTTTTCTATTTCGGCTACTGATTCGCCGTATGTTTTGCCGTTTTCTTCGCTGCATAGCCCCGCCAGTTGTTTCAAATCTCTTTCGAGCAATGTTTTATAACGGAAGAACACCTGCACTCTTTCTTTGATGGGCATTCTGCTCCAGGCAGGAAAGGCGGCAGTAGCTGCATTTACTGCTTCATCCAGGTCTTTGGCTGTTGACATTGGCACAACAGAGAGTTCTGTCCCATCAACAGGTGAGATAACCGGCAGGGTGCGACCAGCGGAGGCATTTACAAATTGTCCGTTTATATAATTCTGGACAGGAATATACTTCATATTGAATGGATGATTGGCATGGTTAAAGCAGCACAGTGTAATTCAACAGTTATAAATATACTTAATTTACCGAAGTTTGCAAGTTGAACACCTGTACTTCAATGACACCTGAAAGAAAAGAGAAGCTGCTGGATGTTTTGTCCAAAAGGCAACCGGATATAACCGTAGTGCTGGAAAATGTGTTTGACCCGCACAATATTTCTGCCGTAATGCGTACCTGTGACGCGGTGGGTGTACAGGAAATCTATGTGCTGAATACAAAAATACCCCGCCACAAAAAATGGGGCGCTAAAAGCTCTTCCAGCGCTGCCAAATGGCTCACCGTTCACCAGTTTGACAATGCAGGAGAATGCTTCTCCACGTTGCGGAAGAAGTACTCAACTATTTTAACAACGCACCTCAGCAGTGATGCCGTAAATTTGCATGCAATTGATTTTACTCAAAGCATTGCATTGGTATTCGGTAATGAGCATAGTGGCGTAAGCGATGAAATAAGAGCCATGGCCGATGGAAATTTTATCATTCCTCAGGTGGGCATCATCCGTTCGCTGAATATAAGTGTGGCTTGCGCCGTTACATTATATGAAGCGTTCCGGCAAAAAGAAAAGGCAGGACATTACAACCGGGATGACGGGGATTGCGTCATGAAGCAGCAGTTGCTGGAGGAGTGGGGATTGAAAAAGGAATAAAGTTTAATAGTTTAAGATTATGAGGTTGGTAAACCCTTTTTTTATAGGATTATTTTTAACACTGGCCGGTTCGGTTGATGCACAAACCATTCAGAAAGTGAAGATCACTGATATTGAAAAGGTTATTGCTGAAAGTAAAACGCCTCTTATCGTCAATTTCTGGGCTACCTGGTGCGCCCCCTGCATTGAAGAGATTCCTTATTTCATAGAAGAAACAGATAAGCATAACAGTACTGTTCAATCTGCTACAGACAGCATTCAATTGATTTTAGTAAGCCTTGATTTCAAAGAAGCCTTTCCTGAAGGCATTGCTTCCGTTGCCAAAAAGAGAAAGTTCACTGCACCCATTGTATGGCTCGATGAAACCGATGCCGATTATTTCTGCCCTAAGGTTGACCCGAAATGGTCCGGGGCTATTCCGGCCACTTTGTTTATCAATAATAAAACAGGGTACAGGAGTTTTACAGAGGAGCAGGTATCTCATGAAGACCTGAAGAAAAAGATAGCTGAACTGGCAGAGTAGGATATTAGAAATATATCACATTGGATTTAGGGGCATTTTTTATTTCGGGCTTGCTATGTAAGAGCATTCTTACAAATTGTATAAACGCTTTTATTCTATTGGCTGTAACAGAGTTTTTGTTTTTATAGTTTGTACAACTTTCATCAATTTCGATCTTAATTACCTTGTTGCCTTCTTTTTTTATATAAAGAGTCGTAAATATTTTAGGCATAATGTGGCAACGGTCTTCTATATATTTATCGCTGTTAATATTATGAAGACCAGCTTTGTGAAACTTATCTATTATAGCTTGTTTCTCTGATTCTGAAAGTGTGAACCTGATAGGCATAGTTGGAATAGAATCGTTATCCAGACCCATGCTGTTTACAAAGTATAATTGATTTTTAAAATCCCATTTATAGGATAAGCCCTCTTCAATAACAATATCAGGATAGGTTTTTTCTTTTGAGATATTCCTACAGGAAAAGAATAACAATAGGAAACAAGTAAACAGTAGGGCAAATCTCATGTTGCAAGTTCAAAAAATCATGGCTATACTCGAATGAGGTTACACCTGGTTGTCCGTTTCTGCTTCGGCGGCAGCCGTACGGGTTTTTACAAGGATGTATAAAAAATAAACCCCGGCGCCAAGGCTTATCAATGCGAGGGCAATTCCCCAGAAACTTCCGTAATAAATAGCCCTTGCAAGGCAAAAACCTACCAGGCCCAGGAATGTAATTATTATCAGTTTATTGATAACAGAGCGGCTAAGCATAAGCAATGGTTTATAAGGGTGGTACAATGCGGTTTACAATGGCTTAGATGAGTTTGTACAAATATTCCATAAATTTTTGATAAAAAAATCCCCGGCCAATTACCGGGGATAAGAATTTTAAGTTGTATAGAAAGGATTTTCTGCGATTCAGACCTGGTTCAGAATGACATTTTTATAGTCTTTTGATGCTGCAACCCACAGACTTTGTTTCTTTTACGCTGACATCTTTGCCTGCCTTTACTTCATTGATGGCTTCAATGAGGTGCTTGCGGCTTACGGCGCCTGCATCAGAAGGGTTATCATCAATAGCGCCGTGGTACACCAGTTTGCCTTCGGCATTAAACAGAAAACATTCAGGCGTCCGGTTGGCGCCAAAAGCATCGGCCAGTTCTGAATTTTTATCTACGAGGTAAGACCAGCTATAGCCCTGGTCTTTTGCATAGGATTGCATTTCTTCGTAAGAGTCAACGCCATCCCTTTGTTTTTCGTTGGGGTTAAGGATAGCAACGCCTATACCATTGTTTTCTGCATAACTGAATACTTCAGCAGCCCTTCCCTGGTTTTTGATAACATAAGGGCATGTATTGCAACTGAACATCACCAGCAATCCCTGAGTTTTTTTAATATCCTTTAAGGATAGCTCCTTTCCGGATACATCTTTCATTTTTACATCTTTTTTGGGAATGGCCGAACCAATCGGCAACGGATCGCCAACGGGCATTACAGCCAGCAACATACCGATAGCGGCTACGGGGAGCGCTGCAAAGAATGATTTTTTCATGAGTTGTATTTTAAAATAATAATTAAGCATTGCATGCCAATACAAACCGGAGAAGATCAAATAAAATCACGGTTTATTTTAATGCGATGTTTTTGCTCTTTCGAAGTTCGGAAATTATTCAATAGCAGCATCACCGTCCGGATGATTATCTTTCCGCTCATCTGCAATGCGTTTCAGGGATGCAATACTTACATTTAGCTCGAAACCAATGAGTAAGACTATAGAGTTTATAAAAATCAATAACATGATAATCAGGATGGTGCCGATGGAGCCGTACAACTGGTTATAGCTTCCGAAAGTGGATACCCACCAGGACAGCAACAAGCTGAGAAGCACCATCAGGAAAGTGGCCAGTATGGAACCGGGATTAATGAGCCGCCATTTCTTTTGCACAGCAGGGGCATGGCGGTAGATATAGGATATGGTCATAAAGACAAGCAGGATAATCACCAGCCAGCGGGCATTAACAATCACTTTTCTTAGAAGGGCATTTTCAATACCAAACCATTCCAGTACAAAATTTCTTGCTACAAGCAGTACAATGGCGGTCAGCACCATCACAAACATCACCATTGTTATTCGTAGTGCAATAACCCTTTTCTGAAAATCAGACCTTTTTCTAAATCCAATATAGTTTTTGTCAAACGACCGCATGATGCCCATTACGGCATTCGATGAGAAGAACATGGATAAAATAAAACCAACCGAAAGCAGGGCAGTACGGGGATTATTGATAAAATCTTTTAGAAAACCAATGAGAACTGCATTGTCTTTTTCACCGGGCACCACATCCCTTATCAGTCCGTAGAGCTGCTCCTGAAACTGCTGAGATACGGGGAAAAAAGGTATCAGGGTGAACAGGAAAATAATCGAAGGGGGGATGGCCATTACAAAATTAAAAGAGATGGCAGCGGCCCTTTCTTCCATACCCACCGTTTTTACCTGTGTGATGAAAAATTTTACCACATCGTAAATAGGAATACCCCGAAACCCCGGCAAAGAAGTTGTTTTGCTTTTAGCAAGCAGAAATTTTACCGGCGGCAATGCCAATATCCTGTTTGCGATATTTGAAAGAAAAGACATCAGGGGGTTGCCTTTGATTTTCTGACGGAATCGGCCCTGCGGTTCTGCTCTGCATGAAAAAGCCGTACGTATTTCAAATGGTCGTTGTAATTGGTGGTAAAAACAGTGCTGCCGTCAAACTTATGGCTGGCAACAAAAAACAGGTATTCAGTTGCCGGTGCATCAAGCGCCGCTTCAAGGGATTCAATGGATGGTGTGCAAATGGGGCCCGGGGGCAAGCCGGCATAGAGGTATGTATTATAAGGGGATTCCAGTTTTAAATGAGAGCCGGTAATTCTGCCCAGCCGAAAATTACGGGTTACGAATTTTACGGTGGGGTCTGCCTGTAGTTTCATTCCCTTAGCAAGGCGGTTAAGGTAAGTGCTTGCAACATTGTATTTATCCGCTTTTCGGGTGGTTTCCTCCTCCACGATGGAGGCAAGAATGGAAACCTGTACCGGTGTTAAGTGAAGCGAGTCGGCTTTTGCTTTTCTTTTATCGTTCCAGAATGTTTTATAAGCCCGGTGCCATTGCTGCACTACCTTTTCCGGCCCTCCGGCCCATTGTATTTCGTAGGTATAAGGCATTACAATGCTCATTACTGTATTGGTATCAACACCAAATTCTTTCAGGGAATCGTTGTTGCTGAGAAAAGTTATCATCTGCAACGAATCGAACTCGGTGTCGAATTTTTTTCCTTTCCCGAATTTACCGGAGAGCAATTCTTTGGTACGTTCTTTTACAATCACCATTTTTACGGCATCCTGCTCCCCGCTGCGAAGTTTCTTTACCAGGTCATAAATACTCATTTTGTTTTTCAGCGTATAGCGGCCGGGTTTTACTTTTCTGAATTTAAGCAGGCGGGCCACCAAATCAAAGTTACCGCCTTTGATAAGTTGTTGCTCAAGGAGGTTGTCCTTTACCGATTGCAGGTTATCGGTGGAAGAGATATAAAAAAAAGCATTTTCGGGATTGTTAACTGCCGGCCTGTATAGTTTCCAGGCAAAAAATCCGCCAGCTAACAATACGATGATGAAAATGGTAAGGATTATTTTTTTGATCATAGAAACAAGTTATATAAAAAAACCCGATCCTTTTATGGTGGACCGGGTTGAAATAAGATTGTATAAGATTAATTGCCTGTTGAGTCAGCAGGATTAGTATTTAATTGAACGGGCGGCTGTGTGGAAGGGATTGTAGTGCCTGTGGCTTCATTTACCCTGTTTGGCCCGGTACTGTCGGAAGAGCCGCTGCCGATAAAAAGGGCAGAAGCGAGGCATAGGGCGGAAATGATTCCGCCAAAAATCCAGGTGCCTTTTTCCAGTACATCGTTGGTTTGCTTTACGCCCATAAACTGGGTGCTGAACCCGCCGATATTACCGGCCAAGCCACCCCCTTTCGGGTTCTGTACCAATACAATAAAGCCTAATATGATGGATGCCAGCACAATCAGAATCACAAATAAAATAGTCATAATAATTTCTTTAAATCCTCAATTTTCGCTGCAAAATAAGCGTTTTTAGAGGGTTCAAGCAAACTTAATTTATTGTATATCTCAATGGCTTTTGGGTAGTTGCCCTGCTTTTCCCACACTTCGGCCATAGTGTCGGTAATTACTTCCCTGTTTTCCAGTGATGTTTCGGCCAGTTTCTCCACTTTCTGCTCGCTTCTGGCATCGACATTTTTTGCAATTTCCGAAACCGGCATTGTTTTTAAGGTTTTCAGCCACCCGGTAAAGCTCTTTAATTGCTGGTCGAACTTACCTTCCGGTTTGTTTTCTTCCTTGAATTTAATGCCTTGTGAGGCAAAGTAATCTACGGTATGATAGGGTTGAAAAAGCAATTCGGCAGCTTCTTCCTTCAACGGCTTGATGGTAAAGGCCGGTTGCGTTTGCTCTGTATTAACAGGTTCTTCTTTCGGTTCTTCAGCGATAATAGTATTATCAGCCGCTATTATTTCTACTTCAGGTAAGCTATCGCTGTTTTCAGCAATTGATATTTCTTCTGTTATAGTTGCTTCCGCAATAATTTCTGCCGGTTCATCTTTCTTTTCTTCTATGGCAGGGGTGGCCATGCCGGACATTGTATTTTCTACAGATGAAACAGGCGGTATTATTTCCGCTTTCCCGTTATCATTTAATACATGCTGCACCCAAAGCGGGTTATGGAAATAAAGAAATGTTTTTTGAAGTTGCTTATCAAATTGTTCATGCTGCTCCAACTGCATTTTTTTGGTGAGCAGCAACTGGGCGGCGCCAAAATAAGAGTGCCTGTCAGCATATTGCTGCAATTCCTGCAAACTGCATTGCTCCAGCGTATCTTTCTGAAAAATTGTTTTTACCAGTTGGTTGATTCTAACCTGCATTGCGAAAATAATTTAACGGGGCCTCAAGTTACCAGTTGGAAAATAATTTATTGAATATTTCATCCGCTAATGTCCGAAGCATTTCATCACCCAGGGCAGCTTCTGCCTGTTGGAGCGACATATTTCCTTTGAACTCAAAACTCCGGCTTACGGCGAAGTCTTGTTTTTTGTCCGTTTTTCTGTCAACAAGGGTAATGCTGACGCCAACCGTTATCCGGTTGTTCAGGGTTTGTTGCCCTGAAATGGCCGAAGTGCTTAAACTGTAATCGGTAATTTTTCCGCTGATTTCCCAGTCAAAATTATCGCTGTTGGTTTGCACCAGTTTTGTTTGCCCGGTTATTTTCTGGCGGAGCCTGTCTGTAAGCTGCGGGCTTAGCTGCGGGTTTACATAGCGGGCCTTGTTTTCAATAAAATTGATCTTTACAGTTTTGATACTGTCGGGAATCGTTGCCTCGTTGAATTTATAAATACCGCAACTGCTGTTGCTCATTACGGCAAATAAGCCGGATGCAATGAACAGTAGCGCAATTATTATTTTTTTTACAGGCATCATATCAGCTTTCTATATCGTATTCTTTCAGTTTCCGGTACAATGTTCTTTCGCTGATGCCGAGGTCAAGGGCGGCATCTTTTCTTTTTCCTTTATGCTTTTTCAGCGCTTTAATGATCAGTTCTTTTTCCTTGTCAACAATGTTCAGGCTTTCTTCCACTTCTTCGTGTTCGTGAATGGCATTGTTCATCAGCACAGGCTGGGCCGAAGGAAGGGAGGGTGTTACCCGGACAGGCTGAAGATTATCGGCAGGCTTCAATTCTTTCAGTTCGTTAATGATAGCCTGGTTTTGCGGCGCCAGTTCGGGGTTTTGCAGTATGTCAAGAAAAATTCTTTTCAGTTCGGTTACATCTCTTTTCATATCAAAGAAGAGTTTGTAAAGTATTTCTCTTTCATTGGCAAACTCACCGGTATTTGCGCTACCGTTGCCGGATACGGCCGGCAGCCTGTTATTGGAATAAGGCTGGAGAAACTTGTTTAGTTCTTTGGCCGTAATCTGCTTGTCTTGTGAAAGAACTGATATTTGCTCCGCAATATTCTTTAATTCCCGCACATTGCCCGGCCAGGGATAGTTTATTAACACTTGTTTTGCTTCGTCATCCAGTTGCACCGGCGAAGTCCTGTATTTATTGGCAAAATCGGCAGCGAATTTCCGGAAAAGCAAATGAATATCTTCCGGCCTGTCGTGCAGCGAAGGTACACGGATAGGCACTGTGCTGAGCCTGTAATAAAGGTCTTCCCTGAATTTGCCCACCTGTACCAATTGCAGCAGGTCTTTATTGGTAGCGGCAATCACCCGTACATCTGTTTTCTGCACTTTGGATGAGCCTACCCGGATAAATTCCCCTGTTTCCAAAACCCTCAATAACCTTGCCTGTGTGCCAAGCGGCAGTTCACCAATCTCATCGAGGAAGATGGTGCCGCCGTTTACCGTTTCAAAATAGCCTTTCCGTGCATCGGCAGCGCCGGTGAAAGAGCCTTTTTCATGTCCGAATAATTCAGAATCTATCGTTCCTTCCGGAATGGCCCCGCAGTTGACGGCAATGAAAGGGTTATGCTTGCGGGGGGAAAGAGTATGGATGATCTGTGAAAAAACTTCTTTACCTACGCCGCTTTCACCGTTGATCAGTACGGTCAGGTCGGTACCTGCCACCTGTATAGCCACTTGTAGCGCATAGTTAAGCGAGGGGGAATTCCCAATGATGCCAAAACGGTTTTTTATACTTTGAATGTCCATTTTTTATTTTTCTCGCAGCGTTCGCAACGTAAAAACGGCGCAGCGTTATAGTTTGTTTACAATTCGTTTTATCCCATCTTTTAGCAATACGGCATTAAAGTTGATCAATAGAGCCAACTTGAGATTACTCAGCTTCAAATAAGTCAGAACTTGTTTGTAATGAATATCAGCCAGGGCTTCAACGCTTTTAAATTCAAGGATTACTCTATTGTCCAAAATAACATCTGCCCTAAAACCAATATCCAACTTTATTTCTTCATGAATCAATGGAATGCCTTGCTGACGTTGAAAGGGTATTCCTGTTTTCGTCCACTCGTAACAAAAAATTTCTTCATAAACACTTTCAAACAACCCGGGGCCATATTTTCTGTGCACCTCAAAACAAATATCAAGAGCTAAAGTTGCAATATCGTTTTCAGTTCGGGGCATAGATTTTTCTATTTTTTACAGCGAATCATCTTTAATGACAGCTTATTAAATACAGATGGAGCACTCTTATAATAATTTCTTTCGTTGCGTCTTTGCTCCGCTGCGTACGCTGCGAGAAATTCTCATTCAACTATTCTTCCAAACAACGTTGCCTGTGTACAATCAGTTATTACAACATCCACATAATCCCCTTTGTTGAGATTGTATTGTTCTTTCGGGAAAATAATCACTTTGTTCTGGCTGTTGCGACCTTTCCATTCGTTTTCATTCTTCTTGCTCTCACCTTCTATCAGCACTTTGAATGTTTTGCCAATATCTTTTTTAAAACTTTCTAAGGAAAGACGGTTTTGCACTTCAATAATATCCTGCAGGCGTTGTTTCTTTATTTCTTCGGGTATGTCATCCTTATACCTTCTTTGCGCCAATGTACCCGGCCTTTCGCTGTAGAAGAACATATAGCTGTAATCGTACCGGCTGTATTGCATAATATCCAATGTGTCGCGGTGGTCTTCATCTGTTTCGGTACAAAAACCGGCAATGATGTCGGAACTGATTGCACAGTCGGGCATGATGGCCCGTATCCTGTCCACTTTGGCCATATACCATTCACGGGTATAAGTGCGGTTCATTAGTTGCAATATCCTTGTAGAGCCGCTTTGCACCGGCAGGTGAATATACTTGCAGATATTTTCATATTTCGCCATCGTGTGCAGTACATCATCCGTAATATCTTTCGGATGCGAAGTGGAGAAGCGTACCCGCAGCAACGGTGATATTTGAGCTATTTTTTCAAGAAGGTTTGCAAAAGTGAAGAACTTTTGTGTTTCCCCTCCTTCGGATAGGGGGAGGCTGTAGCTATCTACGTTTTGCCCCAACAACGTTACTTCTCTATAACCATTGTTGAATAAATCTTTACATTCATTTACAATGCTCTCCGCATCACGGCTTCTTTCTCTTCCCCTTGTAAACGGCACTACACAAAAGGAGCACATATTATTGCAGCCCCGCATAATGCTGACAAAAGCGGAAACGCCATTGCTGTCCAACCGGACAGGGGCAATGTCGGCATAGGTTTCTTCGCGGCTCAGTAAAACGTTTACAGCCTTATGGCCACCTTCCGCTTCCTGCACCAGTCCGGGCAGCGTACGATACGCATCGGGGCCTACCACTATATCAACCAATTGCTCTTCTTCGAGGAATTTTGATTTCAATCTTTCGGCCATGCAGCCCAGTACACCCACCAGCATTCCCTTTTTCTGTTTTTTCAGTTTACGGAATTCGGTAAGGCGTTTGCGAACGGTTTGTTCTGCTTTTTCACGGATGGAGCAGGTGTTGATAAAAATAAGATCGGCCTCTTCCACATTGCGGGTGGCGCCAAAGCCTTCTTTGTGCAAAATAGAAGCCACTACTTCGCTGTCGGCAAAATTCATCTGGCAGCCGTAGCTTTCAATATAAAACCGCTTTTTATACAGGTTGGGGTCATCCGGGAAAGGGGCATATGCTTCTCCCTGTCTGGCTTCGTCCTGTACCTTATGATTGAGTAATTCGGGCATTGTCCGGGCAATTTAAAACCGGGCTGCAAATATACCCAAATCCGGTAAGACAATGACAGTATGGCAGAATGTTTTAGCTATCTCGCAATATCTGGTTTTCTAAAGTACCAATAAGAGTACAACCTGCAGAGGATATTGTTATTCAATTTAATATCATTGGCCATTTGTGTAATTGTATTGCTTTTTTCAGAATGCAGCTTACTGGTTTTGACCCCAAAAAATGGCAGTTTAGATTACCTTTATACCTTCTGAATGCCCCATGTTTAAAAGAATAGCCGCCACTCAATTTTTGTTGTTTGCTTTTTTTTCTGTTTTTGCACAGCAAAAAATAGATAATGGGCTTCTGACCGGCAATGTGGTGGATGAAAAAAATCAACCTCTGGAAAAAGCTACGCTGCGATTAATCCCCCTTGCTGATCGAAGAGAAATAAAAACCGCCCTGACGGATAAAACAGGGAGTTTTGAATTTACACGAATACCTTTTGGATTTTACAGGCTTACCATCAGTTATGCAGGCTTGCAGCAACTTAGCCTGGATAGCATTTATTTTCGACAGGAAAGAACTGATTTTAACCTGTCAAACCTGGTACTGAAACAGGCAGACAATACATTGGAAACGGTTGTGCTATATGTGGAGAAGCCGCTGATAGAGTCAAAAGAAGGAAATATCATTTTCAACGCATCCGAATCTGCATTAGCAGCAGGCAGCACCGCCAGCGAACTGCTTGAGAGTGTTCCGCTGGTAGCTAAAGATGCCGACGGAAAAGTTACAGTTAGAGGAAAAGAACCGAAGATACTGATTGACGATAAACCTGTTGAGTTGAACCTGCAACAATTACAGGAGTTGCTCGAATCTATGCCGGGCAGCACTATCGAAAAGATTGAAGTAATGACCAACCCGCCGCCACAATATGCCAACGAAGAAGGCGGGGTTATCAATATTGTAACTAAGAAAGGGAAAGCAGGTGTCAGCGGCAGAATTGCGCTAACCGCAGGCACAAGAGGTGAAGCGGGCATCAACGGAAGTTTTAATTATCGCAAACAGGATTTTTCGTTGACCATAAATGCCAGCGCCAGCGATAACCGCTATGAAGGCAATGGCTATTCTATCCGGAACAATATCTACAAAGACTCTTCCAATTTTTTCAATACAACCAATAATTATATCAATAAAAATTTTCGGCCCAATTTCAGGGCGAATATGAATTATGATATTGATAAAAAGAATTCCTTTAGCCTGGTATTTAATTTTAATGCCAACAGCTACGATAATGAAGCGCTTACCGAATACCGGAATATCAACCGGTTTGATGAATTATGGAGATTAAGCCAGCGAACCGTTAACAGCAGCGGGGATAATTACACACCTAATCTTACTGTAAGCTATACATTAAAAAGCAGGCCCGGAGAAACATTCCGGGTGATTGCCGGGTATAATTATTCCTCCAACTACAATGACAGGGACTTTTACCAGCAATATTTTAACCCTGATGAAACGCCTAACGGGATTGATTCCGTACAGGAACAATTAAATGACACCCGGATAAACAGTTATAATGTGAGGGTGAGCTATGATAAAATGCTGAACAATCAGAAAACCTTCCTGTCTTTTGGCGGCTTTTATAACAAAAGCAATAACCATGCGGTGATTGATGCCAGCTACAAAAAGAAACCGGAAGGCGCCATGGAGCCGCTGGAACTATTGAGCAATGATTTCTGGTTTTACCAGGCCATTAATAACCTTCGGGGTTCACTAAAACAGGTGCTGGGAGAAAAATTCAGCGTTACTGTCGGGTCATCGTTTGAAAGAACGGGCATCCGTTTTGACCTCTTAAAAGAAGAACGGGAAACAAAAAACAACTACTGGACATGGCTCCCTTTTGCCAATATCAATAAAAAATGGGAGAATGAGCTTAACCTTACGCTGGCTTACCGGAGAACTATCAACAGGCCGGGCATCAACCACCTGAACCCGACAATTGATTTTTCTGATCCGTATAATATCCGTTTCGGTAACGATAAACTGGAGGCTTCCACCTCCCATAATATTGACCTGGTAATTGGTAAAACAAAACTGAAATACTTTGTCAACTTTGGCGTAGGGCATAATATTGTGCAGGATGTATTCAGCCAGGTAAGAACGTTGGTGGAAGATGGTAAAACACAGGTAAGTTGGGAAAACATCAGCGGCAGAAAAGAATACGAGATCAGCACCTGGGATGGGCTTACCCTTTCCAAAAAAGCCAGGGTAAATGTAAGCGCTACTTATATCTACAGTGTGTACAGTGATTTTGATAAAGCGGTGCGGAAATTCAGGGATGGCGGCTCGTTTACTTCCAATGTTAATTCCAACTTTTCCATTACGGACCTTTGGAACATAACAACCGGGTTTACACTCAACCGGTTTGGCAACCCGCAGGGATATTCCCGCTGGAGCGCCGGAATGAATTTTGGTGTGCAGAAAAGGTTCCTGAAAAAAAGATTGATTGTTACATTGAATACGGTGGATCCTTTTGTGAACCAGCAACGCCGTACTTTTACATACGGTACCAATTTCAATCTGGAAAGCTACAGGCTAACGAATACAAGAAACTTCAGGTTAACTGTGGCGTATAATTTTGTGGCGAAGCCAAAGAAGAAACCGATAAGTTTACCCAGGAATATATAGCCATCTGTATTGATAGTAATGATATATGGAAGAGTAAGAAAAAGAGCGGAAGACCGGACTCGAACCGGCTACCTACAGCTTGGGAAGCTGTCGCTCTACCAGGTGAGCTACTTCCGCTTATTTAATATAGTTTAATGAAACAGGTTCAGACTATGAAAATAGGAAAATTTGAGATTATAAGCAGCTTTAAAGTGCCAGGAAGAGGACTTGTAGCAATGGGAAATATAGTGGAAGGTATTGTAATGGCTGGCGCATATACTGTAATCAGAGTTGACTCTATAAATAATACTCTTCAAATTGCAGGAGTGGAAGCAATAGACAAAGTATCTGCAAAAGAAACCTGGGTAGGCTTGTTATTTTCTTATAATAGCGGGGATGAACTAAAGAAGCTGGAGAATGTAAAACTGGAAAAGCAGGTTATAGATATATACGATCAGGTTTAAGGAATATTCATTTGCTTTATATGTAATTGCAATGTTGTGTGTTCGTACCTTTTTCGGAGCTTATTTCCATATTGGAATTTTTACAAAACTGTCGTTGTACCATTTAATTTTTAATGGCTCTTCTGCATCTTTGATGGTTTCTTCGCTTACTTCTTTTCCGGTTCCGTAATTGAGCTGGGAAAAAGGATTTTTATTAACATTTATCGTTATCAACAAACGGCTTCCTTCACTTAATTGCCTGCTTACCAAATGAGTGTTTGAGAATGGAATAGTTTCAATTTTCCCCGGTGTTAGTAAATGCCTTTTTGTAATGTCTTTTGCATAGCTGGCACGGCCAATATAATATGACAAATGAAAGTATTCGCCATTGGGTAATACTTCATAAAGCGTTACACCAATGTCCACATCTTTCTTGTTAATGCCCGCCTTAATTTGCCCGATAAAAGAACCATTTACCAGCATTGGTTCGTTTATTGGTTCGCTAATGAAAATAAATCCGTTGCTCGTATCAATTTCTTTCTTAATAATGGGGTCGGGGTAATAATCATTATTGCTGATTTGCCTGTCGGCAAAATCAACTTCTTGTTCTAAGTATTCTTTTTTGTTTGGTTTGGCAGCATTTAATGAATAGAAGCTTCCTGATTTATTATTTGCCAGGTACAATTTCAAAGAACCGTTGCTCATCTTGTCAAGCGATGGTGCACTACGCCATTCATTAGCGCCCATTACATAATAATTGATTTTGTCCTTTAGAAATACAGGCTTAGGGCCATTTTTCAGGATAAAATCGAACCATTGATAGGTTATTTTTTTTAAGGCAAATATTGCGTTTGTATCTACCTGGTATCCGTTTATAACCGAATCCCCGCCATATTGAGCCCCAAAATGCCCGTAAGGCCCAATGATTAAATAAACCGGTGTTTTAGGATTGTATTTCTGCAGTTCTCTTAAAAAATACAAGCTTGAATTTTGAGAATCATTGTAATAGCCGTCAAACGCCAAAACGGGAATGTTGATTTGTGCAAAATCCTTTTTATAGGGCGCCATATTTTGCCAATAAGTATCAAAATCGGGATGGGCTATCCAACGTTGAAATAACCTGTTGGGTGTTCCGTCAATGCTGTCCAGTTTCTTATAGGCTACGCCTGTTTCCCACCAGTGGAACATCATTTTTCTAAAACGTTGCCTGTCAGTCCCCGCTATCGTATCTAAATATTTATTGTTGCTTACATAAAATGCCCATTCGTAATTGGGGTTGATGAAAATGTTGTTTTCCATTGGTAAACCCATTCCCGGCCTGTTTGCAACCGCAGGGATTATTGTTTTTAAAGCGGGATGTAATTTTTTGGCAGCCGCCCATTGTGTAAATCCATTATAACTACCCCCAAACATCCCAACACTTCCGTTGCACCATTTTTGTTTGCTAATCCAATCTATAACATCATAGGCATCATTGGCGTCATTCTCATAAGGAAATATTTCACCCGGGCTAAACCTTTTTCCCCTTGTGTAAGCAATAACACCAACATAGCCCCTGTCTGCCGATTCCTTTGTTGTAACAATATCTCTGCCTTTGTCCCTCACATAGATTGTAAATTGAAGTATTGCAGGTTTTGGTGTTGTATCCCCTTTTTTACGAATTACGATTGCTGATATTTCAGCGCCGTCCCTTGTTTTTATTAAAATACTATCCTGAATATCATAATCACTTGTTGCATCTGCAAGTTTAGTAGCCGCTGTTTGTTGTGCAGAGATATTAACACCTGCCAGGAGTAGTAAAAATAAGTTGATAATTTTTGGCATTCCTTTTTTTAAATATGCTGAACTCTATGCGTCAGCAAATGCAATATACGATATATTTCGTATATCTGTTTTTTTATAGGTGTTAAAATTGGTAGAAACTGCCTGCTGGCACGATGCACCGCACCTGATTTACGAAACTGTGTTTTGAAAAGAAATTTTCTTTGCCAGCCAACTGCCCTTTACCGGGATAATCCAGTTTTCTTCCAGCTCCTGCAGGGTTTGTACCAGGTTGTTGAAGTAAAGAGTTTCAGGAGTGATAAAACCGTTATCCGCTGCATATTGCAATTGGGCCAGCGGCAATAGCTGCACCTTATCCTTAATTACAAAAGCAAGGGTAGTACGGTCAAACATATTTACACCAAAGCGTTGCTCTGTTTCCTTTATCAGCCGTACGGATGTGTCGGTGCTGCATCCGCTTACACCCGTAACGGTTTCATCCGCTATCAAAATAATAAACTGCCCGAAGAATAAATGTGCCGCTCCTTTAACCGGGGCGCCATGCGAATCCCAGTTGCGAATAAAATCATTCAGCCTATCTTCTATTTCCAGCGCTTCACTCATTCCGAAAAGCCGACTTGACTGGTAAACCCATACTCTTGACCCGGGATGAAAATTACCGTCCAGCAGGTATTTATAATCGAGGTTCATGCCGCTAATTTACAACCAAAACAATTGCTATTGGAACAAGTTGCCCACCCGGAGAAAAAAGTCCTGATTCATTGGTCTTATTCAAATGATGAATGGCTCCGCTTTATACGATGGCAGGCCAGGGAAAAAGGGGCCTTGCATTATTGGTTTTGCAGGATAAAGCATGCTTTCAGGCATAAAAGGCCGGAAGTGATTATTACCCGTACCAACGTATGCAGAGATGGTTGCCATCAGCCTTTTCATGGGGCAGACAGGCAATTCCGGGAAATCGGTTTTTATGATGCCGGAGATTTAAATGTAGTGGAAATAGGCTATCTGTCAGGAAATAAGTACCGTGGGATAAAAATACCTGTGCCGAAGGGCAAACTGCGGGAGGCGATTAGCTTGCAGGACCGTATTAATATCCTGCATCATTCCTGAATGCTTGCGGCCACCAGTTCCGCAATATCCAGCACTTTTACTGCATCTTCTTTTTCGGCCAGCTTCACACCGTCCGTTATCATGGTGTTGCAGAAAGGACAGGCAGATGCAATTATTGCAGCGCCGGTGCCAATCGCCTCGTTGCTTCTGTCAATATTAATGCGGGTATCGCCTTTTTCTTCTTCTTTGAACATTTGGGCGCCGCCTGCGCCGCAACATAATCCTTTGCTTTTGCACCGCTTCATCTCTACCAGTTCGGCATCCAGCACTTCGAGCACTTTGCGGGGGGCTTCGTAAATGTCGTTGGCACGGCCTAAATAGCAACTGTCGTGGTAAGTTATTTTTTTGCCTTTGAAAGAGCCGTCTTCTTTCAGCTTTATTTTTCCTTCATCAATAAGCTGCTGCAGAAATATGCTGTGGTGGATTACTTCATAGGTGCCGCCCAATTCAGGATATTCGTTTTTCAGCGTGTTGAAGCAGTGCGGGCAGGCGGTTACTATTTTTTTGATACCGTAATTATTCAGGGTTTGGATGTTCTGGTAAGCCATCATCTGGAACATAAATTCATTCCCTGCCCGTCTTACCGGGTCGCCGGTACACATTTCTTCTTTGCCCAGGATGGCATAGTTGATGCCTACCTTATCTAAAATCGTAACAAATGCCTTGGTGATTTTTTGTGCCCGCTGATCGAAACTACCGGCACAGCCTACCCAGAAAAGTATTTCAGGAGCTTTTCCATCGGCAAACAATTCAGCTACGGTTGGTATTTTTAAGCTCATATAGTCCAAAGTTAATTAGCTTGGGCCATTCTTTTACACGATTATTGTATAAATTATACCATTCAGTTGTTAGTCTGAGGCTTAAATTTGCTGCGATTAAAAGATGAATAAGTTTTGGCAAAAAATTACTAACTGGGAGCTTTGGAATTTTTACGTTCTTTATTTTCCCATCAGCTTTGTCTGGCTCTGGTATTGTATCCGGAGCCGTTCTTTCTGGTATTTCAGTTCATCCAACCCTACCATTACATTTGGCGGTTTTGAAGGCGAAGGTAAAAAAGAAATGTATGACCAACTGCCCCGGCATTTAGTGCCCCGTACCATTTATATCATGCACGACCTGCCTTTTGAAGAAGTAAAGAAAAAAATGAAGGAAGCGGGATTTACTTACCCGTTTATTGTGAAGCCGGATGTGGGCATGAAAGGGATCCTTTTCCGCAAAATAGAAAATGAAGAACAACTGATAAAATACCATGAACGAATACCGGTTGAGTATATCATTCAGGATATGATAGAACTGCCGGTGGAAGTAAGCGTATTTTATTACCGTCATCCTGCGGCGGAGAAAGGTATCGTAAGTGGTTTTATTGAGAAAGAATTATTGCAGGTGAAAGGCGATGGACGTTCAACGCTGAAGGAATTAATAGAAGCCCATCCCCGCGCAAAATTCAGGATGGAAGAAATGGAGTACCGGCACAGCCACCGGTTTGAAAGGGTAATACCTGAAGGTGAAATCTTTTACCTGTCTTATGCGGGCAATCATAACCGGGGCGCCCATTTTACCAACCTGCATAAGGAAATCAATACCACGATGCATGAAGTGTTTGACAAATTAAGCCATCACACTTCTTTTTACTATGGCCGGTACGACATTAAAACAACTTCTATTGACGACCTGAAAAACGGTAAGGATTTTATGATACTGGAGTTTAACGGTTGCGGCGCCGAGCCTAACCATATCTACGATTGCAATATGAGCATCTGGCAGGCTTACGCCGTAATATTGCAACACTGGAAAGCATTGTACCTGATCAGCCGCTATAATCATAAGAACGGTACGCCATACTGGTCTTTTAAAAAAGGATGGAACTTTCTCGGCGAATCAAGAAAGCATTTTAAAATGCTGGAGCAATATGATTAGGTAAAAGAAGAAATGTATTTTTGATGTATGCATTCGCTGTTAAAAATTTTTTTCGTAGGAATGCTTGTCAGCTTCCTGGGGTCGTTGCCGCTGGGTACGCTCAATATTGCGGCCATGCAGATTGCTATTTCCGACAGTATTGCTGCTGCCTTGCTTTTTTCTGCCGGTTCCTTATTGGTAGAAGTTATTTATGTAAGGCTTTCCCTTGTGGCGATGGATTGGATAAGGAAACAGGAAAGAATATTCCGGATACTGGAATGGGTTACATTGGTTATTGTCCTTGCATTGGCTGCTGCAAGTTTTTATGCAGCCTCCCATCCCACCGAAAATAAGAACATAGTGTTAAGCAGTTCGCTGCCCGCATTTTTTTTGGGAATGCTGATGAGCGCCGTTAATCCCATGCAAATACCTTTCTGGTTCGGATGGAGTACGGTTTTGTTTACCAAAAAGGTTTTGCAACCCCGCGGGGACCATTATAATACCTATATTATCGGTATTGGCCTCGGCACTTTTATCGGCAACTGTCTTTTTATTTTTGGTGGCCGTGCCATTGCGGGCAGTATTAATAATAACCAGAACGTTCTTAGCTGGGTAATAGGCGGAATATTCAGCCTTACAGCCCTGGTACAGATATGGAGAATGGTCAGTAAGAAAGATGCCGTCCATAAGCTGGAGAACCCGGAAGAGGTAACAGAAAAAATAGAAGGCCAGTTTGAGAAGATAGAAGACGGGTTGGAGAAAATGAAATAGCAACTTGTATTAGAGCCTGTATCCTGCAGAGATGGAAGGTATAAAGCGTTTGCCCACATCTTCATCAAGCGAATTATAACCTCGGCTGAACTCTACCGTGTACCCGAATCCAAGCGATGGCGCTGTGTAAATGTGTTTTCCGAAAACGAAATGATAGCCTGCTTCAGCCATTGGGGTAACAAGAATACTGTTTTCTCTTGTTTTGCCTTCAAAATTTTCAAATGAAAGCATCACCCGTGCGCCGCCGAAAGGGCTGCTGCCTTCTGCGTTATTGCTGAATGCATAGCGGTAGCCGAAATAAAACCCAAACCCGGTGGAAACGGAATATGCTTTTCTGGAGGCCAACTGGTATGTAATGCCTGCGCTGAAACTGCTTTTACCCGGAAAAGTTTCGCCGCGGGCCGCTACTTTGGTGGTGCTGTAGCCTTTGCCAAAAGAACGGAGGTACTCGCCGCCGATTTCAAAGGGCTTTTGTGCATACAGGTTAAATGAAAGCAAACCGGCGGAAGCCAGCAGGTATTTTACTGTTTTTTTCATCCTGGTATTGGTCTTAGCAATTAATTCAATAACGCAGAATAAGAAGAATTATTGAGCAGTCATATCTTCTGCCCATTTATCCCTTTCATCCGGGCTGAATTTCCAGGGGGCAAAATTATTCTCTACGTTGCTGAACATGACATTCCATTCTTGCGGGGCATTACTTTCTTCCATTACAAGGTAACGGCGTAATTGTACAATGATATCCAGCGGGCTGATGCTTACCGGGCATTCCTGCACACAGGCATTGCAGGTAGTGCAGGCCCTTAGTTCTTCAACTGTTATATAATTATGCAGTAAGGATTTGCCATCGTCTTTAAACTCACCGTTGGCGGTAATATTCCTGCCAACTTCTTCCATCCGGTCACGGGTGTCCATCATTATCTTTCGGGGTGATAATAATTTACCGGTGCTATTGGCAGGGCAGGCGGCAGAGCAGCGACCACATTCGGTGCAACTGTATGCGTCTAACAGGTTTTTCCAACTCAGGTTGGTAATATCTTTTGCGCCAAAGCCAACAACCGGCGCTTCGCCTTCCGTAGCTGCAGGGGCTAATTCAGGTTGCATGGCATACAGCACTTCATTTTGTATGCTTTTCATGTTTTCCATCTTGCCCATGGGCTCCAGGCGGGCAAACCAGGCATTGGGAAAAGCAAGTATAATATGCAGGTGCTTGGAATAAGGCAGGTAGTTCAGGAAAGCGAAAATGCCTGTAATATGCAGCCACCAGCAGCCCCTTTCAATCCATTGCAGGCCATCATTGCTGATGTCGTTCAGTATCGGATGTAAATATTGGGATATGACGAAATTTCCAGTAGGGTGTGCGGCATAATGTTCAACACCCCTTGCCTGCAATAAGGTATCGCTGGCATTCAGCACAAGAAAGAGGGTCATCAAAATAATTTCGGTTGCCAGGATATAATTGGCATCGCTTCTCGGCCAGCCATCGAGGTCTTTGCTGATAAAGCGGCGCAGCTTGATGATATTTCTCCTTGCCAGGAAAACAGCGCAGGCTATCACTACCAATAAAGCCAATACTTCAAACGAGTTGATAAGAAAAGGGTACAGGCTGCCCAACGGGGCGGCAAACAGGCGGTGGGTGCCCAGCACACCATCCAGCACTATTTCCAGCACTTCTATATTAATGATGATGAAACCGGCATATACAAAGAAGTGCAAAACGGCCACTAGCGGATTGCGGAACATTTTCTTTTGTCCAAAGGCTAATAACAACAGGTTTTTCCACCGCTGCGCTTTGTTATTATTGATAACTTCATCTCTTCCCAGCTTTATATTGCGGATAATTTCTTTTGCCTTTTTACTGAAAAGCCATATAGCAAAGCCGCTGATAAGAATAAACAATACCTGTTGTATCAATTGCATAGATAGTAGATTGGTTCCACTGATTTCTTCTGTAAATATATACTGTTTAATTCAAGTTGTAAACCTGGTTGTTTTTACTACGGATATAGTGGCGTTTGCCTGCAGCAATTTTTTGTTGCCATGGATTACACGAATTTTCACGGATTATGGTTTTATGGAATGGAAAATCCATGTTAATCAGTGGCAAAATATTTTTGTGTGTTTTCGTGGCAAAAATCAAAAGGCAATAGCCTGAACTTTCAGCTTGCCATTCGACAATTCAAGCGCCGGTGCGGGGAATTTAAAAGCGTTTAAAATGGTAAAGAGTATTTTCAAAGCCTTCTTATCTGTTTGTATTTTACTCCAGTCGATATCCGGGGCCAGGTACCATTGGCGGTAGCGTTTTATATCCCTGCGGTTGAAAATGATATTGCCGTTCTCATCTTTTGCAATATTTTCTTCGCCGCCAAACATGCCATCTGCCCCGTAGCCAACAGAAACAGACAACCATGCAGGGAGCCTGGATTGGGGAAAAAGCGTTTTCAAACTGATACCCGCCCAATAGGTTTGCCCGTTGTAATCTTTTAAAAATCTTTCGGGAGAGCTTTTGCCAAACAGGTCATCACTACGTTCGTTAAGGGACGGGTCGCTGTAATTTTTCCGGTGAAACGACCATTTGAGTTTGATGCGCTGCTCATCCCAGGCAAGCTCCTGTGCAATGAAAGTGCCCGATCCGAGAATATTGGCGCCGAAGTCGGCCCAACTCCAGCCCCATTTGGCGCTGCGCCCGTCTAAATATTCAATAGTGGTTTGAAAAGCAAAAGAAGTAAGACCGCTTATCCAGATGCGTTTCTTTCTTTCCATGCCGGCCCATTTCCATATTTCATTATTGGCCCGGCTTTCAATCCAGGTGCCGTAAAGGTGGCCGACTTTATCCATTTGCAGCCATTCCCTGCTGTCATCAAAAGAGTGAAGGCCTGTTTTTTCATAATCACTGTACCAGGCGGAAGCAAGGGCCGCCATTACGCCACCGTAACCAACTACGTTGGCGCCGGTGGCTATCCAGGTGCGGGTTTTCTTTTGTTGGAGAGTGAGGGTGGGTAGTATGGGTTTAGAAGTACCTGTTTGGATAGTATCAATTAAAACGGTGGTAATTGAATTTCCGGTTGAATCATCAGTTGTATCTTGAGTTTGTGCTTTGATAGTTGATGAAAAAAGAAGGAAAACCGGGAAAATGCCGAGCAGCGAACGGAACGATGAAGAGTGCGACGCAAGGAACGATGATAATAGTAATGCTGCCGGGTTCATAACTAACAAAATTACGTTATGCCCTGTTTTTATAATTAAATAAATCAATAACTTTCGCTTTCTAAAAATCAATTAACGATATGGATGCCGCAATACAAGCAAAAGTTGATCTTTGGTTGAATGGCAATTTCGATCAGGCTACAAAAGATGAGATAAAGAAATTACAATCGGAAAATGAAACTGAACTGGCAGACGCCTTTTACCGCAACCTTGAATTTGGTACCGGTGGTTTACGTGGATTGATGGGAGTGGGCACCAACCGGATGAATAAATATACTGTAGGCATGGCCACACAGGGCTACGCCAATTACCTGAAGCAAAGTTTTTCCGGCGAAGTCAAAGTAGCCATTGCACACGACAGCCGTAACAACAGCCGATTTTTTGCAGAAACGGCTGCCAATGTGTTTGCCGCCAATGGTATAAAAGTGTATTTGTTTGAGGAACTGCGCCCCACGCCGGAATTGTCTTTTGCCATCCGCTACTTAGGCTGCCAGGGTGGTGTGGTATGCACCGCATCGCACAACCCGAAAGAATATAACGGGTACAAAGCCTATTGGGACGATGGCTCGCAACTGGTGCCGCCGCATGATAAGAATGTAATTAAGGAAGTGGATAAAATTGCTTCGGTGGATGATGTGAAATGGACAGGCGGTGAAGGCAACATATTTTTAGTGGGAAAAGAAATTGATGAAAAATATATGGAAATGGTGGCGGAGTTGAGCGTATATCCCGAAATCATTGCCAAACAGAGTGAGTTGAGCATTGTCTATACCTCTATTCATGGCACAGGCATTAAATTGGTGCCGCAGGTATTGGAAAAGTTCGGGTTTAAGAATGTTCATATTGTAGAAGAACAAAAACAACCGGATGGCAATTTCCCAACTGTTGTATATCCCAACCCGGAAGAAAGCGAAGCGATGAGCTACGGTTTAAAGCTGGCGGAGAAATTAGATGCGGATATACTGGCCGGCACCGACCCCGATGCGGACAGGGTGGCAATTGGCGTAAAAGATACTGCCGGTAAATGGGTATTAATGAACGGTAACCAAACGGCCGTGCTTGCATTTAATTACCTGTTAGAAGCAAGAAAAACAAAGGGCATTAACCGGCCCAATGATATGGTAATAACCACCATCGTTACTACACCAATGATAGATGCGATATCGAAAGCAAACAATGTGGCCTGCTACCGGGTGCTGACGGGTTTTAAATGGATAGCCGAACTGATACGGTTGAAAGAAGGAAAAGAACAATACATTGTTGGCGGTGAAGAAAGTTTTGGCCTGATGATTGGCGATAAAATACGGGACAAAGACGGTGTTAGTGCTGTGGCGCTTTTGTGTGAAATGGCAGCTTATGAAAAAGAAAAAGGAAGAACCCTTTATGAGAAGATAATTGATATGTATGTGCAGTATGGTTTTTATAAAGAGCACCTCATCTCTATTACTAAAAAAGGAATGGACGGCCAGCAGCAGATAGCGGCCATGATGGAAAGTTACCGCAGCAACCCGCCGAAGAGTATCAACGGCTCGCCGGTAGTAAAGGTGCTGGACTATGAACTTAGCAAACACAGTAACCTGCAAACAGGAGAGGAGTGGACCATTGACCTGCCCAAAAGCAATGTGCTGCAATTTATTTTGGAAGATGGCAGCAGCATCTCCGCCCGCCCCAGCGGTACGGAACCGAAAATAAAATTCTATTTCAGTGTAAATACAAATCTGGACAGTGCAGCGGATTATGAAAAGAAGAATAAGGAACTGGATGAAAAGATAAAGGCGATTATTGCAGACATGAAACTTTAATTTATGAAGCGGTTGCTTGGCCCATCGCTGCCGATAGCCATTTTGCGAATGCTGATGGGCTTTGTATTTATGGCGCATGGAGTGGCCAGGTTGGTGGATTATTCGCTGCCGGGGTTTGGAGGTTTTCTTGATAGCAAAGGCTTTCCGGCAGGGTTTTACCTGGCATGGACGGTTACCATTTTTGAGATAGCAGGCGGATTACTGATGGTGCTGCGGCAATTTGTAAAATGGTTTTGTATTGGCGAAATCATCATCCTGCTGACAGGCATTATTCTCGTTCACTGGCACAATGGGTGGTTTGTTGTGGGCAAAACCCTGGGCGGCATAGAATACAGCGTAGTGCTGATTGCGGTTCTTCTTTCTGTTTTAATGGCAGAGGCGGGCAATTCATAATTCATCAAAAGCTTTAGCGCTGAACCTGATACGAAGAACTAAGGGGAAGCTGTTTTTATTAAAAACTATTATTAATCGGGATATGTCAAAACCTGATAAACAATACTCGTATAATTATCCTTTTCGTATAAAACCCCAATTTCATTATTAGCTTGAATCACTAAATCCGAATAGGCGGCACTTCCTTTACAGATAACCGCTACAATTTGCCATGTTTTGCCTTCATCGCTGCTTGCATACAATGTCAGATTTTCCCTTTTCAAACTGTGATTAAGATTAGAAAACAATAGTACATTTTGCCCTTTTTTTGGTTTAAAATTAATCATACTTCCCTGGCAAACAGGGTCGGGCAATTGTTTTTCGATATAAACAGTATCCCATTTAGCCCCCGCATTATTACTAAAAGCTAGAATACGGTGTTTGCTGCTACCAGATTGGTTGCGGATATTCATTAGAACTCCACCGTTTGGTAACTCAGCAGCGGTGGATTCATTACCGCTTGGATATTCAACCGAGGGGGTCAGTTGCCAGGTTTTACCGTGATCATCACTGTAATATCCATGAGCTTTATAATCTGAGTAGTCATTCCTTGGGTTTCCTTCCGAATGGTTGGCTGCAATAAACAGTCTGCCTTTATGCTTTCCTTTTGTTATTTGCAGTGCATGTCCCGGCGTATTAGCCAAACTACGCCAGTCTTCTTTAAAATTATATTTCGGGTTAGCCAAAGGCATATTAGGTTTAGAGACAGAAGCGGTAATATTTACCGGTTCAGACCATGTTTTGCCATCATCAATACTTGTTTTATACCAGGCTTCCCTAACTGCCTTGCCTTGCCTTACTTCATATTCAGAAGCATTTGTACCTGTATTGTAAAATAAAAACAGCCGTCCGTTTTTATACTTTTTGTCTAAAAAATCATAAACAGGTGCGGAATTTCCTGCTTGAAAAACCCCATTGTCTGCAACATGTTCTAATTTGCCCCAGGTCTTACCGTTATCGCTGCTACGTTTTAGAACAATTCGTACATCGCCATGATCGCTACAATTATATCTTCGGGCTTCGCAAAACGCCAATAATTCTCCAGTAAGCGCTTTTACAATAGCAGGTATGCGATAACATAGATAACCATCGTCCCCATTTTTAAATACTGTAGTTTCCTGAGCATTTGTCTCCAGGCATATCAAATTGACAATTATATATAAAATGCCAATTTTTTTTGTTTGAGATAGTATTATTCGTGATGAAATCATTGTAGGTGTAATTTGCTATTCTAAAAAATCAATTGATTTATTGACTCTCTGTAGTTTCGGTCTGCACAATTGCGGCTAACGAACTGTAAGCTCCCCCGAAGTGCAGGAAATAGAATTCCGTCCGTCCCGGCTAACTGCTGCTGAGTAAAGATAAAAAAGATGATGATAAGAACTAAAGCTAAATTACTAGCGTAAAGCTGGATATGCAGATGCACAATGAACAGAAAGTTGAAACATGGCTTCCGTTAGCCTGCATTTTGGCAATACTTATGTTGGCGGTTCGTGGCTCGTCCTACAATGCTTTCAGTCTTTCAATTTCAGTTTTGATTTTATCATAAACATCCTTGTTCATAATTTTCTCATCAACACTATAAATAATAAAGACCTGCCCACCATATTTATTTTGAAAGTCTCTGAAGCTATTTTGCATTCTTGCAGATACGTCATAATTCCCGAGGTTTGCATTTACGGTTACTGGTTTTATTTGAAGTCCAATAGCTTTGTTACCTACTTTGCCAATGAAGTCTATATCACCTGCATGGTCTAACTCTGGGTCGCTTTCTTCAAATTGCACATCCTTAAATATTTTAGCAAGATTGTCAAAAACTACAGATTTCTCTGTTAAGTAGCCGTCATAAGTTCTATAAATAGTAAGTTGATAAATATATTCAATACAATCTTCTAAAGTAAGAGTTCGGATAGCTTCCGTTATTTGTGGTATAACTGTTTCTTTGAGCTTTGAATACAATCGTTCACCAAGTTCAGTTAAAACTTCTTTGGTTACTTTAACTGGTTGTTTTGTGTTAGTAGCTGCGTTTTCAAAATACCAAGTATGCCACTCCTCAAACGATTTTGGTTGACACTGTCTGATTAAAGACATAACCTCGCCAACCCTTGTCGTCTTTGTTAAACCCCATCTTCTGTTAGTGTAATTAAGTAAGAATTCTTTAGAACCGAAATCTTTTGCATGCTTTTTGAATTCAGACATTCGCTTCGTTGTATAGAGTTATAAATTTTTCTTTGTATTTGAATTCAGTTTTGTTGTCAACTTGAACCAAGCCGTTTTTGATTAGATGAGCATTAAGGAAAGTTTTGTTTTCAAGATAGAGATAACACAGCAGATTATTTTCGTTGTCATACTTTACATTGTCATACTTAAGAAAAACTCGTTTTCCTTTTGTTTTGTCAATCAAGAATGAGGTCGCTTTTCCATTAATGATTGGGTCTTCTTTAATGCCAATGAGTTTTACGGTTAAGTCGTTGCTCAATCTAATTTTTTCAGGGCTGATAACTTCTTTGACTGTAAAAAGTTCTTCTCTTTGCGTTGAGCTTTCTTTGTCAATACGGCTACCGAATTGTAATTTTTTTACATCAATTTTCTTGTCAAGGGTGTGTGGGTCTTTGAAGATGTAAGGCAATTTTTGAATTTCTTTTTCAAAGTCAGTCTCAATCCTTTTTTGTTTAATGAAGTTGTATGTTGTTCCGCTCAAATCTTTTTGTTGAATTTCTAACTTGTCTTTAATGAAAGGAATAAATTCTGGATTGATTTCATAACCAACTGAATTTCTGTCAAGATTTTTTGCGGCTAAAGCAGTTGTGCCACTTCCGGCAAAAGGGTCAAGAACAGTTTCGCCAACAAAAGAAAACATTTTGATTAAGCGTTTGGGCAATTCTTCGGGGAACATTGCGATGTGATTATTTTGTCTAGCCCCAGCAAAATTCCAATGTCCTGCAAAGTAAGTGTTCCATTCTTCGGCAGTCATTTTAGAAAGTTCCTTTTGTTCTTTTGTCGGCTTGGGTGCGTCGCCCAATTTTTTGAAAACGAGAATAAACTCATAATCCAATTTCAAAATTCCGTTCCTCGGGTATGGATAAGAACCCATTTGAACTCCTCCACCTGTTGTATTGGAAGTCGTAACTTTTTGCCAAATTATTGCTCCCATATAGTCAAAGCCAATATTTTCGCAGAACTTAATTATTTCTTCACGAATTGGGATGACTTTATATCGTCCATAGTAAACAGCCCTGGCGAATTGGTCGCCAATATTTACACACAGCCTGCATCCATTGTGAAGAGTGCGGTAGCACTCTTTCCAAACCAAATTCAGGTTGTTGATGTAGTTTTCATAGCTGTCATGAAACCCAATTTGATTATCTGTCCCGTAGTCTTTAAGTTGCCAGTAGGGCGGTGAAGTAATAGCGAGATGAACCGAATTGTCTGCCAGTTCGGTCATTTGTCGGCTGTCGCCATTTACAATTTTATGATGAGTCTTCAATTGCTAAAATATTTGGGCAAATCTAAGTAAAAAGTCAGACCAATGAGCAGGGAAATGTCCACAAAAAGCTGCGTCTGATTAAACTTGAACTGTCGAAAGTGCCATTACCGCTAACACGTAAATTTATGCTATAAGACGCAGCAATACAAAAAATGCAGCCTTTGAAAATCAATGCTATAATGTTATACATTTTGCATCTGTCCCGCGAATAAGCAGGATTGTCGTTAGGACAATCCACCTTCAAACCTGGGTAAAAAAAAGCCGCTTCTCTCACGGAGAAACGGCCTAAGCAGCAGATAGTTTTGGTCTTTTACTATCTCAGGAAAAGCATTTCCCTGTACTTGGGAAGATACCATTCCCGGTCATCTACCAGCAGTTCCAGTTTATCTACATGATAGCGTATCTCATCAAAGAAGGCTGTTTTTACCTCGGCCTGGTAAGCAATGGCCTTGCTCCTGGTTTCGGTCATGTTGTTGCATATCTTCCTGGCATTGATCATTTTTTCTACAAGGTCGCTTACGGAATTAATATGCTCTGATATTTTTTCCAGTATCTGTTTTTGGTTGGCATAAGCCTCTTCCTGCAGCCCTGCATCTATCAATCCTTTGATGTTTTTGGCCAGCAGGTTCTGGTAGCGGATGGCCGGTGGCAGCACATGGCTGGTGGCCAGTTCGCCCATAATGCGGCTTTCTATCTGCACTTTCTTGATATATTTTTCCAGTTCTATCTCATGTCTTGCTTCTAACTCTGAATGAGTGTAAATGTGGTTGTGCTCAAAAAGTGTTTTTGCCTTTTCTGTTACCAGGGCATCCAGCGCCAGCGGCGTTGTTTTTACATTGGGCAGGCCTCTTTTTTCCGCTTCTTTTTCCCAGGCAGGGCTGTAGCCATCGCCTTCAAACAATACTTTTTCGCTGGCAACTATATATTGCCTTATGATGTGCATGATGGCAATCTCTTTTTTCTCGCCTTTTTCAATAAGGGCATCCACTTCTTTTTTGAATTGCTTCAGCGTTTCGGCCATGATGGTATTTAAAACAATCATGGGGTTGGCGCAGTTGGCAGTGGAGCCTACTGCACGGAACTCGAATTTATTTCCCGTAAAGGCAAAGGGAGAAGTGCGGTTGCGGTCGGTATTGTCGAGCAGCAGTTCGGGAATGCTTTTATGAATATCTATTTTCAACAGGCTTTCGTCTGTTTCGTCCATGTTATCAGATACCCTTTCCTTTACATCGTTCAGCACCTTGGTAAGGTATTGGCCGATGAATACGGAGATGATGGCAGGCGGCGCTTCATTAGCTCCTAACCGGTGGTCGTTTGGCGCAGAAGCAATGGAGGCCCTTAGCACATCTGCATAGTCATGCACTGCTTTAATTGTATTCACAAAGAAGGTCAGGAACATCAGGTTGGTCTTGGGCGTTTTACCGGGGGCCAGCAGGTTTACGCCGGTATCTGTGGCCATGCTCCAGTTGTTGTGCTTGCCGCTTCCGTTAACGCCTGCAAAGGGTTTTTCATGCAGCACAGCCCTTAAGTTATGGCGGCGGGCTACACGTTCCATCAAATCCATTAATAAGGAATTATGGTCAACAGCCACACTTACTTCTTCAAAAACCGGGGCACATTCAAACTGGGCGGGGGCCACTTCATTATGGCGGGTGCGAAGAGGGATGCCAAGTTTATAGGCTTCAATTTCAAAGTCCCTCATATAAGAGTACACTCTTTCAGGAATGGAGCCGAAGTAATGATCTTCCAACTGCTGGTTTTTGGCAGAGGAATGTCCGTACACAGTGCGGCCTGTCATCACCAGGTCGGGCCGGGCATTGTATAAGGCTTCGTCTATCAGGAAATACTCCTGTTCCCAGCCTAAAGTAGCTGCTACTTTTGATACGTTCTTGTCAAAATAATTACATACATCTACGGCTGCCTTGTTCAATGCTTCCAATGCTTTTAGCAGCGGTGCTTTATAATCCAGCGATTCGCCGGTGTAGGAAACGAATATGGTTGGTATGCAAAGCGTTTTACCGCTTGGTATTTCCATGATAAAAGGAGGGGAGGAAGGGTCCCAGGCTGTATATCCCCTTGCTTCAAAAGTGGCCCTCAGTCCGCCGCTTGGAAACGACGAGGCATCTGGCTCCTGCTGTACCAGGGCATCGCCGTCAAACTGCTCAATAGCGGTGCCATCACTTTTAACCGTAAAAAAGGAATCATGCTTTTCGGCGGTGGTGCCGGTAAGTGGCTGAAACCAGTGTGTATAATGAGTTACTCCTTTCTTCTCAGCCCATGCTTTCAGGCCGTTGGCGATGTGATTGGCCATGCCCCGGTCTATTTTCTGGCCGGCTTTGATGGATGCCAGCAGGCTTTTATAAGCTTCATCACTCAAAAATTCACGGGCAGTTTTCAGGGAAAAAACATTGCTGGCAAATACATCGGTAATCTTAATAGAAGTTTCATTCTTTATCTCAAGACTGTCTGACAGCTTATTGATAGCAGAAAAGCGAAGCGACATATATTTTTTTTCTGCAAAAGAAAGGTTTTTCACCTATTTGCCCCAATTTTTTATGCCCGCTTCAGGTAAAAATGAATATATTTCTTAAAAAGAGGTAATATTTCTGGAAATTTTGTGCAAAACAAAATATTATTTATTTTTTTCATTCAATTTAAAAAAAGACGCTACCCTTCCCCAATCCGTATAGATGGCCATTGGCGCTATTAATAAAGGGAAAACGATGCACCGGTACCTGGCTATAGCTCCGAGATTATTGATACTGAAACCGATGGTAAGCAAGAGAGAGAAAGCAAAGAAAATGCAGAAAAAAATAGCAGGGTCGCTGTTCATATTTTTTTTTCTGAAAAACAGGAATAGCAGAAATAGCAAAAGCAGCAAATTGATTTCAATAAAGGCGGCCAAACTAAGTATGTGCCTTACATCCGTAACATAAGGGCGCAGGGATGAAAGCGTAACAGCCTGTGGTGTATTTTCTAAAAAACCGGCCACGGTGGGTTTTAGCTCTTTTATCGGAACGGTTGAATTGCCCACTAATTTTAAAAATTCCTGCTGCTTGGTTACAACCGCCTGCGGAAAATCAAGCCCTGGATGAACATACCGGAGGCTGAAAAAAGCAATGATGAAAACAAAATACACTGTGGCAAAAATACGAAGCGACCATTCCGGTTTTTTAAAGGCGAGCAGCCAGGCCAGGATAGCCGGAATAATAAGTACAATGGTAAAATTTCTGAGCGTCAGCACCAGCAAAATACTGATGAGCAATCCGGCAATTCTTTTGAGGGTGATTTTTTTTTCTTTGGCGCTGAAATAAATAATATAAATGATGCCGGCAATTCCTGTAAATATCAGGCCTTCTTTGTGCAGGCCGCTTGCCCAGAACAGGAAAGAAGGTATCAGAAGAATAAAAAGCAGGGCGGTTATTTTTTGTTTTGGAAATACATCCGCCAGCACCCTGTAAAATGCAATAAGGCCGAACAGGGTGATGAAGGAATAAAATATAACGTTGATATAATAATTGCCGGTGCTGAAAATATTGAATACCGACAGGATCTTTATCAGGAAATTCCCTTTAAGGTCGTTCCAATAAGAATCGGTGGTGCTGAAGAATTTTAAAAAACCCCCGTCATAAGGATCGTAAAAAAGATTGGTAAGATATGTTTTGGGTTGACTTAAAAGTAACTGGTATTCGGAAATACTGCCAAAATGATAATTCCATGTATCGGACATCTTGGCAAGGGCCCCGTAATACAACCCCACCCATCCATAAAAAATGCCTGCAATTGTCTTCAGCAAAAAGGCAATAATCAACTGGGGTTTGGTAAGGCCGCTACGGGTAAAAAACTTTACTTTGGTAACAAGCCAGGCAAACAATACGAGGTAAAGAACAAAAAGAAAATATTCCAAAGGATTATATGTTATGCTTTACCTGTGCAAAATAGATATTCTTGCCGGTACTTTGTAAAACAGGGTTAACAAGTTGTGTTTTATCGCCTGCTTCCCTTGCAGTACATTTGCGCTTCAATTACTACACTGCATGGAAATAACGGTAAAAACCGCAGAGCAATTACGGCTAACGGAAGGCGAATTTGAACTGATAAAAGAAAAGCTGGGCCGTACGCCCAACTTTAATGAACTCTGCGCTTTTTCGGGCATGTGGAGTGAGCATTGCAGTTATAAGAATTCAATAAAATGGCTGAAGACATTGCCGAGAGAAGGCGGCAGGATGCTGGTAAAAGCCGGGGAGGAAAATGCCGGCCTGATGGATATCGGGGATGGATTGGGCCTTGTATTTAAAATTGAATCGCATAACCATCCTTCTGCCATTGAGCCTTTCCAGGGGGCGGCTACCGGCGTAGGTGGCATACACAGGGATATTTTTACAATGGGGGCCAGGCCGATAGCAGCATTAAACTCGCTGCGTTTTGGCAACCTCGAAGATGCGAAAACCAGGCACCTGCTGGCCGGGGTGGTTCATGGTATCGGGCATTATGGTAATTGTTTTGGCGTGCCTACTGTAGGCGGAGAAATATATTTTGACGGATGTTACCGTACCAATCCCCTGGTAAATGCCATGAGTGTCGGTATTGTAAAAGTGGGAGAAACTGTTTCAGCTACTGCAAAAGGTACAGGCAACCCGGTAATGTTTGTTGGCAGCGCTACCGGTAAAGACGGGATCGGCGGCGCTTCATTTGCTTCTGCCGATATTACCGAAGAAAGTGTTCAGGAACTGCCCGCTGTGCAGGTAGGCGACCCGTTCCAGGAAAAGAAACTTTTGGAAGCCTGCCTCGAAGTGATACAGACAGGGGCTATTGTGGGTATGCAGGATATGGGAGCCGCAGGAATCATTTGCTCTACCTCCGAGATGAGCGCCAAAGGCGAAGTAGGAATGAGAATTGACCTTGATAAAGTGCCTACAAGAAGCAAGGCTAATTCCCCTTCAGGGGATGGAGGTATGAAAGCATGGGAACTGCTGCTGAGCGAAAGCCAGGAAAGAATGTTGCTTGTGGCAGAGAAGGGAAGGGAGGAAGAAGTAATAAATGTTTTCAGCAAATGGGATTTGCCCTGCTCCGTTATTGGCGAAGTAACAGATGATGGCATTCTCAATTTCTATATGCACGGCGAACTGGAAGCTTCGCTTCCGGCTTATGATTTAGTGCTTGGTGGAGGGGCGCCCCAATATGAAAGAGAATACAGGGAGCCTGCCTATTTTTCAAAGATCAATAGTTTTGATGCGGCCACTATTCCTGTTCCGGAAGACCTGAAAGCCATAGCAGAGCAGCTAATATCTTTACCATCTATTGCATCCAAGCGTTGGGTGTTTACCCAGTACGATAGTATGGTCGGGACTGTAAATACATCTACTAATCAACCCAGTGATGCGCCGGTAGTCTGGATAAAAGGGACTAACAGGGGCATTGCCGTTACTACGGATTGTAACAGCCGCTTTGTTTTTGCCGATCCTTATAAAGGGGCTATGATTGCCGTAAGCGAAGCGGCCCGGAATATTGTTTGCAGTGGCGGTCAGCCTTTAGGGGTAACCAACTGCCTGAACTTCGGTAACCCTTACGACCCGGAAGTGTATTACCAGTTTGTACATGCTATTAAAGGAATGGGAGAAGCCTGCCGGAAATTTGATACGCCTGTTACAGGCGGTAATGTAAGTTTCTATAACCAGAACCCGGAAGGCCCTGTTTATCCAACGCCTGTTATCGGCATGGTAGGTCTGGTAGAAAATATGGATAATAAAATGACGCTTGATTTTAAAAACGAAGGCGACATTATTTATATGCTGGGTAGTTCAACAGGTGATATCAACAGTTCGCAATACCTGGCAAAAATCTGGGGAATGGAATTTTCACCATGCCCTTATTTTAATATAGAGGAAGAACTCCTTTTGCAGCAAAAGCTGAAGGAACTGATTGAAAAAAAATTGATCCGTTCCGCCCATGATGTAAGCGAAGGCGGGCTGTTTGTTACGCTGTGCGAAAGCGGGTTTAACCAGGATATTGGGTTTTCCATACAGACAAAAAATAGTATTCGTAAAGACGCTTTTCTTTTTGGCGAAGGCCAAAGCAGGGTGGTGGTTACGGTGCCCATCTCGTTACAGAAGGAATTTGAAACGGGGTTAGCAGATTTTCCCGCCGAGAAAATTGGTGTTGTAACAAGCGGCGAAATAGTAGTGGACGGGGATTTTTGGGGTACGATTGACTGGTGGCAGGATAAATACGATACAGCTATCGAGAGTTGTTTATCGGGAGAAGAGGCCGGTTCTGCTTTAAGCGCCATATAGGGCCGGGAATAACAGTTGCTTTCCATTTATTGTTTGTGCCGGGCTTTACTCACAAAGCATTGTTCCGTTATTATCTTTACTTCAAATAAAAATATGGGAAATAAAATTGCGATTATAGGGGGCGGCAATCTTGGCATATCCATCGCAGAAGGGTTAATAAAAAGCAAGTTCTGTAAGGCCGGGGAAATAGCCGTTACCCGAAGAAACCCGGGTGCATTGGTAAAACTGGCTAAACAGGGAGTGCTGGTACAAAATAATAACGGGACAGCAGTAAAAGGCGCTGCCATAATTATATTAGCCGTTAAGCCTTTCCAGGTAGAGGAGGCTATCAACAGTTTCAAGACAAGCCTTTTACAAGGACAGGTTCTTATTTCTGTTGCAACGGGTGTATCTATTGCTGATATAGAGTCAATAGTTAAAAAGAAAATAGCCATTTTCAGGGCCATGCCCAATACAGCCATTGCCATAAGGGAAAGCATGACATGTATCTGTTCAAAAAATGCAGGCGAAAAAGAGGAAAACCTGATTAATAGGTTATTCAGCAGCCTGGGCAAGGTGGTTACCATTAACGAGAAATTAATGGAGGCGGCCACAGTGCTTGGCGCATGTGGCACAGGCTATGCCATGCGGTATATCCGGGCCAGCATACAGGGGGGCATTGAAATCGGTTTTGATGCACAGACCGCCGCATTGATAGCAGCGCAGACGGTAAAAGGGGCGGCTGAACTGCTTTTGCAAAATGGCACACATCCCGAGCAGGAAATTGATAAAGTAACCACCCCGCGGGGCTGCACTATTGCCGGACTTAACGAAATGGAACACAGGGGTTTTAGCTCATCCCTGATACGCGGAATTATAACGAGTTATGCTAAAATCGGGAAGGACTGATTTTGCAGCAATGTTGTAATAATGAATTTTTTCACTCTCCCCACGCTTTTTATTTTTGTGGCTTATATAAAATTTTGCATATGAAAAAGTTACCATTCCTTTTGGTATTGTCTGCCGCTTTATTTTTTACAGCTTGTAAAGATGAAAAGAAAGCTGACAATGCTGACACCACCACACAAGAAAAAGTTGATGACCCTTCCAAGGCGGCAGAATCTGCCAAGGCGTTTGCTGTAAAAGCCCATGCTTGTATTGCCGATTGTAAAGATGGCAACCATGTGTATGCACATGGGGATTTAGGCCATAGCTGTACGGATGACTGCGGCGCAGCCCATGCCTGTACAGAGCAATGTAGCACCGGCGCTCATGTGTATGCACATGGCGAAAGCGGCCATACCTGCACAGAAGATTGTCTGAAGCTTTAGAAGTGTAAAAAGCACTGCAAACCGGAATGGCGTTGGCTGTTCCGGTTTTTTTTATTCCCCCAAGAAGCTTCTGCTTACGGAAATGTGGAAATGAAATTTTACCGCCCGGCAAAAAAAGGCTTATCTTTACACGACCTCCCGGAATTTATTTCCTTTTTTTACTTCCGCTGGTCATAAGGATTGGGTTTTTACTTTTACTTTTTTATTTTTTTTAATTGAGCAAATAACATTTGTTATGGCCAAATACATTTTTGTTACAGGAGGTGTTACTTCTTCATTGGGCAAAGGAATTATTGCCGCATCGCTTGCCAAACTGCTCCAGGCACGGGGCTTAAAAGTTACCATCCAGAAGTTTGATCCGTATATCAATGTGGACCCCGGCACGCTGAACCCTTACGAACATGGAGAATGTTATGTAACGGAAGATGGCGCCGAAACCGACCTGGACCTTGGCCATTACGAAAGGTTCCTCAATATTTATACTACACAAGCCAATAATGTTACTACAGGCCGTATTTACCAGACTGTCATCAATAAGGAAAGAGAAGGCGCCTATCTCGGAAAAACGGTGCAGGTAATTCCCCATATCACTGATGAAATTAAAAGAAGAATGCAGTTGCTGGGGCAAAATGGCGAATACGATATTGTGATTACTGAAATAGGCGGTACGGTAGGCGATATTGAAAGCTTACCTTTTATCGAAGCCGTTCGCCAGTTGCAATGGGAGTTGCCGGAAGAAGATTCGGTAATTGTGCATCTTACCTTGATCCCTTATTTAAAAGCAGCTAAAGAATTAAAAACAAAACCTACCCAGCACAGCGTAAAAATGCTGAGCCAGGAAGGGGTTCATCCGGATATTATTGTGTGCAGGACAGAAAAGCCGCTGGGGCCGGATTTGCGAAGGAAAATTGCCCAGTTCTGCAATGTAAAGCAGGAAGCGGTAATAGAAGCGGCAGATGCACCCACCATTTACGAAGTGCCTATCCTGATGATGAGGGAGGGATTGGATAAAACGGTGCTGAAAAAACTGAACATTACCCAATATGCAGAGCCAGACCTGGGCAAGTGGAAAGAGTTTTTAGACAAGTTGAAATACCCCAAAGGAAAGGTTACCATCGGCCTGATAGGAAAATACCTTGAATTGCAGGATGCCTATAAGTCCATACTTGAATCTTTTATACATGCAGGCGCTGTAAACGAATGCCAGGTGCAGGTCGTTAATGTACACAGCGAATTTATTACAGAAGATAATGTAGCGGAAAAGCTGTCGGGGCTGGATGGTTTATTGGTGGCGCCGGGTTTTGGCCACAGGGGAGTGGAAGGGAAAATCGTAGCTGTAAAATATGCCAGGGAAAACAAACTGCCCTTCTTCGGCATTTGCCTTGGTATGCAAATGGCGGCCATTGAGTTTGCACGCAATGTGCTGAACCTGAAAGAAGCCCATTCTACAGAAATGGACCCCGATACCAAAGAGCCTGTTATTGACCTGATGGAAGATCAGAAGCAGGTAACCAACAAAGGCGGCACTATGCGGTTAGGGGCTTATCCCTGCGATCTGAAAGAAGGTTCATTGGCGGCATCCATTTACCAAAAAACATCTATCAGCGAACGGCACAGGCACCGCTGGGAGTTTAACGATAAATACCTTGATGCCTTTCAGCAAGCAGGGATGAATGCAAGCGGAAAAAACCCGGCAACAGGATTGGTGGAAATCATTGAACTGACCAGCCATCCCTTTTTTATCGGCGTTCAATACCATCCCGAATTAAAAAGTACAGTAGAGAACCCACAGCCTGTTTTTGTCCATTTTGTAAACGCAGCTAAAGAATATGCTGAATCCAGGGTGGAAAAAAGAAGCCCGCAATTGCAAAGGGAAACGCTTTAATATCCGCATTGCAGAAGGTTCTTTTTCCGGGAGCAGCGTAAAAGAAGTTGGCTATTCGGTAAAAGGCTGATTATTAGCCGGTAATCTGCTGGCCGAAACCGTTAAGTAACCCTTATCTTTGCCGTCTTTAAAATTTCCCGGAGTAATGAATTTTGATCGTAATACCGTTATCGGGTTCGTTGTACTGGCCGCCTTATTTTTCGGCTATTTCTATTTTACAAATAAGCAACAGGCAACTTACCAGCAAAAGAAAGCCGCTGAAAAGCACTATAATGATTCTTTGGCCCAGACAAACAACCCTAAACCGGATTCAGTTGCATTAGCAAAGGACTCACTTCATACCGATTCCGTTAGCAGAATAACAAGCGCCGGAAATTTTTCAAATGCTGCCAATGGCGATGAAACAGTGATAACGGCTGAGAACAGTTTAATGAAGGTTAGCTTTACCAGCAAAGGCGGACAGGTAAAAAGTGTGGAGCTAAAAAATTACAAAGAACCTGACAGCAGCCTTGTAAAACTGGCGGGAACCGGTTTTGACAGGTTAGGATACATTATCAATACGGCGAGTAATCAAACCGCAAACACCGCAGACCTTTACTTTTCAAAAATTGACTCTTCCGTAAATACTGATGGTTCTAAAGTTTATTCTTTTGCACTTTCATCAACTGACAGCGCCTATTCATCATCTGTGGAGCACCGGTTCACCATTCGTCCTGATGATTACATGATTGATGCGGATGTTGTTTTAGCCGGGGCTGATAAATTGCTGACACAGGGAACCCTGAACCTTACCTGGCAGTATGCTGCCAGGCAGCAGGAATCGGACATTGCTTACGAAAAGCAAAACACACAGGTAGGCTATGTGGAAGACGGCGAATTTGATTACCATACCATTGGCAGAAAGAGCAGTAAATCGTTTGATGAAGAAGTAAGTTGGCTGGGTGTAAGGCAGCGTTTCTTTTTTGGCCTGGTGCAGGCAAAAAATAAATTTTCATCGGGCAGAATTGCCTGGGAGATACCTGCTGATACAGCAAAAACGGTTGTGCAATCTACGGCGCACATGAAGTTGCAGGCGCCCGCCGGTAATACAGCTACCATTCCTTTGGGTATTTATTACGGCCCTTCGGACTATCACATCCTGAAAAAATACGACCAGAAATTTGAAAAGCTGGTTAACCTGGGCCAGGGTATCTATGCTTTTGTAAGGCCGATCAATAAATACATCATCCTGCCCATTTTTGATTTCTTTCAGAAAATGACCCCCAACATGGGCCTGGTCATTGCATTGCTTACCATTGTTATCCGCCTGCTTACATCGCCGCTTATTTACAAAAGTTATCTCAGTGGCGCCAAGATGAAAGCCCTTCGGCCGGAGATTGCAAAGCTGAGGGAAAAGCACGGGGGCGACCAGCAGGCTATGAGTATGGAGCAGATGAAATTATTCAGGGAAGCCGGTGTAAACCCGCTGGGTGGATGTATTCCCGCCCTGCTTCAGATACCTATTTTCTTTGCCCTGTTCAGCTTTTTTAACTCGGAGGTAGCATTGCGGGGGGCAGAGTTTCTCTGGTCGTCCGACCTTTCGGCTTTTGATGCGCCAATCAAATTCGGGTTTACTATTCCTTTGTTTGGCAGCCACCTTAGCTTGTTTAACGTAGCGGCAGTAATAACAAGTTTCCTGATTTCCTGGTACAGTATGAGCATGACGCCGGACCAGGGCAACCCGATTATGAAATACCTGCCCTATATATTTCCGGTGTTTCTTTTGTTCTTCTTCAATAAACTGCCTTCGGCGCTTACCTGGTACTATACAGTGTCAAACTTCATTACGCTGATTATGCAGATAGTGATCCAGAAATATATCATTGACCATGAAAAAATACTGGCGCAGATAGAAGAAAACAGGAAAAAGCCTAAATCCAAATCAAAATGGCAGGAGCGGCTGGAGCAGATGCAGGAGCAGCAAAAGAAAATGAAGGAAGTGCAGCAAAAGGGGAAAAGGTGATTTTGTTAAAATATCCGGTTGTAAAGCAGGTTTTAGCCTTATAAAGCCTGCTTTTTTTCTTTAAGCAACTTATTGGTTAACTTGGCACGTCTTTTTGTTGTTATAACTTTAGAAGATGAAACAGGTAATAATACATATTGGCTTTGTTGCGCTTTTCAGCTTTATCACTGTGCTTGCCCGGGGGCAAAAAAGGCTGACGGAGGCAACCATTTCCTATGATATTGTTATTAACAGCACCAGCCAGAAGCCCCGTGCCGCAGATTTATTGGATGGCGCTACCAGCGTTATTTACCTCAAAGGAAATTCCAGCCGTTCTGATATGATCAGTTCGCTGGGTACCCAATCTACCCTGGTGGAAGGCAGAACGGGGAATGTTACCATCCTGAAAGAGTACGGCGAGAAGTATATGATTACCATGACGTCCCAAAACTGGAAAGAGTATAACTCTAAATACGAGAACGTAGCATTTACTTACGAAGAAGAGTATAAGGCCATTGCGGGATACAATTGCCAGAAAGCAGTAGGCAAACTAAAAGACGGGACAAGCTTTGTGGTGTATTTTACCAAAGACCTGCTGCCGGTGAACAAAGACTTCCAGTACATGAACAAAAACCTTCCGGGCCTGGCCATGCAGTACGAAGCAACTGTTGGCGATATGCTGGTGATGTACACAGTTTCCAGCATCAACTTCAATCCTATTTCCCAAACAAAGATGGAAATACCTAAGTCGGGCTACCGGGTTATGACTTACGAAGAGAGTTTGCAGAAAGGGAATTGATTTGTCTAATAATTGAATATTTAGGAAGAAATGCGGGGTTTTGTACAATGTAGATTTGCAATCATTTTGCTTCCGTTTTCAGTAAACCTGAGAGGATGAAATTTTTTCTTAGAAGGTTACATTTATTACTTGTTGTTGTTACATTAAATGTCATCGTTTCTGGGCAGGATACCCTTGTTTATAAAAGCTATCTGAACAACAAAGTTCATATACAGCTTCCCACCTATTTTTATGAACTTGATAGTAGTGCAATAGCTGATAAATTTTCTCAACCTGGTTATAGGCTCTTTGTAATGCTTAAGGATAGGGACGATTTTTCGAGTTTGAAGATTATTGAGTTCGCTAAAAGAAAACCTTGAGCAAAAACAAAAAGGCCGCCTTCCGGCAGCCTTTTTAATTTACCTTTTATCTGGAATCTGATATTACCAGCGGTTATTTGAGTAAGCAGGTTTTGCAGGCCTTTCTTCTTTTGGCTTTGCAACGCTTACTTTGATGTTACGGCCGTCCACAGCAGCGCCATCCAGTTCTGCAATGGCTTTCTTGGCAGCCTCGTCGTCGCTCATTTCTACAAAGCCGAAACCTTTGCTGCGGCTGGTGTATTTGTCAACGATAACTTTTGCGGAGGTAACTTCTCCGTACTCAGAAAAATAGCTAAGCAGGTCTTCATCTTGAACTGCATAGCTCAGGTTTGAAACATAAATGTTCATGAAAAATGATTGATTTTAAAAATACTTGAGAAAACGAAATGCAAAGGGGACAACTAATAGCAGAAAAATTGCGTAGCGGCACACTTACAAACTGTCGTCGAACTCAAATTAACGGGGCAAAGATAAGGTAAAATATTGGATTTACCGGAACTTTAATCAAAACAATTAATTCTTTATGCCTGAAATAAGCTTTGATGTGATTGTGGTTGGCACCGGTTCCATGGGCTCGGCGGCCTGCTTTTTTCTTGCTGAAAAGGGGTATAAAGCCCTCTGCCTGGAGCAGTTCAGTGCATCGCCGCATGAGAATGGCTCCCATGCCGGTCAAAGCCGGATTATCCGGAAAGCCTATTTTGAGCATCCTGATTATGTGCCGTTGCTTGAGAGGGCTTATCATAACTGGCATCGCCTGGAACAGCTTACCGGGCAAAAAGTTTATCATAAAACAGGGCTGCTTTATTGCGGGCCTCAACAGCACCCGGTTATAAGAGGAATAAAAGAAGCTGCCGAGAAGTATGCTATTGAACTGCTGAATGCAGCAAACCATCCGGCGGTTTCATCATTTAGAATCAATAAGGACGATGAGGTATGGCTGGAGCCGGATGCCGGGTTCCTGCTTCCGGAAAAATGTATCAGCCTTTTTCTTGGCGAAGCTTTAAAAAATGGAGCTACCATTAATACCCGGGAAAAAGTATTGGAATGGAAAAAAGAAGGCAGTGTTATTAAAGTGCTCACCAATAAAAATGCCTACTATGCACCTAAGCTTATAATTACTGCCGGTGCATGGGCCGAACAGGTGATGCGGCAGGCAGTTGTGCCGTTAAAAGTAACAAGACAAATAATCGTATGGGTGCAGCCGGATGATCCGGCTTCCTTTACACCGGATAAATTTCCCTGCTGGCTCTTGTCAGGCGAAACAACAAGTGGCGCATGGTATGGATTCCCTTACCTGTCAGGCGCAGCATTTCCCGGACCTGAGGGATTAAAGTTTGCGCTGCACTATCCCGGCGATGAAACTGACCCCGATAAAGTGAAAAGAGAAGTAACTGCGGAAGAAATAAAAACAATCGTTGATGAAGCAAAACAATATTTTATACCGGCAGGCGGTAAAGTAACGGCAGTTAAAACCTGCCTGTACACCAATACATGGGATGAGCATTTTATAATTGACCAATTACCCGGTTATGAAAACGATATTACCATTGCCTGCGGCTTCAGCGGGCATGGGTTTAAGTTTGCTTCTGTTGTTGGTGAAATACTGGCCGACCTTTCCACTACAGAAAAAACGGAATGGCCCATTGCATTTCTTGGCCTGTCAAGGTTCAATAATTATTGATTTTATCTTATTAAGTTTAGGGTATGGGAAAAGTCCAGTTCAGCGCCACATTGAAAAAATTTGATAAGCAGGGTGAAAAAACCGGGTGGACATATTTTGAAGTGCCTGCCGACCTGGCACAGAAATTAAAACCCGGCAATAAAAAAGAGTTTAAGGTAAAAGGAAAGCTGGATGCGTATGCCATCAAAAGGGTTTCAATTCTGCCTGTTGGCGGCGGCATTTTCATTATGCCCGTCAATGCCACTATGCGTAAGGCTATTGGCAAAAGGCATGGGGCTATGATAAAAGTTCAGTTGGAGGAAGACGGCAGCCCTTTTGTTTTTAATCAGGACCTGCTTGATTGTCTTGCTGACGACCCTGCTGCTAAGGGTTTTTTTGATGCCCTTCCCGGTTCGCACCAGCGGTATTTCAGCAAATGGGTAGATAGCGCCAAAACGGAACCTACCCGTGTAAAAAGGATTACCGTGGTCGTGAATGCGCTGTCAAAGAAATTGGGCTATGGAGAAATGATGAGGGCCTACCGCGACAGCGATTCATTATAAAACCTGTTTATTTTTCCTGTACATATTGTTTAATTTTTGGCCAGGAAGAACCTTAGATAAATTTTTTCATGCTTACTTTTGTATATTACGCATGAAAAAATTTATGCCGGTTTGCAAATGATTTCTTCAATCCATGATTTTCAGCGGCCGTTTTTTATCGGCATAGCCGGTAGCGGTATGAGCGCCATTGCCCAATATTTAAAAGGAATTGGCAAAGATGTTTCCGGCAGCGACAGGTATTTTAGTCCCGGAACTTATAATGAAACAAAAGAAAAGTTAGAAATAGAGGGCATACACTGTTTCATGCAGGATGGAAGTGGTATTACAGAAACAACGGACCTGATTGTTGCTTCTACAGCTATTGAAGATACAGTAGCGGAAATTCAAAAGGCCAAACAATTGGGAATCCCCATTCTGCGGCGTTCGGAATTACTTGCATTGATTGCGGCCAGCAAAAAGACGATTGCCGTTGGCGGCACCAGCGGTAAAAGTACTACCAGCGCTATGCTGTTTGATATACTTGAATATGCGGGCCTGGAACCGAGCATTATCAGCGGGGCAGGGTTAATCAGTATTATCAGAGAAGGAAAGATTGGTAATGCAAAAGTAGGAAAAGGGGAGTGGCTGGTGATAGAAGCGGATGAAAGCGATGGCTCCATTGTTCAATATAAACCGGAGATAGGGTTGTTGCTGAACATTGATAAAGACCACCAGGAAATAGAGGAGTTACTGAATATTTTCGGCGTATTTAAGAATAACAGTAAAAAATTTGTGGTGAATCGGTCGCATTCGCTGGCGCAACAACTGTCGCAGGCGCAGGCAAACGATTTTTCCTCCGGCCCGGCTGTTCCGGCCGGTTATATAGCGGATGATTTTTTGCAAAAGGGGTTTACCGTTTTTTTTACTATCAATGGTGTTGGGTTTTCCATGCAGGTGATCGGAAAGCATAATATGGAGAATGCGCTGGCGGCAACTGCTGTGGCCAGCCAGTTAGGTGTTCCTTTGTCAACCTGTTCGGCTGCCTTGCAGCATTACGAAGGCATTTTTCGCCGCAACCAGGTGTTGGGCAATAAACAGGGTGTGTGGCTGGTGGACGATTATGCTCATAACCCTGTAAAATGTGCGGCAGCTATTGCTGCCTGTCAGCCCCTTTCATCAAAAGTGATTGCATGGTTTCAGCCGCATGGCTATAAACCCACCAAATTTTTGCGGGATGATTTTGTAAAAGAGATAGCTGGTGTACTGCGTTTAGACGATGAAATATGGATGAGTGAGATATATTATGCCGGCGGCACTGCTGTTAAAGATATATCTGCTGCCGACCTTATTGATGATATAAGAAAACTTGGCAAGTCAGCCTATTTTGTAGAAGACAGGAATGAAATGCTGAAAGAAATGGATTCACATTTCACAGATGATTGTGTATTGCTGTTGATGGGCGCCAGGGACCCTTCACTGGAACAATTTGCCAAACAGGTTTGGGAAGCCTTATGATGCGTATTGCAGTTTGGTTTCTTTTGCTACAGGCAGGAAAGTGTACCAGCAAAGGGACATCAGCAACATTTGCTCCTGTATATTCAATTGGTTGGGTTTTTTGAAATGAATGGATGAACTGCCATTATTTTCTTTAAAGGTGCATTGCATTACCGGCTTCTCGTCGCCATCTCGCAGTATCTGCAATTCAGGCCCTTCATTATTTTCAATTGTATAAGCAAACCTGCTGTCATTCAGGTCTATTGAACCGCCTTGCTGGTTTCCTTTTTCCCGGAATAGCTGCCCGATTTTCATTCCGTATTCATCCCTGAGTACAATTTTATTCCGGAGAAAGCCTTCTTTACGGATATGAAAAACCCTTTTGCTGTCGGCTGATTCAATTCTTACTGAATTGGTGAAAGGGTGAAAAATAAGGGTGAGCAACTGTTTATCTTTATTCCACAATTCATACATTTCATGATTGTTGCCGCTGATGGTGGAGCTACTAACTACCCATTTCATAATACATGAGGTTTGGTGTTGCCAGGGCAAGATACACTTCCTCAAAGTCGTAACATCAGAATAATAAAAAATTAATATTAAGTTCATATTGGGGTAATTTTGTTTTGGCATATCAGCTATGTTTTTATTGTAAAATTTTAATAACCAATATATTATGATAGGAGAAAGAGAAGAGGCTTTTTTGAGAGCAGCAATAGCTCTTTCAAAAAAAGCGATGCAGTCAGGAGCAGGCGGCCCCTTTGGCTGCATAGTGGTAAAAGGCGATGAAGTGATTGGGGAAGGGTATAATGAAGTTACTTCTTCCAACGATCCCACTGCCCACGCTGAAGTAGTGGCTATACGCAATGCGTGCAGCAAACTTGGCGCTTACCAACTAACGGGATGCGAGATTTATACAAGCTGCGAACCATGCCCGATGTGCCTCGGCGCAATTTATTGGGCAAGGCCGCAAAGGGTAATTTATGCCAATACCCGTGCCGAAGCGGCGGCAATTGAATTTGATGATGATTTTATTTACAACGAAATTAATATTCCGGTGAGTGATAGGAAAATCCCGTTCATCCACCATCCAAGCCCTTTGGCCAAAGCGGTGTTTAAAGAATGGCGGGATTGGGAAGGAAAGAAAAAGTACTGATCAGTTATTTAGCATCCGGCGTACCACGATATAACTAAGTACGATTAACAAAAGCAGTATCAATGTGGAGATATAGAGCAGTGTCTGATCTTTTATTTTGAACTTTTCCCTTCTTTGCTTTTTCTTTTCTGTTTTTTTCTTCAGGTCCCTGTTCAGCGCCTCTACCATGTACATAATCTGTTCCTTGTCTTTTATTTCTTCCAAACCTTCCAGTGCATCGGTTTCAAAGTCATTGTTAATAAGGAGTTTCTCCACTTCGTGTTTCTTTTCTGCTGACAGTTTCCCTTGCAGGTAAAGCAGCAGTGTTTCCTGGTCAACCTCTGTGGATAGATGGGCTAATATGTCCTTATAGTTTTTCAAACCTTATTTTCTGTTTGTTTCCTGCAATTTTTTTTCAATCATGTTCCGGAGGTTCCTTTTCCCGTTCTGTATATAGCTTTTTACCTGTAGCATGGAAAAGCCGGTTGTTTCACTTACTTCCTGGTAGCTCTTTTTTTCCAGGTAAAACAAAGTTACACATTGCTGCTGCTCCCGGTTTAGTTCTTTCAGCGATTCTTCCAATAGCTGGTAGGCATGTTCATTGTGCAGCAAAGCCTGCAGATCTGTATCTTCCTGCGGCGAAAGGCTGAGTTTTTCACTGATCTCAGTCGTTATCTTTCCCTGTTTTTCCCTAAGCTTCATCAGGCAATGGTTTTTTGCCACCATGTAAAGCCAGGATTTGAAATATTCCACCCTGTATTTCTGCAATTCCTGGATGGCTTTCAGGAAAACCTGTTGCACCCCGTCTTTTGCTTCTTCCTCATTTTTCAGGTACTTCATACATACGCCCAGCAGCAAAAATGTATAGCGTTGCAGCAGGATACCCAGCCATTCGTTATTATGGTCGTCATAAAACTGCTCGAGCAGTTCCTGGTCGCTGATATGGCCGTATTTGTCGTTCTTCACAAACGGAAAATAGTTATTTGTTTTGAGTTATCCTTCCCGGAATGCCCAATATTAAATTTAAGATGCAGAAGGCCGAGAATTCAATAAGATTGCAGGGCTTTACTTATATTGCCCTAAAGTTATAGTATGAAATATGCAGTTGTTGCATTTCCCGCAGCAGTCGTAAGAAGAAAACCGGCCCATTCCAGCGAGATGGTGAACCAACTGCTGTTTGGTGAAATGGTAAAAGTGCTGAAAGAAAAAAAATCATTATGGGTGAAAATAAGAAGCCTGCATGATAATTATGAAGGCTGGGTAACGAATACCTTATTAAGCGAACTGGATGAAACAGCTGCCTGTACAGCCACCGTTTTCACTACGGCCCATCTTTTCAATACAATTACTATTAATGGCGCATCCATGCACATACCTGTCGGATCTTCCCTGCCTTTTTTTGACGGTAAAGAAGGGAAACTGGGGCAATCGGTGTACAGGCTGGAAGGTGGTTTTGTTGATGCCAGGGAACAAAAACCGTCAGGTGAATTGGTGAAACAATTATCCCATGCCTGGTTAAATGCCCCGTATATGTGGGGCGGCAGAACGCCGCTGGGGGTTGATTGCAGCGGCCTTGTACAGGTAGTTTATAAATTAATGGGCATTAATCTGCCCCGTGATGCATGGCAACAGGCCCAGGCAGGGGAGGCGGTTAAGAAGTTTTCTGAAATAAAACCCGGCGACCTGGCTTTCTTTGATAACAAGGAAGATATTGTGCATACGGGCATCCTGCTCGGCGATGGACAGATCATTCATTCATCAGGCAAAGTAAAGCTGGATGCTATTACCAAAAAAGGTATTGAAAGCACAGCGCCTAACAACAGGGCTTTGCGGCTGAAAGCTATCAGAAGGGTTTTCTGATCAGGCAAATAACCCTTTTATCCATTTAATAACCAGGCTATCCCAGTTCAATAGCTTGAAAGCGGTATAAAAAAGAATGGCGGCGAATAGCTTCTTTAATGTTGCCTCGTTGATGGCAAGCGCCGTTTTGCTGCCAAAATAAGCCCCGATAATAAAGCCGGTGGCAAGCAGCCCTACGATTTTTAAGTCTATCGGCGTACCTGATTTCCTGCACTCATAGTAATAGTACAATGATGCCATGATTACTACCGGTAATGTAAGCACAGCCAGCGAAGTGCCCTGTGCCTGGTGCTGGGTATAGTTCATAAAAAATATGAGGGCAGGAACCATTACAATACCGCCACCAATACCTACCAGGCCGCTGAGAAGACCGGCGCCCAACCCAATTATCAGGGCCGTCAGTATAAGTTGTGTTGCCATATATTTTTCAGGGGGATTATTCATTTCATTTTCTGAATACTTCTTTGTAATAATCTATTGCTTCGGTGATGATTCGTCCGGCAATAAGCTGGTCCTGGAAATTGTCAATGATCACTTCTTTATTTTCCAATACTTTGTATTGCTCAAAGAAATTACGTAACTCCAGCAGGAAATGCTGCGGTAACTCTTCCATTCTTGTAATATGGTTTACCGATGGGTCTTTTGCGGCTACCGCAATGATTTTATCATCGGCCTGCCCGCTGTCTATCATCTGCATATTGCCGATTACATTCGCTTCTACGAGGCAAAGAGATTGAATGGGCTGTGAACATAGTACAAGAATATCCAGCGGGTCGTTGTCTTTGCCGAGTGTTTGAGGAATAAAACCGTAATTAACCGGGTAATGAAAAGAAGAATAGATAACCCGGTCCAGTTTTAAAAGCCCCGTTGCTTTGTCCACTTCATATTTGGACCGGGAGCCTTGCGGTATCTCTATCAGCGCATTGACGGTTGAAGGCGCTTTTTCTCCGTAATGGGCGCCGTGCCAGGGATGCAATACGGTAAGCATGGTGAAGAAATTGGTTATTTAATTGTTTTTATCCCGATATAGGTGGCCAATAATCCCAGGGCCACACTTCCGAGAACGTATGCCAGGAATAATAAAAGTTTTTGTTCTCTCAGCAGTTGAATGCTTTCTAATGAATAAGCGGAAAAAGTGGTGAACCCGCCGCACAAGCCGGTCATCAGGAATAATTTCCAGTCGTTGGATAGCATTCCCTCACCGCCTGGTTTGATGCTTAATCCCCACAATATCCCGATGATGAAGCAGCCGATGATATTTACGGCAAATGTGCCCCAGGGGAAGAGGCTTACAGAAATGGCGCTTGCCAGCCGCTGGCAGAGATAACAAGCAATACGGCCGATGCCGCCACCTAATCCTACGAGTAAAATGTCTTTGATCATTTGATTGTATCGTTAAGTGCAGGTTTGTTCAGTAGGGTGTCCGTATCATGTTCAAAGAGGTATTTTAAATCAACGAGCCACCGGTCTTTTGTTTTTATTACTTTCAGGGTGTCCCGGTCATTTTTATATGAATTGGAATAGATAACAACGGAAACAGAGTCTTTTATTACCGGATCAATGGAATGAATAATAATAGTAGAAGTGCGGTAGCCGTCTTTCAGGTCTTGCCCGGCACGCTGGTAAGACCGTTCTGCCACATCCAGGTAATTGGTGTTAAGCGAATCGTTCAACATAAAAACCCTTGCTTCGTTGAATTTCCCGTCCAGTGCAGCTCTTATAAAGTTGCGGGCCGCATCGGCATCGTTCTCCGATGTTTCGGAGGTTTTGTTATCATTTTCTGTGCAGGCGACAAAAAAAAGCAGGAATAAAAAGAGGTAATTGTACTTTTTCATTCCTGCAAGGTATAAAATCTTTGGGAGCAGCTATTCCGGTTTGTCTTTCTTTTTCAGTACAGGAGGCTGTCTTTCTTCCTGCAATTGCTGTTCCTTTTCATGTTCCTTATTGTAAGCCCTTAGTATTTGTTTTACCAGGCGGTGCCTTACTACGTCTTCTTCATCCAGTTCTATGTGGCCGATGCCGTCAATATTTTTCAGTATGCGTGCAGCAGTAACCAATCCACTGCGCTGATTGCGGGGCAGGTCCACCTGCGTCATATCGCCGGTAATGATGGCTTTGGCATTGGCGCCGATACGGGTAAGAAACATCTTGAGCTGCAAATCGGTAGCATTCTGCGATTCATCGAGGATGATAAAGGCATTATCCAGTGTACGGCCACGCATATAGGCCAGCGGCGCTATTTCAATGGTGCGGGTCGTCATGTAATAACCCAATTTATCTGCCGGTATCATATCATCTAAGGCATCATACAGGGGACGGAGATAGGGATCAATCTTTTCCTTCAGGTCGCCGGGAAGAAAACCTAAGCTTTCCCCTGCTTCTACGGCGGGCCGGGTAAGGATGATCTTTTTTACCTGTTTATTCTTCAATGCCCTTACGGCAAGCGCAACGGCTGTGTAGGTTTTACCGGTTCCTGCCGGGCCGATGGCAAAAACAATATCGTTTTTCTCTGCTTCTGTTACCAGTTTTTTCTGGTTGGCTGTTCTTGCCCTCACCGACTTTCCGTTGGGGCCGAATACAAGCACCTCATTGGGGTTTTTCTCCCTGAAATGGTCAATGGTTTCGGCATCATCACCTCCCAATACCTGCTCAAAATAATTCTGGCTCATGTGGCCGTTGCGTTCCAGGTAAGAGATGATGAGGGATATTTTTTCCCGGGCCGACTCTATTTGTTCAGGAGAGCCGCTTAGTTTTAGTTGCGTTCCTCTTGAGAGGATTTTCAGCAGGGGAAATTTCTTTTTGAGGATGTCGAGCTTACCGTTATTTACTCCGAAAAATTCAATAGGGTTTACGGTTTCGAGGTTAATAATTGTGTCTGTCAAATTGGTGCGGTTTATAATTCACTAAGCCGGGCCAGGGTGTTCCGGATTTCGCTGCGTCTTCTGACCATTTTCAGAAGCCTACCCTTGTTTGTTCAAATATAATTGATGGTATTGATTGTTTCCTAACCTTACTTATCAACACCTGTGAAAACAAAACAAGGAAAGTGTACTAAAGTTTACCTAAAGGCAGTATTGTTTTAGGTAGTTGGGGCGGGACGCTTTTGCAGCCTGAACCATTCTTGAAGTTTTGGTTTATTCCTTCTTTAAACCGGTTTAAAACCGTAAATTCAGACGATGGAAAAAGTGGTAACAAAACGTTCCCTGAAGGAAAAGAATACGGATTTTGCTTACTGGCAATCGAGGCCGGAAGCAGAGCGGTTGGCCGCAATTGAATTCCTTCGCCAGCAGTATATCAAATTCAAATTCGGAAATGTTCAGCCCCGATTTCAGAGAGTTTGTCGTGTTGTTACAAATAATTTCAAAAGCCGAAAAAGAGAACCGGGTTTATAATAGAGATTAATACACATCAGGCAGCATTCACAATGGCCAATGTGGGGAACTTTACTTTTGGCTTGTAGTTTAACCCCTTCGGGGTTGAGTGTTTTTTATTTGTGCCCTCCCGGTGAAACCGGGAGTTAGTTTGGTTCAAGCCCTTTGGGCTTTTCTACCGCAGAACCAGTTTGCCTTTTGTTATAACCACATAGCCCGAAGGGCTTGAATTTGAAATATCCCCCCGGTAAGGCCGGGGGAATTAAGCCGGATGGAAGATTATAACCCCGAAGGGGTTAAACAGTACTGAAATTATGCTTTTGAAATAGCTTATAGTAAAGGAAGTAAGGGCTATCAGAAATAGTGGAGGCGCTGCCTGATTCTCTGCTCCTTAACTGTTTGCGGATATCATCAGTATCGCCGCTTTAATTTTTAGAGGCAATAAATTGCTTGCCAGTATCTATTGCCAATAGAATTCAACAACCCGGCTCAATTCAAAGCGTGGTTAACGGTGTGGGATAGGTTAAGGAACAGGTGGGAGTAAAACTGTATGACTGTTTTTTACAACTAAAGAAAATAGAAATGATATTTTTCTGGTATAAGTTCCCCTTTACTAATGAATATGCATAGGATCAGCCTTGAAGCCACCATATAAGTAGTAAATAAAAAACAAAATAAAAAGATTATAATCTGCAAGGCTATTCTTTTCTTAAATGATTTAAACAGGAATATTGTGCTGAAGATAAAAAGAATAAGCCATGGTAATATAGCGACAATGAAGAATGACATGATGTTAATTAAGCCCATTTTTTATTTATTTACCACCTCGCCACAATCTTAAAATTGATAAGCCTTGGCGTTAACCTGTTGGGCATTAAATAAACCGTATTGGAAAAATCTTTTACAAAGAGATAAGAAATAGTATTGTCCCTGTCAATAACATTAAATACTTCAAGGCTGGCCCAGATATTGTCAAAATTGCGGAAAGGGGAGTGGCTGCGGCGCTTGCTCCTGTCATCATCCATCAATAAAGCGCTGAAGCCAATATCGCAGCGGATATAGGGGTCAATGGTGGCGGCATTGCGGTAGCGGGTGGAATTAGGAATATTGTAAGGCATGTTGGTGCCGTACAATAAGTTCATGTACATCTTGAAATTCTTGTTCGTAGGCAGGTAGTCGGAAACATACATGCCGAAAGTAATGCGGCGGTCCGTAGGGCGGCGCAGCCAGCCAACATCAAACCTTGAGCTGTCGGCCACTACGGGGTCTTCGCTTTGGGCGGTAATAAATTCCCCCGCTGCATTTTTATAGCGGTAATAATGATCGCCGCTGATGTCTTCGGCGGTTTTCATAATACCGATGCTTATCCAGCTTTCCGCATCCTGCACTAACTCTCCATGCAGGCGCATTTCTATTCCCGCTGCATAGGCTTTGGCAATGTTTTCCCCGAAATAACGTACACGAACATTGTCCACATCATAAGGCACCACATCGGTTATATGTTTATAATAGGCTTCTGTTGTCCATCGCATGGGCCTGCCGCCGATGCCAACGAAATTATAATCAAAGCCCGCCACACCCTGCCAGCTTTTTTGTGATTTCAGGCCGGCGTTCAATGTGCCGTCATAACGGCGCAGTTCCCGGTAAAAAGGCGGCTGGTGATAAGCCCCTGCTGCGGCACGGAAAATGATGTCCCGCTTCCAGTCGGGCTTCCAACTGGCGCCGATGCGGGGTGAAATAAGACATTCATTGTTAAGCGTATTGTAGTTGAACCGTACGCCGCCTGATAAGGTGAAAGTATTGGCCGAATCGCCGAACAAAATATTATCCTGTATATAACCGGAAAATTTATTGATGTCCAATGACGCATTTGATTTAAGCAGTTTGCTTACACGCAGCATATCCGGCTGGTAGGGCAGTGCATAACCGGCCGAATCCTGGAACTCCCATTCATTGAGTTTATCACTGATGGCGGTTCTGTCGTACCCAACACCCCATTGCAGGGCATGTTTGCCTTTATCATAGCTGCCTTTATGTGAGATGTTCCAGTTCTCAATGTTCAGTTCATTTCTTGCCCAGTTTTGATACACACCGGCGCCAAGCGGGTTAACGATCAGGCCATAGGTGGCGTTTTGCCTGTCAAAATCCCTTTCGCCGAATAAATAAGCGCCGGTAATATCAATGTTTTCGCTTTCATCGTTCTCAAAACGGGAAACAAGCCATTTCAGCCGCAATTTTTTATTTACATCGTTAATGAGGGCAAGGCCGAGCATATTGGTCTGGTATTGGTCTTTTTCCCGGCCTTCAAAATAAATATCCATGCCGATATTGGTACTGAAGAGGGGCGAATAAACGGCAGAAGTAAGCTGGCTGTATTGTGGCAGCAAAGTGAATTTTGTTTGAGAAATATTACTTAGCAATTCTGCCTGCCATTTAGGACTGAATTGATATGTAAGCAGTGCCTGGAAGTCTGCCGACGAAGGAACATAATTGCCCTTGGTGTCCTGGCTGCTCAATAAATTGCGGTTGCTGCGGTTTCTTACGCCAAGCAGGTAAGTGAATTTTGAATTTTTACTGATGCCTTCTATATGCAGCCCCTGCTCCAGCAGGCTGATATAGGCAGAGCCGCCAAAGCGTTTGGGCCTTTTATAACCAATATCCAGCACACTGCTCATTTTATCACCGTATTTTGCCTGGAACCCGCCATTGTAAAAATTGATGCTGCGTACCATTTCAGGATTAATAAAACTTAATCCTTCCTGCTGGCCGCTACGAACCAGGTAAGGGCGGAATATTTCAAAATCGTTTACATAAATGAGGTTCTCATCATAGCTGCCGCCGCGGACGGAGTATTGAGAGGTCAGTTCATTATTGGAGCCGACAAATATTTTAATCAGGCTCTCTACGCCGGTAACGGCAGCGGGAAGGTTGAGTATGGTTTTGGGATTAGGCTTTATCAGCCCGGCTTCCCTTCTGTCCCGCTGGTCGGTGATAATCACTTCTTCCAGTGTTTTTGTTCCTTTCTCCAACCGGATGGTAATGGTTTCTTCTTCCTCTTCGCTGAGCAGGAAATTTTTTTGTTCCGTTTTATAACCGCTGTAGCTGAAGAGGAGTGCAAAAGCTTTCCCTGCTTCTACTTTTAAACGAAAATAGCCGGAATCATTCGTGGTAACACCTTTTGACTGGCCCAGGATGGTAACTGAAACATTAGGCAGGGGGTCTTCGTTGTCGTCAATTACTTTCCCGGAAACGTGGGCTGTGTTTTTTTGGGCAATGATAGCTGTTGCAGGAAGGAGCAGGCAAACAAAAAAAAGCTTCAGTTGGCGGTTCATGCAGTAGCAGCGGATTTGTCAGCAATATTACTTATTAAATCCGGGTTTACCTACAATATAGCAGGTAATACTACCGCTACATAGCAGGTTGCACAATTCCTGCAAAAACGTTTTTATCACAAGCTTTTCAACTGCCGTATCGTTGCCTTCGGGTCAGCGGATTTGAAAACGGTATTACCTGCTACCAATACATCAGCCCCTGCCGCAAGGATAGATGGCGCATTTTCAATAGTAACGCCTCCGTCAATTTCGATAAGGACATTCAGCTTTCTTTCATTGATGAGTTTGCGGAGTTGCTTTATTTTTTCCAGTGTGTAGGGAATGAATTTTTGCCCGCCGAACCCCGGGTTCACACTCATCATGCAAACAAGGTCAATTTCATGCAGCACATCTGCTAATGAAGAAACGGGGGTATGCGGGTTGATGGCCACACCGGCTTTCATCCCCAATGATTTTATCTGCTGAATATTTCGGTGCAGGTGAGTGCAGGCTTCAATATGAACAGAGAGGTTATCGGCACCGGCATTTTTGAATTGCTCTGCAAAATTTTCCGGCTGCTCAATCATTAAATGAACATCGCAAACTTTTTGGGTGGCCTTCCTGAAAAACTCTACCAGCATGGGGCCAAAGCTGATATTGGGAACAAAGCGGCCATCCATTATATCCAGGTGGTACCAGTCGGCTTCGCTTTCGTTCAGCATTTTACATTCATCATCCAATTTCAGAAAATTAGCAGAAAGCAGGGAGGGAGCTATGATGGGCATGAAACTGATTTGCGGTGCAAGATACTTCTATTTCAGTTTATCTGCCGAATCTTTGGCCGCAGTAAATGTTTTATCCAGCCCGTAAGCCCGCTGGTAGTTAAGCCGGGCATCCTGTTTTTGCCCCAAAGCCTGCTCGCATTTGGCAATCCAGTAATAGGTGTCAGCCACATTGGGAGAAATGGTAAGCGCCAGGTTAAAAACTTTTAGGGCATCCTCGTATTTTTTTAATTCAAACAGGACGGCGCCTTTTTCGATATGGGCTTCTATGAAATTATAATCATGCAGGATGGCCTCGTTAAACTGGGCAATGGCTTTTTGTTTTTCATTGATGTTAGAATAATAGATTCCTTTATAATAATAAGGCTCCCCGTGCACTTTCAATGTGTCTATCCTTATCAATGAATCGCAGAGGGAAAGAAGTTTGCCGTTTTTTGTTTCTGCATATTGCAGGGCCAGCATATAATTCAGGTCAATATCGAAAGGCGCAAGGGAATATGCTTTTTCGAGAAAGCGGACTGATTCAGGTTTATTTCCTTTTCGTTCCTGCAATGAAGCGGTTAGCTTTAATACATCCACCCGTTCGGGGGCATGTTGCAGCAGGTCCTGGCATACGGCCAATGCTTCACCGGTTTTGTTTTGTGCATCATAAGCACGGGCAAGGCTTAGCCTGAGCAGCACACTTGCCGGTAAATCTTTCAAGGCTTCGTTTAAAAAAGAGATGGATTCGGCAGGTTTTGTTTCCTGTAAAATGGTACTGATGCCTAAAGCATATTTTTCTTCTTTTTTTAATGACCATGCTTTCCTGAAATCGGCCAGCGCCGGTTCTGCATAATCTTTTTGGTTTAATAAAACCGCCCTTTGAAAATAGAGGTTATCATTTTCCGGGGCTTTTGCAATACTGTCCGTCAGGCTGGAAAAAGGTTCTTTGTTTAAAATATCTGAATAGGCGGAACGGCTTGTTTTATCAGTGCAGCCCGGCAGATACAGGCAAAAAATCAACGACAGGGAGCAAAAAAGGAGAGAGAAAGGAGAAAAATAACGGTTCATAATGTAAATCTACAATGATTTTTAAGAGTATGACAAAACCCTGACAATCCAGAACCTTACTACAAATAATTTTGCACTTCCATTCCCCGGCATCGGGCTGAAGGATAAAACGAATGATTATGAAAAAAAGTATTATTACCGCATTGCTGCTTGCAGCAGGTTTTTGTGAACCTGCATTTGCACATATCACTAAAGGTTTTCAGGCCGCTTTTGGCGATACCTTGAAATATGAGAACGAAAATCATTTTAAGAACCTTCAGCAGCTCACTTTTGGCGGGGATAATGCCGAAGCCTATTGGAGTTATGATGGAAAGTATCTGATCTTTCAGCGGACAAGCCCAAAAGATGGCATCCTGTGCGACCAGATGTTTGTAGGCAAAGTGCCTGAAAAGCCCGGTGATTCATTTACCTACAAACTGGTAAGTACAGGTAAAGGACGTACTACCTGCGGCTTTTTTACAAAAGATAACAAGCATGTAATTTATGCATCCACTCACCTGGTAGCAGATGAGTGCCCGCCGGTGCCGGACAGAACTAAATATGGCAATAAATATATATGGCCATTGTACAGCAGCTTCGATATTTTTATGGCCGACCTGGATGGAAATATTGTAAAGCAACTCACCAACTCGCCGTATTACGATGCAGAAGCCACTTTATCGCCGGATGGCAAAACAATGATTTATACCAGCACCAAAGACGGCGATATTGATTTGTATATTATAGACCTGGAAACCGGCGCTGAAAAAAGAATTACCAGCGATTTGGGTTATGATGGCGGCGCCTGGTTTAGCCCCGATGGAAGCAAAATAATCTGGCGGGCATCCCGGCCAAAGACAGAAGATGATATAAAAGAGTATAAAGAATTGCTGGCAGAAAACCTGGTAGCCCCAACAAATATGGAAGTATGGATAGCCAACGCAGACGGAAGCGGGGCAAAACAGGTAACAACTTTGGGAAAGGCCAACTGGGCGCCTACTTATATGCCGGACAGTAAAACGATCATTTTTGCCTCCAATCATGAATATCCGAGGGGCTTTCCTTTTAATCTTTATACAGTGAATGAAGATGGCTCCAACCTGCAAAAGATAAGCCGGGACAATGGATTTGATGCATTCCCGATGTTTTCCCCCGATGGGAAAAAGATAGCTTTCTCCAGCAACCGTAATAACGGGGGCACACGGGATACCAATGTGTTTATCGCAGAGTGGGTGGAATAAGATTTTTGATTTCAGATTTTTGATTTTAGATTTGCTGAAATCATTGATTATGTATGGAGGGTTACTTCACCTGCACAATGTTCTTCGCTGGGTTATCCTGTTATTATTATTGATTGCTGTTATCAGGCATTTTACCGGCTTGAGCAAGAAATCTGCCGTAACTGCTACGGACAAGAAAGTTGATCTTTTTCTGATGACAGCAGCCCATATTACATTGCTGTTAGGGCTTTATCAATGGATTGCCGGCTCCTGGGGCTTAAAGCTGATACAAAATGTTGGGATAGGAGAGGTGATGAAAAACAGCCAGTACCGGTTCTGGGGTGTGGAGCATTTAGCGGGGATGATTATTGCCGTTATACTGATTACAGTTGGCCGGGGCGCCGTAAAAAGGGCTATTGACTGGACTGCCCATAAAAAGGCTTTCTGGTTTTTCTTAGTGGCATTATTGCTGATACTTGTATCTGTCCCCTGGCCGTTCAGGGAAGGTATTGGCAGGCCCTGGTTTCCCGGGATGTAATTTGTGATGTTATCTCAGGCTGTTAATGCTTCAGCCACTTTTTCCATTTCTTTCACAGTGCCGATGCTCAGGCGCAGCCATTTTGTTCCCTGCTCAAATGTTCTGGCGCCGATTATTTTCTTCGACTCCAGTAAGGAAGGGATATCTTTTCCGTAGGTGGATGCATTAAAATAAACAAAACTGGTGTGTGAAGCAATGTATCGGATACCTGCTTTATCTAATGCGGCATACAGTACAGAACGGGCATTTTTATTTTCTTTTTTACAATAATCAATAAAATTTTTATCGTCCAGCGAAGCCAAGGCGCCGGCTAAGGAAACGGTACTGCCACCGGCATTGGCCCAGGGTTGCAGTTCGTTCAGTTGCCGGATTGTTTGCGGATGCGCCAATGCGTAGCCGATTCTTGCGCCAGCCATGCCATAAATTTTTGAAAAGGTTTTGGCAATAACAAGGTTAGGATAATCATTTACCAGCTTTGCCATAGAAGGCTCCTCGCTGAATTCGGTATAGGCTTCATCTAATAAAACAATTGCTTCTGGCGCTACGTCTTTGATGAAGGTTTCCAATTCAGTTGCAGGTATGATGGTACCTGTCGGGTTACCGGGGTTGCAAAGGTAAACCAGTTTTGTATCGGTAGTTATCGAATCCTTCATTCGTTGCAGGTCAGTTTCTTTATTGGCAGTAAGCGGAACCAGTTTTATGTCCAAACCGGTTCGCCTTGCGGCGGGCATCCACAGGCGGAATGTAGGATCAGGCGCTACGGCATTTCCTTTCTGCAAAGCTGCCCAAACGGCAACTACGCCTAACAGTTCGGATGAACCGGCCCCGATTACAACATGATCTTTTGTATGCCCTGTCAAAGCGCCGATTTTTTCCCGTAGAACAGTAGTTACATTCCAGGGGTAGCGGTTGGAACTGTTTACGGCTTCTGCCATTGCCTTACGGGCGGCAGGTGAGGGGCCATGCGGATTTTCGTTAGAGCTTAGCTTGATAATATCTTCAGCATATTGTTGAGGAACATTCCGGAATGCTTCCCGGGCAAAAAGATCACGGCTTAAAGTAAAAGCGCCAATGGTAAAGGCAGTTTGCTTCAGTAATTCACGGCGTTGCATAGAAAGAAATTTACTTTGAAGTTACGCTAAAAGCCTTATCGTTGCTGTACATCAGCTATCTCTTGCCTAATTCAATTACCTCACAGTCTTTCATGTTTTTCCCGTCAATTACAAACCGTATGATGGTCCTTATTTTATGCCAGCCATGTTTGCCTGCTGCTCCCGGGTTCATGTAAAGGCACTGCATCTTTTCATCATACATCACTTTCAGGATATGCGAATGGCCGCTGACGAATAGCCGCGGCTGATGCAATTGCAGTTCTTTTCTTGTTCCCGGGTTGTATCCGGGCGGCGAGCCGCCGATATGCCGCATCATGACTTTTACTTCTTCGCAGTTAAATACAAGTTGTTCAGGAAAAACACTTCTTATCCCGTTGCTATCTATATTGCCATAGACGCCTTTTACTATCCGGCCGCTTTTTGTTCGCAAGGGGTCAGCTACGCCTTCACCAAAATCACCGGCATGCCATATCTCATCACATTGTTCAAAATGTTTGAGAACAGCATCATCCAGCCATCCATGTGTGTCGGATATAAGGCCAATACGGGTCATCGGCATTTAAAAAATAAAGATAATTAATAACCGCTGCCACAACCTGTGCAGGTGTTTTATTTATCGGCTATTATCAATATGGAAGGGCTTTGCGATAACCATACGCTTTTTGACTCTATCAGTTTTTTCCAGCTTGACAGGCTTATGATCATCAGGTCCTGATGCTGTAAAAAATCCTTGTCAATGATCCGCTGGTTGTATAATGCAATATGATTAGGGGTTTTTTGTTCGATGGCCCTTATGGTTTCTTTGATTTCATGATTTTTCCCTATCTGCCCTGTTACATCCAATACAGAAACCTGTGAATCGGAATTATGTATCAGCTTTTGGGCGTAGTCCATCAGGAACCCGTCATTGCTGTCGAAAAGCGGGATAAAAACAGAGCCGGGGCGGGAGAAATTTTTGTCTATAAGTATGCCTACGGGAACATCTGATTTGGCCAATATATGCCGGGTGGTGTCATCAATAACCGGCGTTTCAAAAAGGTTTTCCCTTCCTGTTACCGTATTAAGAAGTGTTTCCGGGTTGATGATACGTGTTGTAAATCCAAGTATCTTGCCGAGTAATGTTCCTTCAAAGATAGACTGCGCCGAGCTTATCAGCAGCAGGTCATAATTACCCTGGTTGGCTACTGTTGTAATCTCGCTGTCGAAATCTGACGATACTTTAAATAAAGTGGATACTTTCTGGTTCAGCACACCCGATTCCTGTATTACGGGGGTAAAGCTTTCTTTCTCGTAGTCTTCGATATCAAAATGGTGCAGTTCATTTGCCGGGGAAAGGTGCATTGCTGTAAGCGAAGAATTATCACCCTGTTTTTTTACCAGGCCATGGGCCAGTTTAAGCAGTGATTTGCCTGATTCCGGCGTTTCAAACGAAAAAAGGATTTTGTATTTGCTTATCTCCCGGATGGCAGCCGGAGGCGGTTCTCTGCGTGGCGATTTAAATATCCAGTTCAGGATATCCAATGCCGGACCTGTCATAAATGTCGTTACCAGCGCCATTATGACCAGCATAGCGAACATTTCAGGGGTCAGTACGCCAAGGTCGTAACCGATATTCAGCACTACCAATTCCATCAGCCCTCTTGTGTTCATCAATGCGCCGATGGCGAGGCTGTCCTTCCAGCTTTGTCCAACGAACTTTGCAGCCAATGCGCTGCCGAAGAATTTTCCCACAACTGCTACCAGTATAATAATGCCTGTAATTTTCCAGAGATATGGATCGTCCAGCAGCCCTATTTGCGTTCTTAACCCGGTAAATACAAAGAACAAAGGCAGCAGCAGTACAAGCGCCACATCTTCTACTTTTTCAATGAAAAGGTTCCTGAACTTAATATTACCGGGCATAATAGCGCCGGCCATAAAAGCGCCGAACAAAGCATGGATGCCTATTATTTCCGTAGAATAGGCCGAAAGGATCATGGTTATAAAAAAGATGGCTACAATGGGCCTGCTCAGGCTTTCTTTGGATTTATGAAGATCGGCTACCCTTTTCAGGAAGGGGCGTACAACGTTTATCATTAAAAAAACATAGGCGATGGCCAGCGCAATGGTATAAATGGCGCTGAGAACAGAGCCTGCCTTTACAATGGCAATAACCGTGGCCAGAATGCACCAGGCCGTAATATCATCGGCAGCGGCGCAGGTAATTACAATAGTGCCCAGCTTGGTTTTATGAATACCCCTTTCCTGCACTATTCTTGCCAGTACAGGGAAAGCGGTGATGCTCATGGCAATACCAATAAACAAACTGAAAGAAAGAAAGGGAACACCTTGCGGGGCAAAGCTTTCATAGATGTAATAAGCCAGGCCAAGCCCTAATACGAAGGGAAAAACAATGCTTGCATGGCTGATGATGACAGCATCTTTGGCCTTACTTTTCAGCACATTCAGGTCCATCTCCATGCCGATAACGAACATAAACAGGATTAAGCCTATCTGGCTAAGAAACTGCAGGTTGCCCAATGACTGAGCGGGGAACAGGGTGGCAGAAAATTCAGGGAAATAGGTGCCCACCAGTGAAGGTCCCATTACGATACCGGCAATAATTTCTCCGATAACGGTAGGTTGCCCGATTTTTTTAAATATCCAGCCAAATACCCTTGCGGCAAATACAATGGTTACAATCTGGGCCAGTAAAATAGCCAGCGGGTGCTGAAGGTTTTGTACCAGCGAATCAACAAACAGTTCCCACTTGCTTTTATCGCTTGTTACCTGGTTTATTTCACGGCCTGCTTCCAGCCGGGAGCCCATGATAAGCAACCAGTACATCAATACAAGAGAACCCCCGATAACGATAAAGTAAAAAATGCTCCCTTTGAATTTTTTCATTACTGCTTCAATTGGTCAAGGTGCGGAAATAGTATGTACAGCCGCAAAAATGAAAAGTTTTTGCAAGAACTGTGTAGCGATTTTGTAAAAACCACATTATAATGTAAAGAAGCGGACAGAAACTGTAACGACCTTTCTATAAGGCTATATTTTTTACAAAATTCCTCCGGTACACTTCGCTCAGGTTGAACTTCAAGGGGGCCCCTTCCGTAGAAGACAGTAAGGAAGTAACCTCGTTAAACGTATAAGACTGCACTATTGACAAGGCTATTATTTCCTGTTTGTTGATCCTGGCAAACTCTTTTTCGGGCAGCATTTTCTGCAGCGTTCCGAAACTGATGTTCTTAAGGGTGAAGGATGAGCCGTCATGCAGCAAGGCCACCTTATCCCTGCTATCTATATTGGAAACTTTTAAATAAGCAATCTGGTCAAACCGGACAACTGTTTTCCCTTTATCTGTATTAAAAGAGGCATGACCAGGTATGGCGTCTTTACGGCCAATGGCCTGCTGCAATTTTGCTATAGCTTCCTGCAGGCGTTCTTTTTTTACAGGTTTTCTTACATAGTCAATCGCATTCAGGTCAAAAGCATCGGCAGCATATTCGGAGTAAGCGGTGGTAAATACTACCGGTTTGCCGCGCAATAACCGGGCTACCTGAAGGCCGTTCATACCGGGCATTTCTATATCAATAATGCAGCAATCAAAATCAAGCCATTCTGTTTCCTTTAAAAAAAGTTCAGGGTTATTAAAGGCTTTTACCACTTCCACTTCGGGAATTTGTTCGCAGAGCATTTTTAAATAAGTAAGCCCGGGCAATTCATCATCCAGTAACAGGCATTTCAGTTTGCTGCTCAAGTAAATGTATTTTTAAGTGAGAAATGTATACATCCCCTTCAATAAATTTTTCCAGGGTAAAATTGTCTTTATAAATTATTTGCAATCTTTTTTTCAGCGTTTCAGAGCCTATACCTGCATTATCTTTTTTCAGGGGTTGTTTAGGGGATATTTTGTTGGACACTGTAAGCAGAAAATTGTTGTTTTTGAACTCGAAAACAACTGAAATGAATGAATCAGGGCTTTGAAGGTCCGCATGTTTAAAGGCATTTTCGATCAGGTCCACGCTGATAAGCGGGGCCAGCACCCTTTGTTCGTAAAGTGGTTCCGTTTCTTTTATTTGGGTTTTTACTTTCAGGTCAAACAGGGGGCTAATCTTGATTTTGTTTATTTCAATCAGGTTCAGTGCAAATTCAATCTCTTCTTTGGGGCTTACCAGCCTGTTAGGGCTTTCGTATAATATGTAGTCGAGTACACTTGCCAGCTTATCAAGGGCAAAATAAGTCTGGTAAGCATGGGATTGGATGGAGTTGAGGATATTCTTAAATAAATGAGGGTTCAGCCGGGCTTCCAGGGTTTCCAACTGTAGTTTATCAATACGATTCTCCAGTTTCTGGAATTGGGCTTCGGTTTCATTTTTCTTCTTCTCGGCCCGCCTGAGCAGCAGGAACAGCACAATGCAGCAGGCAAGGAGGACAATACCTGCTATCAGTTCAATATTTGAGAGGTCTTTTATCATCTCGTACAGGTGAATGGAAAAGTATAAAATTAAGGCAATATGCTTTGACCGGGAAGTTTTATATAAGCAAGGCCATCATGTTTCATAAAATTAGCGGCTTGTTACAAAGAATGCAGGTTCTGGGAGATTCAATTTTTATGAGTAATTTCGATTATGCCTTTTCACCGCAATTTTACCTATTATATTGACAAGCGGAAATGGAAATATATTTTCCTGCTTGCCACTCTCGAATTGTCAAGGGGATAATCCCTGCCCCCGGATTAAAATCCTGTTCAGCTATTTGAACAAGGATCGGGCAGGCGAAATCTAAAATCAAAAATCTTCAATCTAAAATACTCCCTCCCATGCCTCACTACTATACACTCGGAAATATTCCGCATAAACGCCACACCCAGTTCCGCAAACCGGATGGAACGCTTTACAGCGAACAGCTTTTTTCCACCGAGGGCTTCAGCGACGATTATTCGCTGCTTTATCATTGCCATCCGCCCACGCAGATCATCAAAACAGAACCACAGGTGGACGTAAGCCCGCAGGTAGCCGAAGAAAAAATGCTGAAGCATCGCAGCTTTGAAGGCTTTCAGGTGAAGCCTGCTGCCGATTTTTTAGAAAGCCGTATTCCGGTGCTTGTTAATAACGATTGCCACATTGTATTGGCTGCCCCGCAGCAAAGTATGAGCGGGTATTATTACAAAAACACCGATGCCGATGAAATGATTTTTGTACATGAGGGCAGTGGTATAGTGCATACACAATACGGCAAACTGCCTTTTGGCTATGGCGATTATATCGTGTTGCCGAGAGGGACAATTTATCAGATAGAGTTCAAGGATGATAAGAACCGCCTTTTTATTGTTGAATCCTTCACGCCGCTGCGTTTTCCCAAACGCTACATGAGCCGCTTCGGGCAACTGATGGAACATTCGCCTTATTGCGAAAGGGATATTCGTCCGCCGCAGGATTTGGAAACCTTTGATGAAAAGGGTGATTTTATCATCAAAGCTAAAAAGAAGGGAGTGCTTTACGGCCTGCATTACGGCACACACCCTTTTGATGTGATTGGATGGGATGGCTGCTGCTATCCTTACATCTTTTCCATTCATGATTTTGAACCGATAACCGGAAGGGTACACCAGCCACCGCCCGTACACCAGACTTTTGAAACCAATGCTTTTGTGGTTTGCTCTTTTGTGCCGCGGTTGTTCGATTATCATCCGCAGGCCATTCCTGCGCCGTATAACCACAGCAATATTGACAGCGATGAAGTGATTTACTACGTGGATGGCGATTTTATGAGCCGCAAGAATGTAACGAGGGGGATGATAACGCTGCATCCTGCCGGCATACCGCATGGCCCGCATCCCGGCGCTGTAGAAAAAAGCATTGGAGCAAAGGAAACAAAAGAGTTAGCAGTGATGGTGGATACATTCCGTCCGCTGATGCTGACAAAGCAGGCATTGGAGATAGAGAACGCAGATTATGTGATGAGTTGGGCGGAGTAGGGGCTTAATGGAATCAATCCGGGGCTTTATTTAGCAAAAACTGTATTTCGCTAAAAAGGAAATTATCTAATCCATCCGTAACTGTATTAATTAAAAATAACTTGCCTGCTTTACAGAATACAGAGATGTTTAATGAAGATTGCATTGCGAAGTTCACATGAGATACATAAACCAATGCCCCGCCAAATTGCTACAGGGGCATTGGTTTATACTTTTTGGAGGCTAAACTGAAACGGAATAGAAACTGTTTTGCTTGCTCAGGAAAAAATCACTCCCTCCCTTCGGAAACATCTTCGCATTTTTCTACTTCCCTTTCAATTTCTTTCATAAAGGCTTCGTCTTTTTCATATTTGCCCTCCACCTCATTTTCGTAGGCATGCAGTGCTTTTTCGGCAGCTTCTTTTTCAGGGCCCTCTGCTGCGCGGTAGGCTTTCCCGTTCAGGTCGCACCATTTTTGGGCTATGGAAGCGGCAGTTGTTTTTCCGCCACAGGAGGCCATTAATAAGGCGCAGCCGGTAATGGCAATAAATAGTACAATATTTTTTCTCATTGTGAATGGGTATTATGCCTGTAAGCAGGCGGTTAAAAAGTGAACCTAATGTAGCATTAAATCGGGTTCCGGAGAAGTTGTTTTCGGGAATATTTCAATTTTTTTTATATTCGGTTACCAAAAACGATTTGCCATGCTAAAGATCGGACACTTAAAACCCGGAGGTATTGTTTCCGTTAATGACGAAGGAATCACCCGTGAAGGAACCGTAGTCAGCATCAGCCATGAAGAAAACCAGGCGCTGGTGAACAACGGAGTGCAGGAATTCTGGTATAGCCCTGAGGAAATGCAGGCGGTACCGCTTGATGAAAACCAGTTGCTGAAACTGGGATTTTCCATGGAAGACCTGAATGGCGGGGTTAAGTACAAGAAAGATTCTTTCCGCCTTGTTACGCCCCGGAAAGGGGATTTTTCCAACCTGGAAATGTGGTGGCGGGAAGACAGGAGGCATTTCAACTTTCCGCTTGGGGTACATGAATTGCAGAATTTGTACCACGACATGACCAAGGTGCACCTCGAAAAGCATTGATTTTCAATGTAAAATGCCGATTATCCCGGAAGCTCCTGTTTTTTTCACATCAGCGGGAAAAAAGGAATTTGTTTTTTCTTTTTTCGCCCTGATACTCTTACCTTTGCGTTCCCAAAAATTATATGTCGAAGCAACCTTTAATTAAACAGGATGGTACAATCTTAGAAGCTTTATCCAATGCCATGTTCCGGGTAAAACTGGAAAACGGGCATGAAATACTGGCTACCATTTCTGGGAAAATGAGGATGCACTATATACGGATATTGCCAGGAGATAAAGTGGGTGTGGAGATGTCGCCATATGATTTGAGCAGGGGAAGAATAATATTCAGGTATAAGTAAGGCTGTTAGCTGATGGCCAAAAACTAAGAAAAATGAAAGTAAGAGCATCTATTAAAAAGCGTAGCGCCGACTGTAAAATTGTGCGGCGGAAAGGGAAACTTTATGTTATCAACAAAAAGAACCCCCGCTTTAAGCAAAGACAAGGCTAAAAAATCACAAATCTAAAATCATAAATCTAAAATAGAATTATGGCTCGTATTGCCGGTGTTGACTTACCAAAAAATAAAAGAGGCGAGATAGGTCTTACCTATATATATGGTATTGGCCCATCTACTGCCAAGTACATTCTTGACAAAAACAATATTGACAGGAACAAGAAAGTACATGAGTGGAACGATGACGAACTGAATGCAATTCGCACTATCATTACCGAAGAGTTGAAGGTGGAAGGCCAGTTGCGTTCTGAAGTGCAGATGAGCATTAAGCGCCTTTTGGATATTGCCTGTTATCGTGGGCTTCGCCATCGTAAAGGGTTGCCTGTTCGTGGTCAGCGTACCAAAACAAACAGCCGTACAAGAAAGGGCAAGCGTAAAACAGTAGCCGGTAAGAAGAAGGCGCCGAAGAAATAATAATAAGTTGCGAGCTATGAGCCTTGAGCTACAAGCTGCAGCTTAATATATAGGCTTACAAATTTTGAACCCACGCCGGATAGCTTCGTAAGTCAGCAGGAGGGTTGGTTCAGGCCGGTTCCGGAAATTCCGGGAGCGGTAATAAAAACAGAAGATTAAGATTACCTAAAGAATTAAAATGGCAAAAGCACAACAACAGCTGAGTGCAAAAGCAGCTGCAAAGAAAAGAGTGGTAAAAGTAGATGCCTACGGAGATGCACATATCTCTGCCACTTTCAACAACATCATCATCAGCCTTACCAACAAGACAGGCCAGGTTATTTCCTGGAGCAGCGCCGGTAAAATGGGTTTCCGCGGTTCTAAAAAGAACACACCTTATGCAGCCCAGATGGCCGCCGCAGATGCTGCCAAAACAGCTTTCGATGCCGGTCTTAAAAGAGTGGATGTATATGTAAAAGGCCCCGGTTCCGGAAGGGAAGGCGCTATCCGCTCACTTTCTCAGTCGGGTATAGAAGTGGTGATGATCAAAGACGTAACACCGCTTCCGCACAACGGTTGCCGTCCGCCAAAGAAGAGAAGAGTTTAACCCCAACCTCTAAAAGAGGCTTGGAGTTTGATAAAACAAAAGTTCTTATAGATACTTCATTCATCAAAGATGAATGTTGCCAATTAAGGGTTTCCATAAGCCCCTCTTCCGGAGGCCCCGATAGCTATCGGGATTATGGAGACAGATTTCATTTTAACAAAGGGTGACTAATTGATTTTTTAACGCTTTTACTGATTAGTTCACCGTTTCAAAAAAGCGTAAATGAATAAAAACTATGGCACGTTACAATGGTCCGAAGACCAAAATCTCCCGCATTTTCGGGGAACCGATCTTAGGCAACGGGAAATGGCTGAACAAGAACAGCAACCCTCCCGGTATGCACGGCGAAAAGCGTAAGCGCAAAACACTGGGCGAATATGCCCTGCAATTGCGTGAAAAGCAAAAAGCCAAATACACTTACGGTGTTCTGGAAAAACAATTCCGCAAAACATTTGAAGAAGCAGCCCGCCGCAAAGGCGTAACAGGTGAAAACCTGATCAAATTGCTGGAAGCCCGTCTGGACAATACTGTTTTCCGTATGGGAATAGCCCCCAGCCGTCCTGCAGCCCGTCAATTAGTAAGCCACAAGCACATTGAAGTAAACGGCGATGTGGTGAATGTCCCTTCGTTTCAATTGAAACCAGGTGATGTGGTTACGATAAAAGAGAATAGCAAGGGCAGAACTTCTGTTACAAGTGTGGTCCGCGCCAAAAACCCAAAATTCAACTGGCTGGATTGGAGTGAAACTGAGTTTAAAGGCACTTTCATCACCTATCCGGAAAGAGAAAGCGTTCCTGAGAATATCAAGGAACAGTTGATTGTTGAGTTGTATAGTAAGTAATCGCTACGAGCTATTAGCCATGAGTTGCGAGCCAATGTCTCGAACTCGTAGCTCAAAGTTCACAGCTTGTTTTGTCAATCATTAAAAAACAAATCTAAAATATGGCCATTTTAAATTTCCAGAAACCTGATAAAATCATTTTGCAAAAGGCAACTGATTTTGAAGCCCAGTTCGAGTTCCGTCCGCTGGAACCCGGATATGGTGTTACCATTGGTAATGCATTACGCCGTGTATTGCTTAATTCGCTGGAAGGCTATGCAATTATAGGTGTGAAAATTGAAGGTGTGGAGCATGAGTTTGCTACCATGAAAGGCATCAGCGAAGATGTGGTGGAAATATTTCTGAACCTGAAGCAGGTTCGTTTCAAGAAGATTGCCGATCATGAAGTGTCGAACGAAAAGATCATCCTGTCTATTAAAAACAGAACGGAGTTTACTGCCGGTATGATTGGCGAAGGAACACATACCTTCCAGATCATGAACCCTGATTTGCTTATCTGCACATTGGATTCATCTGCAAGGATGGATATAGAGCTGACTATTGGAAAAGGCCGTGGTTATGTTCCTGCTGAGGAAAACAAACCTAAGGATGCTCCTTTGGGATATATTCCGATTGATGCCATCTTTACGCCAATCAAGAACGTAAAATATACGATTGAGAATACCCGTGTGGAACAAAGGACAGACTTTGAAAAGCTGATCATGGAAGTTTCTACAGATGGTACCATTCATCCGGAAGAAGCGGTAAAACAGGCTTCAAGGATACTGATCCAGCACCTGATGATCATTACGGATGAAAATATCACTTTCGATAACAAGGAAGAGAAGAAAGAAGACCTGGTGGACGAACAGACTTTACAACTGCGTAAAGTATTGAAGACCCCGCTTGAAGATTTGGATCTTTCTGTAAGGGCCTTCAACTGCCTTAAAGCGGCAAAGATCAACTCATTGAGCGAACTGGTGCAATACGAGCAGGAAGACCTGATGAAGTTCCGCAACTTCGGCCAGAAATCACTGGCTGAAATTGAGCAGGTGCTGACTGAAAGAGGCTTGCATTTTGGAATGGACCTGGTGAAACTGGGTATTGACCTTAGCGAATTTTAGGTCTCCCCAAACCCCTCCGAAGGGGGGCTTTAAGGAACTCCTAAAACTGATAAATGTGTATTTTATTAACAATGCTGCTTTGATATTCAAAACAGCGAACGTTGCAAATCCTGACACGGTGCAACGTCAAAAACTTAAACGTCATGCGTCACGGAGACAAAATCAAAAATCTTGGCCGCAAAAAAGCACACAGAGATGCTTTGCTGAGTAATCTGGCCATTCAACTGATCCGTCACAAACGGATTATTACTACTGCCACTAAAGCCAAAGCGTTGAGGGTGTATGTAGAACCTTTGATCACAAAAGGGAAAGACAACACTACGCACCAACGGCGTGTAGTGTTCAGCTACCTGCAAGACAAAGAAGCGATAAAAGAGCTTTTTGGAACCATTGCAGAGAAAGTAGCAGGTCGTCCGGGAGGATATACCCGCATTATCAAATTGGGCGCCCGTCCCGGCGATAATGCTGAAACAGCCCTGATAGAGCTGGTTGATTTCAACGAAGTTTATGGTAAAGGCAAAGGCGAAGTGAAGGCTGCTGCTAAGAAAACACGCCGTTCCGGTAGTGCCAAGAAGAAAGCAGAGGAAGTTGTGAAAACAGAAGAAGCGCCTGCTGCCGGAGAAGAGAAAACCGCTGAATAATAATTTCAATACTTTTTCTAAAAACCCTTCGGTATCCGAAGGGTTTTTTTATGTGCCTTATCGAAGAGTTTCTTATAAAAATGAAGTATTTTCACCAGACTGCTTGCGATACATTTTTTAACAGGAATATTGATCAGTAAATGGCTCATTTATCCAACAGGGCATTGCAGCAATTCAGAAGTGAGGTGGGTATCCGCTTTCAGTTGTACAACAGCCTTTTTACATCTTTACCGTTTCACCGGATTGAGAAGACGGGTATTCTTTTATCGCTGTTATCCAACAATTGCGAGGAAGGCTATAATAAAAATTTAAGCCCCACCGAGATTATTGATGATTTCTTCAATAGGCATACTTCTTATACAACAGAAAAAGAAAGGGCCGACCTTTTGTTTCGCTTTGTGCAATACATAGAACGGCAGGTGGTATTGTTTGATGCGCTGGAAGATGCCGCTTTTAAAAATGTCAACGACCTGAACGGAGTAGGGACATTAAAGCACATTGAATCGGAGGTATTGCAGGAAGAAAAGGAGAATGAACTGGCTGAGAAATTGAAAGATTTCTGCATCAGGCTGGTGCTGACGGCGCATCCCACACAGTTTTATCCCGGCCCTGTATTAGGCATTATCAACGACCTGGCAAAAGCATTGGCTGATAATAACTCTGTTCTCATTAATACGTATCTGCAACAGTTAGGTAAGACGCCTTTCTTTAAAAAGCGAAAGCCAACGCCTTATGATGAAGCCGTTAGCCTGATATGGTATTTGGAGAATGTATTTTATCCTGCTGCGGGGCGCATCATTTCCGCTTTGAAAAACCAGTTTCCCCATGCTGTGTCAAAAGACAACCCTGTAATCCGTATGGGCTTCTGGCCCGGGGGCGACAGGGACGGCAATCCTTTTGTAACCACGGCGATTACTTTACAGGTTTCAGAAGCCCTCCGGGGAAGCATCATCAAATGCTATTATCTTGATGTAAGAAGATTACGGCGGCGGTTAACATTCCAGGGAGTTGATGTATTGCTTATGGAACTGGAAAATAAATTGTATAACAATATTTTCATTCCCGGGCAGAAGACGAATATTACAAAGGAAGAAATACTGACAACATTAGGGCAGATACAGGATATAATAGTTAACCAGCATAACGGGCTTTTCCTTCACCTGGTAAATAACTTTATCAATAAGATAGAACTGTTCGGTCTGTATTTTGCTTCGCTTGACCTGCGGCAGGAAAACGCCGTACATGGGAAGGTGCTGGAAGAAATCAGCCGGAACCAGCCTTCGCTCTTGCCGGGATATACCAACTTAGCGGAGAAAGAAAAGATAGAACTGCTTACCCATATTACAGCAACGGCCGACCCCGGACAATCAGCGGATATTATTTCAAAAGACACTTTGCAATCCATTGCTGCTGTAAAAGCCATTCATCAATACAGTGGTGCAGATGCCTGCAACAGGTATATCATCAGCCAGTGCAACAGCGCCTTAAATGCGATAGAGGTATATGGCCTTTTCCTTCTGGCAGGGTGGAAGAAGGAAGAAATGAATATTGATATTGTTCCTCTATTTGAAACGATAGAAGATCTGAAACATGCGGCAGGTGTTATGGAATACCTGTACAAAAATCCTGTTTATAAGGAGCATTTATCCCGTCGCCATAACAGGCAAACCATCATGCTAGGTTTCTCAGACGGAACCAAAGACGGCGGTTACCTGATGGCCAACTGGAGTATTTATAAAGCCAAAGAAGAACTTACGAAAATATCAAGGCAGCATGGCATTGATGTTATCTTTTTTGACGGCAGGGGAGGCCCGCCTTCGAGAGGAGGAGGTAAAACGCATAAGTTTTATGCTTCAATGGGGCATAATATTTCCAATAAAGAAATTCAACTAACCATTCAGGGCCAAACGGTGAGTTCCAGCTTTGGTACTGTTGATGCGGCGCAGTTCAATATGGAACAATTGCTGAATGCAGGCATATCCAACGATCTTTTTTCGGATAAGGATACAACACTGAGCAAAACAGAAGAAGAAGTTTTAAGCGAACTTTCTGAAATAAGTCTTGAAGCATACAAAAAACTGAGGGATCATCCTGAACTGGCCGATTATTTATTGCAGGTAAGCCCCCTGCGCTTTTATAGTGAAACCAATATCGGTAGCCGGCCTGCAAAAAGAGGCGCAGCTTCCGGCTTGTCATTGAAAGACCTGAGGGCCATTCCGTTTGCAGGGTCGTGGAGCCAGTTGAAGCAGAACGTAACCGGGTATTACGGGGTAGGAACTGCTTTGCAGAAAATGGAAGAGGCGGGAAAATTGCTGCAACTGCAAAAATTATATCATCAGTCTTTATTCTTTAAAACATTATTGGATAATTGCGAGATGGCCATGATGAAGTCTTTCTTCCCGCTGACAGCGTATTTAGCAAAAGATAAGCAGTTTGGCGGAATATGGAAGATGATACATGAAGAATATGAACTTACAAAGTTCTATTTATCGAAAATAACAGGCCAGCCGGAACTGATGGCTGATTACCCGGTAGAGCAATTGTCGATACAGATGAGGGAAAGAATTGTGTTGCCGTTGGTAAGCATTCAGCAATATGCGTTGAACAAGCTGCGGGAGCTGGATGAGTCATCTGCCGCTCCCGGCACTAAGGAAACGTATGAGAAACTGGTAATGCGTTGCTCGTTTGGGATTATTAATGCGGGGAGGAATTCGGCGTAGCCGATGATATAATACTATATTTAAGGAGTAAAAGGAATTTATATGCTTAACAAAGAACAGATATTAAAGGAAATTGAATCTGTAAGCCGTGAAGTGGAATTATTGATTAGTGAGTACGGAAATTTTTGTTATGATTTTTATACACGGGAAGAGATTGATTGGGGAACGACAGAGCAGCCGATGACTGATGAAATGATTCTGGCAGATACGTCAATGACAGAGGAGGAAAAGGAACAGGCTTTGTATTTTAACAGTATTCCCAAGGATTGGGAGAGTATTCATAAGAAATATTGTACTCAAATCATGGCATTGAAACTAAAGCTGAATGACTTGCATGAGCAGTTCAAACTGACAGAGCATAACGAAGAAGTAGATAGAATTCTTTCTTCCCTTAAGAAAGGCTGATTCTTAACTATTATTTTATTTTTGCAACTCAATTTACAGGAATGGCTAAAGTAAAAGTTGGATTGGTACAAATGAGTTGTACCGCTGATAAGGAAACAAACCTTGCAAAGGCAATTGAAAAGATAAAAGAAGCTTCAAAAGGTGGTGCACAGATCGTTTGCCTGCAGGAATTGTTCACTTCTCTTTATTTCTGCGATGTAGAAGATTATGAGAACTTCAAGCTGGCGGAACCCATTCCCGGCCCCTCCACGGAAGCGCTGCAAGCAGTAGCAAAAGAAAGCAATGTTGTCATCATTGCTTCCTTGTTTGAAAAAAGGGCGCAGGGAATTTATCACAACACCACAGCGGTGATTGATGCAGATGGTTCCTATTTGGGCAAGTACCGAAAAATGCACATACCGGACGACCCGGCTTACTACGAGAAATTCTATTTTACTCCCGGCGACCTGGGTTATAAGGTTTGGAAAACAAAATATGCCACGATTGGCGTATTGATTTGCTGGGACCAATGGTACCCCGAAGCATCAAGAATTACCGCATTGATGGGGGCGGAGATATTATTCTATCCAACAGCCATTGGTTGGGCCACTTCGCAGGATGAAACCACCAATACGGAACAATACGGCGCCTGGCAAACCATACAAAGAAGCCATGCTGTGGCCAACGGGGTGCATGTAGTAAGTGTGAATCGGGTGGGGCTTGAACAAGAAGGGGCTATGAAATTCTGGGGTGGTTCTTTTGTCGCTAATCCTTTTGGAACAATTTTATATAAAGCTTCGCATGATGAAGAAGAAGTGCATGTTCAGGAGCTTGATTTAAGCAAAACCGATCAATACAGAACTCACTGGCCTTTTATGAGAGATAGAAGAATTGATTCTTATCAGCCGATTACAAAGAGGTTTATTGATGAAGAGTAGTTGGGAAGTCCGGAAGTCCGGAAGACCGAAAGTCCGGACATCCTAAAGAAGCAGCTATTAATTCTTTAACTATAAAATTCTAACAGATGGCGTTTAAATTTGAAAAATTGCTTGTTTGGCAAAAAGCGGTTGACCTTTCTGATATTGTTAACCAGGTTACAAAATCATTCCATAAAGATGAAATTTATGTACTTACTTCTCAAATAAAGAGAGCGGCAGACTCAGTTTCTTTAAACATTGCAGAAGGTTCAACGGGGCAGTCAAACGCTGAGTTCAATAGATTTCTTGGGATTGCTTTGAGATCGGATATAGAAGTAGTGGGTTGTATTTACCTGGCTCAGAGGAGAGGGTTTATCAGCGATAAAGATTTTGAGCAGATATACAAAATGTGCGAGGAGATATTGATAATGATAAATTCCCTACGCAATTCGTTAAAATAAATTATTTTCAATTTGAGTACGCAAAAACTTTCCGACTTTCCAACTTACGGTCTTTCTGACTTGCCCAAACAACTTGGTTACCATTTCCCCGCCGAATGGCACAAGCATCTCGCTACCTGGCTGAGCTGGCCGCATAAAGAAGAATCGTGGCCAGGGAAAATTCATACAATTTTTCCGGCTTATGCAAAATTTATTAAAGAGCTTACAAAGGGGGAGTTGGTTCGTATTAATGTGGCAGATGATGCGATGAAATCATTTGCAATTGGCCACTTGCAAAATGAAGGGGTTGATTTAAGTAAAGTTGAATTTTATTTTCACCCTACCAACGATGCCTGGTGCCGTGACCATGGTCCTGCATTTCTTATTAACCCGCAGACAGAGATAAAAAAAGTAATTGTTGACTGGGGGTATAATGCATGGGGGAATAAATATCCTCCTTATGACCAGGATGATGTAATTCCGAGTTTGATTGGCAGGCATTTCAATATACCTGTCTTTCATCCGGGCATTGTGATGGAGGGAGGATCGGTGGAGTTTAATGGAGAAGGAACAGTGCTTACGTCAACGGCCTGTTTGCTCAATCCCAATCGTAACCCCCATTTGAACCAGCAGCAGATTGAAGAGTACCTGTATAATTATTACGGGCAGGAGCAGGTGCTTTGGGTGGATGAAGGCATTGCGGGCGATGATACAGACGGGCATATTGACGACACGGTACGTTTTGTAAATGAAGACACTGTTATTACCGTTTTTGAAGAAAACAAGAATGATGAGAATTATGAATTACTTCAGCATAATTTGAGGCAACTAAAAGAAATGCGGTTATTAAATGGCAAGCAACTGAATATTGTTGAATTACCAATGCCGGAAGAATTAATCTACGAAGACCAGCGGCTTCCCTGCTCGTATGCAAATTTTTACATAGCCAATAAATCAGTTATCGTTCCTACTTTTCGTTCTGCAAGAGATGAGAAGGCATTACAGGTTATCCAAAGTTGTTTCCCCGAAAGAGAAGTAGTAGGAATTGATTCTACTGATATTATCTGGGGGCTGGGAAGTTTTCACTGCCTGAGCCAGCAGGAACCGGCTGTTTGATTTTTTTCAGCCACGAATGACACCAATAACACGAATAAACGCCAGCCAGAAATGAAAGGCATTAGTGTGATTTGTGTCATTCGTGGCAAACAACTTTTAGGCGGCTATAAACTCTCATCATGCTGCGAAATATCCAGCCCTTTCTCTTCTTCTTCTTCAGATACACGCAGCGGATGTATCAGGTCAACCAATTTAAAAACGATATAGCTCATTACAATAGCAAAAGCAACCACTATTATACAACCGAGTAATTGGTTGAAGAAAAAACCTGTATTACCGTATAAAAGACCATCATCTCCGGCAGGGTTTATTTTCTTTGAAGCAAATACGCCGGTCAGTATCATACCCGTTATGCCACCGATGCCATGACAGGGAAATACATCTAATGTATCATCAATAGCTGTTTTGTTTTTCCAGTGCACCGCAATATTGGAAACAATGGCCCCAATAAACCCGATGATGATACTGTGTGGGATGCCTACAAAACCTGCTGCGGGTGTAATGGCCACCAAACCAACCACTGCGCCAATGCAAAACCCCAATGCTGAGGGTTTTCTTCCGATAAGTGCATCAAAGAATATCCAGGCCAGGCCTGCTGTTGCGGATGCTACACTCGTAGTGGCAAATGCAGAAGCGGCAAGGCTGTTGGCCCCTAATGCCGAACCTGCATTGAAACCGAACCAGCCAAACCAGAGAAGGCCGGTTCCCAGCAATACATACGTTATTCTTGCAGGCTTTACTTCTTCCTTCAGCAGGTGTGCTTTTCTTCTTTTTAAAACAATAGCGCCAACCAATGCAGCGCAACCGGCTGAGATATGTACCACAGTGCCGCCTGCAAAGTCAAGTACTCCCATTTTGAACAGGATACCTTCCGGGTGCCATGTCCAGTGTGCCAGCGGCGCATAGATCACTAAGCTGAAAAGAAGCATGAACAAAACATAAGAAGTAAAGCGTATCCTTTCAGCCGTGGCGCCCACCACAAGGGCGGGAGTGATGATGGCGAATTTCATCTGGAACAAAGCAAACAAGAGGATGGGAATAGTTGGCGCTGCCGCCCAGGGCTCATGGGCGTTGATGCCTTTCATCATAAAGAAATCAGCCGGGTTGCCGATGATGCCGTTAAAAGATGTGCCGAAAGCAAGACTGAACCCTACTACCACCCAAAGCACACTGATAAGGCCTGTGGCAATAAAGCTTTGCAGCATAGTGGAGATTACATTTTTCTTTCTCACCATGCCGCCGTAGAAATAGGCCAGTCCCGGTGTCATCAGTAGTACCAATGCAGCGGCGATGAGTATCCAGGCAATGTCTGCCGTATTGTAAACAGCAGCGCCGTCAAAATCGGGGTAGAGGGGGATAAACGATGCAATCACAGTTATTGCCAGCAGCACGAGGAAAGGGGCAATTTGCCTGGCGGTTCTTTTGCTCATAAGCCTTTAATTCAAATTAAATAATCAGATAATATTTATTATTCCGGATGAAAATAAAGGATTCGGTCATTAACATTCGTTAGTTTTTATATTTTAGTGACCATCGGGTATGTAAATTGTGAATAATTGCTTGTTGAACAACTATATTGTTGATTAAAATATAGAATGGAATAACGGTTATTATTAGTGTTTTTAACCAGCTACCAACTGCATTTGCCTGTCCTTTGTTTCCAGTACTGAAATGCCGTTGTTTAAAAATTCATCCACTTTGCGGGCACATTCACGGCCTTCGCTGATGGCCCATACTACTAAACTCTGGCCGCGGCGCATATCGCCTGCTGTGAATACTTTGGCTATATTGGTGCGGTAATCATTTTCAGTGGCTTTTACATTTCCCCTTTCATCCAAACCCATACCAAGGTCATTGATAAAACCCACATGCTGCGGGTGCACAAAACCCATAGCCAGCAAAGTCAGCTCGCAGGGAATTTCTCTTTCGCTGCCCGCCACTTCAATAAAATTGGCTGGCCTGCTATCAACAATCTTCCATTCAAGGTCAACGATCTTCAGGGCTTTGAGGTTGCCATCATCATCGCCAATAAATTCTTTGGTGGCAACAGCCCATTGGCGGTCAGCGCCTTCTTCATGTGATGTAGTAGTCTTTAGCAGCATGGGATAAGTGGGCCAGGGCATAGTATCCGTTCTTTCTGATGGGGGTTTGGGTAACAATTCAAACTGTGTAACAGATTTGGCTCCATGCCTGTTGGAAGTACCAACACAATCGCTGCCGGTATCTCCACCGCCGATAACGACAACATTTTTGCCGGTAGCCAGTACTTCTTCATTCAATATATTACTTTCAATATGCGGATTTGCCAAACAGTCTTTCCCTGCTACTCTTTTATTTTGCTGTTTCAGGAAGTCCATAGCAAA
>CAZLLT010000005.1:75605-133246 GCA_964560445.1 uncultured Chitinophaga sp. | reverse complement strand
ATTTGGAACCTAAGGCCACATTGAACTTTCACCTATTAAATCCTTAATCATGCTAATTTGTTCAGCTTAATCAATCATTCATTCTAAAAACAAAAAATCATGACTGAACAAAAGACAATCTCAGACATTATCTCGGTTTGGAAAACCAACAAAAGACAGTACGTAAAAAAATCAACTTTTTCGGCTTACATGCTTTTGATTGAAAACCACCTCTTGCCTGTATTCGGCAGTAAATGCAGTGTTGAAGAACCGGAAGTGCAAGCCTTTGTCTTCCAAAAATTGAAAGAGGGGCTTAGCCAGAAATCCGTCAAGGACATTTTAATTGTTTTGAAAATGGTGTTGAAGTTCGGGGTTAAGCATAAATGGCTGGAACACCGGCAATTTGATATCCAGTTTCCCACAGAACATAAAAGGACGGACATTGAGGTGTTAACCCGCATCCATCAGAAAAAGCTAATGGACTATGTGCAGAAGCATTTTACCTTTCGCAACCTGGGTATTTATATCTGTCTTAGTGCGGGAATGCGGATAGGCGAAATATGCGCCCTTACATGGGAAGATATTGATATTGAGAACGGCGTCATTCATATCCGCCGCACTATACAGCGCATTTATATGATCGATGCAGGCATCCGCAAAACGGAATTGATACTGGATACACCCAAAACAAAAAATTCCATCCGTGAAATCCCCATGAGCCGGGATTTATTAAAAATGCTCAAACCCATAAAAAAAATAATGAACCCTGATTTTTTTGTACTCACCAATGATGCCAAACCTACCGAACCGAGGACATACAGGAGCTATTACAAAAAATTCATGCAGGCATTGGATATGCCGCAATTAAAATTTCATGGTTTGCGCCATTCTTTTGCTACAAGGTGCATAGAAAGCAAATGTGATTATAAAACTGTAAGTGTTATCCTGGGGCATTCCAACATCAGTACCACCTTAAATTTATATGTACATCCCAACCTGGAGCAAAAGAAAAAATGTATTGACCAGATGCTTAAAGCCCTGAAATAGGATTTTTTGTACTGTTGCAGACCTTGTCTATATACCCAACCTTTGCAAACGGATAAATATTCACTAACTGCAATAACCGGGCAAAATGGGGTCCGCTGTTTTGTGTAAGGCGTCATACTCTTTTAATGGGATAATGCGAGGTTGTTGCAGTTTTTATAGCCAATGAATGCCCCTGTTTGTATTCAAACAACCAGGGCCTGGTTCACATTGGCCATTTTAAGTGTGGTTTCACCCCTGCTTTCTTTTCTCCTTTGCAAATTATGTTAATGCTGTACTGAAAAAAAAGAGCTACCGGAAGTAGCTCTTTAAATCTTGTGGACCCTGTTGGGATCGAACCAACGACCCCCTGATTATGAGTCAGGTGCTCTAACCGTCTGAGCTAAGGGTCCTGACTTTAAAAGTCAAAAAATTTATTTCAAAAAGAACTGATTTTTAACCAACGGGCTTATCCGGGACCTGCAGTTCAAAGCTATTTGCTCAATTCATCCGGTTCCGGGGCCTGAAAACAAAACATTTTAGAAATAATATATAAGAACTGCCCCCGTAAAGAGGATTGCAAAAGTAAAAAAAACAATGTTATTTTCCGGAAATATATTCGTTAAGAATGACTTAGCTTTACTTCAGCGATGCTTGAGAATGAGAAAATAAAAAATCTGTTATCCCTGATTGCCATTAACGACGACCAGGCCGCTTACCGGGAATTGTTCTTACTGCTTCATTCCCGCCTGAAACAGTTTGCCTATTCCATTCTTAAATCAAATGAGGAAGCCGAAGAAACGGTTTCGGATATGTTCATCAAAGTATGGCAAAAAAAAGACCAGTTTGCTGAAATAAATTCCCCGCTGCTTTACTTCTATACCAGCATTAAAAATCTGTCAATTAACCGGTTAAATAAACAAAAGCGGCAAAAAGCGCCGTTGCCCGAAGACTGGTTTGTGCAACTGAACAGCATCTATTTTGACCCTGAAAAACTACTGCTTACAGAGGAAATGCTGCGCCAGATAAGAAAGGCGGTGAACGAACTGCCGCCCCGCTGCCGCATCATCTTTAAGCTGATAAAAGAAGATGGCCTGAAGTACAGGGAAGTAGCGGAACTGCTCAACCTCTCTGTTAAAACAATTGAGGCCCAGATGGCCATAGCGCTGCGGCGCATTGCCCGCTGTATGCATTTTGAATTAAACGCCACCCGGCTGCCCAGGCAGGTTGCTGCCAAAAAATAATTGGCTTTTTTAGGGGTAGCCATTGCTTTTTACTGTCCACCATATTTAAGGTTGTTATGCTCATGAAAGAAGAACTGTTCTGGATATTGCTTTCCAAAAAAATGTCAGGAGAAATTGCTCCCCAGGAACTTATTGAACTGGAGGGCCTGATACAGGAACACCCGGAGTGGCAGCACGCCATTCAAACACTGGAAGACCTCTGGGAGCATAAAGCCGTCGTGAATACCGTAGCAGAAGAAGACGCCTACCTGCTGCACATCCACCGCATGAACGAAATGGGCATCCCTTTTGATGGCAGGTCTGTACAGGCAGGCCGCTACAAAACCTGGTACTGGGTTGCTGCAGCAGTAGCCGCCAGTGTTATACTCTTTTTTGTATTTAATCCATTTGGTAATGATAATAAGGAAGCTGCCGGGCAGCCCATAGCCATCAACGAGGTTTCTGTAAGAAAAGGCTCTACATCAAAAATAATACTGCCCGACGGATCGGAAGTGTGGCTGAATGCAGGCAGCAAGCTGGTTTACGATAAAGAGTATGGCGAAAAAGGCCGGGAAGTAAGCCTGACGGGAGAAGGCTTTTTTGATGTAAAAAAAATGCAGGATGTACCCTTCATCATACATACGGCCAATATACATATCAAAGTACTTGGCACCACATTTAATGTAAAAGCCTACCCGGAAGATAATAAAACGGAAACCAGCCTGCTGCATGGAAGCGTGGAAGTAACCATCAACGGCAGGCCGAAGGATAAAATCATCCTTTCGCCCAGCGAGAAACTCATTGTAGAAAATGATGGCTCTTTCCGGGAGGAAACACAAAAACAAAAAGCAGATATAAAACTTCTTGTTCCCACCCCGGTCATTTCTATCAACAAATTGTTATATAACCCTGCAGACAGTGCAGTGGCAGAAGTGCAATGGGTTAATAACAGGCTTGTATTCCGGGATGAGGCTTTCGGCGACCTTGCCGCTCGCCTCGAAAGAAGATATGATGTGCATATAGAAATAAAGGAGGAAGCCATTGCGGAAGAAAGACTGAACGGCGTTTTTGAATCAGAAAATATTTTACAGGTGCTGGATGCCCTGAAAGAGTCTATTCCTTTCAGGTATAGTAAAGAAGGAAACTCAATTATTATTCATCGTTAAAACCAAACTAAAATGACTGCCATATACTACCTCAATACTTCTTAAAAAAGGAAAAATAACAAAAGCGAGGCCCCGCTGCAACGGAGCCCCGCAAGGTTAACCTGAAATAGCAGGGCCCCTGACAAAGAAGCGCCTGCATTTTTAACCCTTCAAATGTAAAATATGAAAAAAAATGAAACAGTTCCTGTTTCAGAATCGGTTCTTTCACTTACAAGGATTGCCAGAATTATGAAACTGACGACTGCTTTGCTGTTTATTGCTTGTTTGCAGGTCTCCGCCATGGGATGGTCGCAGGAAAAGATTACCCTCCGGATGGATGGCGTAGAGATCAAAAAAATATTATTTGCTATTGAAAAGAAGAGCGACTACCGTTTTCTTTTCTCTGAAAATGTACTCAAAGGCAAACCCCGCATTACCATTGATGTTGTGGACGTTAGCCTTTCCGAAGTGCTGAATACCGTATTGGCCAATACCGGCGTGGGATATAAAATATTAAAATCCAACCTGGTGGTGTTAAAGGAAGGCGTTTCGGCTGAAATAGAGGTAAAAGACATTACCGTAAGCGGTAAGGTTACTTCTGCCTCCGGGGAGCCGATGGTCGGGGTATCCGTAACGGTAAAAGGCTCCCGCACAGGTACTACCACCAATAGCGAGGGTAACTATTCGCTTACCGTGCCCGACGATGCTGTGCTGGTCTTCAGTTCGGTAGGATATGAGCCTGTTGAAGTAGTTGTATCCGGAAAAAACACGGTAAATGTATCTCTCGTTGTATCTGAAAAAATACAGGATGCCGTGGTGGTAATCGGGTATGGTACGGCCAGCAAAAGGGACCTGACCGGCAGTATTGTAAAAATATCCGGAAGCGAAGTGGCTGATAAGCCCAACGTAAACCCCGTGGCTTCTTTACAGGGTAAAGTGGCCGGGTTAAGCGTTGTGCCTTCGGCAGGCATTGGCAAAACACCTGATATCCGCATCAGGGGCACCAATAGTATCGGCGACGAATCGGTAAGGCCGATATATATTGTAGATGGTATTTTGAATGACAATATTGACTTTCTTAACCCGAACGATATTGAATCAATAGAAATACTGAAAGACCCTTCTTCGTTGGCCATCTTCGGGGTACGCGGAGCCGCAGGCGCTATTGCCGTTACTACCAAAAAAGCAAAAGCCGGGCAGGTAATCGTGAACTTCAATTCAAGCATCGGTTCCAAAAAACTGGTGGATAAGATAGATGTGCTTACCAGCGGCGATGATTTTAAGATGCTGTACCTCGAAGAAAATGCCAATATCGGCGTTACGAATAATTTTGATTTTACCAACTGGAACAGTAATACAGACTGGATAAGCGCCGTAACGCAAACAGGTATATTCAACAATAATAACCTGAGCGTATCGGCCAGCAGCGACAAGAACAGGTTTTATGCAGGTCTTGGTTATATTAATGAGGAAGGTATTGTAATACATGAGCAACTCAAGAAGTTTCTCTTTAACATGAGCAACGAGTACCGGTTCAATAAAGACTTCAAGATCGGTGTAACCTTTAATGCCACCCGTACCCATTCGCCAAACGATGGAACAGGTGCATTGGAAAATGCAAGAAGAATAGCGCCGGTGGTAAGCGCCGGTACAGTGCCGTATGATATGAAGATATATGGAAGCGATATTGCTACCTACCACCTGTACTCAGCCCTGCCTTCCATTCAGAACACATTGCAAAACCCGCTGGTGAGCAGGGAAAATACATGGGATAAGTATATTGGCCGGGAGCACCGTTTTGTGGGCAGCATTTATGGCGAAGTAAACTTCCTGAGAGATTTTAATTTCAGGGTGGCTTATTTCGGCGACCAGAGTTATGTAAACAGCAGGACCTATACGCCGCTCTATGCAGCCTATGACCCCGATGCTGCTGCCGGTTTCCTGGTAAGCCAGCAAACCTCCGTATCAGCCGAAGAATCCCGCTGGGCCAAATACCAGCAGGACTATATCCTGAATTACAAGAAAAAAATAGGAAGTCATAACCTGCAGGCAATGGCAGGATGGACCACCTATTATTTCTCTCAAAACCAACAGTTCGGCAGCGTAAAGCAAAGTACAACAGGCGCCCCTATTCCCAACGACAAGCGGTTCTGGTACTTATCCAATGGCTTTCAGGACGATGCCACTTACCAGGCAGGCTCTTATCAAAGAGAATATGCAACTACTTCTGTATTGTTAAGGGGCCTGTATAATTTCAACAACAAGTATTACCTGAATGCTTCTTTCAGAAGGGATGGCTCTTCCCTGATCTATAACCCTGACACCAAATACCAGAATTTCTGGGCGGTGGGTGCAGCCTGGGAAATTTCAAGAGAAGATTTTATGGCCGATGTTTCATGGATTAATTTCTTAAAATTGAAAGGCTCCATCGGTGTTTTGGGAAGCCAAAGTACGTATGGTACAGATTATCCTTACTTCCCTACATTTAGTTCGGGCAATACGGCTGTGTTTGGCAGCACTGTATTCCCGGCTTATGTAAACACCTACACACCTGACCCTAACCTGCGTTGGGAAACGGTGCATGGCAGGGAGATTGGTATTGAGTTTGGCTTGCTTAAAAACAAGTTGAGCGGAGAAATCAACTACTACGACAAGGTTACAAAAGATATGCTGGCCTTTTTGCAAAACGGGCCTAACCGCACCCTGGGCAACTTCGGCTCTATTACCAACAACGGGATAGAAGTATCAGCGAAATATGACGGCAGGATTTCTCCTGATTTGTCTTATACCATTGGAGGCAACCTTACCACGTATAAAAACAGGGTAGTGGAATTCGGCACTTTTCTGCCTGCCTCAGAAAGTGTTCCTAACCAGACCCAGGTGGGCTTTCCCATTGGGTATTTCTATGGCTACGTAGTGGAAGGTATATATCAAAGCTATGCGGATAAGATCGGTTCGCCTATTGTGGTAGGGTATGACTATGGCCCCGGTGATCTGAAGTACAAAGACATCAATGGCGATGGCTTTGTTAATACGGAAGACCGCACCATGATTGGCAACCCCACACCTGATTTTACATACGGCGCATCCTTTGCACTAAACTACAAAGGGTTTGATGTGGGTATTGACCTGCAAGGCTCTTATGGCGCCGAGGTGTACAGGGTTTGGGGTTCTTCCGAACTTCCTTATTCACGGTATAACTATGCCACTTTCAAATTAGACAGGTGGCACGGTGAGGGTACTTCTAACTGGGTGCCCAGGTTGGGAGATAACTATGCTATTAACAGGCTGCCCTCCACATTTGGTATTGAAGACGGCAGTTATCTGCGGATACGTAATCTCCAGGTCGGTTATAGCTTTAAGCCAGGTTCTCTGGCCAAAGCACATATCAAAAGCCTTCGCATTTTCGCCAATGCACAAAACCTGAAAACGTTCAAAAACAACTCAGGCTATGCCCCGGAATTCGGCGGCGGCCCTACTTACTTTGGCGTTGACTGGGGCAATGGACCGATACCTGCAGTATATACCGCCGGCTTTAATGTTACATTTTAATTAACTGATTACGATTAAATCATAAAATATGAAAAAGCTATTATTTGGAACTTTTACTCTCGCAGCGTTGGCATTTATGCTGACAGCGTTGCCGGGTTGTAAAAAGTTTTTAGACAGAAAGCCGTTGCGGGCCACTCTTGATGATATAGGGCAGGGCGGACTGGAAGGGCTTGTATTTGGTTTATATGGCGGGCTGCGCAACCCGGATGTAGGCGGCGCTGCCTGGGGGCATATTCCCTGGCTGGCCATTCACAGCTTCCGTGATGATGACTATATCAAAGGAAGCAGCGAAGCCGATGGGGCAGACTGGGCCGTTATTTACGACCAGTTTCAATATTCCAAAGACCATTGGAGCACCAATATATATTATGAAAGAAAATACCTGATGATCAATTTGGCCAATGAGGTAATTTATACGGCCGACTCGTTGGGGCTTACAGACCCTGCTTCGCTTACCAATATAGCCGAGGCAAAATTCGTAAGGGCCTTATCGTATTTTGATTTGGTGAGGTCTTTTGGCGATGTAAGAAAGCCCGTTGTTCCTATACGTAATGCTGCGCAGATAAACAGTATGCCTAAATCGCCGGCTGCTGAAATCTATGCGCTGATTGATGAAGACCTTACTTTCGGTGAAACCTATTTGCCGCTTAACTGGAATAATGCTTCCGGTCAAAGCCAATACCCCGGGCGCCTTACCAGTGGCGCAGCCCGCACATTACATGCCAAGACCTTGCTGTACCGTCAGCAATGGGCGGCAGCGCTTGGGTTGCTTGAAATGGTAATCGGTTCTACTGAATACCAACTGGAGTCCAACTATTCAAGGGTATTCCAGGATGAGGGAGAAAACGGCCGTGAATCTATTTTTGAAATACAGGCGCATAAAGGCCCCGGTGGTGTTCCTGATTTTTATACCTTTTTCGCTACCTCACAAGGCGTAAGAGGTTCCGATGCCTCCGGCTGGAATATGGGCTGGGGATGGAATACGCCCAATCAAAACCTGGTAGATGCGTATGAAACCAATGATCCCCGATTGAAAAGAACCATACTTTTCTCTGGTCAGTCAGACGATCCGCAATACGGAGGTTATGGCCGCACATTGCCGCCTTATCCCAGCGTGATACCAAGACCTTACTGGAATAAAAAAGTATATGCCAACCCCGCTACACAGGCTGCTACCAACGACCTGCATGGCAACGGCGGTTACAACCAGCGCATACTTCGCTATGCAGATGTATTGCTGATGGCCGCCGAAGCTGCCAACGAAACAGGCAATGACTCCCGTGCAGAAGAGTTGCTTGAATTAATAAGGGCAAGGGCCCGTGAAGGCCAGGCAGGGGTTTTACCTTTTGTTGCTTTTGTAAACCAGGCGCAAATGAGAGCTGCCATCAAACATGAACGTCGTATTGAACTGGCGGGGGAAGGGGAAAGGTTTTTTGACCTGGTGCGTTGGGGCGATGCTACTACCGTACTGGGTTCGTCCGGCTATCAGCACAGAAACCGTTACCTGCCATTGCCACAGCCTATCATTGACCAGTCACAGGGCGCCCTGGTGCAAAACCCGGATTATCCATAAGATAAAGCTACTTATGGATGAACCTATTTGTCGGATTTAAAAACGAAAACAATGAAAAAAAATAATCATAAACTTTTATCACTGATGGCAGTTGCAACGCTATTGATTGCCGGTTGTCAGAAGATGGATAAACCCGGGTTAGGAGAATATCCTGTAGATACCAATCCTCCCGGAGGGGCTTTAAAATTCTATGTAGCATTTGACGGCACCACAGATAACCCGTTGAAGAATGCGGTGGACAGTATCAGGGCTAATTACCCTTCCGAGAATCCCCTGGCTTCGGTTGATGGCGTGAATGGCAAAGCGCTGAAAGGAGAAAATAAAAAGTTTGTCAAATACATTAAGCCAAATGATTTTGCAACAACAGCAAAAAGTTTCACTGTTTCCTGCTGGTACAGGAAGGACGGGCAAACAACGAATAATACCGGTGGCAATGGGCCTGAATACCTGATTAGCTTCAAATCGAGCAGTGGGCACTGGTCAGGCGCAAGTCTCCTGTTTTTCCTTGAAGGCAATAATGCTGCCTGTGCCGTGAAAGTGATGGTGGCTGATGCCACTAACGCAGATTCATGGATGACCTGGGAAGGGGGCAATTCCATACCCGGAATTGTAAATAACCAATGGCGTCACATTGCTATTACATACAATAATACCAATAGCACAATGATATTGTATATTGACGGAGTGGCAAATGATGGCACCAGAACCTGGGGCGGCCATGGCGATATTAATATCAGCGATGGCTCCATTACTGAAATGCGGATTGGCGCAGGCCCGGGCACTAACTATGACAGCGACGATTGGCTGTCTTCCTCCTTTAAAGGAGAAATAGACCAGGTAAGATTGTATAGTACCGCTCTGTCGGCAGCAGAAATACAGGAATTATTTACACAGAAAAAATAATTGTTAGGGTTAAATAAGGTTATGATGCAAATAAGGCCGGAGCCAACACTCCGGCCTTTTGTTCAAAAAGCAAATTAATTGCCATTGCAAAACTTTGAAAGAGAGATAGTGTGAAAAACAATAAAGAATGATTTTTTGGTGAATTTTTCCGGAACAGGTTGTCCGGCCATTAAAAACAATAAAAAGAAACAGGTGAAATATTATATTTTCATAGCGGCATTTTTACTGGTTACAATTGCAGCTAATTGCCAGTTAGACAAAAAATACTGGCTTGTGGGTGGTTCAGGAAGTTTTTTCTCTTATAACGATGAATTTACAACACCCGGGCAGCCAACAATATCAGGAAAGCTCACAGAAATTAATCTTGCTGCCAATATCGGCTATTTTTTTGCTGACAAGTTTGCAGCAGGTCTTAGACCTGGAATAAATTCAGTTAAAAGCCGTGGACTAAATACCGCAAGTGCCGGCACTGAATTATTTTTTAATTCAGCCGTTGGTCTTGAGTTTTTAGTTGGCTATTTAGATCAGAATAAATCAATTAAGGACGACCAACCCGGCTTTACTAATGCGAGAAAAGGGTTTTATATTTCTGCTGGTTTTCAAATTCACTTAACAAATGGTTAATATAAACAAACATAAAAAAAATACTACCTCAATTGACATTAGCTGCCATTACAAAACTTTGAAAGGGAAATAACATGAAAAACAACTTTCTTTTTTTTGCGCTTCTTATCAGTGTTGTCTGCATTAGTGGCCGGTGTTCCCGGAGCAGTAATGGCGGCAACCCTCCGCCTCCTCCGCCCCCCCCGCCGGAACCAACGGTTAATGAAATTGATTTCTGGCTTACAAAGGCAGACCAGACAGCTTTACTGCAAAAGCAGGGCGGCATCATTGCTTTTACCACTTCTTCCGGAAACATTTCATCCATCCAGGTTGACTCTGCTACTGCCTTTCAAACCGTAGATGGTTTTGGTTACACCCTCACCGGCGGCAGCGCTTTGCTCATTAACCAAATGAATGCAACAGCAAAAACTAATTTATTGAATGAGCTGTTTGGAAGCAATGGCATTGCCATCAGTTATTTAAGGGTAAGCATCGGTGCATCGGATTTAAGCCCTGCGGTGTTCAGCTATAACGATTTGCCGGAAGGCGAAACAGATACGGATTTAAGTGAGTTTGATTTAAGTGATGACAAAGACCATCTTATTCCGGTGCTAAAACAAATCCTCACCATTAATCCGGCTATAAAAATTATGGGTTCGCCCTGGAGCGCCCCGGTGTGGATGAAAGATAATAACAGCAGTATCGGCGGCAGCCTGAAGCCGGAATACTACAGTGTGTATGCACAATATTTTGTAAAATACATTCAGACAATGAAAGCGGAAGGCATTACCATTGATGCTATAACCGTTCAAAATGAACCACAGCATGGCGGCAATAATCCCAGTATGGTAATGAGCGCTGCACAGCAGGCGGATTTTATAAAAAATCATTTAGGACCGGCTTTCCAGGCGGCTTCTATTGCTACAAAAATTATTATCTGGGACCATAACTGCGATAACCCCAATTATCCCATCAGCATTTTAAATGATGCGGCAGCCAAACCATTTATTGACGGCGCTGCTTTTCACTTGTACGGCGGCGATATCAGCGCCCTGTCAACCGTAAGAAATGCCCACCCTGATAAAAACCTGTATTTCACCGAGCAGTGGACAAGCTCCACGGGTGATTTCGGCGGCGACCTGAAATGGCATGTTAAAAATGTAATAGTAGGCTCTATGCGTAACTGGAGCCGTGTGGCGCTGGAATGGAACCTGGCCAACGACCCTTCATTCGGGCCGCATACACCCGGCGGGTGCACACAATGCAAAGGCGCTTTAACCATCAACGGGTCTTCTGCACAAAAAAATGTGGCCTATTATATTGTAGCACATGCATCCAAATTTGTGCCGCCCGGTTCGGTTCGGATACAAGCCAATAATATTGGTTCTTTACCCAATGTGGCTTTTAAACGGCCCGATGGGAAAAAAGTATTGATTGTGGTGAATGAAAGCAGCTCCGCTACTAATTTCAATATTGAGTATAAAGGAAAATGGGCAAAAATTTCCCTGCCCGGCGGGGCCGTGGGTACGTATGTTTGGTAAGAGAATAGGAAACAATAAAACTATCTAATGGTGAAAAAAAATATTTTCAGCATCATTGCATTGCTCGCTATTATATCCTGCAAGGAAGAGCAAAAGAGTAAAACAGCAGGTAAGCAACAGGAGCTTGCTTTTTCGCTCAGTGATAAAAGCGTAGTCGTTTACACTACTGCGGATAGCAGCGCCTATCGCCTGACGGCAACGGATACACTGCGCTTTACGGAAAAGGGGCAACCGTTTGAAGATGAAGTATCCGTGTTTGTTGACCCGGGCAAAGCATTTCAAACTTATTTTGGCACCGGCGCCGCATTAACGGATGCTTCTGCCGAAACATTTTATAAACTGCCCGCAGCGGCGCAACAGGAATTTCTAACTGCTCATTTCGACAAAGAAAAAGGAATCGGTTATACTGTTGCCCGCACTAATATCAACAGTTGCGATTTCAGCAGTGATATGTACACTTATGTGCAGGAAGGAGATTCTTCTTTGCAGACGTTTGATATTGCCCACGACAGAAAGTTCAAAATTCCTTTTATCAAAGAAGCGCAAAAAGCGGCGGGTGGCAGCCTCAATTTATTTGCCAGCCCCTGGAGCCCGCCTGCATTTATGAAAACAAACGAGGATATGCTCCGCGGCGGCAAACTGAAACCGGAGTATTACAACAGTTGGGCATTGTATTACACCAGGTTTATTAAAGAATACGAAAAAGAAGGAGTACCTGTTTGGGGCATTTCCATTCAGAATGAGCCAATGGCCACACAGCGTTGGGAAAGCTGTATTTATACGGCCGGGGAAGAAAGAGACTTTTTAAAAAATTATTTAGGCCCCACCATGCATAAAGAGGGATTTGCCGGTAAAAAAATCATTGTGTGGGACCATAACCGGGATTTGATTTACCAAAGGGCCCAAACTTATTTTAATGACCCCGAAGCGGCTAAATACGCATGGGGCATCGGGTTTCACTGGTACGAAGACTGGAGCGGCGGTACACCCATGTATGAAAACCTGAGAAGGGTGTATGAATCGTTCCCTGATAAGCATATTATTTTTACTGAAGGTTGTGCAGAGAGTTTTAATGCTGCAAGGTATAATGCCTGGTCGCTGGGCGAAGAGTATGGCCGCAGCATGATAAACGACTTTAACAATGGCATGGTGGGCTTTACCGACTGGAATATTTTATTGGATGAAACAGGCGGCCCCAATCATGTGCAGAATTTTTGCTTTGCCCCCGTACATGCAGATACAAGAACCGGGAAGCTGATTTATACCAATGCTTATTATTATATCGGGCATTTTTCAAAATTCATTCAGCCCGGGGCAAAAAGAATTGCGGCAACAGCCACCCGCAGCCAGTTATTAACTACAGCTTTTAAAAACCCGGATGGCACGACTGTTGTTGTTGTAATGAACCAGGGCGCTATAAAAACGCCTTATTTTTTGTGGATAAACGGCCAGGCCGCAGAATTAACCGCCTTGCCTCATTCTATACAAACATTGGTATTTTAAGTAATTGCACTATGCAGCGATGGTGGTTATATGGTTTGATAACGGGATATTTGTTTACCGGCTGCGGTAAAAAAGATTCTGCTCCTTCGCCCCCGGAACAGCCGAAGAAGTTTGATTATGTCAGCAGCAGCATTGACGGACAATCATCCCTGCAAAATGTTTCTGTCAACCCGGATATACGCATCACATTTTCCGAAGCAGTTGAAGTTTCCTCTGTAAATGGAGCTGTATCCCTTAATAATAGTAATACAGCCATTGCTTATAATTTTTCATTAGAAAACAGCAATAAAACCATTTTACTGAAACCGGTGTCGGCATTGGAGGGGCTAAGCAGTTATACAGTTACGGTTACTACATCGTTGAAAGCAATCTCTCAAGCTACATTGCGGCAGCAGCAAAACATCAATTTTACTACAGGTATTGATTCGTCCCGTAAATTCCCTGCCATCAGCGATAATGATCTGTTGACGAAAGTGCAGCAGCAAACATTTAAATACTTCTGGGATTTTGGACATCCTGTTTCCGGGTTGGCAAGGGAAAGAAATACTTCCGGCGAAACGGTAACAAGCGGCGGCTCCGGTTTCGGCATTATGACGATACCTGTTGGTATTGAAAGAGGGTTTATCAGCAGGGCGCAGGGCTTGCAGCGCATGCAAACCATCGTTTCTTTTTTAAAGAATACAGCAGTAAAAGTAAAGGGCGCATTTTCGCATTGGCTCAACGGCGCTACCGGCGCTATCGTTCCTTTCAGCGCTAATGATAATGGGGCCGACCTGGTGGAAACCTCCTACCTGATGATGGGCTTGCTGACAGCAAGGCAATATTTTGCTGGCGCTAATGCGGATGAAACAACTTTACGCAATGATATAACAGCGTTATACAATAACGTGGAATGGGATTGGTTCAGGAAGAACAATGAAAACGTATTGTATTGGCATTACAGCGAAGACAAGCAATGGGCAATGAACCTGCCCATCAGGGGCTGGAATGAATGTTTAATTACGTATGTGCTTGCTGCTTCATCAGCTACGCATGGTATTCCGGCTTCGGTATATCAGCAGGGCTGGAAAGGCGGCAGCAATTATATTAACGGCAGTACCTATTATGGTTACCCGTTGCCGCTTGGCCCCAATTCAGGCGGCCCGTTGTTTTTGTCACAATATTCTTTTTTGGGGATTAACCCGGATGGATTAACGGAAGGAGGCATCAATTTTGCCACCCAGGCAAAAAACCATGCACTGATTAATTATAATTATTGCAGGAGCAATCCTAAAAATTTTTATGGGTATAGCGATTCTGTTTGGGGGCTTACTGCCAGCGATATTCAAAGCGGATATACGGCCAGCTCGCCAACAAATGACGTAAGCGTAATTGCACCAACAGCAGCCATTACATCTTTTCCCTTTACGCCTGCTGAATCAATGGCGGCATTAAAATTCTTTTATTATGTTTTGGGCGATAAGCTTTGGAAAGAGTATGGTTTTATAGATGCATTTTCGTTACACAGCCGCTGGCTTGCCAATTCATTTCTGGCAATAGACCAGGGGCCGCAGATTGTTATGATAGAAAATTACAGGACAGGTTTGTTGTGGGATTTATTTACCGGTTGCCCGGAAGTAAAGGCGGGAATGCAGTTGTTGGGGTTTAGTGCGCCGTATTTATAATAGGAAAGCTGATAACACGGATTGGGCTGATTTACACAGATAAAATCCGCATATATCCGTTGAATCTGCGTCATCAGCACTCCTATAAATTTAATTTATGCTAAACAGAATCATCTTACTTCTTTTTTGCTTTGCTTTTTTAACTTCCTGTTACTCACCAAAAACAACAAAGCCTATTGCATATCCGGAAACTATTAGCGACTCTGCACTCTTTGACCGTGTGCAACGGCAAACCTTTCAATATTTTTTTGAGGGAGCAGAGCCGGTAAGCGGCCTAGCAAGGGAACGGTTTCATGCAGATAATATGTATCCGCAGAATGATAAACATATTGTTACAAGCGGCGGGGCGGGTTTTGGCGTAATGGCATTAATCGTAGGAATAGAAAGGGGCTTTATTACAAAAGAGCAGGGTGTGCAGCAGTTGGATAAAATTATTTCCTTCCTGGAAAGGGCGGATCGTTTTCACGGCGCCTGGCCGCATTGGTGGGATGGGGAAACCGGTAAAGTAAAACCTTTCAGTAAATACGATGATGGCGGCGACCTGGTAGAAACAAGTTTTATGCTGCAGGGGCTTCTATGCGTAAGACAATATTTCAATGGAGGAAATGAGAAGGAAAAAGCGTTGGCCGCCAGGGCCGATAAATTATGGAAAGAGGTTGATTTTAATTGGTACAGGAACGGTGAAAACGTTTTATTTTGGCACTGGAGCCCCAATCATGACTGGAAAATGAATTTCAGGGTCATGGGGTATAATGAATGTTTAATCATGTATGTATTGGCCGCCTCATCACCAACACACGGCGTACCTGCCGAAGTATATCATGAGGGCTGGGCGCAAAGCGGAGAAATTGTTTCTCAAAGCCATTACAAAAATGATACGCTGCAATTGTTTTACCAGGGCAACCCGCCTTACGGCGGCCCGTTATTCTGGGCGCATTATTCTTATTTGGGTTTAGACCCAAGAGGATTGAAAGATAAATATGCCGATTACTGGAAAGAAGTAACTACACAGGCAAAAATTAACTATCAATGGTGTGTGGATAACCCGGGGCAATACAAAGGCTACAGCGATAGCAGTTGGGGGTTGACGGCAAGCTATTCTGTGAAAGGATATTCAGCGCATGCACCGGGTGAGAAAGAAGATGTAGGTGTGATTTCGCCTACGGCTGCATTATCTTCCTTTCCTTATACACCACAGCAATCAATGGCGGCGATGAGATATTGGTACATTCATAAGAAGGATAAGCTGTTTGGTGAGTTTGGGTTTTATGATGCTTTTAGTGAGACAGATAATTGGTATCTTCCACGATATTTGGCTATCGATCAAGGACCGGTTGTGGTGATGATGGAAAATTATCGTAGCGGGTTGATATGGAATTTGTTTATGAGCTGCCCGGAAGTACAAACCGGGTTAAAAAAGTTAGGTTTTAGCAGCCCCCATTTTAAATAAGAAGAAATGAAAAGCATATTCATTTGTATTTTTCTATTGTGCCCGGTAGTGTTTATTTCTGCTCAACAGGAAGAAATAAAAATGATGTCATACAATATCCGCCTGGATGTTGCTTCTGATGGAGAAAACCAGTGGGGCCTTCGCAAGGATAAGGTGGCCGCCCTGATCAATTATTATGAACCGGATTTTGCCGGGTTGCAGGAAGTATTACGTCATCAGTTGGCATACCTTCGAGATAGCCTTATTGGTTATGCTTACATTGGTGCAGGCCGTGACGATGGTAAGGAAAGGGGCGAATATTCCTGTATTTTTTACAATAAGAATAAATATGATTTGCTGCAGCAATCCACCTTCTGGCTATCGCCGACACCGGATACGCCGATAAAAGGATGGGATGCGGCTATCATACGGGTTTGCACTTATGGATTGTTCCGAAATAAAAAAACAAAACAAAATATTTGGGTGTTTAATACCCATTTTGACCATATAGGAAAAACAGCACGGCTGGAATCGGCGAAATTGATAGTTGAAACAATTAAAGAGATGAACACGGAAAATTATCCCGTTCTGGTCAGCGGCGATTTCAACTCAAGGCCCGATGAACCGCCGGCGCAGCACATGATTAAGTATTTAAAAGACACCTATACCGAAGCCGGGCAAACCTACGGGGGAGATGCTACATGGAATGCATTTCAATTTCATGAAAAACCGGACGGCCGCATTGATTATGTTTTTGTAAGCGATAACAAGAAAGTAAAGGTTCAGAAATTCGCTATTATCACTGATTCGTATGATATGAAATATCCGTCGGACCATTTTCCGGTAATGGCAACCATAAAAATTGATAAATGAGGAAACTGTTTCTTTTATTCTTTAGTGTGTTTTTCTGTATGAAAGTATTTTCCCAGAACCCTCCGCCAACCGGCGGAGGCAGGGGGGCCACATATTGTAATCCTGTCAATATAGATTACGGCTATACGCCCATTCCCAACTTTTCGCAATGGGGCAGGCACCGGGCCACCGCCGACCCTGTAATAGTAAACTATAAAGGTGATTATTATTTATTCAGCACCAATCAATGGGGTTATTGGTGGAGCAGCGATTTGTTGAATTGGAATTTTATTGAAAAAAAGTTCCTGCGCCCGTGGAATACAGGGACGTATGACGAATTGTGTGCGCCTGCCGTTGGCATCATTGGCGATACGATGATTGTAATGGGTAGCACATACAAAACAAATTTTACGATATGGATGAGTACTGATCCCAAGGCCAACGAATGGAAACCGCTTGTTGATTCATTTAACATCGGAGGATGGGATCCTTCTTTCTTTACGGATGATGACGGCAGGTTGTATATGTATAATGGCAGCAGTAACCGGTATCCGATGTACGGCGTGGAATTGGACAGAAAAACATTAGAACCAAAAGCCACAAGAAAAGAAATGTATTTGTTAGAACCCTGGCGTTATGGCTGGCAACGTTTCGGAGAGCACATGGACAATACTTTTTTGGACCCATTTATTGAAGGTTCGCATATGACAAAACATAACGGCAAATATTATTTGCAGTACGGCGCACCCGGTACTGAATTCAGCGGTTATGCCGATGGATTGCTGGTAGGCACAAGTCCTTTAGGCCCTTTTGAAGCACAAAGCGACCCGTTGAGCATGAAGTTGGGCGGATTTGTACGTGGTGCAGGACATGGTGCTACGTTTCAGGATAACTATAGTAATTACTGGCATATTTCTACAACAGTACTTTCCGTTAAGAATACTTTTGAAAGAAGGTTGGGTCTGTGGCCTGCCGGGTTTGATGAAGATGATGTTATGTTTTGTAATACCGCTTTTGGCGATTATCCGCATTATATTCCTGCTTCCGGCTTTAACGGAAAAAAATATTTTAACGATAAAAACATTTCGCCCTATTTTACAGGGTGGATGTTGTTGAATTACAACAAACCCGTTCAGGTTTCTTCTACTTTAGGTAACTATGTCCCCAATCATGCAGTAGATGAATTGATAAAAACCTATTGGAGCGCCGCAACAGGCAACAAAGGTGAATGGATACAAACCAATCTGGGAAATGTATCTACGGTAAATGCCGTTCAGATAAATTATGCCGACCAGGATGTGGATAGCAATCGTTTGGGCAAATGGAACGAGCAGTATCATCAATATAAATTGTATTATTCACTTGACGGTAAAAAATGGAAAGTGCTGGTGGACAAAAGCAATAATAAAACCGATGTGCCGCATGATTATGTGGAATTGGGGCAACCTGTGCAGGCAAGGTTTTTAAAGCTTGAAAATATTCACATGCCTACGGGGAAATTTGCCATCAGCGGGCTAAGGGTTTTTGGCCATGGAAATGGAGTAAAGCCGCAAAAGGTAGAAGGCTTTATCGTGTTGCGGACGGAAAAGGACAAGCGAAGCGCCTTTATAAAATGGAGGCCGTCAGACGATGCGTATGCCTATAACATTTATTACGGCACACATCCTGATAAATTATACAACTGTATTATGATGCATAGCAATAATGAGTACTGGATGAAAGCAATGGATTCGCAAAAAGCCTATTACTATGCTATTGAAGCGGTGAATGAAAATGGTGTGAGTGAAAAGACGGAGGTATTGAAATCAGAATAAACCGGATATATGAAAAAAATATTTTTACCCAGCCTGTTTTTTATTACGGTTTTGCAAACGACAGCACAGCCTTTCATTAATGATATTCGGAAGTTCAGGCAGCAGGATAGTATTCAAATGCCTGCTTTGGGGCAAACGCTTTTTATTGGTAGTTCTTCCTTTACGCTCTGGAAAGATGTGCAGGATTATTTTCCGGAACATAAAATACTAAACAGGGCTTTCGGCGGTTCTACATTGGAAAACCTGGTTTTCTATATAAACGATATTGCTTACCCATACAAACCGAGGCAGGTTGTAATCTATTGTGGCGAGAATGATTTTGCGGGAGACACTTCATTGTCTCCCGGGCAGGTTTTCGATCGGTTTACAACCCTGTTTAAGCTGATCAGGAAGAAATACAAGAAAGTCCCTGTTGCATATGTAAGCATGAAGCCAAGTCCTTCGAGAAAGCATTTGCTGCCGAAGTTTTCAGAAACGAACGGGTTGATAAAAAAATTCCTGAGAAAAAAGAAGCGTACCGGTTATATTGATGCATATAATGCTATGTTGAATGCCGATGGCAGCATTAAAGGAGAAATCTTTTTGAAAGATGACTTGCACATGAACGAAAAAGGATACAGGATTTGGGCGCCGCTTATACAAGAGAAATTAAAATAATAAGTACAATATAATATGATGAAAAAAATAATAGCTATTGCATTGCTGTTCTGTAGCTTCTTTACTGAGGCACAACAACCGAACGAGATGAACCGGTTTATTGATGAGCTGATGGGCAAAATGACATTAGAAGAAAAGTTGGGGCAGTTGAACTTGCCCAGTTCCGGGGATATTACAACAGGCCAGGCACAGAGTTCAGGTATTGCAAAGAATATCCGCGAAGGAAAAGTGGGCGGCCTGTTCAATATCAAATCGGTAGCGAAGATTAAAGATGTGCAAAGAGTAGCGGTGGAAGAAAGCCGTTTGAAAATCCCGTTGTTGTTTGGCATGGATGTAATTCATGGTTACGAAACAGTATTTCCCATTCCGTTGGGATTAAGTTGTAGCTGGGATATGGCCCTGATAGAACGCAGTGCAAGGATTGCGGCCATAGAAGCCAGCGCCGATGGTATTGGCTGGACTTTTTCACCTATGGTAGATATTGCCCGTGATGCCCGGTGGGGACGTATTGCTGAAGGGGCGGGAGAAGATCCATACCTGGGTTCGGAGATTGCAAAGGCAATGGTTAAAGGTTACCAGGGAACTAATTTAAAAGACAACACTTCTATCCTGGCTTGCGCCAAACATTTTGCTTTATACGGCGCAGCCGAAGCCGGCCGTGATTACAACACGGTTGACATGAGCAAGCAGCGGATGTACAATGATTATTTTCCACCGTTTAAAGCGGCGGTAGATGCAGGGGTGGCTACATTGATGGCATCGTTCAATGATATTAACGGTATTCCGGCGCATGGTAATAAATGGTTGTTGACAGATGTATTGCGTAAACAATGGGGCTTTGATGGATTTGTGGTGTCCGATTACACCGGTATCAATGAAATGATTGCACATGGCGTGGGTAATTTGCAGGCTGTTTCTGCACAATCATTAAATGCCGGTACGGATATGGACATGGTGGGTGAAGGTTTTTTAACAACAATTACCCAATCATTGCAGGAAGGAAAAATTTCCATTGATGTGGTAAATAATGCCTGCCGGAAAATACTGGAAGCAAAGTATAAACTGGGGCTGTTTGAAAATCCTTATAAGTATTGTGATGAGCAAAGGGCCAAAACAGAAATATTTAGTGCTGCAAACCGGGAAGAGGCAAGAAAAATTGCGGCGCAAAGTTTTGTGTTACTGAAGAATGATAAAAAGGTTCTGCCGCTGAAGAAATCAGGGACAATCGGTTTGGTAGGCCCGCTGGTGGACAATCAGCATAATATGTTCGGTACATGGAGTGTTGCTGCAAAATTTGACAAATCGGTAACGATTGTAAAAGGAATCCAGGAGGCAGTAGGGAAAAATGCCAAAGTGCTGACGGCCAGGGGCAGTAATTTTATAGGCGACAAAGCAACAGAAGACCGGTTTGTAAATATTCACCGGAAAGACGCATATGTAAGGGATGGCAGAAGTGATGAAACGATGCTCAAGGAAGCATTGAATGTGGCAGCCAAAAGCGATGTAATAGTAGCTGTGTTGGGCGAAGCTTCGGAATTTAGCGGCGAAAGCAGCAGCGTTACCAACCTGGAACTGCCCGACGTACAACAGAATTTATTAAAAGCATTGGTAAAAACCGGCAAACCCGTTGTATTGGTATTATTCACAGGCCGGCCGCTGGTATTGAAATGGGAATCGGGAAATGTGCCCGCCATATTAAATGTTTGGTTCCCGGGCAGCGAAGCAGGTGATGCTGTAGCCGATGTATTATTTGGTGATGTAAACCCTTCGGGTAAGCTCACTGCTTCTTTCCCTCAGGTAACCGGGCAGGTTCCTTTGTATTATGCACAGAAAAATACAGGCCGCCCCGTGGGAAAATGGTTTGAGAAGTTTCGCAGCAATTATTTAGATGTAAGCAATGATGCCTTGTACCCTTTTGGTTACGGGTTAAGTTATACCAGTTTTACTTATGGAAATATTCAATTAAGTAAAACAAACCTGAAAGCCAATGAAACCCTGCAGGCAAGCGTTACGCTGACGAACAGTGGCAACTATACCGGTAAAGAAGTGGTGCAGTTGTATATCAGGGATGTGGTGGGAAGTGTTACCCGGCCTGTTAAGGAATTAAAAGGTTTTCAGAAAGTGGAACTCAAAGCAGGGGAAACCAAAACCATTACATTCAATGTTACTGTTGAAGAATTAAAATTTTACAACGCAGATTTGCAGTATGACTGGGAAGCCGGTGATTTTGAAATTATGATCGGGGGCAACTCAAAAGATGTAAAAGTTGGGAAAGTGAATTGGGAAAAAGGATATGGGTTGTAAGTAATGTTAAAAATAGCTTATTGCAAAAATGTAAGAGGATGGAAGGAGAGAGCTTACCTGCCCATCCATCCGCCATCTACAGTAAGGATTGTTCCATTAATATAATCAGATGCCGGGGAGGATAGAAATACAAAAGCGCCGGTAAGATCTTCCGGTGTGCCCCACCGGTTGGCCGGGATGCGTGCAAGGATTGCCGTATTCCTGTCTTCATCAGCCCTTAGCTGTGCTGTATTATCTGTGGCGATATATCCCGGGGCGATGCCATTCACATTTACCCCATATTTTGCCCATTCGTTGGCAAAAGACTTGATTAATGAAGCGACAGCCCCTTTGCTTGCTGCATAACCCGGAACAGTAATTCCCCCCTGGAAAGAAAGAAGCGAAGCTGTAAATACGATTTTACCAGTTCCCTGCTCAATCATCCGCTTGCCTATTTCTCTTGTTAAAATAAACTGTGCATTAAGATTGATATTGATAATAGCATCCCAATATTCGTCGGGGTGTTCTGCCGCTGGCTTCCTTAATATATGTCCTGCATTATTGATAAGTATATCAATCTTCGGATGGTCAGCTTTTACTTTCCCGATAAAACTGTATAAAGAATCCCTGTTGCTGAGATCGCATTGATAGGAATAAAATTTCCTTCCGGCAGCCTGTACTTCTTTTCAACATCACTGCCGGGCTCCGGCCTGGAACTTACGCCGATAATATCAGCGCCTGATGCTGCCAGTGCAACAGCAATAGCTTTGCCGATGCCGCGACTGCTGCCTGTTACCAATGCCAGTTTACCGTCTGTCCTGAAGTTAAGCATACCCGGTCGTTGAATAGTTATTGCAATGTTTGTACAGGCACGGCATCCATATCTGTGAACTCTTTGTTCTCCCCTGCCATAGCCCATATAAAAGAATAGCTGGCTGTAGCCACCCCGCTATGAATGCTCCAGGCAGGAGAAAGAATAGCCTGCTCGTTATTCAGGAAAATATGCCTTGTTTCATGTGGCTGACCCATGAAATGAATGACACGTTGCCCTTCGGGCAAATCGAAGTAGAAATATGATTCCATTCTTCTGTCATGCAAATGGGGCGGCATGGTGTTCCAGATACTGCCTTTTTTAAAGTGGGTTACGCCAAGTACCAATTGGCAGCTTTGAATGCCGTCGTTGTTAATATATTTATTGATAACCCGGTGATTGTTGTTGTCAAGGCTTCCCAGTTCGGCAGGCAATGCTTCAGCAGGCTTCATCAGCCGGGTAGGATATTCCTGGTGGGCCGGGCAGGAGAAAAAAATGAACTTGGCGGGAGAATTTTTATCAGCGCTGCTGAAAACTACTTTTTGTTTTCCCCTGCCGATATACAGGCAATCTTGTTTTTCCAATTCAAATGTTTCCCCGTCAACAGTGATTGTGCCGGCGCCGCCAATACTGATGATGCCAATTTCACGCCGGTTTAAAAAGTAGTCAGCTTTCAGTTGGTCATAGGTTTCTAATGGCAATGCTTTTGAAACAGGATGGGCAGCGCCTACGATCATGCGGTCATAATGGGTGTAGGCACATTCAATCCTGTCGGGCTGTACTAAGGTTTCTAAAAGGAATTTATCTCTTATTTGCTGTGTATTGTACCGGGCAAAATCTTCCGGGTGTACCTGGTGAATAATTTTCATGATGTTGTGATTTAGTATGTCTTATTTTCTTTATTGGCTGCCAATTGAATTTTTTCTACTTTACCGGATTGGGTTAACAGGTTTTCTTCAAAAAAATGCCGGGCCCTTACAATGTCTTTGTATGTAATCAAGGCAGATGAAGCGTTAGCGTTAGTAAAACTGTTGGATAAAATCTTTGTTACCTGTACGCCGGTTAGTAACAGGAGTGGCGATGAGGCCTCGCAGTCTTTTATTTTATTATTGCTGAACAGGAGAAAAGGCCCCATGGTGCTTTCGTCATTGCCGCCGCGGTAAACATGCAGCAGGTTGCCCTTTTGCGAAGCAAAGCTATTATTGCAGACAAGGATTTTTTCGGCATTATAATAGCCTTTGTTGTCTTTTTCTTCCGTCATCATTATAGCATTGCTGTTGTTGTTCAGGAAAGAGCTGTTGCTGATAACGATGCTGTCTGCAACAGTAGATTTAAAAGCATAAAAAAGATTTTCGCACCCGGTATGGCGGTTGAAATTTTGCAAGGTAGCATCGCAGATAATAAGATTGTAATGATTGCTGTGCCCCGTGCTGTCGCTTGCAATAAAATGAGTGGCTTTTACCTTGCCGCCGTCAATGGAAATATCGTTCAATGTTAAATGCCCGTTTCCGGAAATGATAAATACTGACAATTGGTTGCCCGTATTAAAACGAATAGTATTCTTTTTATTACCGGTAAATGTAACGGTCTTATTAATGAAAAAAGGTTCGGTGAGTGAATATTCCTTTCCGGTGAGCTTTATGACAACCGGGCCTGTTCTTTTTAATTGTTCGTAAACTTCTTCCGTAGTGGCACAGCTTGCGGTAACAAGCCTTGGAGCCTCATCTTTATTTAACGGCCTGAACCATGCTGCACCGGTATTATTAACCACATCAGTTTGAATTTTTTGCAGCAGCGCAAGGTCAGCAAAACCGGTTTTTTCAGAGAGTTTTCCCAATAGCCGTGCTTTTGCAAGTAGCGCCAGCGAATCCGGCAGTAAAGCAGTAGTAGCGTTAACAGGAAAAAGGAGATCATTATTTTTTTGCGTATGGAAGACTGTTTGGGTAAACCCCGCTTCAACGGGTTGCCTTACTGCTGTGCTTACTTCGTTACCTGTAAAAGAAAACCCGCTGATGTTGTCATAAACATTGTAAATAATGCTGTCGCGGTTGTTGTAAAAAATATTGTTTGCAAGCAGCACATTACCGGGCGGTAAATCCCTTTCGGTATCGCTGCCTTCGCAAAAACTGGCCGGTGCACAATCTATATAGCTGTTGTTGGCAATAACGGCATCTGTTACCTGAACATAGCGGTGGGCGGGGGAATTGGGAATGCCATTCATAATTGACAAAGGAGAACGAAAATCATAGCCCCGGCATTTGTAGAAAAAATTATTTACCACCCATTGCCCTTTGCCTACAAGGCGTACGCCGCCTGTGCCGGCTTTATCGTTTCCTAAAAAGATATTATTCTCAACGGTATTATAGTCGCCATGCCGCAGTACTACACCGCCCTGCGACTCTTTGAAAACATTGCCCCGTACAATATTGTTTCCGGATTTGATGGAAACAATTTCTGTTTCACCATCGCAGTATTCAAAATAATTATCGGTTATCTGTGTGTTGGAGTTGAACTGGCAATGTTGCGATACGCCTACCCGGATAATCTCTCCTGTATTGGAAGCAAGGGGCAGCCTTCTTCCAAAGTAATTATGATCAATGGAATGAAAATTCTCACGGCTTCTCTCATCATCAAGAATTACGGCCATCAATACACCCATATTTTTCTTGTCCTGGAAACTGCAATGGTCAATCCGGTTATTTTTGCCATAGATAAGAACCCAGGTATTTTCATTCATTCGTTTGGGATTATTGAAATCAACAATGGCCGAATTGGTAACCCTGCAATTGCCGGCTAATTGTTCTTTATTGATGCGGAAACTGATTACGGCATCATTTCCGGCGTAGCCATTGGTAAAATAAAAACCGTCCGCTATTATGAAACTGCCGCCTATTTTGAGTTTTGAATTGCCGGTAAACAAAACCTTCCCGGCGGTTTCTGCTTTGAAAACAATTGGTTTCTCCTTTGTGCCGTGGCAACTCAACTTAACAATTGCATTTTCCCATTTGCCATTCTGTAAAATAATTGTATCACCGGGGTTTGCTTTCTTGTTGGCCTCATTCAGCTCTTCAATGTTTTTTACATAAACAGTTGCCTGGGCATGTGCCAGCAGGTTCACTAAAAGAAAAAACTTCAATAACAGCAATCGTATCATGATCATTTATTTGGGTCTTCCGTTTTTTGGAACTATTCTTTGTGAAGATTCACGGATAAACAGTTTGGTTTTCAGCACTTCCTGCACATGGCTCATGTCGTTTTTATTATGTACGGTTTCAATAAATAATTTTGCGGCAATCTTTCCCATTTCAAAACAAGGCTGCTCAATACTGGAAATGGCAGGGGTAACAAGACTGGTAACCGGTTCATTGTTGAACCCAACCAATCCGACATCATGGGGCATTGTTAACCCCTTTTCTTTAATGGCAAGCATGGCGCCAATGGCCATCCTGTCGCTGATGGTAAAAAAGGCGTCGGGTCTTTTCTTCATGCTCAATAATTCTTTTGTTGCCAGGTAGGCATAATGCTGGTTAAAGTCGCAATGAATAATAAGGTCCGGATCAGGTTTTATCTTGTATTTCTTTAGTGCTTTGAAATATCCGTCCATCCTGTTATTGCTGATGCCTAAGTTTTTTGGCCCTGCTAATATGGCTATTCGCTTATAGCCCTGCTCTATCAGGTGCTCGGTTGCCTGGAAGCCGCCATCTTCATTGTCAATCCTTACGCCGGGAGCGGCTATGTCAGGGATAAGCCTGTCAAACATCACAATCGGCATTTGCTTGTCTTTTATTTTCTGAAAATGGTCAAACACTTTTGTTTCGCTGGAAACGGAAATGATAAATCCGTCCACAAGACTGTCGAGCAGCCTTCTTGTATTTACGATTTCCCTTCCGAAAGATTCATTGCTCTGGCATACCATTACCGTATAACCTGCTTCAAGGGCCACTTCGTCAATGCCCCTGACCATGGTGGCCATTACATAATCAAGATTGGGAACAATTACGCCTATATTATGCGTTTGTTTTTGCTTAAGGCTTAAGGCTAATTTATTGGGCTGGTAATTCAATTCTTCCGAAAGGGCCATAACGGCCCTTTTTGTATCGGCATTTACATCCGGCGCATTTCTCATGGCCCTGGAAACCGTAGAGATGGAAATATTAAGCGTCCTGGCAATATCTTTTATCGTTGCGGGCTTTTCCATTTGACAAGGGGTAAAACTAACCTAAACTTTATTATGAAAATCCCGGTAGCGTTACCGGTAACGTTTTCGGACTGAAAAATTTGGAAACAACCTGCATTATTTTCTTATTTGTTAGAATACTTTTAAACAATAAGCTTTTTTTTTGAAATTTTATAAACACCCTATTTCCTCCTTCGCTTCAAAATCGGCTTAATATTACAGCAGAGAGTTTGCTGTATGAAAAGAATTAGCTGCAAAGCAACAGTTTTGCACGGCTCATCTCCGGCATTCTCCTCGCCTTATCCAAATACGGAAATAGTAATAATTGTTCATTAAAAATCTGATTCTATATGTCTTCGTTCAAAGGAAAAGTAGCATTTGTAACCGGCGGAGCAAGAGATATTGGCAGGCAGGTATCATTGAAATTAGCTGCTGCCGGGGCCAAGGTCTGTATCATCTACCTCAATAACAAAGAGCAGGCGGAGGAAACGCTTCAGTTAATTAAAACTGCCGGCGGCGAAGCTATTGCTGTACAGGCCGACATGACAAAGTCAGCCGAAGTAAACAAAGCCGTAAAAGAATGTACTGCTGCCTTTGGAAATGTTGTGCATATACTGGTGAATGTAGCAGGCGGCCTGCTGGCCAGAAAACCGTTGGCTGAGCTGGATGAAGAATTCTGGGATGCAGTGATCAATGTAAACCTGAAATCCGCTTTCCTGGTTACAAAGGCTGTTGTTCCGCACATAACAGAAGGGGGGGCCATTGTTAATTTCTCATCACAGGCGGCAAGGGATGGCGGTGGTTTCGGAGCATTGGCTTACGCCACATCCAAGGGCGGTGTGCTTACCATGACAAGGGGACTTGCCAAAGAGCTTGGCCCGAAAGGCATAAGGGTAAACTGTGTTTCACCGGGCATGATCAACACAACTTTTCATAACACATTTACAAAACCGGAAGTAAGGACGAACGTGGCTGCTGCCACCCCGTTAAGAAGAGAAGGCGAGGCAGGCGAAGTGGCCGACCTGGTGGTGTACCTCGCCAGTGATGCAGCTTCTTTTATCAATGGGGAGAGTGTGGAGATTAATGGCGGTACTTACTTCGTTTGATGTTGCCGAACCGGGAACCTAAAAAACTATTTAATGCTGCGATTGCTGAAAACGACATGCCTGCTTTTTTTTATCCCGTTGCTGACGGGAGCACAGCAGCACCCTGTTACCTTTTTTACCAAAGCGGAAGCGGCACAGGTAAAGACAAAGCTTGCCGTGTATCCATTGCTAAAGCAATCTTATACTGCAATAAAAAAAGAAGTAGATGAGTGGGTGGGGAAAGATGTAGATGTCCCCTTCCCAAAAGACCCTGCCGGTGGATATACGCATGATAAGCATAAGTCGAATTATATGCTGATGTTTAACAGCGGCATCTTATATAACCTTACCGGCGATATAAAATATGCAAGGCTGGTGAAGGATATGTTCCTTAAGTATGCAGACCTGAACCCCACTTTGCAAAATCATCCGCAGGCAACCAGCAGTTCACCGGGCCGTATTTTCTGGCAGGCATTGAACGATGCCAACTGGCTGGTATATGCCGGCATGGCCTACGATCTTATTTATAATTCGCTGACAGCAACGGAACGTAAAAAAATTGAAGACGGCGCTTTCAAACCGGAAGTAGAGTTTATTACAAACGACCTGGAATCCTGGTTCAACCTGATACATAACCATGCTGTATGGGCCTGTGCCGGTGTAGGCATTGTAGGTATTGCTACAAATAATAAAGAATATACAGACAAGGCTTTATATGGTTCAAAGAAAGACGGCAAATCCGGTTTTATAGCGCTGATGGATGGTTTGTTTTCCCCGGATGGCTATTATGCCGAGGGCCCTTATTATGTACGCTATGCCATCCTGCCTTATTATCTTTTTGCCACTGCATTGAAGAATGCAAGGCCGGAACTGAAGGTGTTTGAATATCGTAACCGCATTCTGCATAAAGCATTGCTGGCGGGTTTGCAGCAAACCAACCTTGACGGAACTTTTTTTGCGCTGAATGATGCGCTGAAAGAGAAAGATTATACAAGCAATGAACTAGTTACAGCTATTAATACGGCATGGGATGTATATGGGAAAGATGACGGCTTGCTGACTGTGGCGCAAAAACAAGGTAGGGTAATGCTTAACCGCGGAGGCGTTTCCATTGCGGCGGCCATTGCTTCGGGTAAAAAAATACCTGCTTATTATCCCTACAAGCCTGTGGAATACCAGGACGGTGCAAAGGGCGATGAAGGAGGGGTAAGTTTTCTGCGTAACGGGAAAGATAAGGACCTTACCACGCTGATTGTTAAATATACATCGCATGGTCTTTCACACGGACACTACGACAAGCTTAACATAAACCTATACGATAAGGGGAATGAGATATTGAGTGATTATGGCGCTGTCCGCTTTATTGGAGTGGAACAGAAATACGGCGGACGTTATTTGCCGGAAACAAAAAGCTACGCCATGCAAACCATTGCCCATAATACATTGGTAGTGGATGAAAAAAGTCATTATGAAGGCAAGGAGAAAATAGCTGAGCAGTTTCATGCTGAAAAATTATTCGGCGATATCAGTAACCCTGCCGTGCAGGTCGTGTCTGCCAGAGAAGAGAATGCTTATAAAGGGGTAACGATGCAGCGGACGGTTTATTTGCTGCAACTGCCGGATGGTAAAAAACTGGTAACTGACATTTTCAATGTTTCTTCAAAAGAGGCGCATACGTATGATCTCCCGTTTCACTATAACGGGCACCTGATACATACATCTGTAAAGTATGAGCCATATACTTCAAAACAGGAACCGCTTGGAAAAAAGAACGGGTACCAGCATTTATGGAAAGAAGCGCAGGCCAAAGCTGTTGATACCCTGGTTCAGTTGACGATCCTGAATGACAAAACCTATTACTCCCTTTCAACACTGGTAACAGACACTGCAGAATTGGTTTTTACCAGGAGCGGGGCCAATGACCCGCAATTTAACCTGCGGCATGAGCCGGCCTTTATCATCAGAAAAGGCGGCGCCAGCCAATCTTTTGTGAACGTACTGGAGATACATGGAAAATTTGACCCGGTGGCCGAATTCTCCTCCGGCGCTTATCCATCCGTTACGCAGATAAAGCTATTGCAGCATGACGAAAAATATTCTGTGGCGGAGATTATGGTTAATGGCAAAAAGTTACAGATAGCGCAGAGCAACAGTACTGTTGATGCGGAAGCCGTACATACGGCACAAGGATTAAAATGGACGGGGCCTTATACGGTAGTATTTGACGGCAAAAAAATATAAAACCACACATTCAATAATATTAAACTATACGAAATGGGAACAACAGAATCGGTGAAAGTCTTTATTCAAAACGATGAAATTCCATGGGAGCCTGTTGATAAGGGGGTACAAAGAAAGATAATGGCCTGGGATGAGCGGCTGATGGTAGTGAAAGTAGCATTTGAAAAAGGGGGAATAGGCACTGTGCATAAGCATCATCATACCCAGATCACTCATATTGAGAGCGGTGTTTTTGAGGTAGAGATAGGAAATGAAAAAAAAATACTATCGGCAGGCGATGCTTTTTACATTCCGCCAAATGTAATGCACGGCGCTGTGTGCATGGAGGCGGGCATATTGATTGATGTATTTAGCCCTATGCGGCAGGATTTTATTGAAAGCAAATAATGATGTGTACTGTTCATATTATCCTTTGGGCCGTATTGCTGGGTTGTAGTAAAAATACAACACCTTCCCCGCCCGCCTTGCCGCCGGAAGAGCCGCCTGCTGCTTCTTTACCGCTGCGTACAATAAATGTATCTACATCCACACAATTAAAGTCGGCGCTGCTGGATGCAAAACCGGGCGATGAAATAGTTATGGCAGACGGCGTGTACAAGGGAAAGTTTGTAATTGCAGCCAATGCAAGCGGTGAAGCGGCAAAACCAATTGTATTAAGAGGCAGCCGCAATGCCATCCTGGATGCGGAAAATGTACAGACAGGTTACGTGTTGCACCTCCAGGCAAATTATTGGAGAATAAAAAGCATTACCCTCACCAACGGCCTGAAAGGTCTGATGACAGATGGAGCAAATTATAATGTTATTGACAGTATCAAAGTGCATATGATTGGGGAAGAAGCAATCCACTTACGCAGGTTCAGCTCTCATAACATAGTACAGAATGTGGAAGTAAGCCACATCGGATTAAAAACGCCGGATTACGGGGAAGGCATCTATATCGGTTCAGCAAAAGGTAACTGGGCAACTTATACAAACGGCAATCCCGATAAATGTGATTCCAATAAAATCCTGAATAATAAACTGGGCCCCGGCATTACGGCGGAATGTATTGATGTTAAAGAAGGGACTACCGGCGGCCTCATTAGCGGCAACTATTTTGATGCCACCGGCATTACCGGAGCCAATGGCGGCGATAGCTGGATAGATGTGAAAGGGAATTATTACCTCATCAAAAATAATACGGGATTCAATCCCGGTGGCTCTGTTTTCAAAGATGGTTACCAGGTACATGTGGCATTGAATGGCTGGGGTAACTACAATGAATTTAAAAATAACGATTGTGCTGTAAATGCTCCCGGTCATGGATTCAATATTCAACTGAGCGGCAGTAACGGCACATCAACAGGAAATAAAGTGTATTCAAACAATACGGTAACAGGCGCTACGGCGGGTATATCCAATATCCCGTTGAGCAACTAAATAAAAAAGGATGAAAGTAAAAGGGCTTCGCTGGTGGATTATCGGGCTGATAGGGGTGGCAACGATCATTAATTATATTGATCGCAGCGCCATCAATATCATGTGGCCTTATATACATAAGGAATTCGGGATTGCGGAAGCTGATAGTAAGAGTGCCCTTGCTTATATCACAACATTTTTCATGATTGCTTACGCTATAGGACAAACTGCAACCGGGAAAATGATGGATGCTATCGGAACCAGGCTGGGCATGGTAATATCTATCGTGGGATGGAGTATTTCCATTGCTTTGCATGCCGTTGCAAAATCGCTGGCCTCCTTCAGCATTTTCAGGGCCATGCTGGGTATCAGCGAGGCTGGCAACTGGCCCGGCGCTACAAAAAGCAATGCAGAATGGTTTCCCGCAAAAGAAAGGGCCATTGCACAGGGCATTTTTGGAGCAGGCGCTTCTTTGGGTTCTGTAATTGCGGCCCCCGTTATAGCCGGGCTTTATCTTGCATTTGGCTGGCGGGCAACATTTCTCGGCATAGCCGTACTTGGCTTTTTATGGATTATTCCCTGGCTGATCATTAACAAAAATACCCCCGATAAACACCCCTGGATAACCAAAGAAGAGCAGGATCATATAAATGATAAAAAGAAAGAAGTAACAGCAGTAACAGAAACGAAAGTTTTTTCCTGGAAGCAGTTGCTTGGGTTTAAAAATACCTGGGGTATTATCAGTTCCCGTTTTTTCATTGATCCTATCTGGTGGATGTTTGTTACCTGGCTGCCTACTTTCTTAAAAGAGCAATTTGCCTTTGATATAAAGCAGGTTGGGGCTTTTGCATGGGTACCGTATTTATTTGCCGCTATCGGCGGCCTGCTTGGCGGCTTCTATTCCTCCTCGCTTATTAAAAAGGGGATGTCTGCAGATAAGGCAAGGAAAAAAGCAATTGCCATCGGCAGTGTATTGATGTTATTGTCTTTGGCGGCTATAGCCTTTTATATGGATCAGCTAAAAGAACATATAGGCATTACGCTGGCCCTTATCAGCACGGCATTGTTTGGGTTCCAGTTCCTGATTAATAACCTGCAAACATTGCCGAGTGATTATTTCAACGGCAAAAACGTAGGAACGGTTTCCGGCATGGGTGGAACGGCTGCTGTATTAGGCACTATCATATTGACATTGCTGGTTCCTTCTTTAACGCAAACCGGGTACACCACCCTGTTTGTACTGGTAGCATTACTGGTGCCGTTGGCATGGCTTTGCATTACGTTCATTGTTTCAAAAAACAAAACACTAACTGTTCAATAAAATACAAACGTTTAAACGCTGCTATATGAAACGAATTCTATTTACATTATTGCTTGCAACGAGTGTAACTCTTGCTTACAGCCAGACAACCTATTATTGGGTGGGTAGTGGATCGGCCGCCGCCAATGCTAATATGAACAACGGGGCCAACTGGAATACCTCGCTGGACGGTACGGGATCTGCCCGCCCGTCTGCTACCGGCGCTACGGATATCCTCGTTTTTGACGGACTCAATCTTGGCGGCACTACACCCATTACAGGGGCGGTAACCATTGCCGCCAATGCGGGCATTACCTGCGGCCAGATACTATTTGTCAATGATGCCAATGTGGGTATGCAAAGGCCGTCATCAGGTACTACCACTATCACCATATCCGGTGGAGATGGCGATGATTTTTTTGTTGAAGCTGGTGCAATGTTTAGCGTTGTTCCCTCTACGCAGGGCAGCATCGTTTTTGCGATTGGTGCAGCTAATACCGGCAGGGTAGATGGTGCAGTAAGCATTGTTACCCCTTGGCAGTTCGGGTTCAGGAATACAACAGGGGGCAGCCCCGGTTCGTTTATTTTTACCAATGGTTCTTCTTTAACCACAAATATTACTTCTGGCTCTACGGCCTATGCTTTTGGCAACAATTCACAATCTTCGCCGGACTGGGTGGTTTTTGAAGCCGGTTCACATTTATACTATGAAGGTGGATACAGCCCGCACGGAAGCGGAGCAGGATTTTCGGCAATAGTGATGAAACCAGGAAGCGTCTGGCATCACAGAGCTTCAAATGAAGGAGCAGGAGGTAATTTCTTTAACCGGCAGGGTTATGGTGATATTATGGTTGAGAACAATGCTGCTCTTACTGCCGCAGGAACAATTTACAGGATTGAAAACCTTACCATTAATGCAGGAAGCTCTTTCATTCCTTCTGCCAGCGGGCAAACTGTAGTAACCGGTAATATAATTGCTAATGGAGATTTTGCAGATCCTTCAGGAACAAACAGGCTGGTTCTCGCAGGCGCTACACAAACCGTTTCGGGTTCCGGCAATTTCAATGTGGCCAATTTAACTATCGGCGACAATGCAGATGTTACTTTGAATAAAAGCATTACGGTTGAAACGGATTTTGATGTATATGGCAAATTGAATTTCGGAGCTAACCAGGTAAGCGGTAACAGTACTTTTGCTGCAGCAGGAACAGCCGCTTCTGTTCCGGGAACCGGAGACCTGGTAGCCGACAGGTATTTTATTACAGGGAATAGTGTGTATGGTTCGTCTTCTATCGGTAAAACAATAAGTGGCGCCGGCATTGCGCCAAATACTACTATCGTATCTTTTTCCATTACGCTTGATTCCATTTATCTTTCCCAACCATTGCAAACTTCCGGAACAGGGGTCGCTTTATCAGCTACCAATACCGCTGCAACGCTGGCAACTGCAAATACAAACGGATTTGATCCTGCAAGCGGTTCTGTTATTACGGGAGGTGATAAAACCTATGGCGATGGCATTAACTATATCATCAATGCGGCTACTGTTACGCCTTTCGGCATTACTACAGGTTCATCCGGCAATATGCGTTTGATAGGTTTTGCCGAGATCAATGCAGCGGTTACTGCAAATACCGGGTTCAGAATTGATGATTACCTGGCCCTGAACGGAAAACTTACCCTTCGTCCGCTTGATTTGCTGCATATCAATACAGGAGCATCCATAACAGGTACATTTGGCGCTGCCAGCTATATCGCTACAGATTATAACAGCAGCAACGGCGATCAGAGTTTGGTGCAATACGATGGGTTGGCAACTGCAACTATATTGCCTGTGGGTACGGTGAATTATTATTTACCCGTTACTATCACTCCTTCGGTATCTTCTGATTTCACTGTCGCTGTTTTTGAAGGAATTACTTTAGAAGGCACCATTACAGGTACAGCTTTTACACCTGTGCAAAAACAAACGGTGGTGGATGCTGTTTGGAATATTAACCGCTTAAACGGTTCTGGCGATGCCAGCGTTCAGTTAGGATGGGATGCAGCATTGGAAGGTTCTACGTTTACAACATTGCCCGATTCGGATATCGGCCTTATACAAAACACAGGTTTGTGGGGCGACCCGCTGGCTGCCGGCGATAATACGGCCAATACGGCCTCGGCGGTAGTCAGCAGCTTTGGCGCTTTCGGCGCAGGCGCTGTGCCTCAGGTGGATCCTTTTGTGTTCAATCCTTTACCGGAGAAAACCTATGGCGATCCGGATTTCAACGGCGGCGCTACCAGCTTGAATACAACCGAATCTATCGTTTATATAAGCAGCAATCCTGCGGTGGCTACTATTGTAAATGGCGATATTCATATCACCGGCGCCGGAACAGCGGATATTACAGCATCGCAGGAAAGCGACGGGTTTTATCCTGCAGTAAGCGTTACGCAACCGTTGGTTGTTCATAAGGCCAGCCTTGAAATAAAAGCAGATGATCAACTGAAATTTGAAGGATTGCCCAACCCGGCTTTAACAGCTACCTATACAGGCTTTGTGTATGCTGAAACCCCGGCTGCATTACTTACCCCGGCTGTATTATCAACTACGGCAGAAGCAACATCGCCTCCCGGCGCCTATCCTATTACTGTTAGTGGGGCCACATCCGATAATTATACTATTACATTTACAGACGGCGTATTATCCATTCAGCCAAAGCAAAATCAAACAATCACTTTCCCGGGACTTGCAACCAAAACGTATGGGAATGCTGATTTTTCTGCCGGGGTAACGAGTACCAATAGCACAATACCCGTTACTTATACAAGCAGCAATACTTCGGTAGCTACTGTAAACAGCAGCGGAATGATTCATATCACCGGCGCCGGAACAACAACTATCACTGCTTCACAGGCGGGGAATGACGGTTATTTCCCGGCTACGCCTGTAGAAAGAGTACTTACAGTGAATAAGGCCAACCTGACTATAAGGGCGCTGGATACAACAAAAGTGCAGGGAACGCCTAATCCTGATTTTATCATCACCTACTCAGGATTTGTGTTGGGAGAAAATTCCGGTAATCTTACTGCACTGCCGGTTGTTTCCACTACTGCCGGTATTAATTCTTCACCGGGTAACTATGCACTGGTTCCCGAAGAGGCGCAGTCGCAGAATTACAATTTCATCTATACATCGGGAAGGTTGACTATTCTGCCGGCGGCAGGTACTGACCAGAAGTACCTGGTAGCTTTTTACAGCGGCAATGGCAATCTTACCGTAAGGGTTTATTCTCCTGAGCCATCGTTGGGGGATATAGTAGTGTATGATATAAACGGAAGACCTGTGGCAAGAAGAAACATTTTTATGCCGGAAGGCTTTGCACAGGTTGAAGTATATATTCCCTCTCTTGCATCGGGTATGTATGTAGTAACAGTAAAAGGAGAAGGTACAGATTTGAGAAAGCTGATACAGATTATAAAATAATAATAGTGAAAGGTAAACTCATATTGGCAATAGTATGTATGCTGGCAGGCTGCAAGGCGTATAATGCCCCGCAGCAAGGCAGCAAACCTGTTGTTTTTGCATTGAACCTGGCGGCGCTTGAAAAAAACAAAAGCCGCATCAATGCCAAAGATGACCGGGTAATACCTGCCTATAAGCAATTGCTGAAAGATGCTGATAAGGCTTTGCAGTTCGGGCCGGTGAGTGTACTGGAGAAAACCCATTTGCCGCCCAGCGGTGATAAGCATGATTATATGAGCCTGGCGCCCTATCACTGGCCGGATCCAAATAAACCAGACGGGCTTCCTTATATAAGAAAAGACGGGCAAACCAATCCCGAGGTAAGGGAGTATAAGGATAAGGAGTATATGCCTAAGCTGTGTTCAGAAGTACATGTGCTGGCGCTGGCTTATTACTTTTCCGGCGAAAACATGTATGCCGAACATGCGGCAAAGCTCATTCGTGTATGGTTTTTGGACACTGCCACACGAATGAACCCGAACCTAAATTTTGCACAGGCCATCAAAGGAGTGAACACCGGCCGGGGTGCGGGCCTCATTGATTCAAGACATTTTGTGAAGCTGATTGATGCGGCGGGGATCATTGGCGCTTCCAAATACTGGAAAGAAGAGGACCAGCAGGGATTGAAAAAATGGTTTGCTGATTTTTTGCAGTGGATGCAGACCAGCAGGAATGGTATTGATGAGATGAACGCAAAAAACAATCATGGCGCCTGGTATGATGCACAGCGGCTGTCAATGGCATTGTTTATAGACAGTGTTCAATTGGCAAAAGGGATTGCGTGGAATGCAGCCAACCGCCTGGATAAGCAATTGGACGATAGCGGCTTTTTCCCGGCGGAGATGGAAAGAACGATTGCTTTGCATTACAGCGCATTTGTAATGGAGGCTTTTTTTGCTATTGCTAACATGTCGGATAAAGCCGGGTTTGATTTCTGGAACCACATCACTTCTTCCGGGAAATCACTAAAAAAAGCGTTTGAAACACTGAAGCCTTACCTGGCAAAAGAGAAGAACTGGGAAGGGCAGCAGATCAAAGAATTTGGATGGGAGGATGGCTACCGGATATTGATGGAAGGGGCTATACGCTTTAATTGTAAGAACTGTGTACAGGCTGTCAAAGACCTGGCGGGAGAAAAGTATGGACGTTTAAGTATAAATCTATTGTATTAATTAAAACTGTTTATAAACTATAAAACTTGCTATTATGAAAAAGCTACAGTCTCTGCTTCTGTTGCTGCTGCTTACGGGCGGTGTTGTACTGGCTCAAAAAGTAACGATCACCGGTAAAGTGATCAACGCTGTAACCAATGAGCCGATGCAAGGCGTGAACATACTTGCCGATAAACAAAAGGGGGGCGTTACAACCAAAGAAGGCGGCTCCTACTCCATTAGTGTTGATAAGGGCACAACTACCCTGGTGTTTTCGTATGCAGGGTTTGCGTCTCAGACAATTGCTGTCGGGGAAAAGACTACGATTGATGTTTCACTGTCGCCTGCCGTGGTGGAAGGGGATGATGTGGTAGTAATTGGTTATGGCACACAAAAAAAATCGCATCTTACCGGGGCAATATCCAAGTATAAAAATGAGCGGCTGGAGGAAACACCTTCATCCCGCCTGGACCAGGCCCTGCAGGGGAAAATTGCAGGGGTGCAGGTACAGAATATATCTTCAGAAGCCGGGTCTGATCCAAAAGTGAGGGTGCGGGGATTAGGTTCGGTTAATGCTGCCGCTGATCCGTTAGTAGTAGTGGATGGCCACCCTGTGCCGGATGGCCTTTCCTTTGTCAATATGGCTGATGTGGAATCGGTGGAAGTGCTGAAAGATGCTGCTTCTTCAGCTATTTATGGTTCAAGAGGCGCTAACGGCGTTATACTTATTACAACAAAAAGCGGGAAGGTCAATAAACCCAAATACTCTGTAAAGTACTCCAGGGGTACCAAGGAAGCTTATGAGCTTTACCCGATGATGACGACTACAGAGTACACGAACATGCTTTATTATGAAGCAGCACTAAAAGCAAAAGATCCAAGCATAACGCCACCAACGGCTAACCAGATAGCAACAACAGCGGAAAGAGGCGCTTATATTATAGAGCAACAATTAAGAAACGGGAGGGGTACCGACTGGCAACGGGAAGCAATCCGTAACGCTAATGTGCAGAACCTGCAGGTAGGGGTGTCAGGGGGCAACAGCGGTGTACGATATTTTATTTCCGGTGGTTACCAGAACGACCAGGGCATGATGTACCATAGCGAGTATGAACGGTTTAATATCAGGGCAAAACTGGATGCACAGCTTAGTAAAAAACTAAAGCTTTCCTTTAATGTTAACCCTTCTTATATTAAAAGAGAAAGGCCCTCGGTCAATTATATTGACTTTGTACGTTTCCAATCGTATATGCCTGTTTACCTGGATGAGGCTTTGGCAGAGTTTGTTCGGCAGGATCCTCAATGGGCCGATGTAAAAGCAGGCGATTTTGCCCAGGCCCGCTATTTCAATGGCAGGGCATACAACGGATTGATGCCTGATGGCAGCATGTGGAATAATACTACGCTTGTTACACCGTTCAACACCGCTAATAATACGCCAAAGTCCGTAATGGAAACAAGATCAATTCATACAAATGACTACAGGGTATTGACTTCGGGTGATATGACCATCAATATTTTACCAGGGCTGGATTTCAAAACCCTGGGTAGTGTATATGTGAACCAGAACAACGGACTTGATTTCACCCAAAGAAATTCAAACAGGGCTGGCGACGTTAACAGGGGTATTTATACAAACCGTTTATATATAGACCTGCTGAATGAAAATACCCTGAATTATACAAAAACGTTTGGCAGCCATTCTTTAAACCTGCTGGCCGGGTTTACTGCCCAAAAAATGATTACTAAAACAGAAAGAATAACAGGGTATGATTATCCCAGTGATAATAATACAACTTTAAACAATGCCGGTATCATCAGCCAGGATAAAGAGGAAACATTTACATTAAGGACAAGAGATGGGTTGTTGTCTGCCCTGGGAAGAATAACCTATGATTATGGCAGTAAGTATCTTTTTTCTGCCAGTTTAAGAGCAGACGGCAGTGGTAATGCTTTTTCTCCGGGTAATAAATGGGGTTATTTCCCTTCAGTATCCTTAGGCTGGGTGGCCACCCGTGAAAAGTTTTTGCAGGAGGCAAATTGGCTCACTAACCTTAAGTTAAGGGCAAGCTATGGCGTTACGGGTAACAACCGGATTGATCCTTTCGGATGGATAGACCTTCTTTACCCGGCTCCTTATTCTTTTGGTTCAGGTACAGGTTCTGTAGTGCCGGGCCAGCTTCCTTCAACAGAAATACTTGCCAATCCTGATATTACGTGGGAAAGAACTTTTCAGTACAATGGAGGCATAGACATTTCCGTATTCAACAATGTTGTTTCCTTATCCGTAGATGCTTACCAGTCAAAGACGGAAGCCTTATTGCTTAGCCAGGCTGCGATGGCATTTACGGGTGTTCCACTTACGTGGAATAATATCGGAAGCCTGCAAAACAGGGGCGTTGAAATTGAACTGACTACCAATAATATCCGTAAAAAGAATTTCAGGTGGACAACAACCGCCAACCTTTCCCGAAACAGGAATAAAGTGCTTGAATTGGGTGATGAAGCTTTTCTGCTGAACCAGGGGGAAAGAGCGGAGTTATATATGAATACGGTTGGTAGCCCATTGATACAATTTTACGGATACCTTACTGATGGAGTATGGCTTTCGCAGGAACAAATCAACGAAGCACAGGCTGCCGGGCTTAGCAGCAGCCTTCCCAATGTATTTGTGCCCGGCGGCTTAAAGCTGGTAGATCATGACGGTAATAATATTATAGATGTTAACGACAGGGTCCCTATCGGTAACCCTTATCCTGATTTCACCTGGGGTATCAATAACCAGTTTTATATTAAAGACCTTGATGTTAGCTTCCTGCTGCAAGGGGTAAAAGGCGGATCGTTGGTAAATGGTGATCCCAACTACAACGAAACAAAACGGTACAATAAAAACTACAACGCCAATCGCTGGGTTAGTCCTATGTTCCCCGGAGATGGTAAAACGCCGTATTCAACAGTGGGCTTTAACTGGATGCATACGGATTATGTTGTGGAGGATGCTTCTTACTTTGCATTGCGGGAGGTACTGGTAGGTTATACAGTGCCTGCCAAATGGCTTAAGAAAGTAAACCTGAATTCCCTGCGTTTTTATTTCTCTGCCCAAAACCTGTTTTTTGAATCGGCATCTGGTTACAGGGGCATTAACCCGGAAGCAAGATTTACAAGCGGGCCTTATGCTACACCATTAGTAGATGGGTATCAACGGGGCAGTTTCCCAATGCCGAAAACGTTTTTGTTTGGCATAGACCTCAATTTTTAAACATTTCTAAACTTTTGTTATGAAACAAATAAATCTCATCATCATCATAGCCTGCCTGGGGTCTGTATCCTGCAAAAAAGTGATAGACGTCTATCCTGAATCGAACCTGAACACGGGGACTTATTATAGCAATTATGAAGAAGTGAAAACCGGGCTTGCAGGAGTATATAACGGTTTGCGGGGGCCTGTGTACCGGGAGTGGCAGGTTACGGAATTGCGTTCAGATAATGCAAGACAAGGTGTGCCCGGAACTACTAATTCATTTAACAGGGACTTGAGTGATCTGGATATGTTTATACCGGCTACTACCCAGGGAGGTATTTATAGTTACTGGCTCGACAGTTATAATAATATCCGCAATGCGAATATTATTATACAAAAACTGGGTGTGAATTATGACCCTGCAAATGGTAGTATCAGCCTGGCTGATATTTCAATACCCATCTCAGAAACAGACAGGAAGCAATTTGCCGGCGAAGCCATGTTTATCCGGGCCTATCACTACTTTAATCTTGTTCGTTTGTACGGTGGTGTATTTCTTGTTCACAGACCTATAGGCGCTATAGAAGCCAAAACAATAAGCAGGTCGTCAGAAGCGGATATTTACAAACTGATAGAAGCCGACCTTAGTAATGCAGCAGGCTTTCTGAGCAGTTCGGCTTTTGGCCAGATAGCTTCTGCAGACAGGGGCAGGGCCAATGCATGGGCAGCCAAAGCATTACTGGCCAAAGTGTACCTTACGCTTAACCGAAAAACCGATGCAATTCCTTTGCTGCAGGATGTTATCAGCAACAGCGGTTTTTCGCTGCAAGGCACTTACGCAAATGTATTTTCGATTACCAATGAAATGAATTCGGAAATTCTTTTTGCAGTTCGTTATAAAGCAGGTGGATTTGGATTGGGTTCAAGTTTTGGTAATGACTTTGGCCCGCTGAACAGCGGTTCCATCGTTATCAATGGCTCCGGCCGCGGATGGAATACACCTACCACTGAGATCGACTCTGCCTACACGGCTACGGATGCAAGAAAAGCGGTGAATATTGCTAAATATGGCTCCGGCTCAGCCGAACGTATCTATGTTAACAAGTACCTTTTCCCTGTTACGGTAACTGATGATGGAGAAAGCGACTGGCCGGTCATCCGTTTTGCCGATGTATTGCTGATGATGGCCGAAGCCAAAGGTTTTATTCCTGAAAGTATCGGCTATATTAATGATATAAGAGAAAGAGCAGATTTGGACCCTTTACCTGCCAGTATTAATACCCTTGCTTTATTTGAAAAAGCGCTGGCGGATGAAAGAAGGCTGGAGTTTGCTTTTGAAAACCAGCGTTGGTTCGATTTGCTCCGGTTCAACACTACACTAACTGCTATTAAAGCAGAACAAATATTGAAAAACCATTTTTCTTATGAGTATGAAGCACATTATAGCCACTACACGGCGCCAACACCCACGTTGGCGGAGCTGCAGGGAAGTGTAACAGCGCAACGGCTGCTGCTGCCGATACCGCAGTACGAAATTGATACCAATACACAATTGGCCATTCCGCAAAATCCCGGCTATTAATTAAATACAACTCCTGCCGGGCTATAAACGTCTGGCAGGAGTTGCTAAAAAAACTACCCATGAAAAAAAGATGCCTTTTGTTTGTTTCCTTCTTCGCTGTTGTTTTGGTTGAAGCACAGCAAGCAGATACAACTTACAAACCGGTGGAATATCCTGCTGGTTTTACGGCGCAGATGAATGTTGTATATACCAATGCAGATGGCTGGGAAGGGCAAATGGACCTTTATTTGCCACCCCAGGAAAAAGGCCCATCGCCTGTTGTGATCAATATTCACGGCGGCGGCTGGAACAAAGGTGTGCGGCAATCGCAAACCGGGTTCAATACTTTTTTCAAAATGGGATTTGCTGTAGCCAATATTTCTTACAGGTTAACAGGGCAGGCCACCGCCCCCGCAGCAGTAGAAGACACAAGATGCGCCCTGATCTATCTTATAAAAAATGCAAAGGAGCTGAACATTGATGCCAACAAGATCGTCATCATGGGTGGTAGCGCCGGTGGGCATTTAGCTTTGATGGGAGGCTTGCTGGGCAATGATCATCGCTTTGACGGCAATTGTGATACCGGTAGTTTTAAACTACCGGCAACAGAAATTAAAGTAGCAGCCATCATTGACAAGTATGGCATTACTGATGTGTGGGATTGGAGCTATGGTACAAACATAACCAGTAAATCAGCCACACGTTGGCTGGGTGATAAAGCAGCAGATAGAAAGTTCGCTGCTTCTGTTTCTCCCATTACTTACGTGGACAAAAACAGCCCGCCGGTTTTTATTGTACATGGCGATGCCGACCCTACCGTGCCTTACCAGCAGTCGGTTGACCTGCACAAAAAATTAAAAGCCGCAGGGGTAACAACAGAGTTTATTACAGTAAAAGGGGGCCAGCACGGGAAATTCGATAAAGAAAAAAATTCGGAGATAAATAAAGCGATAACAACGTTTTTAATATCGCTGAATATCTTCAACCAGTAACGGTTTTCAGGCACTTACACGAAACTTTTTGTTTTCTTTTTGTTTCCGCCCGGAGTCTCTTACTCCCCGCCCTGTGTGCCGGCAAGGACTCCGGGCAGTTATGGAACAAGATGTTATTTGCATCAGCAAAATTTAAAGATACAAAGCATTTCGTTCCCTGACCGCCCCAAGTCGGCTGCGCCAGACAGGGGCAGAAACGTTTTGTGTGGAAGACTGCGAGCAGGAAAAAAAATACAAACTCTTCGAGTTTGATACTTCGTTGCAAACGAAGCATAACAACCCTATAATTTTTAAATTTATAAAAGAACTGAAGACTACGGACAACAGGGATTTGTTCCGGCTTATCTAAGAAATTGTATTTTATTCCGTTCCCGGCTACCCCTCCCAGGTCTTTGACATTTTTGTTCAGGTCTGTTACTACGTTGCCGTTGTTTGAAAAGGATTTTTTTTGGGGCTCTCATCGTTCGGTTCTTTACTCAACTTTTGTTCCGGCTGTCCGCTGTACCTGCGCTACGCTCCGGTGCCGCTTCCCTGCCCGTCCGGTCAGGCGGGCATCCGGCAGCCTTTCAACTGCAGTAACACGGATGAGCATTTTTGAAGTTTCTGCTTTCTTCTGTAGTGTTTTTTAGCAGAAGCAATCGGGAAGGAAAAACTTATGCTCCTTTTTATCTGCTAATCTGATACATTACCTGATATATTACCTACATTATCCGGAAATTTAAAATGAACTTTTGAAGAATCAATATGCTCTGATAGAGATAACGAATAATAAACCGGCTTTAATTTATTATCTACTGAGTCAATTTCCTTTACTTGCTTATAATCTGCACTAACGACAGGAATATCTTCAATAACCGTAACCGCCAAAAGAGTGCCTTCTACAACATCGGAAAATTGATAATAGTCCACTAAATTTACTTTAAAATTCAGAGAATCGTTTGGACTCAATTCTATATAACTATCAGAGTCCGATTCTGGAAGTAAAAATCCAATGTCATCATCTGGGGCCCCTTTTAAGTATCTCCCTTTTCTATCCCCAATATAACTAAGATTTTCAAGACTGTTTTCATCTAATATGTATATATACTCACTTGATAGTTGCCCATTAATTGGCAGCAATACTTTGGGAAGCCTGATTACATCAGCAGAAACATTAGCATAGACAACAGTTGCATATATCTTTTCTTTTGATACGACATTGACCCTGAGACTAATCTTTATAAACGTACCCTCTTTGTAAACTATCAATGGTGCCTTTTTTCCCATTTGAATATTATTATTTCTGTTTGTAACTGAAGTACAACTCAAAAGCGAATAAAATATATAAAAAACAAAAAAATATTTCATGCTAATTTATTTAATAGGGTCCTCCTTCTATAAAATATTCAAAATTATCAGCATTATATAAAGCTTTTTTAGGATTGCTTACTGTTTCCGCCCGGAGTCTCTTACTTTCCGCCCTGTGTGCCGGCAAGGACTCCGGGCAGTTATGGAACAAGATGTTATTTGCATCAGCAAAATTTAAAGATACAAAGCATTTCGTTCCCTGACCGCCCCAGGTCGGCTGCGCCAGGCAGGGGCAGAAACGTTTTGTGTGGAAGACTCCGGGCAGGAAAAAATTCGGAGATAAATAAAGCGATAACAACGTTTTTAATATCGCTGAATATCTTCAACCAGTAACGGTTTTCAGGCACTTACACGAAACTTTTTGTTTTCTTTTTCTTCGCTGCTGTAGAGTTTCGGATGATAAGCTTTGTTTCCAGTATTTTGGTTTCAAAATCTGTTACAGGCCGCTTGCTTTCAATAAGGCTCAATAAAAATTTAATGGCTGTTTCACCCATTTCAAAGGCAGGCTGGGAGATAACAGATAAAGAAGGGTTCAGCAGTTCAGTGAGGTCGGTATTGGAAAACCCGATCAAAGCAATATCGCCGGGAACGTTGTATCCTTTTGCTTTCAAAATGCGCAAGCTGCCTGTTGTAAGCTTATCTGCCGACGTAAAAAGGGCATCCGGCTGCTGTGGCAGGTTTAATAAGTCGTTCATGGCAACTTCAATTTCTTCCTGTATCATTCCGCCGTGTTCGCAATACCTGATGAGGTTGTGGTCAACCTCCAGCCCGTTATCAGTAAGCGCTGCCATATAGCCTGCCAGTCTTTCCCTGGCAATAGATAAAACGGCAGGATTACAAATAGTGCCTATGCGGCGGTAGCCATTTTTTATTAAATGTACAGTGGCATCATAAGCTCCTTTGTAATTATCGGCGGTTACTTTATGCGTTTCTATTTCGCTTACGATCCGGTCAAAGAACACAATAGGCATCCCTTTTTGATGTAATTCCCGGAAATAACCGAAGTCGTTGGTTTCTGTAGATACCGAAACGATCAGCCCATCTACTGAACGGGAAGTAAGGTATTGCAGGTTCAGCATTTCCCTGTCGGCAGATTCCCGGCTTTGTGCAATAATTACATTGTACCCGTTATCGTAAGCGATGGATTCTATACCATTGATGACCTGTGAAAAAAAGCTGTTGGCTATTTCAGCAACGATAACGCCGATAGTGCGGCTTCTTCTTTCTTTCAGGCTTAAAGCAATTGGGTTGGGATGATAATTGATCTTCTCGGCGTATTCCAGTACCAGCTTTTTGGTTTCAGAACTTATCTCGTAGCTGTTTCTCAATGCCCTTGATACGGTGGAAGTAGATAAGTTCAGCGCTTTTGCAATGTCTTTTATTGTAACAGCTTCAAATTTCATGGCAATTTTAAAGTCCTTAAAGTTACGTAATTAACGGCTTTTATATGAATGACTTATTCCCGCTTTCAGGCGCTGCATTTGTTTTCATAAATGTTGTGATTAAAACTGCTTTTAAAGGAAAGCACTGCTTTTTTGAAGCGAAATGATTCAAAATGAGCCTGGTGACCGGGAACGATTGCGTAAAAAAACTGAATACAAACAGGGCAAATTGTCAGAATATCTGAGTAGCATTGAATAATGAAGATGGGGAAAATTGATATTTCCCGGACGATTCTGCTTAAAAACAATACAAATTGTTGCTATATGAAAAAGTTGCTCCTGCTCTTTCTGTGTTCTTTTTTTATTCTTTTAGTCAATGCACAATCCAGGACTATAACCGGTAAAGTGGTGAACGAAGAAGGGGAAGGTTTGGCTGGCGCTACAGTTACCAATGAACAAAGCAAAGAAGCGGTAAGGACCGATGCATCGGGAAATTTTTCTATTACAGTTACGGGTACGCCAAACATAGTTGTTACCTATGTGGGGTATCAGTCAAAAACAGTGGGCAGTACCGGAACCGGCAGTATCATTGTTACCCTGGAAAGGCAGGTGGCTTCCGGCGAAGATGTGGTGATAATCGGTTACCAGACCGTAAAGCGCAGAGATCTGGTGAACTCTGTTTCGTCTATTACAGCCAAAGACATTAAGGACATTCCCATTAATAATACGGCAGAAGCGCTGGCAGGAAGATTGGCCGGCGTACAGATTACCAGGTCTGAAGGCTCACCTGATGCAACGGCTACCATTCGGGTAAGGGGAGGCGGGTCTATTACCCAGGACAATTCACCTTTATATGTTGTTGACGGTATACAGGTTGAAAATGCCCTTTCCGTATTAGCGCCGCAGGATATTCAGAGCATTGACGTATTAAAAGATGCTTCTGCCACTTCTATCTATGGCGCCAGGGGCGCCAATGGAGTGGTCATCATCACTACTAAAAGCGGAAAAGTTAGTAAGCCGGTTGTTACCTATAATGGTTTGGTGGGTGTACGAAACCTGGCCAATAAGCTGGAAGTAATGAACCCGTACGATTTTGTTATGTACCAATACCAGCGCAGCAGGGGCAGCCAGGCCGACAGGACTAATTTTCTGAATACGTATGGAACATTTGAAGATATAGAGCTCTACAAAGATGCGCCATTTGTGGACTGGCAGGATCAAAATATGGGGCGCAATGCATTGATGCAAACACATAATGTAAGCCTTTCAGGGGGCACTGCCGCTACTAAATACAATGTCAGCCTTACTTCTAACAAGGAAGAAGGAGTTATGCGTAATTCCGATTTTGACAGAAAGCTGGTGAATTTGAAATTAGATCAGACCATCAGTTCCAGGGCCAGGGCAGGAATTACTGCCCGTTATAACCATACGGAAATAAACGGCGCCGGTACTTCCAATCCGGGGTCTTCCAGCCTTAATCAATTGCGCCAGAGTGTAAAATACAGGCCAATCAATATGAACGGGCAAAGTATATTGGACTACGATCCGGATTACGCAAACGCTACAAATGCCAACAGCCTTGCATTGATAAACCCTTTGTTGCTGAATGACGCTACTTACCGTCAAAACATTAACCGTACCTTAAATCTGAGTGGTTATGTGAACCTGACTATCAACAAGTATTTGTCAGTAAGGTCAACGGTAGGCTTTGATATCTATGACAGCCGCCAGAACACATTTGACGATACCATCACATCCAATGCCCGGCAAAATTTTAATATGCCCATTGCGTCTATTACTACCAATAACAACAATACGCTGAATAATTCCAATGTGCTGACATTTACCATGAATAAATCCGGCACAAAATTCAGCAAACGCAATAACCTTGAAGTGCTGTTGGGGCATGAGATGTATCAAACGGTAAACAGGCAATACCGTATTGAAGCCCGTTATTTTCCTGTAGGCATTACTGCTGAAAGGGCTTTGGCAAACTTCGGGCTTGCATCGCCGCCCGCCACTGCTACGCAGGTGCCGCCTTCTTCGTCAGAAGCAACCAACCGGCTTGTATCCTATTTTGGACGTGTCAACTATACATTTGATGATAAGTATATGGCCATGTTTACCATCAGGGGTGATGGTTCCTCCAAATTTGCCGAAGGCCGCAAATGGGGTTATTTTCCTTCCGGCTCTTTTGCATGGAGAATTTCGAAAGAAAAGTTCATGGAAAACGTAAATGCCATCAGCGACCTGAAACTGAGAGTTAGTTATGGGGAAGCCGGTAACAACCGTATTGGTAACTTCCTTTATCTCACCCAATTTTTAGCGGGCACATCGCCCAACGCTTATTATAGTATCGGCGGTTCACAAATACCCGTATTATCGTCAAACAACCTGCCTAACGAATTATTGGTATGGGAAACAGCCGTTTCCCGTAATATTGGCTTTGATATGGGTTTGTGGCGAAACAGGGTTCAATTAACGGCGGATGTTTATTACAATTCGGCAAGAAACCTGCTGGTGAATGTAACGGTGCCGCAAACTTCAGGCTACACTACTCAAATACAAAATGTAGGGGAAACCAGCAACAGGGGCGTGGAAATACAGTTGAATGCAGACCTGGTTTCCAAAAAGAATTTTACATGGAATACTTCTTTTAATATTTCATTCAACAAAAACAGGGTAGAGAAATTCAGCCAATACCAAACATCCAATCTTTTCTCATCCGGATGGGGCGGCGGCAACCAGCCTTCCGATTATATTATAATGGTAGGACAGCCTGTGGGTACTATCTGGGGGCTGATTACAGAGGGCTTTTATACGCTGGATGATTTTAATTGGGATGGCAGCGTTTATACGTTGAAAACAAGTGTAGCCAGTAATCAGGGCATTACGGCATTAGCGCCGCAGCCCGGCTATCTCAAATTTAAAGACATCAGTGGCCCCGATGGCAAACCTGATGGCGTTATTGATGATTTAGACCGCACCATTATCGGCAATACACAACCGAAATTCTTTGGCGGGTGGAACCATCAGTTTACGTACAAAAATTTCGATTTGAGCATTTTCCTCAATTTTCAGGCTGGTAATGATGTGTACAATGCCAATAAGCTCGAATTTACAAGCGGCTATACGCCTAACTCCAATTTGCTGGCTATCATGAACGACCGCTGGACGAATATAAATGCCGCCGGAGAAGTGGTAACAGATCCTGTAGCATTGGCAGCGCTTAATGCCAACGCAAAACTATGGTCGCCGCTTACTACGGCAAGCTCTTTTTATGTGCATTCATGGGCTATTGAAGACGGGTCGTTTTTGCGGGTAAACAATATAACGCTGGGCTATAACCTCCCCTCTCAGCTACTGAGAAAAGTAAAGATCAGCAACTTCAGGGTATATGCTACAGTAAACAACCTGGCAGTGTTTACAAATTACTCAGGATATGATCCTGAAGTAAATACAAGAAGGTCAACTCCGCTTACACCGGGAGTAGATTATTCTGCCTATCCCCGCAGTAAAGCATTTATCGTTGGTTTAAATATTTCTTTATAAATAATTATAAAAGCGATTGAACTATGAAAAATAGTATTTTAAAATATGGGCTTCAAAGCAGTGTTATTGCAGTAGCTGCTGCCGTTTTCCTGCTGGGCTCCTGTAGAAAATATCTTGAAGTAACGCCGGTTTCTTCCTTTGGTCCTGATTATGTTTTTGGCAGCGTTACCAACGCCGAAAGCGCTGTCATGGGCGCTTATGCCTGTCTTGGCGGGGATGCAGGTTACGGCATCCGGCTGAGTATGTACTATCCTTATGATGATGATCAGATTATGGGCCAGGAGGGCGCAGCCGATAACGAAAGAAGAGATATAGCGCATTACAATGCCCAGCCGAGTAATACTCAATTGGCGGAGCCGTTTAACCAGCTATGGAGAGGTATTGAAAGGGCTAATATTTGCATTTACAATATCCCTAAAATGGACTTGTATAATAATGGCGATGCGGGAACTAAAGCGGCTTTACGCAAGTTGCATGGCGAAGCATTAACCCTGCGGGCACAATATTATTTTGAAATCATCCGCAATTGGGGCGATGTGCCTGAGCAATTCCTGCCTTCGAGCTTAGAACCGGATTTATTTAAAGCGCAAACAGACAGGGACACATTATATAACCATTTGCTGGCAGACCTTTCAGAAGCAGCTTCCTTGTTACCGTGGCGCAGTCAGTCCGGCGCTACTAATGAAAGAATTTCGCAAGGCGCTGCAAGGGCATTGCGTGCAAGAATTGCATTGTTTCGCGGGGGCTATTCATTGCGTAGCATAAAAAGCAGTTATGGCGGCGTAATGGCAAGGCCAAGTGATTATATAACATATTATGAAATAGCAAGACAGGAGTGCCTGGCTATCATGAATAGCAATGAACACCGGCTCAATACCAGTTTTCAGGCTGTATTTAAAGAAGCCATCTGCAAATACGCAGAAGAACCCAATGGTGAAGTTATCTGGGAAGTAGGCATGGGTGGCGGCGGCACTGGTTTTGGCGACAGTAAATTAGGCTATTATAACGGGCCCAGGTATACAGGCGCTGCCAGCCAGGGCAATTCGGCGCTTACAGTGCTGCCAATGTTTTTTTATTCTTTTGATGAGAATGATAAACGCAGAGATGTAACCTGTGCATATTATAATATTGATGCCAACCTGCGACTGGTAGGCAGGGTGATGTCTGACATAACGGATGGTAAGTTTCGCCGGGACTGGAATCCTATTCCCACATCAGGAGCACAGTATTTTGGCGTTAACTGGCCTGTTATTCGTTTTTCGGATGTGTTGCTGATGTTTGCAGAGGCAGACAATGAAATAAATAATGGCGCTTCACCACAAGCTATTGAGGCTTTTGAAAGAGTAAGAGTCCGTGGTTTTGATGGTAATGCGGCTTTGATAGGTACTACGCCATCCGATTATGCCGGTTTCTTTAATGCAATAATGAATGAAAGGGCTTTGGAATTAGCCGGAGAAGGTATTCGTAAATATGATCTTATTCGTTGGAATAAACTGGCCGAGCGGTTGAACTGGGTGAAAGCAGAACTGGATAAAATTATTGCCAATCAGGCGCCGTATGACCAGCTTCCCCAAAATATGTACTATTTGCCCAATCAGCCAATGGCATCGGGTATGGTATGGGGAAATTCTTTTTATGAACCAACCCCGGCAACAGCCCCCGCGGGTTATTCAACGCTTTCCTGGCTGGGCGGCAGCAATATCAATAATAAACTGAAAGAATCATTTGCCCGTTCATTTGAGCCGAACAAAAAGGAATTGCTTCCTTTTCCACAGTCGGCAATGGAAGCTAATCCTAACCTGATTCAGAATAAATATTAATTCATTGCTCATAAATCAAACGATTATGCAATTGCTGTATAAAAAATTATTTTCCGTAATAGTGGTGGCAACGGTTGCCGGATTATGGGTCGGCTGCAGGAAAATAGACACCCCGGCTTCGTTTATTCCTGAAAGGGTATTTACCCCAACTAATATTGCGGTAGAAGGCGGCGAAACCTCTGCCAGGGTATCGTGGAATGCTTCTTTGTTTTCTCAGGGGCAGCATGTAACATATAAGGTGGAGCTATACGATAACCAAAGTTTTACAGGGGCCCCGGCTTATACTGTTGAGACCGACACAATATTCATTACAGTTACTGATGCAGACATTGCCGTAAGAATAAATTACTGGGCAAGGGTAAAGGCCAATGCTACGGCCAACTCGGCAGAATCTGCCGGATGGGCTGCGAGTACGGGTTCTTTCAGGTTGACCGGGGAACAGTTTTTTCTGCCTGTCCTTACTGATTATATAACAGACGTAAGCGTACAATTGCGCTGGCGTACAAACCCTGACCTTACCAAAATCGTTTTAACGCCTACCGGCGGTGGCAGTGTGATAGAACAAACATTGTCCCCGGCAGATATCAGCGCCGAAGAAAAGATGATTACAGGTCTTGCGCCGAGTACTAATTATACAGCAGAGATATTTAAAGAAACTGCGAGCAAAGGGATTATATCCTTTACCACCAAATCATCTACTCCTACGGGAGCCAATGTTATAAATGTGGGGGCTACGGATGACCTTGCTGCTTTATTAGCGGCAGCGGCCCCTAACACAACATTTGTACTGCCCCAGGGGGCATTATATGGCGCAGATGACGAGGTGATCCTGCCTGCTGACGCATCTTTTACCGTATGGGGAGAGTATGGCCCTAATCGTCCTGTGATAGCATTCAACGGGTTCAGGTTACCAACAGTAGCAGGCAATATCCGGTTTGAAAATATTGATTTTACCGGCTATCAGAATAATGATCCCGGTGGCACAAGGCGTAATTATATTTTTAACCAAAGTGCAGCAAATACTACAGAATCGGTGGAGTTTGAGAATTGCATTATACGTAACCTTACCAATACACCTTTCCGTTTGCAGGGCAGTAACGGGCAAACCATTAATGACCTGGTATTCAATAAATGCACTGTATATGATATCGGGGATAATGGCGCTAATGGCACCTATGCGTTTATACATACCAATGTGGCTGCGGGAAGAATCAATAATATTAAAATTACCAACAGTACACTTTCTAAAGTTGGTTATAGTATTATTCTGCACAATGCAGCGCCTTCGCAATCGGTGCTGATTGAAGACTGTACTTTTGATAACGTAGTAGGTGATGGACGTTATTTTATAGATTATAATGCACAATCTGCCGGCAGCATACAACTGACGAATATCATTATTGGTAAATCCCTTTCGCCGGCAGGAACTGCAAGGGGTATCAGGAGTCCTACAGCTCCCAATGCTTCCAACAGTTTTGAAGTTGTCAATACCGGGTTTTCGGCTAACACTATCCCGGGCATTATCTTATATGGCGGCGCTAATACAGATTTGTTTACCGACCCGGCTAACAGGGATTTCCTTATTAAAGACGCAAATTTTGCCGGTAAATCCACATCCGGAGATCCGCGTTGGCGGCTATGATAAAATAAAACACCTGCTGGTCATACAAAGAAAAGACCGGCAGGTTCTTTCTTGTAGTTTAATAACGGTATATGATATGGCTTGCTGAAATAAAAACTGTTTCATTAATAGCATTAGCGGCTATTTCATGTACGCAGGGCAAGGTGATTGCCAAAGAACAAATGCCTTTTTCTGCTGACAAGCCAATTGCATTTCCCGGCGCTGAAGGGTTTGGTAAATATGCTACCGGGGGCAGGAGTGGAAAGGTTGTTATTGTAACCAACCTGAATGATGATGGAAAGGGCAGTTTGCGGGAAGCTGTAAGCAGAAACGAATCTGCTATTGTAATTTTTACTGTTTCGGGAACTATTCACCTGAAATCTGCACTAAACATAAAGGGCAATAAAACGATTGCCGGGCAAACGGCGCCGGGTGATGGTATCTGTATTGCCGATTATCCCGTAGGACTAAACGGGGATAATATTATTGTCCGTTATCTCCGTTTTCGTATGGGCGACAGGTTCCAGAACAAAGGGAAAGTTGACGGTAGCGGTAATGATGATGCTTTGGGAGGAGCAAGAAGAAAAAATATTATTATTGACCATTGCAGCATCAGTTGGAGTACCGATGAATGTTTTTCCATTTATGGCGGCGACAGCACCACGTTGCAGTGGAACATTATTTCCGAGCCGCTTAACTATTCCTATCATTTTGAAGAAGGAGATACAGATTATGAAAGGCATGGATATGGAGGTATCTGGGGCGGGGCGCATTTAACGGCACATCATAATTTATTTGCTCATTGTAACAGCCGTAACCCAAGGTTCAACGGTACAAGGCTGGGCGCTGCCAGGGAATTTGCCGACTTCAGCAATAATGTAATCTATAATTGGGGGCACAATACTATTTACGGAGGAGAAAACGGCAGCTATAACATTACCGGTAATTACTTCAAATACGGTCCCTCTACAAATAAAAACGTCCGGTATAGAATTGTAAATCCCTCAAGAACAGACAAAATTGTTTTCGGCAAATGGTATGTGAACGGCAACTATGTTGATGGCGCAAAAGATATTTCTGATAACAACTGGCTGGGAATTCATATGGGCAACGGCGGAACCGAGGAAGAGAAAAGGAATGCTGTAACAGGCAACCCGTTTGGCGCCGAATATTTTGAAAAGCAATCCGCAACAGAGGCATTTGAGGCTGTGTTAAAGTTAGCCGGCGCTTCTTTTAAAAGAGATACGCTGGATGAACGGATTGCAAATGATGTAAAAAACAGGACGGGAAGAATAATAGATGTGCAGGGCGGTTATCCGCACGGAACGGAATATGAAAAAACAGTGAACGCCTGGCCTGCGCTGCAATCATTGTCGGCCCCGGCTGATCGTGATAAGGACGGAATGCCGGATATGTGGGAGGATAAAATGGGATTAGATAAGAATGATCCTTCTGATGCTTCCAGGAACCAGTTGCATAGCTTTTATACGAATATTGAAGTATATATAAACAGCCTTACTGAAGGCAGTAAATAGTATTTTTTTTAAAAAAACTAACACAATATGAAGTTGACGATTACTGCTATTATTAAATCAACGTTTGCAAAAGCAATGGCATTTGCCTGTCTTTTTTTTGCATCACAAGGATTAAAAGCGCAAACCCCGCCTGTTGATTTTAATGTTCCTGTAGGTTTCGCAACCGTAAACACCGGAAGTACCTATCCGGAATTTAACGGACCTGTTACAGGAGGGCAAAATGCTACAGATACTTTTTGGATAAACGGCCCGGCTGATTTCGATACGCTGGCCTGGCATCTGTATTACCGGAACAGGGCCTATAGAAACCTTAGCGGAACCAACGGGGTGCCCAAAGCGCCGCTGGTAATCGTATTTATGCCCGGGGAGTATCCCGAAGGCGCATCCTCCTCTTCTGCATGGGGCAATCATATGATGACGATACAGGAGCAGGGAGATTTAACAATTATTGGGAAAGAAAACGTAACGCTTAAGTTTGGCTTTAATATCAAACGTTCATGGAATATCCTGATTAGAAACATCACTTTTCAGGATTATTATGACGATGGCGTTAATATAGGTGAAACCGAAACACATCATATCTGGATAGACCATTGTACACTTGGACATCCTACTACAATGCCATCTAATTCAGATCATCCGGATGGCGGTGTAGATATCAAGGCCGGGGCAAGCTATGTTACTGTATCATGGTGTAAGTTCAGGAACAGTTGGAAAACCTCCCTGGCCGGCCATTCTGATAATAACGGGACGGAAGATGAAGGCAAGCTCAAGGTTACTTATTATGCCAATTATTTCTATAATACCAATTCACGCAACCCAAGGGTTCGCTTTGGTGAAATACATGTTTTGAATAACCTGCTGGAGAAGGTAGGACTGTACGGCTCTGTGGCGGCAAAAGATGCAAAACTGGTTGTTGAAGGCAACTTCTATCTGAATACCCGGTGGCCTATGTATGCAGACAGAACGGTTGCCGATTTTCAGGCGGTATATGGCAATAATACAGATGGTGTATTCACATCGAAGACAGGGAATTTGCCTGCTACCTATTTAAAGCAATTCAACAATGAGTACGATGATAGCGGGTTGCCGGCTATTACGGCGCAAATTAACCCGGCGATGTTAAACCCGGGCGGCAGGTCTGTAAAGTTTGATGAATTGAATGCTGCTGCGGCATTTGATCCGCATAGCTATTATACCTATACGCCTTATACAGCATCGGAAGTGAGAACACTGGTGCCTATTTACGCAGGAGCGGATGCGGTAAACTTTTTTGGCCCCGAAGAAGGAACAGTTATCACGGTAATAGGGGCGTTAAATTCATTTTCACAAATTGTGGGAACACCTTCTGCAACGCAAAGCTATGCAGTCAGCGGCGTTGAACTGACAAGTAATATAACTATTACACCGCCTGCGGAATATGAAGTGTCTGCCGATGACGGTACAACATGGCATACCAACGTATCGCCTTTAACACTTATACCTTCGGGTGGGTCTGTCGCAACTACCGTTATTACAGTTAGGTTAAATGCTGCAGTACAGGGAAATTATTCAGGCAATATAACACATGAATCCACCGGCGCCACAACTAAAAATGTAGCAGTAAGCGGCATAACAGCAGCAGATGCGGGTAGCTGGACAATTTACCATGCCAACGAATTGCCCAATGCATTTGCGGCAGCGCCGTTTGTTACATCCCAGCAATCAAATCCATTCAGTAATACTATTGTACCCGATCCCGAACAGGCTGGTAATAATCTTTTATACATGGAAACGGGCACTACTGCCAGCTCAGGAAATAATCAATGGCGGCAGAACCTTGCTGCCGGTACAGATAAGCTCACACTTGCCATCAGGGCCAAAGGGCTTGGCGATGCTACGCTGATATTTGATTGCGACCTTGACTTTGGTTCTTTGCGTTGGCAAACAAGGATATTGGCCAATGGTAATTATGGAGTAGCAACGGGCACAGGCGAAAACGGATCTTCCGGTAGCCTTGGCGTAGATCCTTTAGAATGGAATATTTATCGTTTTGTAAGAAATGGCGCCAATGCTGCGCTTTATATCAATGAAGACCCTACGCCTGTTTATACAGCAACAGCAGCATCAGGCAGCCAAAATTATTTCCGCTTTGGCGATGGCTGGGGCAGCAACAATATGAATAGCCATATAGACTGGGTTGTTTGGGATGCTACTGGGGCCTATTCGCCTTCGGAAGCAGCCTTGCCAGCCGAGTTATTTGATGGCAACGATCCGCTGATAGAAATAAATTCATCGTTTGCAGGTTTTGAACAAACGATTGGCTCGCCATCAGATATACAAACATATACTGTATCCGGCAGTAACCTTACAGATGATATTACCATAACACCGCCTGCAGGCTATGAAGTATCTGCTGATGCGGGCACTACCTGGTTTACAAATGCGTCGCCGCTGGCATTGGCACAAACAGGCGGAACGGTAGCGGCAACAACTGTTTCCGTAAGATTAAATGCTGCACTGGCAGGAAGCTACGAGGGAGACCTGATACACAGCAGCGCAGGGGCGGAAATGGTATCTGTATTGGTTAGCGGTACAGCAACAGAAAATACAGGCGACTGGACAATTTATGAGGCAAATGAGTTGCCGGATGTGTTTGCCGATGCACCGTTTGTTACCGCAGGCATTACACCAAGCGGCACAAACACCGCCGGTGTAAATACAATACTGGATGATGCGGATAATGTTTGTAATAAAGTATTGCAGATGCTTGTTCCCGGTGATGAAGCAGCTTTAACCGCATTCCAATGGCGGCAGAATTTAACCGCTGCCGATGAACTAACTGTAGTGTTTAAGGTAAAGGGAGTGCCTGACAAGCAACTGGCATTGGATCTTGACATGGATTTTTCAGGCACCCGATCAAGAATTTCATTGCGTACAGACGACAACCGGGCACAGGTAAGAAACGGCTCTGGCGGCACAGGTACTGTTACAATGAATGGCATTACCATGACAGACTGGAATATTTTCCGGTTTACAAAAACAGACACCGAAGTAAGGTTGTATGTAAATGAAAACCCTGATCCGATATTAACATCAGTGCCGGCGGCGGCAGGTTCCAATAGTTATTTCCGTTTTGGCGATGGGGATAATGGCGCTACGATGGGAAGTTTGATTGACTGGATAATATGGGA
>CAZLLT010000005.1:0-75505 GCA_964560445.1 uncultured Chitinophaga sp. | reverse complement strand
GCGATGGGGATAATGGCGCTACGATGGGAAGTTTGATTGACTGGATAATATGGGACACCACTGGCGCTTATTCACCCACAGCATTACCATTGCCGGATGATATATTACCATGCGGCGGTGGTAATGAACTTAACGGAGTGATTTATGAAGCTAATGAATTGCCCGATGTATTTGCGCCGGCGCCGTTTGTTACTGCGGGCATCACGCCAACCGGTACCAATACGGCAGGTGTGAACACCGTTATTGAAGATGCTGATAATAGCTGCAACAAAGTATTACAGATGCTTGTTCCCGGCGATGAGGCCACGTTAACTGCCTTCCAGTGGAGACAGAATTTTACTCCTATTGATGAACTGACGGTGGTATTTAAAATAAAAGGCGCTCCGGGCAGACAACTGGCATTGGATCTTGACATGGATTTTTCAGGCACCCGATCAAGAATTTCATTGCGTACAGACGACAACCGGGCACAGGTAAGAAACGGCTCTGGCGGCACAGGTACTGTTACAATGAATGGCATTACCATGACAGACTGGAATATTTTCCGGTTTACAAAAACAGACACCGAAGTAAGGTTGTATGTAAATGAAAATCCCGATCCGATATTAACATCAGTGCCGGCGGCAGCAGGTTCCAATAGTTATTTCCGTTTTGGCGACGGGGATAATGGCGCTACGATGGGAAGTTTGATTGACTGGATAATATGGGATACTACCGGCGCATATTCCCCGGCAGAAGCCGGTGTGCCAGCCGGTTTATTAGCCGGATGCGAACCCGGTAATGCAGTTATAAATGTAAACGCATCACTTGCCGGCTTTACACAAATCATCGGCTCACCGTCTGGTGTACAAACCTATACAGTATCAGGCGCTGAACTTACGGGTGATATTACGATAACACCGCCTGCGGGGTATGAAATATCTGCTGATGCAGGTACAACCTGGTTTACCAATACAACGCCGTTGGTGTTAACACAAACGGGAGGAACGGTTGCTTCCACTTCGATAGCAGTACGATTAAATGCCGATGCTTTGGGTAGCCATAGCGGTAATATTGTACATACATCTGCCGGGGCAGAAACGAAAAATGTGGCAGTAAGCGGTACAACCAATCCGCCGCCGCCGCCTACTATTGTGGTAACATCCTCGTTATCTCCGTTTTCACAAATAATAGGGGCGCCATCTGTAAGTCAAACCTATACCGTAAGTGGCATTGAACTTACAGATAATATTACCATAACACCACCTGCAGGATATGAAGTATCTGCTGATGGCGGCACAACCTGGTTTACCAATACAACGCCGTTGGTATTGACACAAACAGGAGGAATTGTACCCGTTGTTACTTTAGCAATAAGGTTAAATGCTGCTGTTGTAGGTAGCTATGACGGAGATATAGCGCATATTTCATCCGGCGCTGCAACAGAAAATGTGGCTGTAACTGGCGCCGCCATTACAATACCGGAAATAGTTGTAACGTCATTGCTGTCTTCATTCCAGCAAACATTAGGGGCAGCTTCTGCTGTGCAAACCTATACTGTAAGCGGGGTTAATTTGGAAGAAGCGGTTGTTATTACGCCGCCGGCAGGGTATGAAATTTCTGCTGATGGCGGCGTTACCTGGGTTACGAATGCCTCATCAATATCATTGGCGCATACGGCAGGAATATTAACCGCAAGAACTATATCGGTACGATTAAATGCTACAGCGATGGGATCGTATAGTGGTAATATTATTCATACCACGGTTGGCGGGGCTGCTCAGAATGTAAATGTTGCAGGAGTAGTGGTTAACCCTCCGGCGATAATGGTTACGGCTGCATTGGCGCCATTTGAACAAACGTTGGGTACTCCGTCGCATGGTCAGCTATTTACTGTGCAGGGCAATTACCTGGTAGGTGATATTGTACTTACGGCGCCGGCGGGGTATGAATTATCGTTCAATAATATCAGTTGGAGCAATGTATTGAGCCTGCCGGGTTCATCGGGTACGGTAGCGGTTACCAATGTCAGGGTCCGGCTGAATGCAACAACTACAGGCACTCACACAGGCATGGTAGTAATCAGTTCAAACGGGCATCCTGATAATATGTTTGCAGTGCAGGGATATACTTACCCGTCTCTGAAAATAGCCCCAAATCCTGTTTCAGATAGGTTGAACCTGTTCCACGATAACCTCTTTACACCGGGTGATATTTATATTTACAATTCCGGAGGACAGGTTGTAAGGCAACAGAAATCAACACCCGCATCAGGCCGTACACAGATCGATATAAGAGGCTTACCGGGCGGCATCTATACCCTTAAGTTTGTGAGGGGCGAGGAGCAGGCAATATTACAATTTGTAAAACACTAAAGTTGTTATTTGAACCTTGATAGACAGAAACGCAGGTATCTACGGTATCGGCGCTTCTGTCTAAATTTTTAAAAAGTGAAACACCTGATTGTAGTTATATTACTCATGAGTTTGATTAACCCCGGAAAGAAAAAAATAACAATCTTTCTCACCGGTGATTCTACCATGAGTAGTAAGGAAACGAGAGCCTATCCCGAAACGGGCTGGGGAATGCCTTTTGCCCATTTTTGGGATTCAACGGTTACCGTCCTGAATAAAGCAAAAAACGGACGCAGCACAAAAACATTTATTAGCGAAGGCTTATGGCAATCTGTTATGGATGAAACAAAAGAAGGCGATTATGTATTTATTCAGTTTGGTCATAATGATGAATCTATTGAAAAGAAAGAACGTTATGCTACACCGGATACATTTAAACTGAATTTGACAAAATTTATTAAAGAAACAAGAGAAAAAAAAGCAACGCCGGTTTTATTTACACCGGTCTCAAGAAGAAAATTTGATAAACAAGGCAATGCAGCGGAGACACACAGGGAATATTCGGCGTTGGTTAAAGAAGTGGCAAATGAAGCAAATGTGCTGTTTATTAATTTGGATGAAAAGAGCAGGGCATTGTATCAGCAATTTGGTGAGGAAAATTCTAAACTCTTATTCTTACAGTTAAAAGCTGGCGAGCACCCCAATTATCCCGAAGGGAAAAATGATAACACACATTTTAGTGAATTGGGGGCAAGATTAATTGCACAATTAGTTTTAAAAGAGTTAAAAACATTAAATATTGAATTGACGGACAGAATTATTGCCCCACCTGTAAAGAAATGAAAATACGGGTTGCCATATTATCTTTTTTTCCATTTGCAGTTGTGGCGCAAAACTTGCCAACTGCACAGGCAGGCTTTACTGTTGCCAAAGACGGTAGCGGTGATTTCGCCACCGTGCAGGCGGCATTGGATGCCATTCCCGCAGGAAATGAAAAACCAGTTACGATTTTTATTAAAAAAGGTGTGTACAAAGAAGTAGTTGTGGTAGATGCAAGAAAAAATTTTGTCCACTTAATTGGTGAAGATAAAAACACAACCATACTTACTTATGATAATCATGCGGGCACAAAACTTCCTAATGGTGATACATTAAACACCTGGACTTGCGCCTCTGCATTTGTGTACGGCAATGATTTTCATGCAGCAAACCTTACGTTTGAAAATTCGGCAGGGTTTTCCGCAGGGCAGGCAGTAGGATTGCGTATCGAAGGTAACAGGGCATCGGTAATAAATTGCCGTATTGTGGGCAATCAGGATATTTTGTTTTTAAGTGGCAGCGGCGTGAAGCATTATTTCAAAGATTGCTACATAGAAGGAACAACCGATTTTATTTTTGGCGCCGCTACGGCGGTGTTTCAAAATTGTCATATTCACAGCAAGAAGAACAGCCATGTTACGGCGGCATCAACCAACTCCATCATTCCTTTTGGCTTTGTTTTTTTTGATTGTAAACTCACGGCAGACAGTAATATCAACAAAGTTTCATTGGGCAGGCCGTGGACACCAACGGCAAGTGTTACATACATTAACTGTTGGATGGATAAACATATTATTCCTGCCGGTTGGGATAATTGGCGAAATGCTGCCAATGAAACTACAGCCCGTTATGCAGAATATAACAGCAGCGGCCCCGGCGCTCATAAGGAGGCAAGAGTGAAATGGTCTAAGCAATTAACAGGTGAAGAAGTGAAGAAATATACCTTGAAGAATATTTTAGGTGAATGGAACCCTGAAATGATAAAAGTTGATTAGTGAAGAAGAGTATTACAATAATACATAGTGTTTTGTTTTGCGTTATTGCATCTGCACAAACCGGTTCAACAGTATGGGCAGCAGATAACGGCGACGGCACCTATAAGAACCCGGTCATTCATGCCGATTACAGCGACCCGGATGCTATTCGTGTCGGCGATGATTATTACATGGTTGCTTCTTCTTTCAATCATGTCCCCGGGCTGCCGATTCTTCATTCAAAGGATCTGGTCAACTGGCAATTGATAGGCCATGCATTAAAAGAGCTGATTCCTGCTGAACATTTTAAAGCAGTGCAGCATGGCGGCGGCGTATGGGCGCCAAGCATCCGCTATCACAAGGATGAGTTTTACATCTATTATCCTGATCCTGATTTTGGCATCTATCTGGTTAAGTCAAAAAATATTTCAGGTCAATGGACTGAACCGGTATTGGTACAGGAAGGAAAAGGCTTGATAGACCCTTGCCCTTTGTGGGACGATGACGGTAAAGTTTATTTGGCGCATGCCTATGCAGGCAGCCGTGCCGGTTTTAAATCTGTTATTGTAGTAAAAGAATTAAATACAGAAGGAACAAAAGTTATCGGCGATGCAGTATTGGTGTATGACGGCAATGAAAAAGACCCCACAATCGAAGGCCCTAAGTTTTACAAACGCAACGGGTATTATTACATTTTTGCACCGGCAGGCGGTGTCAGCACAGGCTGGCAAACTGTTTTGTGTTCAAAAAATGTGTACGGCCCTTACGAAAGGAAAGTTGTTATGCATCAAGGTGCAACAGCAATCAATGGTCCGCATCAGGGCGCATGGGTAACAACACAAACAGGCGAAGACTGGTTTTTGCATTTTCAGGATAGAGAAGCTTATGGCCGTGTGGTACATCTGCAACCGATGAAATGGGTGAATGACTGGCCGGTAATCGGCGTTGATAAAAACAATGACGGAACAGGCGAACCTGTTTTGAGATATAAAAAACCAAATGTTGGCAAAACATATCCTGTTGCAACCGTTGCCGATAATGATGAATTTGATAGTCCTGCATTGGGTTTGCAATGGCAATGGCAGGCAAACCCGCAGGAAGGTTGGGCAATGCCTACGGCAAATGGTTTCTTGAGAATGTTTTCTGTTTATCAACCCGATACGGTATTGCTATGGAATACGCCGAATATTTTAACACAAAAATTACCGGCAGAAGAATTTAAGGCAAAAATTAAAGTTGCGTTTTACCCGAAGTTTAGAGATGAACGGGTTGGATTGGTACTATTGGGTAGCGATTATGCCTTCCTTTCTTTGGTTAAGAAAGATGACGGCATTTATATTGTTTGCAATGAAAATCTGAAGGCGGATAAAAAGGGTAAAGAAAAAGAAGGGGAGAAATTTACCGTAAAAGGCACTACCGTTTATTTAATGGTTATTATGAAAGAAAAAGGGGTATATCGCTTTGCTTTCAGCGAAGATGATATACACTATACCATGCTTAAGAAGAGCTTTGTTGCGAAACCAGGCAGATGGATAGGGGCAAAGATGGGGCTGGTTTGTCTTAGAAACAATATTACTAATGATGCAGGATATGCAGATATAGATTGGGTACGATTTGATAAGTAAAAGAGTATGAAGAAACTTTTTATCAGCAATTTCTTGTTGCTTTTCACTTTTGGGATATTGGCGCAGAGCAGGTCTGAGAAAAGCGTGGCTGCTGCTTTGGAGCAACTTCGAATAGCCATGATTGATGGCAATAAGGAAGCGCTGGAAGCAATTACTTCCGGTAAGTTAAGCTATGGACATTCAAACGGGTATGTGGAAGGCAAATCTGAATTTGTTGAAAAAATTGTGAGTGGCAAATCAGATTTTGTAACGATTGAAATAAAAGACCAGGTAATTGAGGCGAGTGGTAAAACGGCTGTTGTGCGTCATGTATTACATGCCACAACGAATGACGGGGGCAGACCCGGCGAAGTGCATTTGAAAATATTATTGATCTGGCAGAAGAAATCCGGTAAGTGGAAGTTATTAGCGAGGCAGGCCGTAAAAGTTTCCTGATGCCAGGGAGAACCCCGATAACGCTGCCGGTAACGTTTGCACAAATAAAACTACACCGGATAGCTGAAGAGGGTGCAGTTCTGTATTAAATTGTAGTTAACGAATAAGATTTTTAAGACACTTTACTCAGGAGGGACATTTATTATGTATAAGACTATAACAGGCATATTACTTCTTGCATTACTTTCTATTGCTTCAAGCGGGCAGTTTGCGAAAGTGATGCCTGTAATTAATCAGCCGGTATTTAAGAACGATACAATTACTATCACAAAATACAATGCCGTTCCCGATGGTAATTTTTTAAATACAGGCAGTATAGCAAGAGCCATAGACGAGTTGCATAAAAAAGGCGGCGGTGTGGTGTTAGTTCCCGAGGGCTTGTGGCTCACCGGGCCGATTGTTCTGAAAGATAATATTAACCTGCATTTGCAAACCGGTGCAACATTGCTGTTCACTGCGGATTTCAATGAATACCCTTTGGTGAAAGGCAATTGGGAGGGCTTGCCGCAGATGCGTAACCAATCGCCGATTTCTGCAACCAACGCAACGAATATTGCTATAACAGGAAAAGGTATTATTGATGGCAACGGCGATGCGTGGCGCATGGTGAAAAAAGATAAGCTTACGGCATCGGGTTGGAAAAAATTATTGGACAAAGGCGGAGTCTTAACCGAAGATAAAAAAACATGGTACCCGACTGAAAAAGCATTGTACGGCTCAAAATTTAAAAACCCGGGGCAAATTTCACCGGAGAAAACGACGGCATTTTATGACAGCGTAAAAGATTTCCTGCGCCCCAATTTGCTGGTATTGACACAATGTAAAAATATTTTGCTGGAAGGCGTTACGTTTCAAAACTCTGCCGCATGGTGTTTGCATCCGTTGATGAGTGAGCATCTTACGGTAAGGAATATCACGGTAAAAAATCCCTGGTATGCACAAAACGGCGATGGCATTGATGTAGAGAGCTGTAAAAATGTGCTGATAGAAAATTCTGTTTTTGATGTGGGCGATGATGCCTTGTGCATGAAAAGCGGCCGTGATGCCGAAGGCAGGAAAAGAGGAATGCCTACCGAAAATGTTATCATCCGGGGTTGCACGGTCTATGCTTCGCATGGTGGTTTTGTGATTGGCAGCGAAATGAGCGGCGGCGCTAAAAATATTTATGTAAGCAATTGCACTTTCATTGGCGCAGATATCGGTTTGCGCTTTAAAACCACAAGAGGCCGCGGCGGTGTAGTGGAAAATATTTTCATCAGGGATATTTATATGAAAGATATCCCCGGCGAAGCCATTTTATTTGATATGTATTATGAAGCAAGAGACCCTATTGCATTGGCAGGCGAAGAAAGGGTTTTACCCAAAGTGGAATTTAAAGCCGTAGATGAAACGACGCCTGTGTTCAAAAATTTTCATATCAGCAATGTGTATTGCAACGGTGCAGAGAAAGCCATTTTTGTGAGAGGCTTGCCCGAACAGCATGTGCAAAATATAGTGTTGGAAAACATGGTGCTGCAAGCCAAACACGGCATAGACATCCAGGAAGCATCGGGTCTTACATTCAAGAATGTAAAAGTCATCAGCAGTAAAAACAACCCTGTTATTGATATTACGCAGAGTGACAATCTTGTTTTTGATAATATCGGTTACAAAAACGGCGCTGATTTGTTGTTCAGGTTAAACGGCGACAGGACAAATAACATTCGCATCCAAAACACCGATGCATCAGCAGCGAAAAAAAATATTTCGTATGAATTGGGCGCAAGCGATAAAGCTGCAATAGTTACACAAGTGCCTGCCCAATGGGGCAAACGCCTTGGTGAAACTGCTATGAATATTTGGAAAGATTCGTTCTTAATTGGTAATGATAAAGCCGCCAAATGGCGCTATGACCAGGGGGTGATTTTAAAAGGAATGGAATCGGTTTGGAATTTAACAGGCGATGGCAATCTTTTCAATTACATTCAGCAGTCAATGGATTTTTTTGTGCAGAATGACGGAAGTATTAAAGGTTACAAACCGGATGAATACAATATTGACCATATCAACAACGGAAAAATTTTGTTGTTGCTGTATCAGGTAACGGGCAAAGAGAAATACAAGAAAGCAGTAGATTTATTGCGTAGTCAATTAAAAGCACACCCTCGTACAAAAGAGGGTGGATTTTGGCATAAAAATATTTACCCGCACCAGATGTGGTTAGATGGTTTGTATATGGCGCAACCCTTTTATGCCGAATATGCAAAACTTTTTCATGAATATGAAGCCTTTGATGATATAGCCAATCAGTTTATCCTGATAGAAAAGTATGCCTATAATAAGACAACAAAATTATTGCATCACGGTTGGGACGAAAGCAAAGAGCAGCAATGGGCTGATAAAACAACAGGGCAATCGCCCAACGCATGGAGCAGAAGCCTGGGCTGGTATGGTATGGCGTTGGTAGATGTGTTGGAACATTTTCCCGAAAATCAGGCAAAGAGAAATCAGTTGATTACTATCCTGCATCGTTTTGCCGTGTCCATACGTTCTATACAGGATAAAAAAACAGGCTTGTGGTACGATGTACCCAATCTTCCCAACGAACCGAAAAATTATTTGGAAGCATCTGCGTCCTGCATGTTGGCTTACACATTGGCAAAAGCATCCCGAAAAGGATACATTGCTGAATCTTATTATTATGATGCATTGAAAGCATACAAAGGAATTTTACAAGAGTTTATTGAAACAGATGCAAACGGTCAGGTAAATTTAAAAGGAACGGTTGCCGTTTCAGGATTGGGCGGCAAGCCTTATCGTGATGGCAGTTTTGAATATTATATGAGTGAGCCTGTTGTTACCAACGACCCGAAAGGGGTTGGCGCATTTATTCTTTGCGCTGCCGAAATGGAACTGAATGAAACAAGAAGAAATGCCGCCAAAAAAACGGTGCTGTTGGATTATTACTATAACAACGAATGGAAAAAAGACGCCACCGGTAAAGAAATCCGTTGGCACTACACATGGGAAGATAAAAGCAACAGCGGTTATTCCATGCTCGGCGATATTTTCACTAAATATGGCGCAACGGTAAAATCGTTGGATAAGCGTCCTTCTACTGCTGATTTTGCAAAAGCATCTGTCTATATTATCGTTGACCCTGATACGGAAAAAGAAACAACGCAATACAATAAGATTGACGATAAACTTCCTGTTCTTATCAATAGTTGGGTAGAGAGAGGCGGCGTATTGGTGTTGTTGGGAAATGATGCCGGTAATGCTAACCTGAAAGATTTTAATAAAATAGCCAAAAGGTTCGGTATTGAATTTAACGAAGACAGCAAGAACCGTGTGCAGAATAATGTGTTTGAGCAAGGCGTGGTGATGACAGGAACGGATAACCCTGTGTTTACTTCCAATTACAAATTATATGTGAAAGAATACAGCAGCCTTTCGGTACAATCCCCTGCAACAACGATTGTAAAAAACGGTGATGACAATGTAATGGCGGTTACCAAATATGGCAAAGGAACAGTGTTTGTTCTCGGCGACCCGTGGATTTACAACGAATATTTGGATGGAAGAAAATTGCCTGCTGATTTTGAAAATTATCAGGCGGCAGAAGATTGGGTAAAATGGTTATTGAAAAATAGTAAATAGGAACGCAGATGACACGGATGCAACGGATTTTCGCTGATAAAAAAATCCCTGTCTGCCGACAGGCAGGCGTGATTATCTGCTCAATCAGCGTCATCAGCATTCCTATAAAAAAAATGCGAAGCATTTATACGATATTATTCTTTTTGTTTTCACTGCAAGTATTTGCAGGGGATAATCTGCCTGCGCTAAAGCTTCGGCAGATAAGAATCATTGTGGCGCAAGACGGCAGCGGCGACTTTAAAACCATTCAGGGTGCAATCAACAGTTTGCCTGATTCATCGGCAACGACGAGAACGATATTTATCAGGCAAGGAACATACAGCGAAAAAATTTACATAGAAAAAGCAAATGTCATTTTGGAAGGTGAAAGCAGAAACAATACCATCATTATCGCATCAATTGCAAGAGATGAATGGCGTTGCGGTCATGCAGATGATTGGGGCGTGGCAACGATGAATATAGGCGCTGATGATATTACGTTGAAAAATTTAACCGTTACCAATAATTACGGGTTTGATTTTACAGCAAGAACTGTTTGGTGTGCGGCAGATACGTCAGCAGGTAAAAGGAAAGAGATAAAAAGGAATAGCCATCAAATGGCATTGCGAACGATGAATGCAACAAGGCTGAAAGCCGTTAACTGTCATTTTCGTTCTTTCGGCGGCGATACCGTTAGCCCTTGGGAAGTGAACAACGGCTTATGGTATTTCAAAGATTGCATTATGGAGGGCAGCGTGGATTTGTATTGCCCCCGTGGTTGGGCTTGGGCGGAAAATTGTGAGTTCATTGCACATGGTGGTACGGCAACGATATGGCACGATGGTTCGGCGAACGAAGATTCCAAAACCGTTTTGGTGAATTGCAGGTTCAAAGGTTTCGACGGTTTTAAGTTGGGGCGTTTTCACAGAGATGCACAATTTTATTTAATCAATTGTGTGTTTGCCGCCAACATGGCAGATGAAGACATTTATTTAGTAAAAACGAACAACGTCATTCAATGGAGCAAAAGAGTGTATTATTTTAATTGCCATAGAGAAACGGGAAATGATTTTGCATGGCATAAAAATAATTTGCCGCAGGGATTGGATTTAAAACAAATAACTCTTGATTGGTTGTTTAAACACAAATGGTATCCGGAAGGAATTACTCATTTATTAGAAAATAAAGTGCCTGGGCAGCAATGAAAAAGATAGATATGCAATTATCAAAATCAACATTAAACAAAATTGTAGCGAAAGGAATTGATATTCCTTCGGAAAAAGTATTTGACCTGCCCGAAAAGGTTTTGCAATTCGGCACAGGCGTTTTATTAAGGGCTTTGCCCGATTATTTTATTGACAAAGCCAATAAGCAAGGCGTTTTCAATGGCAGGGTGGTGGTTGTAAAATCAACGAGTGGCAGCAGTACTGAATTTGATGAACAGGATGGTTTATATACCGTTTGTGTTCGTGGTGTGGAAAACAATGCAACGGTGGAAGAAAATATCATCAATGCGTCTATAAGCCGTGTGTTGGCTGCCAAAACACAATGGAAAGAAATTTTGGCTTGTGCTCATAATCCCGAAATGAAAATTATTTTTTCCAACACAACGGAAGTAGGCATTCAGTTAGTGGAAGAAAATATTACAGAAGGTGTTTCCGAATCTTTCCCTGCAAAACTGTTGGCGTTTTTATTTGAACGTTACAAGGCGTTTAATGGTTCACCCGATGGTGGCATGGTAATTATTCCCACAGAATTGATAACCGACAACGGTGATAAGTTGGAAAGCATTGTATTGGAGTTAGCGCATTTGAATAAATTGGATTTTGCTTTTATTGAATGGTTGGAAAAGCACAATACTTTTTGCAATTCATTAGTGGACAGGATTGTTCCCGGCAAACCCAATGCAAAAGATTTGCAGGCATTGGAAGCGTCATTAGGTTATACAGATGCGCTGCTGACAAAAAGCGAACCGTTCCGCCTGTGGGCAATTGAAGGTGATGAAAACGTAAAAGAAATGTTGTCGTTTTACAAAACAGACGATGCCGTAAAGATTGAGCCGGATATTACCTTGTACAAAGAATTGAAACTGCGTATTCTCAACGGTACGCATACGTTTAATTGTGGCACGGCTTTCCTGTGTGGCTTCAACCTGACAAGAGAAGCGGTTGCACATCCGGTCTATGGCATATTTACCAAAGAGCTGATGCAGCAAATCAGCGATGCCATTCCGTTTGATATTGATGAAAACATAAAGGCAGCGTTTGTAAAAAATACGTTTGAACGCTTTTGCAATCCGTTCATAGACCACCAATGGCAAAGTATTACTACGCAGTTTACCTCCAAAATGAAGATGCGGAATGTGCCTTTGTTGAAAAGACATTATGAATTGCATGATACTGTGCCGCAATATATGGCAACAGGCTTTGCAGCGTATTTATTATACATGAATGCAGCAGTAAAAAATGGCGACAGGCTTTTCGGTATTCGCAACGGCGAAGAATATGAAATAAAAGACGACAGCGCAGCCTATTTTTATGAGCTTTGGCAAAAAAACAATCCTGATGAAGTAGTGAAAGCGGTATTAAGCAATGAAAATTTGTGGGGAATAGATTTATCGCAACTGCCCGGCTTTCTTGCTGCTGTTCATGAAAAATTAAATCATATGATTGACCACGGCGTGTTACAAGCAGTGGAACAATTACAAAAGAAAGCAGTGAACGTATGAATGATAGGAACACGGATGACACAGATGAAACGGATAAAAACGCCTGCCTGTCGGCAGACAGGGATTTTATTCGTGTAAATCAGCACAATCCGCTCAATCAGCGTTCCCATCTAAAAAATGAAATTTTTGATGAAGCATAAGGTTTTAAAAGTGCATTCCAGGGATAATGTGATTGTGGCATTAACCAACCTTTCAAAAAATGAAACGATTTCTTTTGAAGGAAAGGATTATTTGTTGCAGGAAGATATTCCTGCCAAGCATAAATTTTATATGCAGGATATGCAGGTTGGCGATGAAGTGATGATGTATGGCGTGTTGGTGGGTAAAATACAACAGTCTGTAAAAGCAGGCAGCCGCATGAGCACCGAAAACCTGAAACATGCGGCAGAGCCGTTTGCATGGCGCAATGCAAAATACGAATGGCATGCACCGGATATTTCAAAATTCAGCAGCAGAACATTCAGCGGTTATCATCGCAGCGATGGCAGGGTGGGCACTGCCAATTATTGGTTATTTATCCCGACGGTTTTTTGTGAAAACAGGAATTTGGATGTTATCAAAGAAGCATTGCACAATGAATTGGGCTATGCCGTAACAGATAAATACAAGCAATACACTCACCAACTTATTGAAGCGTATAAGAATGGAGATGATATAAACACATTGTCCTTAATTCCTCCCCCTTCGGGGGAGGTTAGGAGGGGGCTTCGCCTGTTTAAGAATGTGGGCGGCATAAAATTCTTAAATCATGAGGGCGGTTGCGGTGGCATTCGGCAGGATGCGGCGGTGTTGAGCAAACTATTGGCGGCTTATGCCGACCATCCCAATGTGGGCGGCGTAACGGTGATGAGTTTGGGTTGCCAAAACTTGCAGGTGCAGGATTTTAAAAATGATTTGAAAGCATGTAACCCTAACTTTGATAAACCGCTTTATATTTTTGAGCAGCAGCAATCGCAAAGCGAAGAGCAGTTGATTGCCGATGCTATCCGGAAAACATTTGAAGGATTGATTGAAATAAATAAGTTGGAACGCAAACCCGCTACATTGGATAAATTGTGTATCGGCGTGAAATGCGGCGGCAGCGATGGTTTCAGCGGCATTTCGGCAAACCCATCGGTGGGGTATTGTGCGGATTTGGTGGTGGCGTTGGGCGGTAAAATTTTATTGGCGGAATTTCCCGAACTCTGCGGTGTGGAACAAGAGTTGATTGACAGAACGGTGAGCAAAGAAGCGGCGGAAAAGTTTATTCATCTGATGAAAAGCTATGACCGAATTGTTATCGATGCCGGTTCAAGTTTTTCCATGAACCCGTCACCGGGAAATATTAAAGACGGTTTGATAACCGATGCGATTAAGAGTGCAGGCGCTGCCAAAAAAGGCGGCACTTCGCCGGTGGTGGATGTGTTGGATTATACAGAGCCGGCAACAAAAGCCGGATTGAGTTTGGTGTGTACGCCGGGCAATGATGTGGAAGCCACCACAGGCAAAGCCGCAAGCGGCGCTACGCTGATTTTGTTTACCACAGGATTGGGTACGCCTACGGGAAACCCTGTTTGCCCCACGATTAAAGTATCAACCAACAGCAACCTGACCAAAAGAATGAATGACATTATTGATATTGATTGCGGACCGGTGATTGAAGGCGAAAAAACCATTCAACAAATGGGCGAAGAAATTTTAGAGTATTGCATCAAAGCGGCAAGCGGTGAAGTAACGCCGAAAGCTGTTTTATTAAATCAGGATGATTTTATTCCATGGAAGAGAGGAGTGAGTTTGTAGATTATTCAACCACAAGGTACACAAAGTAATACACAAAGAACACAATGAAACCCTTTGTGAACCTTGTGGTTAAACAATGGAGTATCATTGTAAAAAAATAAAAGTATTATATGCTTACAAGTATTAACCCAAAATTGCCCATGCGTAGCAAAACAGCTACGAAGGAATTTTATATAAACAAATTGGGTTTTAATGAAATGGCAGATTATGGCGATTATTTGTTGATAACAAAAGACAATATTGAAATTCACTTTTTTGAATTTAAAGACCTTGACCCAAAAGAAAATTACGGAATGGTTTATATCAGAACAAATGACATTGATAATTTGTATCAATCATTGTTGGACGATAAAGTGAGCATACATCCGAACGGGCATTTGGAAATAAAATCTTGGGGGCAAAAAGAGTTTTCGATGCTTGACCCTGATAATAATTTGCTGACGTTTGGACAAAGTGTATCTGGATAAATGATTTTAATAGTCCCGTAGGGACGATATTTTGGTAGCCCACGATTTCAATCGTGGGAAATAAAAATGAAATGTAGATAAAGCCCCGTAGGGGCGACATTTTTGATGAATAGAATTACCGAACGATGAAGTGTGCGACGCAACGGAAGCTGATAGTAGCGCCGCAGTTGGGTACAAAAAAATAAAAATGATGTTATGGAAAAATTTATGGACGAAAATTTTTTATTGGCAAACGAAACTTCGCAACGGCTCTATCATGAGTATGCGAAAGATATGCCGATAATAGATTATCATAATCATTTGCCGCCGAATGAAATGGCGGAGGATAAAAATTTTGAAAATATAACCCGTGTGTGGCTTAATGGCGACCATTACAAGTGGCGTGCCATGCGTACCAACGGCGTGGAAGAGGCATATATCACCGGCGAAAAATCCGATTGGGAAAAATTCCGTGCATGGGCGGCAACAGTGCCTTATACCTTGCGAAACCCGTTGTATCACTGGACACATCTGGAACTGCAACGTTATTTCGGCGTCAACGATATATTAAATGCCGATACGGCAAAGAAAGTGTATGATGAAGCATCTGCATTGCTGCAAACAAAAGAATATAGTGTAAGGGGTCTGCTGGAAAAAATGAATGTGAAATTGGTTTGCACTACCGATGACCCTGTTGATAATCTGCAATATCATCAGCAGATAAAAAATGGCAATTGGAATGTGAAAGTATTGCCTGCATGGCGCCCCGATAAGGCGATGAATGTGGACGATACTGCCGTATTCAATAATTATCTCACTTCGCTGGAAGCGGCAGCCAATGTTTCTATCAGTACTTACAATGATTATTTGGCGGCATTGAAAAAACGCCATGATTATTTTGTGGCGAATGGCAGCAGCGTAAGCGACCACGGGCTGGAAGAAATTTATGCGGAAGATTATACCACTACCGAAGTAGCAGGCATTTTTGCCAAAATCCGCAGCGGCGGCGCATTGTCGTTGGAAGAAAACCGGAAATTCAAATCGGCGATGCTGATAAATTTTGCCGAATGGGATTTTGAAAAAGGGTTTGTGCAGCAATATCATTTGGGTGCATTAAGAAATAACAACAGCCGCAGGTTAGCGCAATTGGGTGCAGATACAGGCTGGGACAGCATCGGCGATTTTTCACAGGCAAGGGCGTTGTCTAAGTTTTTAGACAGATTGGATAAGAACAATACACTGGCGAAAACGATTTTGTACAATCTCAATCCTGCGGATAATGAATTGTTTGCCACGATGATTGGCAACTTTAATGACGGCACTGCCGCAGGCAAAGTGCAGTGGGGCTCGGCGTGGTGGTTCTTGGACCAAAAAGACGGCATGACTAAACAAATCAATGCCTTGAGCAATATGGGTTTGCTGAGCCGTTTTGTAGGAATGTTGACAGACAGCCGCAGTTTTCTTTCATTCCCCCGGCATGAATATTTCAGAAGGATTTTGTGCAACCTCTTTGGCGAAGAAATTGAAAACGGAGAATTGCCCAACGATATAGCATGGATTGGAAAAATAATTCAGGATATTTGCTATAATAATGCGAAAAATTATTTTGACTGGCAGTTTTTGGATGAGACGATGAAAGAAAAACCGGTACACGGTAAATAGAATATGAGTAAAGTATTTTGTTTCGGTGAAATTTTATTGAGAATGTCGCCTGCATTAGGCGGGGCATGGATAAGGGAAAGCAATTTGCCGGTGTATGTTGGCGGTGCAGAGTTGAATGTTGCTGCTGCATTGGCAAAATGGAGTGTGCCGGTCCGGTATTGTTCTGCTGTTCCGGATAATTATCTGAGTGAAGAGATTATTGCATCGTTGGCTGAAAAAAATATTGATACGGCAGCAATGATTAAAAGCGGCAATCGTATCGGAACCTATTTTTTACCGCAAGGAACGGATTTAAAAAATGCAGGCGTTATTTACGACAGGGCCTATTCTTCTTTTTCTGAGCTAAAAACAGGAAGCATTGATTGGGATAAGGTGTTGGATGGTTGCAGTTGGTTTCATTTCAGCGCAATTAACCCTGCCCTTTCCGGCAACGTTGCCGCTCTTTGTAAAGAGGCGTTGGAAGCTGCTGTAGAAAAAAAGATGATAATTTCTGTTGACCTTAATTATCGTTCCAAACTGTGGCAGTATGGCAAAAAACCGGTGGATATTATGCCGGAGTTGTTAACTTATTGCGATGTGGCAATGGGAAATATCTGGGCTGTAGAAAGCCTGCTGGGACTGGCCTCTCCGATAAAAGACAGTATTGGGAAAACAAAAGAAGAACTGGTTGATGCGGCCGGCAAAAGCATGAAACAGGTTCATCTGCACTATCCTAAAGTGCAAACGATGGCTTTTACCTTCAGGTTAGATGAAAAATATTTTGCCGTATTGCAGCAGGGCAGGGATTTTAATGCATCAAAAGAATTTGTTTTAAGTAATATTGTAGATAAAGTTGGCAGCGGCGATTGCTTTATGGCCGGGTTGATTTATGGATTGGTGCATCAGTATACGCCACAGCAAATCATTGACTTTGCAGCCGCAGCCGCAGTGAGTAAAATGCAGGTGAAAGGGGATACAACGAATAAGTCAACGGAAGATATTCTGAAGCTGTTATAAAATCCAAATTAATACCTGGAACTTTCCTTTTAAGAGTGCTATAAAAGCCAATGAAACCAAACGAACATATCTTGCAGCAACTAAAACAGCAAAAGTTCTTGCCCCTGTTCTATCATGCAGACAAAGAAGTGTGTGTTGAAACCGTAAAGGCATTGTACAGGGCGGGTGTAAGGGCCATTGAATTTACCAACAGGGGAAAAGCGGCTTTCGATAATTTCGGGGCATTGGTGGAATTGAAGCAGGAATGCCTGAATGATTTATTGCTTGCTGTCGGCACTATCCGTACAGCAGAACAGGCCAATCAATACATAAACGCCGGAGCTGATTTCCTGATCAGCCCCGTGTTTGATGCCGATGTGGCAGATGCCGCCTATATAAATAAGATAGTATGGATTCCCGGTTGCATGACGCCAACAGAAATTCATGTGGCTGAAAATGCAGGATGCCGGCTGGTGAAACTGTTTCCGGGCAATGTATTGGGCCCTTCATTTGTATCAGGCATTAAAGAGTTGTTCCCCAATATGGATTTTATGCCTACCGGCGGTGTGGAAGCTACAAAGGAAAATATATCGGCCTGGTTTAAGGCCGGTGTTTGTGCAGTGGGCATGGGCAGCAAACTGATCAGTAAAGAATTACTGGAAGGAAGAAATTATACCCGGATAGAGAACGATACAGAACAGGTTTTTGAATTGCTAAAAGCTATATGAAATGAACCAGACTGCAACAACGATCGGCAAGTACAGGTGGACGATCTGTGCGTTATTGTTCTTTGCTACAACAGTGAATTACTTAGACAGGCAGGTGTTGAGTTTATTAGCGCCGCAGTTGTCAGAAACCTATAATTGGTCTAATACCGATTATGCCAATATCACGATGGTGTTTCAGTTTGTATATGCCATATCCATGCTGTTTGCAGGAAGGATTATAGACAAGCTGGGAACGAAAGCCGGTTTTACATGGGCAATTATTATATGGTCAATCGGGGCGGTGCTGCATGCCGCCGCTATTCCGATGGGACAAGCTACTTCCAATCTGTTGGCATGGATTGGCATTGGCGCTGTGCCTGTTTCCATTGCGGGATTTATGATAGCAAGGGCTGTGCTGGGATTTGGCGAAGCCGGAAATTTTCCTGCGGCGATTAAAGCCACTGCCGAATATTTCCCCAAGAAAGAAAGATCTTTTGCCACAGGTATTTTCAATTCGGGCTCTAACGTAGGCGCAATATTAGCGCCACTTTCTGTGCCCTGGATAGCCAAACATTGGGGATGGCAATCTGCGTTTATTATTATAGGTGCGGTAGGGTTTATATGGATTTTCTTCTGGCATCGGTTTTATGCGCCGGTGAGAAAACAAAAAAGGCTTTCCGCCGCTGAATTGGAGTTTATTGAAAGTGATAAAGAGGAGCAACTTACCAACAGCACAAATGAAAAAGTAAAATGGACAAAACTGCTGGGCTATAAACAAACATGGGCTTTTGTTGTCGGTAAATTTTTGACTGACGGTGTGTGGTGGTTCTTTCTGTTTTGGTTGCCCAAATATCTTGATGCGCAATACGGCATGTCGGGAACGCAAATCATGTTGCCGTTGGCTGTTTTGTATAGCATGACGATGGTGGGCAGCATTGGCGGCGGCTGGTTGCCTATTTATTTTATCCGCAGAGGCTATCAGGCTTATGACGGAAGAATGAGGGCCATGTTTTTAATTGCCGTGATACCGTTGCTGGTATTGGCAGCACAGCCTTTGGGTTATATCAGTTATTGGATACCTGTTCTTTTAATTGGTATCGGCGCTTCGGCGCATCAGGCGTGGAGTGCCAATCTGTTTACGACCGTATCGGATATGTTTCCTAAAAAATCAGTGGCATCAATAGTGGGCATCGGCGGTATGGCCGGCGGCTTGGGCGGTGTGCTGGTGTCTAAGGCAGGCGGTGCGTTAACAGACCACTATAAAGCTTTGGGACATATTGAAACAGGCTATACCATTATGTTTACGTTTTGCGCTGTGGCATATCTGATAGCATGGTTTATCATGAAATCACTTGTGCCAAAGTACAAACCAATTACGGATTTATAAAGAGTAACTAAAATGAAACAATTTATTCTTATTGGCTTTGTTTGCCTTGCTGCATCTTGTGCAGTTAATCAGAAGACAATCAGTAAAACAAAATTTGCCAGCAACCCGGTTGTTGCCCACCGGGGCGCCTGGAAGAAAAATAACCTCCCGGAAAATTCAATTGCTTCCCTGAAAGAAGCTATCAGACTGGGATGTACCGGCTCGGAATTTGACATCTGGATGACGGCAGACGATTCGATTGTCATCAATCATGACCCGGACCATAATAAACTCGTAATTGAAAAAACAACATTTAATGAACTGGCGCAATACAAATTATCCAATGGAGAAAGATTGCCGACATTACGGGAATATTTAAAGGCAGGCCTGGAAAACAATACGAAAACCATGCTGGTACTGGAAATAAAACCTTCTACTATCAGCGTGGAAAGAGGAAGATTGGTGGCAGATAAGGTGGTGGCATTGGTAAAAGAACTGGGAGCAGAAAGAATGTCGGCCTATATCAGCTTTGATTATGCAATACTGAAACGGATATTGGAAATTGATCCCCGGGCCACCGTACAATACCTGAAAGGAGAAATAGCGCCGGGCCAATTAAAGGCAGATAAAATGACGGGGCTGGATTATAATCAGTCCGTTTTTAAGAAAAACGAGGATTGGATAGAGCAGGCAAAGAAAGCAAAACTCCAGCTCAATGTATGGACGGTAAATAAAGCCGAAGACCTGAGATGGTTTTTAGACAAGAGGTTTGATTTCATCACCACCAACGAACCCGAACTTTTATTTGAAATACTGGAAGAACGGAAAAAGTAATTCCCTTTATTTTATTTCTTCAAAATCAATGTAATCACCGGCTTTTTTCGTTGAAGGCTGCGCTGTATTGCTTGAAGACCCAGATGAATTGTATTGGGAACGGGTCTCCCCTTTCATGTGCTCCTGCATTTTTTCCTGCATCTCCCTGAAGCTCTTTTTAATCTTGCGGGAGGTTAGATAAACAGGCAGTACCAACCTGAAAACAAACAGGTAGGCAAGGTAAATCAGGAAGGCAATAAGAATAAATTTCACGCTGTAAAGATAGGCCGATGAAGCTTTTTTTTACCGGAAAACAGGGGTCTTTTACCGAATAGCAGGCTTCATTCTCCGGTGCCAGCCAAAGCCTGCATGGAATTTGGCCGGTATAGTGGATTTACCTTACCTTTGTGCCGGAAATAGATGAAAGAAGGGAACGAGGCCGTTCCCTTCTTCTTTTATATACAATGGACACAGTATCGCTAATACAGGTAATTGAAAAAAGGGTGGAAACGCTGATTGGCGGCGAACCACAGTATTTTTTGGTAGAGATAAAAGTAAAGCCTACCAATAATATTAAAGTGTTTATTGATGGGGATCAGGGAGTTAGCATAGAAAAGCTGGTGTATTATAACCGGGCTTTGTATAAGCAGATAGAAGAAGAGGGCCTATTTCCCAATGGTGATTTTTCGCTGGAGCTGTCTTCACCCGGTTTGGACGAGCCGCTGAAATTATACCGCCAGTATGTAAAAAATATCGGAAGAAATGTGGAGGTAGTTGATAAGGAAGGGGTAAAAAAAGAAGGCAGATTGTTACAGGCTTCCGAAGCGGGCATTGAAGTGGAAGAAACAAAAGGAAAAGGTAAAAAAGCAGAAACAATAGTACATGCCATAGATTTTGATAATATTAAAACAACAAAAATTCAAATTAAATTTTAACCGATCAGCCTGTGTTCCGGCGGTTGCCGGGAATGGGGTATTAAAACATGAGTTATGTCCAGCATTAACCTGATAGATGCTTTCCAGGATTTCAAGGAAGCGGAAAATATTGACCGCCCTACAATGATGAAAGTGGTGGAAGACGTATTTAAAACACTGTTGCGAAAGAAATATACAAGCGATGAAAATTTTGATGTAATCGTCAATGCAGAAAAAGGCGACCTTGAAATTATCCGCCGCCGTATGATTGTGGAGGATGGCCAGGTGGAAGACCCGTTAACGCAGGTAGCTTATTCTGATGCGGTGAAAATTGAACCGGACTTTGAAGTAGGCGAAGAATTATATGAACCGATTGACCTGTACGATTTTGGCCGCCGGGCCATCCTTGCAGCAAAGCAAACGCTGGCAAGCCGCATCAGCGACCTTAAGAAAAACGTACTGGCCAAAAAATACGGCGACAGGGTAGGCGAAATCATCAGCGCAGAAGTGTACCAGGTATGGAAAAAAGAGATTTTATTACTTGACGAAGAAGGAAATGAACTGATACTTCCCAAAAGCGAGCAGATACCACAGGATTATTTCAAGAAAGGAGAAACGACCAGGGCTGTGGTAAAGAAAGTGGATATGAAAAATAACAGCCCGGTTATTATTCTGTCCCGTACTTCGCCCGACTTCCTTGCCAAGCTGCTTGAAATAGAAGTGCCTGAAATTTTCGACGGCCTCATTGTAATTAAAAAGATTGTCCGGGATCCGGGAGAAAGGGCAAAAGTGGCCGTAGAGTCATACGATGACCGTATTGACCCTGTGGGCGCCTGTGTGGGAATGAAGGGAAGCCGTATTCATGGCATAGTAAGAGAACTGAAGAACGAGAACATAGATGTAATCAACTGGACAAGTAACATACAATTGCTGATACAGCGTTCCTTAACGCCGGCCAGGATTACCAGCATGGAACTGGACCAGGAAGGCAAACATGCCAGCGTTTACCTTAAGCCCGACCAGGTTTCACTGGCAATAGGCCGCCGCGGGGTTAATATTAAGCTGGCTTGTGAATTGACAGGGTATGAAATTGATGTGTACAGGGATAATGAAGGAGAAGAAGAAGAGTTTGATATTGACCTTGAAGAATTCAGCGATGAAATTGAATCATGGATTATTGATGAACTGAAACGTGTAGGCTGCGATACGGGAAGAAGCGTATTAAACCTTACAGCAGAAGAATTGGAAAGGAGAACAGACCTGGAAAAAGAAACAATTGACGAAATAAGAAAGATTTTAAAAGAAGAGTTTGATAAAGAATAAGAGTGTGAAAATCAGGAAATGTGGCACATGTGGAAATGAATAGCATTCTCACATTTTCATTTTTTTCACATTCCAATATTTAAATAAACTGAATGGCAGAATTAAAACTTCCGAGATTACTGGCTGCGGCCAAAGAGTTCAACATTGGACAGGAAACCCTTGTTGACTTTTTAGTGGGGAAAGGTTTTTCTAAAGACGACCTGAAGCCCACTTCAAAGCTGACTGAGGATATGTACAAGTCTTTGCAGTCGGAATTTCAAAGCGATAAAGCAGCTAAACAGAAAAGCGATCAGTTGGAATTACCCAAGGGAAGCCAGCCTGAAATGAAAAAGAAGAAGGAAGAAGAGGAGATTGTTTTCAAAAAAGAAGAGAAGCCTGCTAAAGCTGCAAAAAAAGAAACGGTTAAGGAAGCGGAGAAAGAAGAGAAGCCTGTAAAAGAAACCAAAAGCGCTGAAGAAGATATTATAAAAGTAGAAGCCCCTGAATTAGAGGGCCCCAAGATTGTAAAGAAAATTGATCTTTCGGCTATTGATTCTTCCACAAGACCAAAAAAAGGAACAAAAGCCAAGAAAGAACAACCGGAGGAAAAAAGTGAGGCTACTGAAGAAAAAGCAAAAACAAAAAAAGGCAAAGCAGCAGAAAAACCGGTAGAAGAAAAACAGCAGCCGGTAGAAGAACAACCTGCCGTTGTAGAAAATATCGAAGTAGAAAAATTATCAGGACCTAAAATATTAGGAAAGATTGATCTTCCTGTTGATAACGATACCCGCCCCGTTAAAGATGAAAAAAGAAAGAGGAAACGTATTCCTATTGAGAAAAAGGATACAAAACGGGAACTGTTTATTAATAAGGACTCTGACAGGAAGCCAGGCGGGGGTGATTTTAACAGGGGAAGAGGTGGCCAGGGGTCACGCCGGGATAACAGGGGTGGTGGCAGACCGCAGCGGGAAGAAAAACTGATTGACGAAAAAGAGATACAGGAAAAAATAAAAGAAACCCAGGCAAAATTAGCTGGCGCCGGGGGTCGTGGTAAAAGCCTTAAAGCTAAGATCCGCAGGGAAAAAAGACAGGAACTGGCAGATGCACAGGGCGATTTGGCAGACGACAACAAGTTGCAGCTTACTGAATTTATCAGCGTTAGCGAATTGGCCAACCTGATGGATGTAAGCTTTGCGGATGTAATCAGCAAATGTATGAGTCTTGGTATCATGGTGTCCATCAACCAGCGGCTGGATGCAGAAGTGATAGAACTAGTGGCAAGTGAGTTTGGGTTTGATGTAGAGTTTATTGATATGGAGAAGCAGATGGAAATGGAGGAAAGTGAGGAAGAAGATGATGAAGACAGCCTGCAACCCCGTTCTCCCATCGTAACCATCATGGGGCACGTTGACCATGGTAAAACCTCATTGCTTGACTATATAAGAAGCGCTAATGTGGTGGCCGGTGAAGCCGGGGGCATTACGCAGCACATCGGCGCTTACCAGGTAGAGCTTCCGAATGGCAAGGAAATTACTTTCCTGGATACACCCGGCCACGAAGCCTTTACCGCCATGCGGGCAAGGGGCGCCAAGGTAACCGATATAGCCGTTATAGTGGTTGCCGCAGATGATGCGGTGATGCCGCAAACCCGTGAGGCCATCAGCCATGCACAGGCTGCCGGTGTGCCGATGATTTTTGCTGTCAATAAGATAGATAAGGATGGCGCCAACCCCCAGAAAATCTATGAGCAGCTATCGCAGATGAATATATTGGTGGAAGAATGGGGCGGTAAATTCCAGAGCCAGGAAATTGCAGCTAAAAAAGGGTTGAATATTGACAAACTGCTGGAAAAAATACTTCTTGAAGCAGAATTGCTTGACCTGAAGGCTAATCCCGACAGGGAAGCATCCGGAACTATTATTGAAGCCTCATTGGATAAAGGCCGTGGTTATGTGGCTACATTGCTTGTTGAAAATGGCACATTGAAACAGGGCGACCTTATTGTAAGCGGCCAATACTATGGCCGTGTAAAAGCCATGTTCAATGAAAGGAATAAGAAAGAAGAAAATGCCGGTCCATCAGCCCCTGCTGTGGTGCTGGGATTGAATGGCGCTCCGCAGGCGGGGGAGAAGTTCAAAGTATATGAAGATGAATCCGAAGCCAAAGAAATTGCCAATCGAAGAGCACAGATATTAAGGGAGCAGGGTATCCGTACCAAGAAGCACATCACATTGGATGAAATTGGCCGCCGCCTGGCGCTTGGCAGCTTTAAAGAACTTAAAGTTATTATCAAAGGAGATGTGGATGGCTCTGTAGAAGCGCTTAGCGATTCATTGCAAAAACTGTCCACGCCGGAAATACTGGTAAGCGTTATCCATAAAGGGGTAGGACAGATCAATGAAAGTGATATTGTGCTTGCCGAAGCATCTGATGCCATTGTGATCGCTTTTAACGTAAGGCCTTCGGTACAGGCTTCAAGGCTGGCCGACAATGCCGGTATAGAAATTAAGATGTATTCCATTATCTATAATGCCATTGAGGAAGTGAAAGGAGCTATGGAAGGAATGTTAGAACCCAAGGTGCAGGAAAAGATTGTTGCCAATGTGGAAATCAGGGAAGTTTTCAAATTCGATAAAGCTACGGTGGCAGGTTGTTATGTGCTGGATGGAAAAATTAAGAGAGATTCCAAAATCCGCCTTATCCGGGATGGCATTGTTATTTACCCGGCAGCAGGCAATGTTGCCGAGCTGGGCTCACTGAAGAGGTTTAAAGACGATGCCAAAGAAGTGCTTTCCGGTATGGAGTGCGGATTGACGATAAAGAACTTTAGCGATATCAAGGCCGGAGACGTGGTGGAAGCGTATGAAGAAGAAGAAGTAAAGAGAACCTTATAATTGATTTTCCGGGCAACCGGAAAATTTTGTTAAATAGCCGTCTTACCTGCCTGTTAGTTTTACAGGAAAGGTATTTTTGAACTTATTGCATTGTATGAAAAAGATACTGATAGTCTTGGTTGTCGTTTTCGCGGGGGTGGTAACAGCACATTCTCAATCACATAAGGTAGTGGTTGATAAGATTATAGCTATTGTAGGGGATAAGATCATCCTGCTTTCCGAAATAAAAAACTCCTTAGCCGATATAGCCCGCCAGGGGGGTACAATACCTGAAAACGGGGAATGTCTTTTGACCGAACAGGCCATTATATCCAAGGTGCTTATGATGCAGGCGTTGAAAGATTCCTTGCCCGTTACGGATGAAGATGTGGAAGCTGACCTTGATAACAGGATACGTACTTATATCAACCAGTTGGGGAGCAGGGAAGCCCTTGAGCAGATTGCGGGTAAAACAATCTACCAGATCAAGGATGATGCACGGGAATCTATCCGGGAGCAAAAGTTAGCTGCCGCCATGCAGCGGAAAATAGTAGAGAATGTACGCATTACCCCTAATGAAGTAAAAGCATTTTTTGATAAGATACCGGCAGACAGTCTTCCTTTCTACGAGTCGGAACTGGAAGTGGGGCATATCGTTCTTTTCCCCAAAGCCTCAAGAGATATAGAAGAGTATGTATTGGGTGAAATGAATAAATACAAGCAGCAACTGGAGAACCGGGTTGTTGATTTTTGCCAGTTGACAAAACAGGTATCTGAAGACCCGGGGAGTAAAGACCGATGCGGGCAGTATGAGATAAACCGGAATGAAAAATCCTGGGACCCGGCTTTTATGTCGGCTTCTTTCCGCCTGAAAGAAGGTGAAATATCAGCGCCGATAAAATCAAAATTCGGGTATCATCTTATCCAGGTAATGGAGAAGAATGGCGATGACCTTAAAGTAAGACATATCCTTCGCATCCCTCCTGTAACGGAAGATGAGATCAGCGAGGCTAAGGTAAAGTTAGATACGGTGAGGTCAAAGATTATTGCCGGTACGCTTAATTTCAATGAAGCTGCTACAAAGTACAGCGACGATGAAACGACAAAATATGCAGGGCCTTTCTTTCTTAGCCGGGACGGCAGCCCTTATGTTACTATTGATGCGCTTGAAAGGGATGTAGTTGCCGCCATCAGCAAGATGAGTGTAGGCGAAATATCGCAGCCCATTGCTTTTGTTGATGAACAGGGAAAGAGAGGAGTGCGGATTATTTATCTTAAGTCCCGTACGGAACCACACCGCATGAACTTAAAGGACGATTACAGTAAGATATCCCAATTTGCCCTTGAGGAAAAGAAAAGCCAGGCAATAGAAAAATGGATGCAGACAAAGTTGACAACCCATTATATCATGATTGACCCGGACACACAGAAAGAATGCCCGGAAATAAGCCGGTTTGCTACGGATACAAAAGGCTTTTAATGTAACTTCTTATTAAACAAGGTCCGGGAATACGGGGTGGCTATGTTTTCATGCAGTTTGTTTTTGTCTTGTTGAGATTTCCCTTTTTAATGAAATTTTAAAGGCGGTAATTTTTATTCAGTTACCTTTGCGCCTTCCATGAGTGATCCGATCAAACATGAATGCGGATTAGCATTCATCCGGCTTCGTAAGCCTTTCTCCTACTACCATCGCCAGTATGGTACGGTCATGTGGGGCCTCAATAAGCTCTACCTGCTCATGGAAAAGCAGCATAACCGAGGGCAGGATGGGGCAGGCGTTGCCTCCATTAAATTGAATGTAGAGCCCGGGTATCCTTTTATGAACCGGATAAGGAGCAATGCGCCGCAGGCCATTGCAGATATTTTTCAGCAAATAGGAAAGGAGGTGGAGGAACTGGAGCGGTATCACCCCAACATAAAAACCCATCCCGGTTTGATGAAGGGGCATGTCAACTTTCTTGGCGAAATACTGATTGGTCATCTCCGCTACGGCACACAGGGAAAGAATAAGCTGGAATATTGCCATCCCTTTATTAACCGGCATACCATTCCGGCCTGTAACCTGGCCCTGGCAGGTAATTTCAATATTGTCAACTCGGATGAATTGTTTGCGCTGGCGGGCAAAGAGCCGCATCCCGAAACCCGCTTCAGCGACCTGGCGGCCATGATAGAGCTGATGCATACATTTCTTTGCAAAGAGGAGGAGGCATCGCCGCAGGGGCTGGATATAAAAAAGGTGCTGAAAAAGACCCTGTCCCTGCTTGACGGCGGGTTTCATGTAGGCGGCGCTATCGGTAGCGGAACAAGTTTCGTTTTTCGCGATGCACATGGTATCCGGCCTTCTTACTATTATGTAAATGATGAAGTGATTGTAGCTGCTTCCGAAAGGGCTGCTATTCGTACGGCGTTCAATGTAAAAGAAAACGAGGTAAAAGAGTTAATGCCCGGCCAGGCTTTAATAGTAGATGAAAAAGGCAATTATGAAACGGTGCAGATACTGGAACCGAAGGAAAGAAAAGCCTGTAGCTTTGAACGTATTTATTTTTCCCGTGGCAGTGATGAAAAAATTTACAGGGAACGCAATGCCCTGGGCTATCACCTGAGCGAACAGGTGCTGAACAGTATTGACTACGACCTGAAGAACACCATCTTTTCTTTTATACCCAATACAGCCGAAACCGCTTTTTACGGCATGTTGAAGGGAATGGAAGATTATCTGAATAAAATAAAAGTAGAAAGGATACTCAGTTGGGGCAAAGACTACGATGAAGAGAAGCTGGCCGAGATGATTAACCGGAAGATAAGGATAGAAAAGATTGCCATCAAAGATGTAAAGATGCGGACATTCATTACGGAAGATGCAGGCCGTAACGAAATGGTGCAACACGTTTATGATATTACTTATGGCACGGTGCGCCCCGGTGAAGATACACTTGTTGTTATTGATGACTCTATCGTAAGGGGAACCACTTTGAAGGAAAGCATTATCCGCATGCTGTCCCGGTTGCAGCCCAAACGAATTATTGTAGTTTCCTCTTCGCCGCAGATACGTTATCCCGATTGTTACGGAATTGACATGAGCAAGATGGGGGATTTTGTGGCTTTTAACGCTGCTGTGGAATTATTGAAAGAGAAGGGGGAAACAGCGTATCTGACAGAGCTGAAGGAAGAGTGTAAAGACCTGAGCAGGAAAAACCTGTTGCATACGCAGAATGTGGTAAAGAAGCTCTATAAAAAATTCTCTACCGAAGAGTTGTCAAAAAAAATAGCCCAACTGATAACGCCGGAGGGCATAACTATTCCGGTGGATGTAATATTCCAGAGCATCGAGGACCTGCACAAATCCTGCCCCGGCAACCTGGGCGATTGGTATTTTACCGGCGATTATCCCACCCCCGGCGGCAACCAGGTGGTTAACAAAGCCTTTATGAACTACATGGAAGGCCGGAATGTAAGAGGCTATTAGTTTTTTCCGATTTTTGATTGCAGGGTTTAGATTTAAATTCACAGTATGAAATACTTGTTGTTGGTTCGTCATGCAAAAAGCGACTGGGGCAACCCGGCCCTCGATGACTTTGACCGCCCTTTGAATGAAAGGGGCAAAAGGGATGCGCCTGCTATGGCCAAAAGAATACATGAGAGAATCAAAAAGATAGATGCGTTTATTTCCAGCCCGGCGCGGCGTGCCCGGAAAACCGCTTTTGCTTTTGCCAGCGAATACGGGCTGGATAAAGACGATGTTATCCTGAAAGAAGAACTCTACCTGGCAGGAGAGGAGGAGTTTTTTGCAACTGTTCAGGGTGCAAAAGATAAGCATGAAGTCATCGCTGTTTTTTCTCATAACCCCGGTATCACTCATTTTGCCAACCTGCTCACCAATGCCCGCATTGATAATATTCCGACCACAGGTGTTTTTGCGGTAAAGGCCAATTGTGAGCATTGGGCTGATTTCATGCTCTCAAAAAAAGAATTTCTTTTCTTCGATTATCCGAAAGCTGTATAGAGTTGTCTCAAAGATGCAGGTTTCCACAAAGGAACAAAGCACACAAAGAATTTTTCGATTAATTATTCTTGCTTTGTGTTCTCCGTGCCTTTGCGGGATATAAAATTCATCTTTTTGAAACTGCGCTGACCTTTTTATTTTTTCAAAGAATAAATCAACCCTTTTATTACTTTTTTCAAACCGTTGTCATTATTTGCCGGCAAAAAAACATAAGGAAATTGTTTTGCTTTTTCCAACGCAGTATCAATAGAAAAATCTTTCTGTTGTAAAAACGGAGCTATTCTGTTTTCTGAAAGATAAAGGGCCAAATATTCCTGCTCCGTTTGCCCCGGTGTGGGAATAAGGATGCATTCCTTTTGCATGGCCGTCATATCCATTACGGTACTGTAGCCGCTGCGGCTGATGACCCATTCGGCTTTGTTTATTTCTTCAGCAAGTGCGGCAGCGGGCAGATGGTTGTAAACCTGTATCATGGATGTGGAAGGAACAATGGATGAAGAACCGGGAAAGCCTCTCACAATAGTGGCCGTGCCGGGATAATGGCTTATTTCTTCAAGTATTTTTTTTTCTAAAATACTTCTTTGCGGTTCAGGCCCTGAAAGAAGGATGAGCAAATGATTTTTTTGCTCTGCTGTTTCTTGCTTTGTAAACCGGGAAAGCGGCCCGGTATAGCGAACAGGAACAGAGGGCATTTTTTCGGGGTGGGATAAACCACCTGCCAGCGTCGGCCTACTCTCATTGTCCGGCACCCAGCATTCTGTAAATCGGTTGATATAGCGGTAATTGATCCGCTGCAATATTTTTTCTAACCAGCTTCCGAAAAAACTTTTGATAGTGAGTTGGTGCGTTATAAAAATACAGGGAATGGATGGATGGTGCAGCCCATAGCGGTTGTCGCTTATGACTGCATCGAAAGAATATTTTTTCACTGCATCCTTCAGCCATATATTTTCTTCCTGAACTGTTTTTTTTAAGCGGGGCCATTGCAGCAGCAGTTTCCAGGCAAGGCCGTACTTTGAACGGGCATAGCGAATGCGGTAGCCCGGCAATTGTAAAAAAGGCAGTTCCGGAAATTCCTTTTTCAATAACTCTTCCTGGGCGCCTTCTCCGGCCAGCCATACAGCACAATCATTGGCAAGCAATTCTTTTATAAGGGGAATGCAGCGGGTGGCATGGCCAAGCCCCCAATCCAGCGGCGCTACGAGGATGCGGGCCTTAACGTTGGCAAGACCTTGCGTAGCAACGGGACGGGTTTTTTCGGGACCGGGGGTGCTGAAAACTTGATCCATGTTAATTTTTTGGCGAATTCACCTCGGTAGATACTAATTTCCTTGTAAAATAGTTTTAATTTAGAACATCGCAGTAAATATCCAATATAATTGAAATATGAAATCGCTTCACAAAATTGCTTTTTTAGTGCTTGTGGCAGGTCTGCTGGTGATGAGCAGTTGCAATAAAAACTATTATTCCGGTTCTGGTAAAGGGGGCAAGAATTGCGGATGTCCCAGTCATAAAGGAATGACGGGATATTAAATGTATTAAGCAAAATGAAAAGCCACAACTTTCTTTTATTATTCCGAGACGACCTGACCGGCGAATACGCCGTTGAGAACGAACTGGAGCAAATACGTTCTCTTTTAAGAGCAATGGAAACAACTGAACAATTTTGCTTGTCCCACGAACTGGTGGACCGCATCCGAATTACGTCTTCTCAGCGAAGAATTTTATCTGAAGCAAGATACCTGCATCTAAGACCTTTCCGGTTTTTGATTAATAAGAATTAAAGAACTTAGGCAAGTTCTTGCAGCGCTTCCCGCAACTTACCAATCATTTCATCAATTTCTTCTTTTTTGCAGGTGCCTACACTCAACCGGTACCAGGGCGAAGTTCTGTCGGCGCCGAATGCGTAAAATGGCACTACGGCCAGTCCTGCTGTATTGAGTAAATAAGCAGTGGCATCAGACTGGTTGGTCAATAGTTTTCCATCTGTTGTTTTTTTTCCGGCAAGGGCCACCTTGATGGTAAGATAAATAGCTGCTTCCGGTGCAATGGCATCCACCGGCACGCCTTCGCTTTTTAACTGCATAAAACCATCGTAAATACGGCGCAGCCTTTCTTCAATTTCACTTTTGAAATGAGAGAGGTACTTTTTTATGGCAGGTCTGTTTTGCAGAAAAGCGGCAACGGCTTTTTGTTCCGCCATCGGCGCCCATGCGCCGACATGTGTGAGGATGGCTTTCATTTTGCCGATAACAACGGAAGGGCCGAGGCTCCATCCTACCCGGACACCTGTTGCGGCAAATACCTTGCTGATAGCGTCAATAAAGATGGTGTACTCTCTCATTTCGGGCCGTAGTGAAACAGGGTTGTAATGCTGTATGCCGCCGTAAGTAAGGTGCCAGTACATCTGGTCGTACATCAGGTAGAGTTTCTTTTCCCCATTTCTTCTTCTCTTATTTTCTTCCAGCACCAGGTCGCAGATGGCTTCCAGTTCTTCTTTCCTGAAAGTGGTACCGGTAGGATTTTGCGGTGAGCAAAGAGAAATTAAGGTAGCTTCCTGGATATAAGGCTTTATATCCGCCGCCACCGGCATAAAATTATTTTCTGCTTTTGCTTCCACCACGATATGCTGCCCTTCTACAAAATGTGTATAGTGGTTATTGTTCCAGCTTGGAACGGCATAGATGATCTTGTCATTTTTATCGCATACAGCCCTGAAAGCAGCGTAGATAAGCGGACGGCCTCCGGATGCTACAAGAATTTCATTAGTGCCATAATCCAATCCTTCTTCGTCTTTGATGAAAGAACGGATAGATTCCCGCAGGTCAAGGTTGCCTTCGGCAGCAGGATAGTTGGTAAAATGATTGCGATAAGCCTCCACAATAGCATCTTCCAGTTCTTTTGGAATAGGAAAAACGGAAGGGTCAAAATCCCCGACAGTGAAATTATAAATGCGTTCACCCTGGCGGATTTTTTCCCTTATTTCGCCCCCTAATTTTACAATTTCAGACCCTATTAATGTTTCTGCCAATTGTGATAATTTCATAAGCCTCCCGTTTGCGGCAAAAATAAGGTATTAGTCTTATGTAAACAGGGCTAAAAGCGGGATGAGTTGAATGTATCTTATTGAAAGTCAAGGTAAAATTATAAAATTAGCACTGCGGTAAAACGAATAACCGCTGTTTTTTTATTCCACCAGCATAATAACTTTAGTAAGCCATTTGGTACTGTCTTTTTCCACTCCGGGGTCTGTTATATACTGTTCAATAAAAGGTGGTTTTTGTTTCAGGTTATTAACCCGTGCATAATCCTGTAATGCTGTGTAGGCTTCCCTGAGTTTTTCATACGGGCCATAATAGTCTGCATAAACGGCTTTGGAGGCAGGAATGGTTTCTACTTTTATCATCGCATTATCAAAACGGCTGCCGGCATCTACGGGAATAGCGGCGGCCATATCGGTCAGTTGCTTTTTATCATCCCATTTATAATACAATCCGCAGGGAATGCCGGGATTGGCCTGTGTGTTGCCCGCTTCGGTAAATAAAAAAGATAAATGCTTGCTGAAGAAGGAAGTGATGTCGGCCATTTTTATTTCCTGCCGGATGGTGGCATAAGTAGTAGCGGAAAAATCAAACTGCTTTACGGTGTATTGCACTTTCTTTTCTGTACCTGCTTCTTTCTCGGCAATGGCTTTTAATGCAGCGAGGCCGTCTTCAAAGTCTTTTCCCATCTGTTTATCCATGCTGTAAAAGAGGTTGAAAACATTCCAGGGCCTTGGTGTTGTCATTTCAAAGGTCCATGTAACTGTTGTGGCATTACTGGCTTCATCCAAAGTAAACACAGAACTTGCCCTGCTGCTTCTGGGTTCTGTAAAGTGAAACTGTTGTTCTACCTTTTTGCCGGGTTCTAATGCCACAATGGTTACTGATCCTTTTCCCGATAGTTCCGGATTGCCCGACCAGGAAGAAGTGGCGCCGGCTTCCCCGTCTGTTCCGGTAATTGTGTATTGTACGGAAGAATCTGTTTTGCCCCATACGGTCCATTCATTAAAGCGTTCCAGTTTTGCGATATGCTTATATATCTCCACAGCCGGGGCCTGTATGGTAACTGTTTTGGTTACGGTTTGCTTTACCGGTAAAAAAAAAGAGAGTATGGCGGTTATGCCGATGATGAAAAGAAGCAGTATGCCTGTGAGCCGGAGAAGTTTCATGGTTTTGCTTTACGGGTATAAAAGTAAGGGCTGTTATTAAAAAATCCCGGGGATTCAGGCCGGGATTTTTATCATAAGAAGTTAATGCTCTTTATTGCAAGGGTTTTTCAGTAAATTTTTTTTCCGCTTCTTTTGCTTTTGCAAAATCAAGAATTACGCCGTTGATGCAGTAGCGAAGCCCTGTGGGCGGCGGCCCGTCGTCAAACACATGCCCCAGATGGGCTTTGCAGCGACCGCATTGCACTTCAGTGCGGTTCATGCCATGCGAATGGTCAGGTGTGTAAATAATACTGCCTTTGCTGATAGGCTCATAAAAACTCGGCCATCCGCAACCGCTTTCAAACTTGGTATCACTTTTAAACAGCGCATTGCCGCAGGCGGCGCAGTAATAAGTACCCGCCTCATTGAATTTTTCAAATTGGCTTGTCCACGGCCTTTCCGTTCCTTTCTGCCGGGCAATATAATAAACATCGGCAGGCAGTATCTTTTTCCATTCCTCATCGTTCAGGGTTACTTTAGAAGTATCTGAGTTGGAATAAACGGGGTTATTTTTTTTCAGTGTATCCATAGCATTGATTTGCCGTGTCGATGAATTGCTGCTTTGGGAATGGCCGCATTGCAGCAAGGAGCCTGAAAGCAAAACAGCCAAAAAAACATTCATCTTAATCATTTAAACAACAAATTTACAACCGTATTGTTGCTGCCCGGAAATGTTTAACAGCGAGGGGCGGATTATTAACTTTTTACTGTATAAACCGGTCATTTTGGCAAACACAAGAGAATGGTTGATTTTAAATCCTGTTATATTATATTTGTCGCCACCCCAACAATCGCTTATGTTTAATTTGATACTGTTTGGCCCTCCCGGCAGCGGAAAAGGCACCCAATCGGACAGGCTGGTAGAAAAATACGGGTTAATCCATCTTTCCACCGGCAACCTGCTGAGGCAGGAAATTGCAGATAAAACGCCGTTAGGCATTGAAGCAAAGAGCTTTATGGACAAAGGCCAGTTGGTTCCGGATGAAGTGGTAATCGGCATGGTGGACTCTTATTTTGACCATCACCCCGGCGCCAAAGGGTTCCTTTTTGACGGGTTTCCCCGTACAGTGGCACAGGCCGAAGCCCTGGATAAGCTGCTGACATTGAAGGCCACGGAAATAGCAACAGTACTGGCGCTGGAAGTAGGCGAGGAAGAACTGGTGAAAAGATTGCTGAACAGGGGAAAAACCAGCGGCCGCAGCGATGATACCAATGAAGAGGTGATCCGCAAACGCTTTGCAGTCTATAATGGCGAAACTACACCCGTAGCAGAACATTATAAAAAAGCCCGGAAATTCCAGGCGGTGAAGGGAGAAGGAACGGTAGAAGAAATTTTCGATTCCATTTGCCGGGCTATTGATAAAAAACTGCGCTAAGGCATTTTATTTGGGTTTTCTGCAAAGACCTGATAGTTTGCCCTTCTTTTGATCCGGCTTCCTTATTGTATTATTGCAGTCTTAACCGCCTTGCCATGAGCCTGGTAAAAGAAAATTTTCTTCGCACCCGGTTAGTGGGTTATTTGCAGCAGCTTGACCCCGCCACACCCCCGCTTTGGGGCAAGATGAGTGTGCAGCACATGATAGAGCACCTGGCGAGGGAAGGGTTTGCCGTGGCCAACGGAAACAATCCGTTTGAAAAAATTATAACTCCGCCTGAAAGACTGGAAAAAATGAGAGAGTTCCTGATGAGCGACAGGCTTTTCCGTGAAAATACCAGGAACCCTTTGCTGCCTGCCAACCCACAACCATTGGAACATGCAACCATACAGGCTGCCATCGGCACATTGCAGGCGGAGCTGATTCGTTTTTTTGAAGTATATGAGGGCAGGCCGGGCCTCAAGCTGCGTAACCCCATTTTCGGCGACCTGGATTTTGAGCAGCAGGTACAGCTCTTGTTCAAGCATGCACTGCATCATCTGCGCCAGTTTGGGATAGCGCCTTTGTTTGTTTAAAGTTTTGCCTTCAGTACAGAGTCGGCTTTGGCCAGGCTGTTTTCTACAGCCTCCTTTACCTTATTTACCTTGAATTTTTCTTCCGTAAGGTATTGGATACGTTGTTCGATATTATTCTTCGCAGAGTCAAAATTGATTTCGCCCATCCACCTGTCCATGGCGGATTCGGCATAATCCAGTTCGTTTAGCAGGGTTTCCAGCTTTTCTTTAGCGGAAGCGGCGGCTGTTTTGGCTTTGGCAGGAAGGGTGGCGATGGAATCCAGCAGGCGTTTGGTTTCCTTGCGGGCATTCCGCAGCGGTCCCATTACTTTTACCATGGCTACATCATGGCCATCAATAACTTCTTTTTCCAGGCTGTCGGCCTCTGTTTGCGGCTGTTCTGAAGAGTGGTGGCCGCTATGGTCGTCTTTATTGTTATTCTTGCAGGCGGTAAAGCTGATGCAGCCGCCGATAATTAGGCAAAGCAAAACTGTTTTCATATACTTTTGATTTGAGGTGCAAAGATAAGCAGCGGTAGCCAACCTCCCGGTGTTGGGGGAAAGAGGATAGAATATCTGATAACTACTCCGGGAAAGACAAACTGCTTTTTAGCTTCGTACTTTTAGGTTGTGGTGATGAGAAAATAATAGTTTCATTGATTTTAAATAAGTAACATGAGTTATCGGATGATTAAGTTAAGTATAGTGTGTTTAATACTTGCGGCGGCGGTTATATATCTTATATATGGGTACCTGTTTTCCGGATATAAATCTGTTGAGATAAATAGTAAACTCTTAACAACAGTAGAAAAGATGAAGAAATATAGAGGGTATTGCTATATCAATGACGGCATACAAATTCAACCGCTAAAAACTGAAATTGGAGATAAAATTCATTGGTTTGAGAATTTTGTCAGAATTGGAGATAAACTGGTTAAGGATGAAAATACAAGTTTTTTAACCCTAATAAGAAAGGATTCATCATATACTTTTTATTCTTTCGGTCAGTAGCATGTAATAGATAGTGTGCGGGGTGGCAAGCAAAAAAGGCGACCTGTTTGATGCTGGAAAATGATTATGGGTATGACTGAAAATAACTCTCCTAAACTTTCACTCCTGCTAATGCTGTTGATTGGGTTATTGCTTTCAAATTGTAAGCACAATCTCACTACTTAATTTTAAAAAAACGTAACAAGTATTTACTTGCTCAAATACATACTCCTGTCCTTATACAATTGTCTGAAATAAGGATCCCTTAAATTTTTGATGAAGCGGATGGCTTCACCGGTGCTTTTCATTTCCGGGCCTAATTCTTTGTTTACGCCGGGAAATTTATTGAAGCTGAACACCGGTTCTTTAATGGCAAAACCGTCAAGGCTTTTTTCTTCGGGAATGTCGGGAACTTTTATTTCGCCCAGCATCACTTTTGTAGCATAATTAAGATAGGGCTTGCCATAGGCCTTGGCGATGAACGGCGTGGTTCTTGATGCCCGTGGGTTGGCTTCAATTACATATACTTTTCCATCCTTAATGGCAAACTGGATATTGATAAGTCCTTTTACTTTTAATGCCAATGCAATTTTTTTGGCATAATCCACCATGTCCTGTATTTCAAGCGGCGTTAAATTAAATGCAGGCAGCACCGCATTGCTGTCGCCACTATGGATACCGGCCGGTTCAATATGCTCCATGATGCCCATTACGTGGAATTTCTCGCCATCGCAGATAGCATCTATCTCCGCTTCCTGGCAGCGATCTAGAAAGTGGTCAATCAGGATTTTATTGCCGGGAATATGCTTCAGCAGGCTTACTACCGCTTTTTCTACTTCTTCATCATTCAATACAATCCGCATTCTTTGTCCGCCCAATACATAAGAGGGGCGCACCAGAACGGGGTAGCCCACCCTGTTGGCAACAGTAATAGCATCATCCACCGACCAGGCAGTGCCGTAATCGGGATAAGGAATGTCAAGGCTCTTCAGCATGTCGCTGAAACGGCCCCGGTCTTCGGCAATGTCCATGCTGTCGAAAGAAGTGCCGATGATTTTTATTCCTTTCTCATGCAGCTTTTCGGCTAACTTCAGGGCGGTTTGTCCGCCTAATTGTACAATTACCCCTTCCGGTTGTTCATGTTCAATGATTTCCCAAAGGTGTTCCCAGTAAACCGGCTCAAAGTATAGCTTGTCGGCAACATCAAAGTCGGTGGAAACGGTTTCCGGGTTACAGTTGACCATGATGGCTTCGTAGCCGCATTCTTTAATGGCCAGCAACCCGTGCACACAACAATAGTCGAATTCAATACCCTGGCCGATGCGGTTGGGGCCGCTGCCAAGAACGATGATTTTCTTTTTAGAAGAAATTTTCGATTCATTAGAGGCTAACGGTTCTCCCCCCTCGGGAGAGTTAGAGGGGGCTTCAAATGTAGAGTAGAAGTAAGGCGTTTTGGCTTCAAATTCAGCCGCGCAGGTGTCCACCATTTTATATACACGGGTAATGCCTGCTTCTTTTCTTTTCCTGTACACATCTTCTTCATCGCCATGCTCGGTAATGCGGCTTATCTGTTCATCACTAAAGCCGTTTACTTTGGCTTTCCTTAATAATGCTACCGGGAGGTCTTCAAGGTCATATTTGGCAATTTCTTTCTCCAGGTTGCATATCTTTTGTATTTCGTACAAAAACCACCTGTCAATGCCATTGGTGGCTTTTGAAATGGTGCTTACGGAAATACCTGCCATCAACGCATCCTTGATGCGGAAGAGGCGGTCCCATTTGGGCTCTTTTATATATTCCAGCAATTCATCGGCATGCATCAGGCTTTTGCCATAATAGCCAAGCCCCACTGCATTATTTTCGAGGCTCTGACAGGCTTTTTGTATGGCTTCTGTAAAACTCCTGCCAATGCTCATTACTTCGCCTACGCTTTTCATCTGCAGACCCAATGTATCGTTGGCGCCTTTGAACTTGTCAAAATTCCATCTCGGTATTTTGACAATTACATAGTCAAGGGCCGGTTCAAAATAGGCGGATGTGTTTTTGGTGATCTGGTTTTCCAGTTCATCCAGGTTGTAGCCGATGGCCAGCTTTGCCGCAATTTTAGCAATGGGATAACCGGTGGCTTTAGAAGCCAGCGCCGATGAGCGGCTTACACGGGGGTTGATTTCAATAGCTATGATTTCTTCTGTATCGGGGTTCAGGGCGAACTGTACATTGCAGCCACCGGAAAAATTGCCCAGGTCCCGCATCATTTTTATAGCGGTGTTCCGCATGTGCTGCATGGCGGTATCGCTGAGTGTCATGGCGGGGGCCACGGTTATAGAGTCGCCGGTATGCACACCCATCGGGTCGAAATTTTCTACGGTACAGATGATGCACACATTATCTGCTGCATCCCGCAACAGCTCCAGTTCAAATTCTTTCCAACCGAGGACAGCCTTTTCTACCAGCACTTCATGTATCGGGGAGGCCTGCAGGCCACGGTTCAATGCTTCGTCCAACTCATCTTTATCATGTACAAAACCACCGCCGGTTCCGCCTAAGGTAAACGAGGGGCGGATTACGAGGGGGAAACCGATTTCCTGTGCAAATTCTTTTCCTTCGAGGAAGGAATTGGCCGTTTTTGCCTGCGCCACATTTACGCCTAATTCAATCATCCAGCGGCGGAATTTTTCCCGGTCTTCCGCTTTGTCAATTGCTTTGATGTCAACGCCGATAAGGCGCACATTATATTGTTTCCAGAGGCCGAGGTCTTCGGCTTCTTTGGCCAGGTTCAGCGCCGTTTGTCCGCCCATGGTGGGCAATACGGCATCAATTTCATTTTCCTGCAATATCTGTTCAATGCTTTCCACGGTCAGCGGCAGCAGATAGACTTTGTCGGCTGTCATCGGGTCGGTCATGATGGTAGCGGGGTTGCTGTTGATGAGGATGACCTTTATCCCTTCTTCCCGTAAACTGCGGGCTGCCTGTGTGCCGGAATAATCAAATTCGCAGGCCTGCCCGATAATGATGGGGCCGGAGCCGATAATGAGTACGGATTTAATGGAACTGTCTTTTGGCATTCGTAATTGGTATTAAAAAAGATCTTCGTGGGTGTGCCCAAACAAATTGTGCAAAACTACGGGAATGCAGGGGTTTTGCAGTTCCGGGAGAATAAAATTTTTCGGTTACTGTTCCGGGGCATTTTACAGATGGGGATGTCGGCGCAGCGGGTTGCCCGGCTTACCTGTCTTTAGGTTTAATAGTACCTTTCAATATATGCCGGGGTTAGTTATGCGGAAAAAATGCTACATATATGCCTTGGCAGCGCTTTTGCCACTGTTTTCATCGGGACAGATGTACAAGGATAGTACAGGCAAGAAAGCTTTCGATTTGTTTTCCGATAGGAAATATGATTCCGCCCTTCATTATTTTGACCTGGTGTACAGGAGTAATGACAGCCTGCGAACAATAGCCTTGTTTATGATGGCGCAAATTGAATTCTGGACGAAACGATATGATGCTGCAGAACCGAAATACAAAACTATCCTCAACATTGCAGGTAAAAACGATTCGTATATGCAATATGAATCCAGGCTGAACCTGGCTGAAATTGAAATTAGCAGGAAACAATTTTCAACGGCGCTATTGCATTTGAGGGACAGTAAGAAGTACAAGGGCGCCAGCGGTTATCCTCTTCAGGAATATGATGTGCAGTATAAATATTCCCGTTGTTTCGATGGAATTGGTCAGATTGACAGCGCTATTAACTGCATAAGTATGTTCATGTTCCGTATGAAAAAATATCTTTTTTATAATGCAGAAAATGAAAGTGAACGAAGTTTACATTATTACAACTTGTTAGTAAAGAAATACGGCGCATGTTTTGTTAAAGAAGAATTGATCAGCGCCTTAGATAATCTGCATTATTCAAACGTCATTGATTCTTCCGGTTCTCAAAATAGTTCCGGGTTATTAAAAGCATTTAATTTCCCTTTATCCATCAGGATAGAATCTTATTTCCCTTTTTTAGGCAATAGAATATGGCTTGCAAAATCTTCGTGGGCTTTTCAGCCTGGCAATGCTCCTGAATCTTATAGCAGGGAATATTATATAAATGCGGTGAAGGAAACACACCTCTATAAACTTATTATGCAGGAGGAGGCAGCAGCGCCAGGAGATATTGTAAAGAAGGTACAAGGCACATCTGCTAAATAATTCTTTTTGCTTCATTCAGTGTTCTGTTCAACACCACCACTCCCGGTCTTTTTCCCTTTTCAAAACTTCCCAATGTATCATTCCATTTTAAGGCTTTCGCTCCGTTGAATGTAGCCCATTGCAAAATGATTTCTTCGGGTATATGAGGAAAATATTTTTTTACTGATTCAATTTCCTTTGCAATGTTCAGTTGCCAGTTGCTGCTGTAGCTGTCGGTGCCGAGTACAATGTGGCAATTATGTTTCATCAGCAGGTCAACAGGCGGCACTTTGTTTTCAATGTAAAGATTGGCATTGATGCAGAGGCAGTACACTAATTTGAGTCCGTTGCTTTCAGCATATTCATTGGCCCATATAATATCTTCTTCCGGCATGAAAGTATTATGTATCAGAAATATAGTTTGACTATTATTGAAATAAGGCAATACGGAACGGATGCTGCTTTTACCGGTAACGGGGAAAGGTGATTTGTCAAGCCCGAAGATTTTAAACAGCTTCAGGTAGTCGCCGCCGCCGGTTTTATACAGTTCATCTTCGGCCGGGTGTTCCTGGTTATGAATGGAAATGACTTTGCTTACTGTCAGTTCGTTTATTCGTTGAAACGTTTTCGGCGAAATGCTGTACGGGGCATGAGGCGCCAACGAATTTTTGATTTTTGATTTTGGGTTTTGGATTGCTTCCAATGTTGCTAATATGGATTGATAGTGCCGGATATTTTCATCTGCTTTTGCATCAGTAAAACTTAGCACTTCCACAAAATTTTGCCAGTATATTTTACTTTTTGCCTTTACAGCCGTAGTGTCTGCCGTGTTGCCAATATCGCCAACGGCCACAATGCCGTTATCATACATTTCTTTTTCAGCTTTTACAATTTCAGCGTCTATCATTTCACGGGGGAAGGCTCTTTTGGTAACAACAGCGCATAAAAATTCTATCAGCCCGGTATGCGGGAGAATTACATTTTTTAAATGGCTTAGTTCAAGATGGCAATGACAATTGATAAGCCCGGGGGCAAGAAAACCGTTGCGATGCTCGATGCCATCACCGGCTTCTGTTGCGGATACGATGTCTTCAATAGTGCCATCCTCCAGGGTTACCAGCACTTTTTCTTCATGCAAACGATTGCCGTCAAATAATTTATCAGCGCTGAATTTCCGGTATGCCATGCCGTAAAATTCCTGAAAATGATCCCGATAAAAAAATCGGGCACAAATTCCCAAACGGTTCACCGCTAATCTTTGCTACTTTTGCAGCCCTTATGTTAGACAGGTTAGAAGCGATAAAGGCCAGATTTGACCAATTAGGTATTGCCCTTACCAATCCTGAGATTGTGGGCAATAATAGAAAGTTTGCCGAAACCAGCCGGGAATACCGGGGCCTGGAAAAGATTGTGCAGACCTATACAGATTACAAAAAGCTGCTGGAGGATATGGATTTCTATAAAGAAGCGCTGGCGGGGGATGATGAAGAAATGAGGGAGTTGGCAAAATTGGAAGCCCCTGAATTGGAAGAAAAGAAAGAGAGAATGGAAGCCCATATCCGGCAACTACTGATACCCAAAGACCCGCAGGATGAAAAGAATGCCATTTTGGAAATAAGGGCCGGAACCGGTGGCGATGAGGCCAGCCTGTTTGCCGGCGACCTGCTGCGGATGTATATGCGTTATTGTGAACGGCGGGGCTGGAAAACGGCCATCCTGAGCGAAAATGAAGGAACGGTCGGCGGTTATAAAGAAGTGCAATTGGAAGTAACAGGCGAAGATGTATATGGCACGTTGAAATTTGAAAGCGGCGTACACCGGGTGCAGAGAGTGCCGGAAACAGAAGGCTCCGGCAGGGTGCATACTTCGGCGGCAACGGTGGCTGTGATGCCCGAAGCGGAAGAAGTGGATTTTGAACTGAACCCTGCAGATGTAAAAATGGAAACAGCGAGAAGCGGCGGCGCAGGCGGGCAGAATGTAAACAAGGTAGAAACCAAGGTAATGCTTACGCATCTCCCTACCGGAACGGTGGTGGTATGCCAAACCGAACGTTCTCAATTGGGCAACCGGGAAAAGGCAATGCAGATGCTGCGTACCAAACTGTACGAAGAGCAGGTACGAAAGCAGGAAGATGAAATTGCAAGGCACCGCAAAAGCCTTGTAAGCACCGGCGACCGCAGCGCCAAGATCAGGACCTATAATTTCCCGCAGGGCCGTGTTACCGACCATCGCATCGGCCTTACTTTATACAACCTGGATGCTGTGCTCAATGGCGATATAAGGGAGTTGATTGACGCTTTGCAGTTTGCCGAAAATGCGGAAAAGCTGGCCAAACAAAATTAAGCCTGGCAGAATTTTTTTTCATCACATTATATATTTGGCTACTTTGCTGCTGCCATTACCTAATCACTTTTAAAAACAGTAAATATGCTTGATCAGATTATCAGTCTTATTAAACAATCGGGGCAGCAAACAGTAGTGGACAACCCTGAAATCCCCAAGGAGTATAACCAGGAAATTCTATCCGATGCCACCAAAACAATAACAAGCGGGTTTCAGAATATATTAGCAGGCGGCGGCCTTCAAAATATACTTGACCTCTTCAAAGGAGGTGGCAGCAGCAGTTCTTCCGGCAGCAATGGCATAGCCGGGCTATTAAAGAACCCCATTGTATCTATGATGGTGGGCTATTTTATTAATAAGCTGGTGAGCAAGTACAATATGAGCCCTTCTTCGGCCAGCAGTGTGGCAAACAATCTTATTCCCAGTGTACTCAATGGGCTTGTAACCAGGACCACTAACCATAATCCTGAGAATGATGCATTCGATTTTAATGATCTTATCGGAACACTTACCGGCGGTAATGTGGCCACATCAGAATCCGGTGGCGGGTTTAATTTTCAAAACCTGTTGGATCAATTTGTTGGCGGTGGCGGATCGGCTTCTAACTCAGGTGGTGGCTTTGATTTGCAGGACATCATCGGCCAGGTTACCAATGGCGCCAGGCAAAGCCAGCAGCAGCGGGCAGGCGGTGGCGGATTGGCCGACCTTATCCAGGGCTTCTTGCGTTAATTTATTGTTTCCTTTCTGTTTTTTGCGGCTAAGATTTCTGGCATGAAATTTTAAACAGTTATACCGGTATCGCCTGTCAAGTTGGGCAAAAGTGAAGTTCTTTGTTCAAGGTGGTATGAGGTTGGCAGAAAAAGGAAACCGGTTGTTCTTATGATTATCAGAAGGTTCTGAGTTATTCGCTAACAGTTGTTCTGGAAAGCAGCAGGTTTTGAAAAGCCAACTGGTTGACAACCTGAAAAAAGCCGCAAAGTTGCTCAGCAATGGAAGGTTTACTAATTCGGGAAACGGATAAATACCCGGAGCGGCCTTTTATAGTTTTATTAACAGCACTATTGATACTATCGGCAGTAAATTTGCGTTGTAATAGTTATAAGAACTTATTAAAAGCAGTCAATTTTCTCATAAGCAGTTAGTTTTGGTTGCGACCCCTGTTTCTACAGGGGTCTACTTTTTTATATACTTCATCCTGCCGTAAATGGCGCCTGCAAAAGCGCCGATACTATCCGCCACTATATCTCCCCCTTCAAAAGACCGGTTGGTAACCCAGTATTTCTGAACAAATTCAAGTCCTGTACCCAGTAGTACAGCTAATACCGCAATAAGTAAAAAAACGGATCCGGAATTTTCCCGGAAAACCCTTCCCCATAGCAGGGTGAGTACACCAAAAAGAAAAATATGCGCCCATTTATCCATCCAGGGAATATCAAAACCGCTGTCAGGGATTTCCCTGCCCGGCAAGATCAGCAGGAAAATGGTGAGTAGCAACCAGGCAATACTGGCTGCGAGAAAGAGATTTTTTCTTTTCAAGGGAAACCTGATTAACGGATGATGCTAACCATAAGTTAACTTACCAATGCTTCGTATGCTGTTGCATCAAGCAGGGCGGTAAAGTCTTCAGGATTTTTCAATGTCATTTTTATAATCCATCCTTCTCCGTAAGGATCGGTATTAATTGCTTCGGGTGTATTGGATAAAGAAGCGTTTAATTCCGTAATGGTTCCGCTTAAGGGGAGAAAAAGGTCTGATACTGTTTTCACCGCTTCCACCGTTCCGAAAACAGCGTTCTCTTCCAACTCTTTCCCAACGGTATCTACATCTACATATACAATATCGCCGAGTTCATGCTGGGCAAAATCAGTAATGCCAACGATGGCTGTATTTCCATCCAGTTTAATCCATTCGTGGTCTTTGGTATAACGAAGATCAGCAGGAAAATTCATATAAAACTGTTTTGGGTGCAAACCTAAGGGAAAGCAATGATAAACCGTAAAGTATGCCTGTGTCATCAATTACCAGTCCGGCAATAAAACCTGAGATTTCGGCAAAAGCAGTTCGCCGGGTTTTTATCACCGTTCAGGCGGCATTTTACGCCACTTGTCGGCTATCACTTTTACAATAGCATGACACAAGGGTATCTTTGCGTCAGAAAAAACTTAAATTGTTTATAATGAGAAAGTTATCTGTGTTATTGGGTTTGTTTATTTTATCCGTTTCCTTTTTAAATGCCCAGACGATCAGCGGAACCGTAAAGGATGATCAGGACAAGGCCCTTGCCGGCGCTACCGTATCCTTGTTGAAAACAACCGACTCTGCCATTGTAAAGCTGACTGCGGTGGACCGGGATGGGAAGTTCTTTTTCCTTGCAGAAAACGGCAATTACCTGGTCAGTGTTTCCAATGTTGGCTACGAAACAGTTTATTCAGCGCCGTTTGATGTGGCGGGTGATGTAACTGTTCCCTCTTTTGTATTGCAAAAAGCGGCTACCAACCTTCAGGGTGTTACCGTTACAGCACAAAAACCCATAATTGAAGTAAAAGCTGATAAAACAATCCTGAATGTGGAAGGCACCATTAATGCCGTTGGCAATGATGCGCTGGAGCTGCTGCGCAAAGCGCCGGGAGTGATGATTGACAAAGACGATAATATCAGCCTTGCCGGAAAAAACGGTGTGGCCATTTATATTGATGGCAAACCATCACCGCTATCGGGCTCAGACCTTGCCAATTTTCTGAAAAGTACGCAGTCTGCCCAGATAGAAGCAATAGAAATTATTACCAACCCTTCTGCTAAATATGAAGCGGCAGGCAATGCAGGCATTATCAATATCCGGCTGAAGAAGAACAAGGCGTTTGGTACCAACGGTTCGGTAAACCTTGGTTATACGCAGGGGGTGTATGATAAGTACAACGGAGGAATAAACCTGAACCATCGCAATAAATCCATCAATGTTTTTGGCAGTTATAATTATAACAATGGCGATTACCTGATGAGAATGGATGGAAAACGTGAGACCTTTGACACCTTGTTTGACCAGAAAAACCGGATGGTGTTTACAAACAACACACATGGGTTCAAGGCAGGCGCCGATTATTTTATTGATAAGTTGAGCACTATTGGCGTAGTGGTTAACGGAAATATTGCGGACAATCAATTTAATTCAAACGGCCCGATGGATTTTTACTATGTACCTACCGGGGACCTGGTAAGAAAAATGAATGCAGGCAGTAATAATGATATAGACAGGAAAAATGTAAATACAAACATTAATTACCGCTATACCAAACCCGGCGGCGCTGACCTGAATATAGATGCTGACTACGGGTTCTTTAGAATAAGATCAAACCAGTTTCAACCCAACTATTATTACCTGCCTGACGGCGTAACGGAAACCGGCCGGGTAGTGAACAGGATGATTTCTCCAACAGACATAAACCTGTATGCCTTAAAAGGGGATTATGAAACCAATTATAAAGGCGGCAGGCTGGGTATTGGCGGTAAAATCGGTTATGTAGAAACGGATAATAATTTCAGGCGGTATGATGTATTCGGATCAAATAATGTATATGACAGCCTTAAGAGCAACCGTTTTGTATATAAAGAAAATATCAATGCGGTATATGCCAATTACAATAAGCAATTAAAAGCGGGCATTATGCTGCAGGCAGGATTAAGAATAGAAAATACCAATGCCGAAGGCAGGTCAACAGGTTTCAGGGAAGAAACAAGCGGCAGTGAAAAATTGCCTTACGATTCAGCTTTCAAAAGGAATTATACGGACTTCTTCCCCAGCGCTGCTCTTACTTTCAATAAAAACCCGATGAACCAATGGACTGTTTCTTTCAGCCGCCGTATTGACCGGCCTGCTTACCAGGATCTGAACCCGTTTGAGTTTAAGCTTAATGAGTATTCGTATATGAAAGGAAATACATTGCTTACTCCTCAATATACTAACAGTATTGGCATAACCAATATCTTTAAGTATAAGCTTACCACATCACTTAATTACAGCCACGTAAAAGATATATTTGCCCAGGTGCCCGATACCATTGATAAAACCAAAGGCTTTATGACCAAGAAGAACCTTGCTACGCAGGATGTGTTTGCCCTTAGTATCAGCTATCCTTTCCAGTATGAATGGTATAGCTTCTTCTCCTCGCTTAATTCCAACTATTCCCATTATAAAGCCGACTTTGGCGGTGGCGACAGAGAAGTGAATTTGAAAGTGTTTTCTTTTACTTATTATATGCAAAACAGCTTTAAGCTGGGTAAAGGATGGACGGGTGAATTGACAGGGCTTTATATCTCTCCCTCCGTTTGGCAGGGTATGATAAAAAGCAATGCATTGGGAAGTGTGGATATAGGAGTACAAAAAACATTGTTCCAGAACAAAGCCAATGTAAAACTTTCCTGGACAGATATTTTCAGGACAATGAAGTGGGGAGGCACTACTGATTTTTCAGGAGTTGAATCCAGCTTCAGTGGGCATGGTGAGATGCAGCAGGTAAAAATCAACTTCAGTTGGAGGTTTGGAAGCAGCCAGGTAAAAGCGGCCCGTCAGCGTAAGTCCGGTATTGATGATGAAACCCAGCGGGCCAATTCGGGTGGCAACCAGCAGGGTGGAATGGGAAATCAGAAATAGCGATATAAATAATTGATTGGATAAAAAAGAGCTTGTAATAATAACAGGCTCTTTTTTGCTTATTTATATTTCTTCCGTTTTATAAGTGAGGCTTTAATAATTTTTACATCCTGCAATGGCCTGTCTGCCCCCTTGTTTGTTTCCACAGCCGCAATTTTATCAACTACATCCAGTCCCTTTACTGTTTCCCCAAAAACGGTATAGGTTCCGTCAAGATGCGGCGTGCCGCCGATGGTTTTATACGCCTCCCGCTGTTCTGCCGGGATTCTTTTGCCACCCAACCTTGTTCTTTCAAGATTGTCAAGATCGGCATCTGTAAATTTTTTCCCTTGCACAATATAAAACTGGCTGCCGCTGCTTGCCATTTCCGGGTTATTATCCCTTGCAGCAGCGATTACGCCTTTTTTGTGAAACAGGGTTTGGCGAAATTCAGCAGGTATTCTGTAGCCCGGGCTGCCACCGCCCAGCATTTTCCCTGCTTCGGCATTTTTGCTGTTAGGGTCGCCGCCCTGTATCATAAAATTATTGATTACCCGGTGAAACAGAACGCCGTCATAAAAGCCGGATTTAACCAGTTTCAGAAAATTATCCCGGTGCAGCGGCGTTGAATCAGAAAGCCGGATGGTTATATCGCCCATTGATGTCTGTAGCAGCACATCTCTTTTCCTGTCTTTCTTTTTTACAATAGTGTCTTTTTGCGCTGCAAGCGAACCTGCCAGGACGAAAAAGGATAATAGTGTGAAAAATGTTTTCATATTAATCAGTTTGTAAAATCATGTTCTTCAAAATAGAGCAGCACATGGTCTTTTAAAAAATTTTCCTGTTCAATAGTGTTCATGTCCGGCATGGGTTTCAGTTGCCGGTAATGCGGCCAGCCGTCTTTGTCTTTGCCCTCCAGTTCATAGTAGCCGCTTGATGTCAAAAGGCTGCATATAGCCACATGCATCAGGTCCTGCTTTTGTTCTTTGGTGAATTTTTCCCTTACCTGGCCGAATTCCTGGATGCCTATCAGGAAAAGGATGGTTTCCATGTCGGGCTTTTTGCCAAATCGTTCCACCAGCCTTGCTTCAAGGGCCCACCAACGCTGCTGAAGGTCGTCGTTTGCTTGCATGGGACAAAGATAACTTTTCCCTATATTGTACGTACTAATATTAATATTTTTTACGTATATTCGAGATATGAACACAAAGCTTACATTGTCTATCAGTAAATCGGTTACGGAAAGGGCAAAGAAATATGCCCGCAGGAAAAAGACCAGCTTGTCTAAATTAGTTGAAACGCAGTTGGCAAAACTTACATTGGACGATAGCCAGGAAGAGATTTCCCCATTGGTGAAAAGCCTGTCGGGCATTGTTTCAGAAAAAAAGGCAGCATCTGCCAAAAGCGGGTATGCAACCTTTCTGAAGAAGAAATATAAATAGTAATGGAAAAGGTTTTCGTGGATACCGATATATCGCTTGATTTATTGACGGAAAGGATCCCCCATTACCGTGCCGCAGCGAGGCTATTTACCAGGGCAGACAGAAAGGAATTACAATTGCATGTTTCATCCCTCACTTTTTCTAACCTGCATTACGTATTACGTACAGAGCATTCTGCCGCTGAAACGAGAAGAAGGCTGAATAATTACCGGATTTTGGTAAAAGTGCTGCCTGTTACCGAAAAAATTATTGATTTGGCCCTGCAATCATTGTTCAGGGATTTTGAAGATGCAATCCAGTATTATACGGCAACAGAACACAATGTGCCTGTTCTTTTGACCAGGAATTTGAAGGATTATAAACAGGCTGCTATCCCTGTTATGACGGCAGATGACTATCTGAAGTCGCTTTAACTATATTTGCGGAAATTTTCAATGCAATGCTGCAATTACAAGTGCTGCGACAAAACCCACAGGAAGTAAAGGACAGACTGGCTGTAAAGCATTTTCCCGCAGTGGAATTAGTGGATGAGATTATTGTGCTGGATGATGAAAGAAAAAGACTCCAGCTTGAATTTGACACCACGCAGGCAAAGGTCAACAGCGCTTCCAAAGAAATAGGCCAGTTGATAGGGAAAGGACAGAAAAAAGAAGCGGAGAACAAAAAACAGGAAGTAGCCACGTTAAAGGCTTCTTTGCAACCTGTATCTGAAAAGCTGGCAGAAGTAGAAAAAAAATTGCAGGAAGAACTGGTGAAATTGCCCAACCTCCCCTCTGATAAAGTACCTGCCGGAAAAACACCCGATGAGAATGTAGTAGTAAGAGAAGGCGGAACCAAACCGCAGTTGCCCGTTGGCGCTTTGCCACACTGGGACCTTATTAAAGAGTACGATATTGTTGATTTTGAAATTGGCGCTAAAATTACCGGCAGCGGATTTCCTTTATATAAAGGGCAGGGCGCCAGGCTGCAAAGGTCGCTGGTGCAGTATTTTTTAAACTTTAATACAAAAGCCGGGTACACGGAATATCTACCGCCGTTTATGGTAAACGAAGCTTCAGCTTATGGCACGGGCCAGTTGCCGGATAAAGAAGGGCAGATGTACTATATGCCTGCCGATAACTTTTATATGATTCCCACTTCAGAAGTGCCGGTTACCAATATTTACCGGGATGAGATTTTGAAAGAAACAGACCTGCCGGTAAAAATGACAGCTTATTCGCCTTGTTTCAGAAGAGAAGCGGGCAGCTTTGGCAAAGATGTCCGGGGGTTGAACCGGGTACACCAGTTTGAAAAAGTAGAAATTGTGCAGTTGGTACATCCTGATAAAAGCTATGCGGCACATGAGGAAATGATCAGCCATGTAGAAAAGTTATTACAAAACCTTGAACTGCCCTATCGCATATTGGCGCTTTGCGGCGGCGACATGAGTTTTACAGCAGCGCTTACTTACGATTTTGAAGTATATAGCGCAGCCCAGCAGCGCTGGCTGGAGGTAAGCTCTGTTTCCAATTTTGAAGCCTATCAAACCAACCGGATGAAGGTTCGTTTCAAAAACGAAACCGGTAAAACGCAATTGGTACATTCTTTAAACGGCAGTTCGCTGGCATTGCCCAGGATAGTAGCCTGCCTGCTGGAAAACAACCAGAAGGAAGGGGAAATTACCCTGCCTGCGGCGCTTCATTCCTATTTTGGGGCTGCTTCTATCAAGAAGTAGTTCACCACTGAATTTATCAACTGCATTAAACTCCCCCGTTTTCCGAAAGTCTGAAAGAAAATTGCAGTTTATGGCGTCAGCCAATCAATTGAAAAATCAGCACCTGCTGTGGCGGGCCGGTTTTGGCCCTGCAGCAGAGCAGTTGGGCGACCTTGCAAAATATTCCCCCGAACAGTTTTACAAAGCGTTGGTAAAAGCCTCTTCAAAAAAGCCTGATTATATAGACGTGGCGGATGATTATCTCAAAGGCCTCACGATGGGTGTGGAAGAGGCGGTAAAGCAACAGGTACGTACTTTGGATGCAGCAGAAAGAAAAAAAAGACAGCAAAAAAACAGGGAAAGCATCAGAAGCCTGAATACGTACTGGATGTTTGAGATGGTGAATTCCGCAGCGCAATTGCGGGAAAAGATGGCGTTCTTCTGGCATGGGCATTTTGCCTGCCGCAACCTCAATATTTTTTATCAGCAGGGCTTGCTGGATGTGGTTCGCAGCAATGCATTGGGCAACTTTGGTACTTTATTAAAAGAAGTATCCCGTTCCGCTGCCATTATCAATTTTCTGAACAACCAGCAGAATAGAAAAGGCCATCCCAATGAGAATTTTGCAAGGGAAGTAATGGAGTTGTTTACACTCGGCAGGGGGCATTATTCCGAGAATGATATTAAGGAAGCCGCCAGGGCTTTTACAGGATGGGGCGCCAATGTGCAAGGGGATTTTGTTTTCCGGAAGTTTCAGCATGATGTCGGCAGCAAGACTGTGTTTGGCCGAAGCGGCAACTTTGACGGGGAAGATGTTTTGAATATACTGTTGGAAGAAAAGCAAACAGCAAAATACATAGCAGGAAAAGCGTACCGGTTTTTTGTTAGTGAAATACCTGATGCGGAAAAGATACAATGGCTGGCAGACAGGTTTTATAACAGTGATTATCAAATAAGCCGGTTGATGGAAGATGTTTTTACCAGCGATTGGTTTTACGAGGAAAAAAATATCGGCACAAGAATTAAATCGCCAATAGAGTTATTAGTGGGTATTCAACGGATGTTACCAATGGAGTTGGAGAACGAAGAAGTATTACAGGTATTGCAAAAAATACTGGGGCAGATACTTTTTTACCCGCCTAATGTAGCCGGTTGGCCCGGTGGAAAATCCTGGATTGACAGCTCCAGCCTGATGATGCGGATGCGGATACCCAAGCTGATTAATGACCTGGACGAATGGAACGTAAGCCCGAAGGATGACGACGATGTGATGATGGGAAGAAAGAGCGATGAAATGACGACCACCAGACCTGCACAAAAAACTGCCGCAACCATCCGTAAGCAGGTTATTAATGCGGATATTGACTGGAAGCCGTATGTAAAGCATTTTGATAAGGTGGGAAGGGAAAAACTGACAGATTCCCTTTCTTCCGTTCTGCTGCAAACAAAGCGCCGTGTGGATGAAGGACTGATAAAGAAATATTCTGACGAAAGCGGCCGGGAAAATTTTATAAAAACGGCAACGATACAACTAATGAGTACGCCGGAGTACCAGCTATGCTGATTTTAGATTTTGGATTGCAGATTTTACTTTAACCGGCAATTAAAAATCAAAAACCTAAAGTCAAAAATTTTATGTACATAAAAAGGAAAGAATTCATTCAGGTTGGTTCATTGGCCACGGCTTCCATGCTTGTTCCAAAATTTCTCAAAGCATTCGAAGCGCCTGCTATGGTGCTGCCCGGAAATAAAGTGGTGGTAGTACTTCAGCTAAGCGGCGGTAATGATGGGTTAAATACGGTGATACCGGTACGTAACGACCTGTACTATAAAGCAAGGCCAAAGCTGGGCATTCAAAGAACAAAGGCATTAATACTTAACGACGAAGCGGGCCTGCATCCTGTATTGACAGGGTTTAAAGAATTGCATGATGAGGGCCATCTTGCCATATTGAATAATGTAGGGTATCCCAATCCGGACCGTTCTCATTTCCGCAGCATGGATATATGGCATACGGCCAGTCAATCAACCGACTACTGGAATACAGGTTGGGTGGGCCGTTACCTGGATGCACAGTGCCGCGGCTGCGATAAACCCACACAAGCCATCGAGTTGGATGATGTACTCAGTTTATCCCTGAAAGGAGAAAACATAAAAGGGCTTGCCGTAAAAGACCCCAAAAGATTGTACGGAACTGCCAATGAAAAATTTTTCCGTGACATCATGAAGAACCATCAGCATGAATCTGGCGAACAGCCGGTTGATTATTTATATAAAACAATGGCGGAAACCCTGTCCAGCGCAGATTATATTTTTAAGCAAAGCCGGATGCATCCAACCAATGCAGCCTATCCGGGTACTGGTTTGGGTAACAGCCTGAAAACAATTGCATCACTTATTTATTCCGAGATTAACACTAAGGTATATTATGTTTCATTGGGAAGTTTTGATACGCATATCAACCAGGATGCACAGCAGCAACGCCTGTTTACCGAAATGAACGATGCGGTAAAAGCTTTTGTAAAAGACCTGAAAGTCAATAACCGCTTTGATGATGTGCTGCTCTTTACCTTTTCTGAATTCGGCCGCCGGGTATTGCAGAATGCCAGCAACGGCACAGATCATGGCGCTGCCAACAATATGTTCCTCGTAAGCGGGGGATTGAAACAAAAAGGTTTGATCAATGAAATGCCTGACCTGGCCGACCTGAACGAAGGCGACCTTAAATACAAAGTGGACTTTAAGAATGTGTATGCTACTATTTTAAATAAATGGCTGGGCGCAGATGATAAAACCATCCTGCTGGGGCAGTATGATTATTTGAAGTTTATTTGAGGAAATAAAAAAGCTGTTCTGCAATTACAGAACAGCTTTTTGTAATGATTCTATATCTGCTTATTTTATCTCACCCCATGCATTAGTTTTCTTAATACGGGACCCAGTACAAAGCAAAGCAGCGCTGCGGCCAGGGAGATACCAGTCAATATCCAGAAGAAATGGCTCAAGCCTTCTTTTTCCGATACTTTTTCCGAGAATTCGCCGAATACGCCGGCCAGTTTCATACCAATGGCTACGGCAAGGTACCATACGCCGAACATTACGGCTATCATTCGTCCGGGAACAAGTTTGCTTACGTAGGATAATGAAACCGGCGATACGCAAAGCTCACCCATGGTATGGAAGAGGTAAACCAGTATTAACCAGATGATGCTGGCCGATGCAGTTTTAGCCCCCGGCGCTATATCTTTAGCGCCAAATGCGATACAAGCCATGCCTAACCCCAATAAGAACATGCCAATAGCATATTTTATATTGGCGGGTGGATTGTATTTACTGCTCCACCATTTCGAAAACAGCGGGGCCAGGATGATAATGAAAAGCGAGTTCAGGATCGAGAACCAGCTGGCAGGTATTTCCGTTGCAGATACTTTTGATTTTACAATTGCTGTGCGTCCTGCGGCATCTCCTGCCGAAGTGTATTGTACATCGTGGTTGACGGCTAACCCCACACTATCACCTGCCTTGTATTTTTCTTTTTGCTCTTTGCTTAACCGCACACTTCGTGTAAGCGTTTGTCCTTTTGCCGTAACAAATTCCAGGTTGGCAAATGTAACGGTGGTACCGCCTGCCCCTATTTTGTTTTTATCTTCAAATCCTGCAATCCTGGCGGGGAAGAATTCATCGGCATCTTTGCCGCTGGAAGAGAGCTCTTGTAAAGAAACCGCTTCAACATCTGACACACTTATTTTTTCATCAATGGCAAAACTTTTGGGCGATATGATTTTTGCAGTGGCAGGGTCGCCGTTTACATTCGTGTATTCAATAGTATAAGAGCTCGACTTGTATTCATTCACCACCATCCAGATGGCAATGCCCCAGATAATTACGAAGCTGAAAGAAAGAATAATGTTTGATAGGGAATATTTCTTGAATGTTTTGCCAAACAGCTTTATTAATACCCACGTAATAACAGCCAATGGGAGTATTGTAATTAGTGCATTGGCAATTTTAAAAATGGTTCCGGCGCTGCCTTCCATCTGTCGTTGGGTGTAATCTCTTGCAAACAAAGTCAACGAACCGGGAGATTGCTCAAAGATGGCCCAGAAGAAAATGGTGATGAAGGCAAAGAAAATAATAGCCAGCATCTTATCCCTTACAATCTTATCATAATTTATTAAACGGATAACAAGTAAAGTAATGAAAAGACCAAGAGCAATTAAAATAATAAAACTGCTTCCACTTAAAGGACCGACATCAAATTTAAACAGGTTGGCATTGCCTTCTGATATTTTTGAAACCGGGTCATTTAATATCCACGCCAATCCCAGCGCAATACAAACAGCAATAATAATATTTTGGAGCCTTGTAAAAGGGTTTCTTTTGGCTTCGACCAAACCTTCAACCACAGCGGCAGCAGTTTTATCTTTCTTTTTAGGTTTTAAACCTACGTTGCCAAAAATGCCCTGGGCCAGCCAGAATTGCAACAGGCCGAAGAGCATAAAGATACCGGCCACACCAAAGCCCCAACTCCAACCGATTTTTTCGCCTAAATAGCCGCATAGCATAATGCCGAAAAAGGCCCCGGCATTTACACCCATATAAAAAATGGTATAAGCGCCGTCTTTTTTTTCGGGCTTGTATTTATACATTTCAGAGACGATGGATGTCATGTTGGGTTTAAAGAAACCACTTCCGAAAACGAGCAATGTAAGACCTGTGTAGATAGAGAAAGGCGTTTCGATAGCCATGGCCCCATGCCCAAGTGTCATAAGCAGGGCGCCTACTACTACAGCCCAGCGAAAACCGATTACGTTATCCGCAAAATAACCGCCCAGCATGGTGGACAGGTACACCAGCGCAGTATAAGAGCCAAAGATAGCCAGTGCATGTTCTTTGGGCCATCCCCAGCCACTGTCTGCCAAAGAGGCGGTGAAAAACAATACCAGCAAGGCCCGCATACCATAATAGGAAAAGCGTTCCCACATTTCAGTAAAAAACAAAACGAATAGTCCGGCCGGGTGGCCGATTACTTTCGTTTCAAAAAAGGCTTCGGAATCTTTTTTTAATTGCTCTTCTGCTGTTAGTGAACTCATGTTGGTTGGTTTGGTGAAAAACGTATAAAACAAGTGTTATTTTATTCCGTGCATCAGCTTTTTGATGAACGGGGAAATTACCAGTAATACGACCCCGCCGATAATACCGGTATAGAACATTGCTTTGAAGAGATATAAATAAGAGGCTTTTGCTTCTGCAAGATTGGCTGCTTCTTCGCCGGAATGATCAATACTGGCTATGTTGGCCAACAGGGCTGAAATGTATTCAGAACCGGCAGTAGCCAGAAACCAAACGCCCATCATAAAGCCAACAATCTTTGAGGGGGACAGTTTGGTAACAGAAGATAATCCAACCGGAGATATGCAGAGTTCTCCAAAAGTGTGTAGCAAGTAAGTCAGCACCAGCCAGATCAGGGCTACTTTCCCATCTCCGGAAATATTGCCCCCCAATACCAATGCGCCAAATCCCAAACCGGCGAATAGCAAGGCAATCCCGAATTTTACCGCCGTATTGGGGTTGGCATTTACTTTCGATAATTTTATCCAAAGCCAGGCAAAAACGGGGGCAAAACAAATAATGAACAATGAATTCAGGCTTAATACCTGCCCGGCTTTTATTTCAGCGCCAAATACGTTTCTGTCAACCACCCTATCGGCGAAAAGGTTTAAAGATGTATATGATTGTTCAAAAAGAGCCCAGAAGATTACGGAAAAAAGAATCAATATCGTTAATGCCGATAACCGGTTACGTTCCACTTTGTCAAGCTTTGTAACCGCATACCATATTATATACAGCAACGATGCTATGGCTGCAACCACCAGCAATATTTCTACCACACTGTGCCGCTGTATCATTTGCCACACAACAAATACCCCCAGGAAACTTGTGATGTAGATAAACAATTCAGTTGAAACAAGACCGGCAATTTTTTTCTTTAATAAGGTCGGGTCTTTGGGTTCTGCCCTTCCCTGAAAATATTTACTTCCGGATGTAAATACAAGCAGCCCGAGCAGCATACCTATACCGGCAGCGCCAAACCCATAAGACCATCCGTATGTTTCGCCAAGCCATACACATACAATAGTTGCCAGGAATGCCCCTACATTGATGCCCATGTAAAAGATGGTAAAGCCGGAATCCCTGCGTACATCCTCTCTGCTATATAATTCGCCTACAATAGAAGATATATTTGCTTTTAAAAAGCCTACGCCCATAACTATCAGCGAAAGGGAAAAATAAAAAATCTGCAGGGCGGCGGTGTCCTGCTTCGCTTCGCCGTTTACCAGTTTAGCCGCTTCTCCTTCATAGGCCATACCGAAATGCCCGGCCACTAATAATATAGCGCCCCATGTTACCGCTTTTCTGAAGCCTAAATATTTATCCGCCAGGTAACCTCCCAATACCGGCATGGCGTAAACCAATGCAGCATAACTGCCTACCAAAAGATTGCCTGCGCTATCAGTAAAAAGATGGTATTTGGTAAGGTAAAAAATCAGCAATGCCTTCATTCCATAGAAGGAGAACCGTTCCCACATTTCAGTAAAAAACAACACATAAAGACCTTTCGGATGTCCCAGAAATTCATTGCTGTTTTGTTGCATCACTATTTATTTTATATCCTTATAATGTGTGCGGGAATATGCAAGCTGTTTTATGGCAAGGCTCAAAATACAGAAAAATAAGCACTATGTAATAATTAATGTTTATTTTGCCGCCGCCTGTAAATTTTGCAGGTATTCCTAATATCCAATGGCAGGTAAAAACATGCGTATTCTATTATTAGGCTCAGGTGGAAGGGAACATGCCCTCGCCTTGAAGCTCTCTCAAAGCCCTTTCTGTACAGAACTTTTTATTGCTCCCGGTAATGCAGGCACAGGCCAGTGTGGCACAAACCTGAATATCGGCGTTACGGATTTTGAAGCCATTAAAAAAAGCTGCATTGATGAAAAGATTGACCTGGTAGTGGTGGGCCCTGAAGAACCGCTCGTAAAAGGCATTACCGATTTTCTCATCAGCGATCCGGCGTTGGCGCATCTGGATGTAATTGGCCCTGATAAAAACAGCGCCCAGTTAGAAGGAAGCAAAGCCTTCGCCAAAGCATTCATGATACGGCACGATATTCCAACGGCGGCGTATAAAGAGTTTACACTGGAAAATTACCAGGATGGGGTTAATTACCTGGAAAAGCACCCGTTGCCCATTGTATTGAAGGCCGATGGACTTGCTGCGGGTAAAGGTGTTGTAATCTGCGAAAACCACCTTGAAGCGGTTGCCGAGCTTGACCTGATGATACAGCGTTCCAAATTTGGCGAAGCCGGTAAAAAAGTAGTGGTGGAGGAATTTTTGCAGGGGATAGAAATATCCGTTTTTGTACTGACGGATGGAGAAAATTATGTGTTGCTTCCGGAAGCCAAAGATTATAAGCGGATTGGCGAAGACGATACTGGTCCTAATACAGGCGGCATGGGCGCCATCAGCCCTGTTCCGTTTGCCAATGCAGCGCTCATGAAAAAAATAGAAGAAAAAGTAATCAAGCCCACAGTGGAAGGTTTGAAAAAAGACGGGTTGGAGTACCGCGGCTTTATCTTCTTTGGATTGATGATTGCGGGTGATGAGCCTTATATGATTGAGTACAACTGCCGCATGGGCGACCCGGAAACAGAAGTGGTAATACCCCGACTTAAAAATGACCTGGTTGAGTTGTTAACCGCTGCCGCCGATAAAAAATTAGATGCCGTTACTATAGAAACCGACCCCAGAACGGTGTGTACGGTAGTAGCCGTAAGCGGTGGTTATCCCGGGGATTATAAAAAAGGTCTTGAAATAAAAGGGCTTGATGCCATCAATACCGAAGACAGCACCCTTTACCACATGGGAACAACCCTGAAAGACGGGAAAGTGGTTACGAACGGAGGCCGGGTTTTTTGTATTACATCTTATGGCAGGTCTGTTTTCGATGCCGTAGAAATATCAAAAGAAGAAATGAACAAGGTTTTTTTTACCGGTATGGAATACCGGGGCGATATTGGCTATGAGTTTGAGTAGTTGATGCGATTATCTTTCTTCTGAATAGCCGGGTGGCCTACCTTTACAGCAGCAAACGAAATATCCCATATGGAAGTGCATTACCACGACTATCTGCAATTGGACAAAATATTGCAGGCCCAGCAGCCGGAAAGCGAAAAGCATAACCTTCCGGCGCATGATGAAATGCTTTTCATCATTATTCACCAGGCGTATGAAATATGGTTCAAGCAACTGCATTATGAAACGGATTCTGTGGCGGCTATTATGGCAAAACCTTCCCTTAATGATAATTCTCCTGAACTGCAAACAGTGGTGCACCGGTTGAGCAGGGTGGTTACTATATTAAGGGTGCTTGTTCACCAGATAGATATAATGGAAACCATGACGCCGATGGATTTTCTCGATTTCAGGGATATGCTGCGGCCTGCATCCGGGTTTCAAAGCTGGCAGTTCAAAGAATTGGAAGCAAAGCTGGGGTTAAAATTTGAGCAGCGGCATGGCCAGGAATATTACACTGCCCAACTGAAACAGCAGCATATTGATTTGATTAAAAAAGCGGAAAGCACCCGATCGTTATTGCAGCTTGTAAATGCCTGGCTGGAACGGATGCCCTTTTTAAAGCAGGGAGCAGGCGAAGGTTTTTGGGAAAAATACAGGGCTGTGTATAGCGAAAGCCTGGCAGACGTTGAAAAAAGTAATTTATCGGCATTCGATGCCCTCTTTTACGAAGGCAATGCTTTGCCCGATCGCCAATTATCTCCCATGGCATCCCGGGCGGCCCTTTTTATTATGTTGTACAGGGGCTACCCCCTGTTGCATCTTCCTTTTGAGCTTATCAATGCTTTGCTCGAAATTGACGAGCAATTGAGCAGTTGGCGGCACCGGCACATGAATATGGTGCACCGCATGATTGGCACCCGCATTGGCACGGGCGGCAGCACCGGGAAAGATTACCTGAAAGCTGCGGCAGACAAGCATTATATTTTTAAAGAATTTGCTCAACTCAATAGCTTTCTTGTGGAAAGAAGAAAACTTCCGGTACTTTCCCCTGCATTGGAGCAGGAACTGGGGTTTGCCAAAAACTGAAAAGGGGCCACCGGTTGGGACCCCCTTCTTGCTTATATTGAAATAGCGATAAGATTAAAACGTATAGCGTACTCCCAGGCCGCCCCAACTGCCAACAAAACCACGGTTGTCCCCGAATTCAAAAGAAGGCTGCCAGTCAAGAGATAAATTGATAGGGGCGCCTTTAAACTTAAAGTCGAGTCCCAGCACCCCATCAATGCCCGCAAAAGCGCCATCGCCATTCCTGCTGTTGTAAAACCCTATGTGGGCTCCCGGCCCTATATACCATTGAAGCCCCGGCGCCCCGGAAATCGGGCCATGAATTTCATATAAGCCGGTAATTCTTGCCCCCTGCCGCCAGAAATAACCGATCAATTCAAGGGCATTATTGGAATTCAGGAAGTGCTTGTAAGATATTCCCCCTCCGTCCCACACTTTTACGCCAAGGGCATTGGTATAAGAAGCGCTGTTTGCAGATTTGCTCTGCGCCGATACCACACCTGTCAGGAGTAAACAAGTAAAGCAGATAATAAGATGTTTCTTCATAAAATAGTTCAATTTTATCTCTGCTTTGCCAGAATTGTGCCAGTTTGAAAGGTTGTATTCTTTTTCTAAATAAAAATGGAGGCAGCCCGCTGTGCTTCTTCCCGGCAATAAGTAAAACAGGATTTGCGTCAGGAAGCCTTCGATGGGTGATTTCCCCAAGGGTTTACTTTGTAAATTCGGATTATTTCCTTCACCTTTGCAAACATTAAATCCAATGATGAATAATGGGACTTTTTAACTGGTTTACACAAGAAATAGCAATTGATTTGGGTACGGCAAATACCCTTATTATACATAACGAAGAAGTTGTAGTAAATGAACCGAGCATTGTAGCGCTCAACCGCAATAACCCCAAGGAAGTGCTTGCGGTTGGTAAAAAGGCGTTGATGATGCATGAAAAAACGCATGAAAGCATCCGTACTGTCCGTCCGTTGAAAGACGGCGTGATTGCAGACTTTAATGCAGCGGAGCTGATGATACGGGAACTGATAAAACTCGTTTATCCCAAGAAGCCTTTGTTTCCTCCCAGTTGGAGAATGATGATTTGTATTCCTTCTTCCATTACAGAAGTGGAAAAAAGAGCCGTGCGGGACAGCGCTGAACAGGCCGGCGCCAAAGAAGTATATCTTATTCATGAGCCTATGGCGGCCGCCCTTGGTATCGGCATTGATGTGGAAGAGCCTGTAGGAAACATGATCATTGATATAGGCGGCGGTACTACCGGCATCACAGTAATTGCTTTGGCCGGAATTGTTTGCGACCAGTCAATCCGCATTGCGGGTGATGAGTTTACCGCAGATATTATGGAAGCATTGCGCCGTTATCATAGCCTGCTGATAGGCGAAAGAACTGCAGAGCAGATCAAGATACAGGTAGGGGCCGCCATGAAAGAAATAGATAATCCGCCTGATGATTTCCCGGTAAACGGAAGAGACCTGGTAACAGGTATTCCCAAGCAGATCATGGTAAGCTACCAGGAAATAGCAGAAGCGCTGGATAAAAGCATTTTTAAAATAGAAGAAGCCATCTTAAAAGCGTTAGAACAAACACCGCCCGAACTGGCTGCTGATATTTATCGCCGGGGCTTATACATTACCGGAGGCGGCGCCTTATTGAGAGGATTGGATAAAAGGCTTAGTAATAAGATCAAACTGCCGGTGCATGTGGCAGATGATCCATTGAAAAGCGTAGTAAGGGGAACGGGCATAGCCCTTAAGAACTACGACAGGTATCCGTTTGTAATGAGATAGGCTGCAAGCCATTAGCTATCAGCTAAAAGCTTCCCTTCATGCGTAATATTTTTCTATTTATCCGTCGCTACCGAACGTTTTTTACGTTTCTTATTCTGCAGGGAATTGCATTATGGTTTCTTTTCAGCTACAACCGTTTTCACAGGGCAAGGTTTCTTGGCGTGGCCAATGAAGTAACAGGCCGTATCAATACACAATACAATAAGATGGAGGATTTCTTTGCTATGAAATCCGAAAATAAACGGCTTAACGGTTACAACGACTCATTGCTTAACCTTCTCGCTGTCAATTTTACCAATCGGGATACCTCCGCAAGGCTGCTGCAGGATTCTTTTCTGCTTGACACAACGGGATTATACCGGCAGTACAAATGGCGGGATGCCAACGTAGTGTACAATACAGTGAACCTGGAGAAAAACTATATCCAGCTTGACAGGGGGGCCAACCAGGGAATAAGAGATAATATGTCTGTTATCAATGCCAATGGCAGCGCCGTAGGGGTTATTATCAATGTTAGTTCCAATTATAGCGTGGCCATGAGTTTGCTGCATGTGCAAAGCAAAAGAAGCGTGGCGCTGAAGCGCAGCGGTACGATGGGTACGGTAGAATGGAACGGGAAAGATCCGCTTTCGCTTACATTGCGCAACATTCCCAAGTCAGATTCTGTAGTGGTGGGAGATACTGTGCTTACCAATATTTATTCAGAATTCCCGCCGGGGTTTATGGTAGGCACAGTAGCAGAGATTATTGATGATAAAAGCACCAACTTTTATGTACTCAGGGTAAAGCCATCCGCCAATTTCTTCAGTTTGCAGCAGGCGCATATAGTGGAAAAACTTTCGATGGACGAACAAAAGAGATTGCTGGAAAGCGCCAGGAACAAAATTGATAACCCTAAAAAGCAGGGAAAGTGAGTGAGTTGCTGAAAAATACGATCCGGATATTTTTATTTATACTTATCCAGGTATATGTACTGAACAAAATACCCCATCTGCACCGGTTTATTACGCCCTACCTGTATTATCTTCCTATTCTCTGGCTTCCTTTTTCCATTTCCCGTCAGGGTTTATTGGTAATAGGGTTTCTTACCGGGCTTGCTCTGGACTATTTTATGATGACGCCGGGCCTCCACGCAGCAGCCTGCCTGTTGGTAGCGTTTGCAAGACCTTTTCTTATCACCATTCTTACACCGAGGGATAATACTGAATTTAACTATAGAGAGCCTTCCCTGAAGGCCATGCAGTGGACTCCTTATGCCACCTATGTTTTTGTGCTTACTTTATTGCATCATACCTATATGCTTTTCCTGGAATGGCTGAGTTTCGGCAGCCTGCTCGATATGATTATCCGTATTTTTTCTACAACAGCAATCAGCTTGCTGCTCATTTTCACAACAGAACTGTTATTCCCCCGGAAGCTGAAGTTCAGGTCCAATACAGCATAGGTAAATTTCCCCGCAGGTTTTTCTGATAGAGGGGAATTATGCAAAATTTTATGAGAGTTACATTTGGAAAGCCGCTTTGCAAGTTCGTACCTTGCACCTGTTTACTTTTTTAATTTCCCGTTTACATAGTATTGCCTGGTAAATGTCTGTGTTCAATCAATCAAGAAGCCGTTTTATCCGGCTTATATTTTTACTAACCTTCCTGACCATTACAGGCCGCCTTTTTTATTTACAGGTAGTTTCGGGGAAATGGCGGCAACTGGCGATGGATAATGCCGTTTTTCCTAAGATTGTATATCCTGAAAGGGGAATTATTTACGACAGGAACGGCAAAGCCATCCTCAATAATACCATCAGTTATGACCTGATGGTAACACCCGCAGAAATTCGGAATATTGATACCCTGGAGCTTTGCCGCATTATGAATATTGATACGACCGAGTTTAAGAAAAGGATATTGGATGCCCGTATAAAAAATACATCTGTCCGCCCTTCTGTATTTGAAGACCTGCTGACACCTGAAATGCAGGCACGATTTGATGAAAACAGTTGGAAGTTTTCCGGGTTTACCATTGTGGAGAGGCCGTTACGGACCTATCCTTATAATGCAGCGGCGCACATTCTCGGGTATATCAGTGAAGTAAGCCCAAAGGATATAGAAAGATCGGGTAAGTTTTACCGCATGGGGGATTATAAAGGAACAACCGGCCTGGAGTCTTATTATGAAAATATCCTGATGGGTAAGCGGGGTGTTCAGTACATGATTAAGGACAACAGGAACCGGCTTGTAGGCAGGTACGATAACGGCTCGTTTGACACAGCGGCTATTGCCGGCCGCGGCCTCAGAACGCATATTGACATTGAGTTGCAGGAGATGGCGGAAAAACTGATGAGCAATAAAGTAGGGGGTCTGGTGGCCATTGACCCTAAAACAGGGGGCATATTGGCTATGGTATCGGGACCGGGTTATAATCCCAACGACCTTACCGGCCCGGATAAAAGCAAAAATTACAGTCGTATGCAGTTGGATGTAACGGGGCCTATGCTGAACAGGGCCATCGGCGGACGTTATGAACCCGGCTCTACTTTTAAACCACTTGGCGCCCTGGTGGCATTAAACGAAGGTGTGATCAATCCTGGTTATGGTTTTCCTTGTCCGGGCAGGTACACTCTTTGCGGGCATGGTAAACCGGCCTGCACCCATGCCGGCGGCGGCCACGCTGCCAATGTAAGATTGTCCATAGCCAATTCATGCAATGCCTATTATGCCCATGTGTACCGGTTGACGGTAGATAACCCTAAATACCACGGTGTAAAAAACGGCTACCTGCGATGGAAAGAGTACATGAATATTTTTGGCCTGGGGGTAAAGCTGGGGTTGGACCTTCCTAACGAAAATGGCGGAAATATTCCGGACACTTCCGTATATAACAAGGAGAATAATAACCACTGGACATCCTGCACCAATCTTACACTGGGTATCGGGCAGGATAAAATGCTGACTACTCCTTTACAGATGGCCAATGCCATGTGCATCATTGCCAATAAAGGCTATTACTATACCCCTCATTTTGTAGAAAGGGTGGAGAACGAAGCAGAAGAAGATACGGTGTATATGAATAAATTCCGGGCAAAGCATGAGGTGCTGACACATATACCCGACACCGCTTACAATGCTGTAATTGAGGGGATGCATGATGTGGTGAAGTTCGGAACGGCACGCATTGCACAAATACCGGGCATTGATGTATGCGCCAAAACAGGTACGGCGGAAAACTATACTATTCTTGATAAAAGAAGGATAAAGCTGCCGAACAACTCAATGTTTGTTTGTTTTGCCCCCAAGAATGACCCGAAAATAGCCATTGCCGTATTTGTTCAGAATGCGGGGTACGGATCTACCTGGGCAGGGCCTATTTCCCGTATCATGATAGAGAAATACCTGAATGATACGCTGCAAACAAAAAGCAAAGCGGATTTGGAGAGGATATCCAATGCCAACCTGATGCCGGCTTATTTTAAGCGGTTACAGTATATAGAAGATTCTACCCGTGCGGAAAAATGGCTGCAACAGTACAAGGATAGTTCGCAGATAAAAAAGTTCTTGAGGATTGCTGTTGCTGAAAAGAAGGAAAAGCATCCGCAATCACCTGCGCCTGCCAGCGAAAGCAGCGTAAAGCCTGCAACAGTTGCTATTCTTGAAAACAGAAAGGCGTTGAATAAACCAAACCGGCGCATTGCATGAACCACCAACCTCCCGGCATATCAAAAGGAATTGACTGGAGCCTTGTTTGCATTTACCTGCTGCTGGTGGTAATAGGTCTTACCGCTATTTTTGCGGCCACCTATAAGGAAGGGGACCCTGTAGTACAAAGTTTTTTGCGGTTTGGAACAGACTATAGCAAGCAGTTTTATTTTTTTTGTATCGGCCTTATCATTGCTTTTTTTATTTTGCTGACAGATAGCAAATTCTTTGCTGCAACAGCCAACCTGGGATATGCACTGGGTATTTTCATGCTATTGCTTGTTTTTCCTTTTCACTCAAATATTAAAGGAACGGAATCCATTATTAAACTGGGCGCATTTAACTTTCAACCGGCGGATATTTGTAAAATATTTGTGGCGCTTGCATTGGCCAAATATTTATCAAGGCCGGAAACGGATTTTACAAAGCGGCGTTCTCAGTTAATAGCAACCGGCATTGTGCTGTTTCCGGCGGCCCTTACGATACTGCAAAGCGAAACGGGCCTTGCCCTGGTGTTCTTTGCCTTTTTCATTGTGATGTTCAGGGAGGGGTTGCCTGCAATGGTATTAATTGTGGGCTTTGTCATAACGGTTTTGTTTGTAGCCGCCATTGTAGTAGAACCGGACATCCTGGCTATTATTCTTACAGCCATCGCCCTTGTTGTAGTGTATGCACTGCGGAGGCAGATCAAACGGAACAGGGGATTATTGTTTTCAATTATCCTTATCTGGGGTGTATGTGTGGGCATACAGCGGTTTGCAGTTCCCTTTGTATTTAAGAATGTGCTTCAAAAGCACCAGATAGAAAGGATATATGACCTGTTTGGCAAGGACAATCCTTATGTGGAAGCAACGGATATAGCAGAAACAACTGTTGTAAAGAAGGAAAGCGGCTCCAGTTATAATGTGCGGCAATCAAAGATTGCTATCGGCAGCGGCAGGGTTTGGGGCAAGGGTATTCTGAACGCTACTCAAACCCGCTATGATTTTGTGCCGGAACAAAGAACCGATTTTATTTTCTGCACTATCGGCGAAGGGTTCGGGTTTATAGGAAGTATTGTGCTGTTGGGCTTATATCTTTTACTGCTGTTTCGTATCGTTGCCATTGCGGAGAGGCAAAGGAGTACCTTCAGCAGGTGCTATGCTTATGGCGTAGCTTCCGTTTTCTTTTTTCATATTTTTATCAATATCGGTATGACGGTGGGCCTGGCGCCGGTAATCGGCATTCCGCTCCCTTTTATAAGTTACGGGGGCACTTCCCTGCTTACGTTCACTATTCTTCTTTTTATTCTCATCCGGTTGGATGCTGACAGGCAAATGGTGCTGCGGTAAAGCCTCCCTAAATCCTTTCAAAGGAGGGACTTCAAATTCCTACATTTGTAAGATTATTCAGAGGTATGAAAATCGTTCCACTATCAGAGGGCACATTTACAATTGATAATACAAAGCTTTTTGTTCCTTTTGATGAAGGGAAAGATGATTTGCAACAAAGGCCGAGGGGCAGTCTGCTGGTGGAAGTGCAGCCCTTTGTAGTCATTACATCCAAAGATGTACTCCTGCTTGATACGGGCCTTGGCTTTGCGAGAGACGGGACCTTGCAGATACATGACAACCTGGCCCGGCACGGCATTGCACCTGCTGATGTTACCAAAGTATTGTTGACGCATTTGCATAAAGACCATGCAGGGGCCGTGAGCTTACAGGGCTTGCAACGGGAAAATGAGCTGGCGTTTCCATCGGCGAAGTATTATGTACAGGAACAGGAGTTGGTATATGCGTTTGAGAAAGGGGCGCCTTCTTATCTGACTGAAGAATTGGAATGTCTTAAGTATGCAGCACAGGCAGAGTTGCTCAATGGAAGCGGTTCTATTGATGGAGATATCCGGTATGAAATATCCGGGGCGCATGCACCGTATCACCAGGTGTTTTGGATCAGTGAAGGTAATGAAGTTGTTTTCTTTGGCGGTGATGAAGCGCCGCAATTGCACCAAATGAAGCACCGCTTTATTGCCAAATATGATTATGACGGGAAAAAGGCGATGGAGCTAAGGCAACAATGGTGGGAGCAGGGGCAAAAGGAAAAATGGACTTTCCTTTTTTACCATGATGTAAAGAACCCGGTAGAACGTTTTATGTAACTCCTGGGTAAAAGGCTTGCCTGCCGCAAGTTTCTATTGTATAGGTTCAGGCGTTAATGACATAACAGTATCGAAACTTTATCCGGAGCTACTCTTTGTGATCTCCGTTTTTCCCTTAAAATTTTAAGGGCTTCCCGGCGAAACTGGTTTTCGTAGGTAAACACTTTTCCGGCCTTTTCTTTCCCCATTATTTCTGTAAACTGCTCACGGTATTTGATGCGAAGCTCTATTATTTTTTGTTGCAGCACCAGCCTGTCGCCCCTGTTGTCTTTTGTAACCTGTTGCTGCTCCCGGGCATATCGCAGAAAAACGGGGCCGAATTTTTCAGACTCTTCTTTGGTCAGACCTAATTTTTCCTGAACATATACTTTCATTCGTTCATGTACCCTTTGTCCGGGCGCCGACCCTTCATCCTGGGCCTTTACCCCGGTAAAGAAAACAAGTGCTAACAGTATAAAGCTTCCTCTTTTCATGGTCTGTTTAATTGTAGGACAGCACATCTTCTATATCTTCTGTTTGTGCCAGGAATTCATTTAACTCTTTTTCTGATAATCCTTTCAGCAGGTCAGCTACTTCATCTGTATTATTGTTGGCTGCTGTTTCCGTACCGGTAAGACCGGCATCCAGGAAATCAACCAGGTCGTCTTTTTCTTCTTCACTCATCTTTTTTGCATCTTTTTCTATTGCTGCAAGCTGCTTTTCGGCTGCATTATCCTGGTTTACGAGCAAGAAAGCGGCTATGCTGATAATGCCAATTGTTACGGCTGCAGCGGCATAGCGGAGCCAGTTGCGTTTACCAAGAGGAATTACTTTTCCGGTTTCTTTTACACGGGCAAGAGTCGTTTTCGCCAACTCATCAAAATAATCATAGGGTACGGAATAAAGCGTATCTTTTTTAATACTGCTCAGTAGCGGAGAAAGTTCTGCCAGTTCCTGTGCAGCAGTTTGTTCTTTATGATTTGTAACAGGTTCGTTGAAATAACCTTCAGGGGTTATATAAGGCGTTGTTTTAGGAATGCGGTTTAACAGCGGGGATAAATGATTCAATTCATCTTCCACAGAACCGGCTTCCAGTGCTTTTATCCTGCTGATAACAGCCGATGCCAGCCCGTCAAAATAGCCTTGCGGCAAATGATAAGGCATGTTGCGGCTAACTGAAACAAGTGAGCTGCTTAGTTCATTTAACTCTGCTGTTATGGTGTCTTTGCTTGTCATAAACCTGCTATTCAGACAGTTGCTGTGCCTTAAAGTTTAATGGTTCAGTATATAATCTTCTATTTTTTTTACAGCATGATGGTAGCTGGCCTTCAGCGCCCCTTCGCTGGTTTCCAGTACCCGGCTCATTTCTTCATAGGGCATTTCATCGTAGTATCGCAGCATAAATACAACCCTTTGCTTTTCAGGAAGTTGCTGTATGGCTAATTGTAGTTTCCATTCTAATTTGGCTGCATCGAAATACTTGTCGGCTTTTATTTTATTGCTCAGGTCGGTTTGCACATCCTCGTTAAGGCTTATGGCGCTTTTCTTTTTCTGCTGCTCCAGGAAGGTAAGGCACTCATTGGTGGCAATGCGGTAGAGCCAGGTATAAAGGCGGCTGTCTTCCCGGAAATTCTCCAAACCCTTCCACACCCGTATCAGTACGTTTTGCAACACATCATTGGCATCGTCATGGTCCACTACCATACGGCGGATATGCCAATACAGTTTTTCCTGGTATTTTTTTACCAATATAGTGTAGGCCTTTTCTTTGGTGGCAGGAATTCTAAATTCAGCCAGCAACTCCGCATCGCTCAGTTCCGTAGAAGACATTCAAATTTTTTGAAAAAATAAGCAAATAGTGCAAGACTGCGGGTTGTAGGGGATATCTTTTTCATAGAGAAAATATAAATAGCAATAACGGTGTTATTTCCTGAAGATAAAATATACCGCTAAAATGAGAAAAACAAATCCTACCAGGTGGTTGATGCGAAGCGCTTCATTCTTAAAAAACAAAACAGTAAACAATGTAAATACAATTAATGTAATCACTTCCTGTATCACTTTTAATTGCCAGAGATTAAAGGGGCCTCCATTTTCCGTATAGCCGAGCCGGTTGGCCGACACCTGGAAGCAATACTCAAAAAAGGCGATGGCCCAACTTATAACAATAATACCAAATAAACCAACATGGGTGAACCAGCCCATTTGTTTGAATTTCAAATGACCATACCAGGCCAATGTCATGAACGTATTGGATAATACCAATAGCCCGATAGTTAATACAGATTTACTCATGTAGTTATGGGTTTTGCATGTATAAAAAGAGATACTGTGTTGTTATTTTTTCAACCTTCTTTTTATATACTTGTTTGAACGGGAAAAATGGATGACACAGAATACCTGGATACTGTTTTTCTCGATCCTGAACGTCATTTTATATGGGAACCGTTTGATGATGATTCGCCGGAAATCTTTATACCCGACCTTGGAAAACGCAAATGGGTTACGTAGCATATCGGCTTCGGCTTTTAGTAAAGCATCCTGAAAACGGTAAACAATGGCGGGACTGATTTCTGTATAATGTTGTACTATGGCTTTCAGGTCTTCAACAGACTCATCCGAATACCCAATGGTATAAGCAGGAAGGTTCATTGTTTATTTTTTCCAAATACCATTTTTTGCATTTGAGAACTGCTGTAAAACTTCATTTTCCCGGAGAGGTACTTGTTCCATCGTTGCTCCAGCAACTTTTTTTCTTCGGCAGAAAGGGCAACAATGGATTTGTTTGGCGCCAGGCTGTCCCACAATTTTTCTGCTATTTTCCTTCTTTCTTTTTGCGGAAGCGAAAGAAGTTTTTTCATATCTACAGATGCCATGTGTTGACTTTTACTAAAGTTAAGCATTCTGCTTAAAAAGTGAAGATGGTTCAGGCATTTTTCCTGGTAATCACTTTCTCCGCCGCCGCTACGATGTCTGGAACATCAAGGCCATATTTTTTCAGCAATTCTTTAGGCGTGCCGCTTTCGCCAAACGTATCTTTTGTGCCAACATACTCGATAGGAACGGGGAAATTTCTTGTTGCACATTGGGCAATGGCATCGCCCAGGCCGCCGATGATATTGTGCTCTTCGGCCGTAACGGCGCATTTTGTTTTTTTCAATGAGTTAATAACGGCTTCTTCATCCAGCGGCTTGATGGTGTGTATATTGATTACTTCTACGCTGATACCTTTTTCCTGTAAAACAGCACCGGCCTGTATGGCGTTCCATACAAGGTGGCCGCAGGCAAAGATGGAAACATCTGTTCCTTCGGAAAACTGCTGTGCCTTGCCGATTACAAAATCGTCTTCTTTGGTAAAGATGGGCCAGGAAGGGCGGCCAAACCGGAGATAAACCGGGCCTTCGTATTCAGCAATGGCCTGTGTGGCGGCTTTGGTTTGTGCATAATCGCAGGGAACAATCACCGTCATCCCCGGCAGCATTTTCATTAAGCCAATATCTTCCAATATCTGGTGGGTGGCGCCATCTTCGCCCAGGGTAAGTCCCGCATGGGAAGCGCAGATCTTTACATTTTTACCACTGTAGGCAATGCTTTGACGTATCTGGTCATACACCCTTCCGGTAGAGAAATTGGCAAAGGTGGTAGTAAACGGAATTTTGCCGCCGATGGTAAGCCCCGCTGCAATGCCCATCATATTGGCTTCGGCAATGCCGCATTGAAAAAACCGGTCAGGAAATTCTTTTACAAACTGGTTCAGCTTCAATGAGCCTAACAGGTCGGCTGTAAGCGCTACGATGTTGGGGTTTTTTCTGGCTGCTTCCACAATGCCATCACCAAAACCGCTGCGGGTATCCTTATTGCCTGTAGATTGAATTTCCTTTAATGCCATAGTTGTGATTTAGCCCGGCAAAACTAAGTGTTCGGGGCAGAAAACGGAAAAAGAGTTGGTAAAAGACATATTTCACCTGCGGTGAAAGAAGGTTAGCCACGAATGCACACGAAATTTCACGAAAGATAAAGGTATTACTGCAGGCAATACCTTTCGTATTTATTTTGTGTGTTTTCGTGGCTCAAAAACTAATTCAATTCTCCCGGCTGGCTGGTAAATACGGTTTCATCGGCTTTTACCCTTAATTCCCATTTCCAGGCAGTGGCCATTATATCTTCAAGGGAAAAAGACGGGTTCCATCCGAGTTCTTTTTTTGCCAGGTCGTTGTTGGCATATATTTCCACTACATCGCCTTCCCGGCGGGGGCCTAATTCATAATTCAGCTTCACGCCGTTCACTTTTTCAAATGCTTTGATGGCTTCCAATACGGAGATGCCGTTGCCTGTTCCCAGGTTGAATATGTCGCAGCGGGTTTTATTTTTTTCCTGCTCCAGGTATTTCAATGCCAATGTGTGTGCCCGTGCCAGGTCGCATATATGAATGAAATCCCTGATGCAGGAGCCGTCTCTTGTGGGATAATCGCTGCCATGCACATACAGTTTGGGAATGCGGCCAATGGCAGTTTGGGTAATGGCGGGCACAAGGTTTTGCGGCTTGCCGAGCGGCATTTCCCCAATGATAGCGGAAGGGTGCGCCCCGGCAGGGTTGAAATAGCGCAACAATATGCAATTGGAACCGTGTGCACGGGAAAATTCCTTTACTACCTGCTCACCCATTTGCTTGGTAGCGCCATAGGGAGATTCAGCTTGCTTAAGCGGACTTTGCTCCGTTACGGGAATGGTATCCGGGTTTCCATAAACGGTGCAGGAAGACGAAAAAACGAAATTAGGCACATTGAACTCCTGTACACACTTAAGCAGGTTGATCAACGAGCCGAGATTGTTTTCAAAATACAGCAAAGGTTTTTCTACCGATTCACCTACCGCTTTGTAAGCGGCAAAATGTATAACGCCGGTTATATCATGGTTCTCCTGGAAAATGGCATAGGTTTCGTCAAAATTGCAAAGATCTACTTTGTAATTCTTAATCTTTTTGCCGGTTATCTGCTCTATGCCTTTTATGATATTGGGGTGCGACCGGGAGTTATTATCTGCCGAAATAACAGTATATCCGTTTTCGATAAGGTCCACGATGGTATGTGAACCGATATAGCCGCAGCCGCCTGTTACAAGAATTGTGCTCATACACCCTATCCGCCTTAGGCGGAACTTTAAACGCTGCTATTCGCAGCTTTTTATTGTTTTGAAAATGATTAGCCTTTATAAAGCCTGTCCGGCAAAATTCAGGGTTTTTTATTTAAACAGGGGTATAAAAAAAGCCGCCTTTACAGGCGGCCTTGTCCGGTACTTGTATCTACCTGGTTTATTTCTTAATAAACGCTTTGCCCTGCCATTGCTTACCATCAAATACACGGATATAATATACATCCGGCCGCAGGGCGCTGACATCTAAGGTAATTTGCTTACCTGCTGCGGCATAATTATAACGCCTTATTACCCGGCCTGTTTTATCGGTTAATTGTATTTCCCTTGTGCCGGAACCATTAGTTACAGCCGCATCGCCTGTAAGCTGCACTGTAAGCGATGTATGAGCAGGGTTGGGCGATAGCGAAATGCCCGTTGCCGTTTTCAATTCTTCCACCGGTTCAGATAAAGGCTCAATGCCGCAGGATGCCATAGTTACATTACGGAAACGGTAGCCTGTACTTTTAGAACCACAGGCAGTAGTAACAGTAACTGACAGGTCAACAACCTGATCTAAGGCAGAGAAGTTTACAAATGCATTATTGCCTATCTGGTACCAGATAACCCCTACCGGACATGAGCCGCAATACCATGATACCGTAGCCCCGGCCGGGAAGGTGATATTGGTAACAAAAGCAATGCAGGCCTCATTTTCATATTCAGGCAGTACCCTGGGAGGGGTGGTTAGCATAGGCTCCACAGGATCAGTTGGTGAATTATAAGTACCGGTTACAGGGTTGCCTGTGCCGACAATGATGTTTTTTGTAAGAACAATGTTGCTGCCCCCGCATGGATTAGTAATTGTGGCGGTAAGTACAGCGTTGCCGTTACTGCTACCCTGTCTTGTAAGGGTGGTTTGTAAAGCAGGAGTTGTATTAGGTGTTGCATAGGCCGGGGAAACCTGCCACGTAACTGATGCCCCTGCAGGAATACCTGGAATGGTATAAGGATCAGATGTAGTACATACGAATGATGGCCCTGAAATAGATAAATTCGCTGCACATATTTCAATACAATTCACAGCAGGGTTTTGCTGTGTCAAAACCCAATCCGAATTGGCTTGTGTATATGAGATGTGTAACTCGTTTTGTTGTGGGGCAAAATGATGTTGAACACCGGCCTGAATTAAACAACTGATATTAGCACAAATATCAGAAGTGAGATTATTAGAAGGATTGGTTAATGCAAGAGAACTTACAGTAGGTATAAAACAAAAGCGAGGCTGTAATACAGATGAAGTTATGTAGCCATTAAAAAAAGAAGGCATTTGGCTGGATATTACGTTAGGGTCTATACCAAACTCATTAACGTCATATACACCGCCCGGTGCATTATCCAATGGCAACATACCAGTATTAGAATTTACATGGCACTTGATAAAATAATTTTTCACATTGATAACCCATAATATTTTCTTTTTACTGTAAATATCGCCACGGTATATTTCCTGTGTGCCACTTGCCGGAACTGCCTTTACTTTAAAATCAAGCCCGATGGAACTGCTTGTGGCGAATAAAGACAAGGGGAATTGCCATAAAAGAGCCCAGTGGTTAAATTGTGGGTTGCCGCCAGTTGCAAATGTGGGTATGGTGCTACTCCCGGCCAATGTCATTATTAATGAACGCCACAGGCTTCCGAAATAAGTCATAGACCTGTCCCCGTTTAAAGTAAATATGGTACTGTTGTCAGAAAACTGTTTTGTTCCGTTGCAGGAACCATTTGATAATGTGAGGTTCCTGCAATTCACCGGCCAGCCCATAGCGTTTAACTCATTTAAAAAACTATTATGCACACTATTATCGGCTGTTAAGGTTTGTCCGCTTAATACATAACGCTGTATCAGCATTTGTTTGGCAGCAGGTGAATTAAACATATCCAGGGCATCTGCTATGGTGGGGAACATATCTCCCCAACTTATCCAGGGAAACTGTCCGCCTACATTAACTATTTGCCAGGGCCCAAGATGCTGCACGGCTGCCTGAAGTCCTACGGGTATATTGGCGCCCCAGTGCGGAACATCGTGGCTGATGAACAGGCGGGTTTCATGGTCTTCGCTGTTCAGTTCCATATCCCGCAAAGCGTACCTTGCCACTAAGCCACCCATGCTCATGCCGATGATTACATTATCCTGCCTTGTGCCATTCCATGTGGTTTTGCGGCTGTTTACAATTTCTATTACCTGCTCCAATAAATACGCATTACGTTGGATATAATCGGTGCCATTGGCAAAATTGAGAAATATCAGGTCGTATTCGTTTATATCATCCAAACCCTGGTTAAGTGTAATTGGCGTAGGGGGATTAGTATTATCGTTAAAGTCTAAAGAATTTAAAAAATCCCAAAATCCGTATGAGCCATCAGCATCAAATCCCTCCACTATAATCAGTGGTTTTCGTATTTGTCCTGTATTATTATTGGCCGCAAGGTCAATGGTAATATCGCCGGTAGCAAATTGGCTTAAATAAGCCTTTGTTGCCGCAACCGCTTCATTAGTCGGAGGCGTGTTCCCTGTGCCATACCTGGTTGTTATAGTATCCGGGTTCTGATATACAACAATTTTGGTATGGCCATACGCAGTGCTACTGTCGGTATAAGTAATTTTTATGCCGATATCATAAAACCCGATGGAATCGTAAGCAATGGTAAAAGGCGTATTGAATGCTATGGTTTGATAACTACCGGCCCCTTGAGATGGCCTAATTTCTACGGACAGTAAAATCTCTTACATTAGAGATTAATT
>CAZLLT010000004.1:0-133415 GCA_964560445.1 uncultured Chitinophaga sp. | reverse complement strand
AATAAAAAACCCCAAATTCCTTAAGGAATTTGGGGTTTTTTATTTAATATTTAGAGTTTCCTGTTATATATGCGCTTCAATCTTTTTTACAAAGTTGCCTTTAGGTTGTGCGCCTACCAGTTTGTCAACTACCTGGCCGTTTTTAATGAAGAGTATGGCCGGTATGGAAGTGATACCGTAATTCATTGACACCTGCGGGTTGTTGTCCACATTTACTTTTCCAACGTTTACTTTTCCATCGTATTCTTTGCTCAGTTCTTCAATAACCGGCCCGATAGCACGGCAGGGGCCGCACCATTCTGCCCAGAAATCAACTACGGTTAATTTGTCAGAAGCAAGCACATCTGCCTGGAAATTGGAATCTGTATATTCTTTTGCCATTTTATGTTTGATTTTAAATTTTATAAGAACAAGGGTGCAAATTTAAGCCCGATTTAGATAACAGACAAAGCTGGCAGAAAGTTGTGAAAAACTTGTCATTTTTAAACGATAAGGCCACTAATTACTGCTAAAACGGCTGGTCTTGTCAGACCGTTACCACATGCACTTCCAGTTCCGGCTTATCTTCCAGGAACCGGATCATTTCTTCGTTCATTTCAAAGCCCCTGCCTGCGGAGCTAAGGATGGTTTTCAGGTTGTTCCGTGGTTCCGTTAACGTAAATTTCAGCGAAGTGCTGCCGGGGTGGTACTTGATGTTCTTTTCCACAAAACTGATCAGTTCCTCGTTTACATCCTGCACCTGCGCCTCGATGATCACCTGCTTTGTCAGGCTTTTTTTCATCGTTTCGGCCAGCGAAATAGCGTTGACAACAAATTCAAACTCGTCTTTGTTATACCGCTGTTTGAAATAGCCGTGGATCAGCACGGTGCTTCCCTGTTGCAGCAATGGCGACAACCGCATATAATTTTCGCTGAACAGGGGAAACTCTGTTTTGCCGGAATAATCTTCAATAACAAAATTTCCGTATTTATTACCGCTCCGGGCAATGCGGTGCTGTGCATCGGTAACCAGGCCTACCAGCCGGAACGGCCTGCCCGGATTGGGATAGGTTTTTATGGATTCTTTGAATTCATTGAAAACAGCAATGGAAGTAACGCCATAATGGTTTATCTCAAACCTGTAATTATCCAGCGGGTGGCCGCTTAGAAATATTCCTGTTACTTCTTTTTCCTTATCTAATTGAGTAGTTAATGGCCAGGGCTGACATTCCGGTAAGCGGGGTGGTGGTATTTCCATTGTTATTGGAAGGTCGCCAAATAAAGTGTTGACTGTTGTGGCATTTTGTGCAGCAATCACCTGGCCGTATTTAATAATTCTTTCCAGCCCGTTGATGGTTTCATTTTCCGGTATATGAAAATATTGTGCCCGGTGAAAATCAGTGAAGCAATCAAAGCTGCCTGCATAAGCAAGGCTTTCCAATGTTTTTTTATTTACGGTGCGCTGGTTGATACGTTTGATAAAATCAAATACTTCAGGAAAAGGGCCGTTTTTCTGCCGTTCTGCGATAATGCTTTCTACGGCTGCTTCACCAACGCCTTTCAAACCGCCCAGGCCAAAACGTATCTCACCTTTTTTATTAACGGCAAACCCTTTCAGCGATTCATTGATGTCCGGCCCAAGCACTTTTATGCCCATGCGTTTACATTCTTCCATGAAGAACGTAATCTTTTCAATGTTGCCGGCGTTGTTCAATACGGCCGCCATGTATTCTGCGGGATAATGCGATTTAAGATACGCTGTTTGATAAGCGACGATAGCATAACAAGTGGAATGTGATTTGTTGAACGCATATTGCGCAAAAGCTTCCCAATCTGTCCAGATTTTTTCAAGCATTTTTTCAGGTAAATTGTTTGCTTTAGCGCCTTGAATAAACTGCGGTTTCATCTTATCCAATACCGGTTTATCTTTTTTACCCATGGCTTTACGCAGCACATCAGCATCGCCTTTGCTGAAGTTTGCCAGCTTTTGCGCTAATAACATTACCTGTTCCTGATACACCGTGATGCCGTAGGTTTCTTCCAGGTATTCCTGCATTTCGGGCAGGTCATAACTGATAGTTTCACGTCCGTGCTTGCGGTCAATATAATTAGGAATGTAAGCAATAGGGCCGGGGCGGTACAAAGCGTTCATTGCAATCAGATCGCCAAGCTTATCGGGTTTTAAATCCCGCAAATATTTTTGCATCCCGGCGCTTTCAAACTGAAACACACCAATCATATCGCCATGCTGAAATAATTGATATGTTTTTTCATCATCCAACGGAATTTCATCCAGATTGATTTCTACACCGTGATTTTGTTTTATCAATATCAACGCATTCTTTAAAATGGTTAAGGTTTTCAACCCGAGAAAGTCCATTTTAATAATACCGGCGCTTTCCACACTGTTGCCTTCAATCTGCGTAACCCACAAAGGGGAATCTTTGGCAATGGCAACAGGTATCAGTTCGGTCAGGTCTTTCGGCGCAATGATGATGCCTGCTGCATGGATGCCGGTATTGCGTACAGAACCTTCCAGCCTTTCCGCTTCGTGCAATATTTTTCCGGCAGACGAGCTTGTATCATTGTATATCTCTCGTAGCTTCTTTACATTTTCAAGGTCATCATTTCCCAATCCGTCTTTTTCTTCTAAGGATTTTTCGCCGTCTTTTGCTTTTAACGGCGCATGAAGTACTCTTTTTAATTCAATACCCGGCCGGTCAGGCACTAATTTGGCCAGGGCATTTGATTCGGGCAATGGTAAATCCATTACCCGGGCAACGTCTTTAATACTCATCTTCGCGGCCATCGTGCCATAAGTAATGATCTGCGCCACCTGGTTCTTGCCATATTTTTCAACTACATAGTCTATCACTTTTTGCCTTCCTTCATCATCAAAGTCTGTATCAATATCGGGCATTGACTTCCGGTCGGGGTTCAGAAACCTTTCAAACAGCAGGTTGTATTTGATAGGGTCTATGTTCGTAATTTCAATGCAATAAGCCACTACCGAGCCGGCAGCGGAACCACGCCCCGGGCCGATGAACACCCCTTTATTTCTTCCTGCTTTTATAAAATCGCTTACAATGAGGAAGTAACCGGCAAACCCCATAGTCTTGATGGTGAACAGCTCAAACTCTATCCGGTCTTTTATTTCATCTGTCAGTTCGTTGTAGCGCTGCCTGGCTCCTTCATAGGTCAGGTGCTTCAGGTATTCCCACTGGTTAAGCGATTCCGGGCTTATGATATTCTTGCCGATGGTTTCCTGTTTGGTATGCACCTGAAACTTTTTTTCAATAGGGAAGTTGGGCAATAAAATATCCCTTGTCAGGTTCAGCAGTTCTATTTTATCAACGATCTCATTGGTGTTGTCAATGGCTTCGGGCAGGTCGTGAAAGACCTTGCTCATTTCTTCCGTTGTTTTGAAGTAGAATTGATCGTTGGGAAAAGCGAACCGCTTGTCTTTTACATGCACATCATCATCCACAAAATCCCGAAGGGCGGGAGTGGCTATTTTCTCCCCGGTGTTAATGCAAAGCAAAATATCATGTGCATTAAAGTCATCCTGTTCCACGTAATGCGAATCATTGCTGGCAATGACCTTTACATTGTACTTGCGGGCCAGTTTTACCAGCACGTCGTTCACTTTATCCTGCTCTGCCATTCCATGACGTTGCAACTCTACATAATAATCATCTTGAAAAACATTCAGCCACCATTTGAATTCATTTTCGCCTTCTTCTTCGCCATGTCTTAAGATGGTCTGCGGCACCGATGCGCCGAGGCAGCAGGTAGTGGCAATCAACCCTTCATGATATTTCAGGATAAGTTCTTTATCAATGCGGGGGTACTTGCCGTACATGCCTTCAATAAAACCCAGCGAAGTAAGCTTTATCAGGTTGCGGTAACCGGTTTCATTTTTTGCCAGCAGTATCTGGTGGTGGCGTTTGTCTTTTTGTTCTTTGGTAAATGTTTTCTTGTGGCGGGTTTCCGTAATATAAAATTCGCAGCCGGCAACGGGTTTTATTTTTAAATTGCCATTAGCGTCTTTGTGCTTATAAGCTTCTGCTACAAATTCAAAAACGCCGAACATATTGCCGTGGTCGCTGATGGCAAGGGCAGGCATACCATCTGCGATGGCCTTTCTATACAGGTTTTTTATGGAAGCAGCCCCGTCAAGCAGGGAGTATTGTGTGTGTACGTGGAGGTGGGAGAATTTCATTGTTTATTAATACCAGAGATGTGAAGTCAGTTGCAAGGCTCCTGATTTCGGGTTTATTTCTTTTTAAACGTGTAAATATTGATAGCGCCGTTGCTGTAGCTGCACACCCAGGCTTCTAATTTTTCATCGTTCTCATAAATATCTACGCCAACAGGGTGGCCGGCACAGGGCAAAGATGCCACTTTTTCAAAGTTATCATCATTGATCTTGTACACATCTACGTAATCGCTGCTGTAGCAGGTAACGAAGATGAATTTGTGATTTTTTGATAATATGATGGTTCGTGGCTGGGCATGTGTTTTAGCTGTAAATAGTTGTTTGCCGCTTGCTGCATCAATACAGGCAATCAGTCCCAGGCTATTATAAGAAACAAATAAACGGCCGCTTGTGTCCATTACCACATGACGGGGATTGCTCAATACGTTGATGGAGCCTTCGCTTTTCCAGGTAGTATTGTCCACTACAGTAAGGCTGGCGCCGCCCATGATGGCGATATAGGATTTATTGTTTTTATCATCCACTACAATACCCCTTGGGATGGCAGACACCGGGATAGTGCTGATTACTTTGCCGTAAGGCAGTTTGTTTTCATCCAGTTCCAATACGCTGTTATTCCGGGAGTGCCAGTTGCTTACCAGCAGGTATTTGCTGTCTGCCGTTCTGGAAATAACTTTTGGTGTTTTTCCGGTTTCTATTAATGGTACACGGAAAGTATCTTTTTTATTACTGCCGCGATAGGTAACCGTAATGGGTTTTGTTTTCTGTTCAGCCGTGGTTACGGCATTGTTTTTTGAATAGTCATCTACCCAGATAGGAACGATGCCTTCCGCATTGTGCAGGGATACCCAAAGAATTTTGTCATCATGGCTGAAGCAGGCTTCCACCGGTTTTTCTTCGTAAGAAGAGATGGGGCGATGTTTGTTATAATCCCATCCGGTGCCGGGTGTGGGCTTGAATTTGAATTCACGGGTTAGTTTTCGGCTGGCCTGGTCAAACTCATAGATGCTCATGCCTTCGAGGTTCATGGCAAAAAGCTTTGAACCGGACGAGTTGAATAATACCGACTTGGTGCCGCCTGCAGCCGTAAGCACTTCTTTTTTTTCATATACAATATCGGTATAGGGTTTTGGTGCAGGAGGGGTAGTGTCTGTTATTACCGGTGTAAATTTCTCCTGGAAGAGGGCCGTATCGGCATTATTTGTTCCGGCGCCGCCAGATCCCTGGCAAGAGCTTAAAAAACAGGTGATTGCGAAGAATGTTGATGATGCTTGCATAATAATTCAATAATAGGCAATAAATCCGAGCCAGCCATTTGATAAAGGGATTGAATATTCACAATTACAGGAACCGTAAGCGATTTGTTTACAGTAGGTTAGAAATCAGGCAATTTTGAAGGAAAAATTTCGTTAAAAAGGGGTCGTTATTTCATTTATTAACCTATATTTTTGCACACCCTCTGCCATACGGGCTGGAGGCTATTTTAAACCAACCTATAAAAACTATCCTAAAGAAGAACAATTATGGTTAAGCAACTCATTCCGGCTTTAGCGATTATCATTTTTCTCAGTAGCTGTTCATCCCTTAAGCCGCTTGGTTTTATATCAAACCGGCAGGAAGCATCGGTAAACCCTGTTGTCAGCAATTCGGAAACTTCCAGATTTATTGAGGACATTGCTGTAATGCCTGTTTCTCAACCGATTGAGAAAGAGGAAGCCCTGCTGGTTCCTGAAAAAAGAAACTTCCCTGTTTATACATCAAAAGCAAAGCCGGAAATAACCATTTCCGCTGACAGCCATAAATCAATCACTGAATATCTTAATAGCAGGGCTACGGTGCAGATAGAGACAGCATCGCCTGTTCAGTTCAAATATGCGGTATTGATGAATACGGAGGTTGAGTTGTTGCCCGACGCCTCTTTGCTTGAAGCGGTTGACGATTGGTATGGTGTACGGTATCGTTCCGGCGGTAATACCAAAAGCGGGGTTGACTGCTCCGGGTTTACGGTAGCTGTTTATTCGGCTCTTTATGGCATAATGTTGCCGAGGGTTTCCAGGGATCAATATAGCTTAAGCCGTAAAATCTCTACTACAGAATTGCAGGAAGGAGATCTGTTATTCTTCAATACAACCGGCAGGGGTGTTTCACATGTTGGTATTTACCTGGGTAATAATAAATTTGTTCATGCTTCTGTATCAAGGGGTGTAATGGTGAACGACCTTTTTGAAACCTATTACCTGAAGCGGTTTATAGGCGCCGGAAGAATTGATAATAAGGAAATAATGGCAAGCAACAGGGGCCGCTGATTTTATAATCCCAATCTTTTTCTGATAGTAGTTATGACCGGTATAATGTCCGGCGATAGCTTAAAGTAAACAGAACCTGCTACATACAGGACTGCAAAGGCTATGCTGCGGATAAGCAGACCTGCCCATCCATGAATGCCCTGGAAAGCAAAGAAGCAGATGCCAAAGCAGGCTACAGACAGCAGTAAAACATATACAGATTGCATCGTAAACGGGAACAGCTTAAACTTCCGCCACAAAAAGGTTATGCGGATAATATTGTAGATGCTGATGGAAATAAGTTGTGCAAAGCCGGTTCCTGTTATGTCAAATTCTTTGGTAAGAAAATAGCTGAGCGGCAGCATAAACGCCAGCAATATCATCCCGCTGATCATTTCAAAGCGCCAATAGATGGAAGTGGCAATTATCTGTGCATTAACGCCTGTTCCCATATCAATAATCCTTGTTAACCCCAGCAGGATTACAATATAATACGCATCAAGGTAGGTGCCCTTCAACTGGAACGTAACTACGGCATCTGTAAAGTTCAGCACTACCAGGAAAAAGAAACCGCAGGCAAACAGTAACTGGTTGATGGAAGACCGCTGGTAAATTTTTTGTATCAGGGCCATGTTCTTATCCTTCCATGCCCGGGAAAGATGGGCAATGGAGGCGGCAATGATGCCCCGCTGCGGGGCTTGTATCATCGAGGAAATATTCTGTGCTACGGAATAAACAGCCAGCTTGGCTAATGCCTGGTCTAATACCGAACTGATAAGCAGCGAATCAAATACCTGGGAAATAGTGAAGATCAGCGAGCCGGTATAGATAAAAGTGCAGAGGCGTAAAATGCTTTTGGAAAATTTACGGGTAACCTTGCTTAGCTTAAAGGTAAAATGTATGCGGCCCGTAACAAGAAGGTAGGTAAACAATAGAAAGGCAATAAAAGGATAGCTGAAAGCAAACAACCTGATAAAAACATCAAAGTTTTTGATAACACCGGTTATGAATAATACGATCAGCACCGTTGTAAACAGGCGCCAGGCCACTTCCCGCAGGAAATTGGTAAATACCGATTTGTGCAACTGCCAGGTATAGGCTTCGAGGATGGTATATATCAGCAACCCAAAACCAAGAACAAAAATCCATTCGTAATGCTGAACTATTTCCGGCGCATTGGTGGCATATTTCTGAATGATTAGGTCTTTAAAAACAATACCACAAGTAACTACCACCAGGAAGCCTATGATGCCGGTAAACAATGCGATGGTCATCTGGTCGTTCTTCTTCGCAGGCAGGTGGTCTTTATAATACGGGTAAAACTTATAGATATAAGAAGGCATGGCCAGGCCGGAAAAAGCCATCATGATGGTGGCTATTGCAATAAATACATTGTAAAGGCCAAACTCTGATTCCTGGAAGATGCCCTGCTTGGTAAACAGATAAATATTAAACAGGCCGACTCCAAACCCTATGTAAATAATTACAGAAGAGATGATGCTTTGCCGGCGTATGCTGCTCATGGAATAAAGATAAGAGGAATAGTCGGGAGTCGTTGGTCTGCAGGTTCCCGTGGCGGATTAATTTATCTTTTTTGTAGTGATGTAGTAATTACTGCTTACTGACTCAATTCCATAGTTCAGTGGCAACTCTGTTTCTTTCCATTCTGTTGTGGGATAGATCAGGAATTGCTTTTCTGTTCCCAATAATAAAGGCATATCAAAACCATCCACCGTGTTTGTCCATCTGTAAGAGAGATTGTTGCCATTCAGCTTATATTCCAGCTCCGGTATTTTGATTGTTCTCAGGTATTGGTCAAATATTTTTGACAGGTCTTTACCGGCTTTTTTGCTGATATATTCCTCCACGTCTTTTGAATCAACTGTTTTGTGATAGAACTCTTTATTCAGCCCCCTTAATATACTCCTGAAAAGAGAATCATTATTAATTACCTGCCGGATAGTGTGTATCAGGTTGGCGCCTTTGTTATATATATCGCCGCTGCCTTCCTGGTTTACGCCATAAGCGCCTATCAATGGCTTGTTGTTGGCAATATTATTTCTTACCCCCCAAATATATTCATCTGCTGCCTGTTTGCCATAGTAATACTCAACGAATAAAGCTTCGGAATACATGGTAAAGCCTTCATGCACCCACATATCGGCAATATCGTTGGTGGTAATATTATTGGCAAACCATTCATGGCCGCTTTCGTGGATGATGATATAATCCCATTTCAAGCCCCAGCCGGAGCCGGAAAGGTCCCTGCCGAGATAGCCGTCTTTATAGTGGTTGCCGTATGCGATGCCGCTTTGGTGTTCCATGCCTAAGTGGGAGGACTCAATCAGCTTGAAGCCGTCATCATAAAAAGGGTAGGGGCCAAACCAGTATTCAAATGCAGTGAGCATTCGTTTTACATCCCTGTCAAATTGTTGTTTTGATTTTTCAAGGTTGTAATCCATTACCCAGTAATCAAGACTTAGCGGTTTGCCGGTTTCTCCTGTAAAAGTATCAGACCAGTGTACATATTTGCCGATGTAGGGAACAATGTTATAATTGTTTATAGGGTTTTTTACCTGCCAGGAATATAAAACAGTGCCGTCTTTCTGGTCGTCTTTTGCATACAACCTTCCGTTTGAAACAGCCACCAATGTATCAGGAACCCTTACCTGTATCAGGGCGCCTGCATCAGGCTCATCGCTTTGATGGTCTTTACAGGGATACCATACACTGGCGCCAAGCCCCTGGCAGGCCACCGTCATCCAGGGACGGCCCTTTGCATCTTTGGCCCATACCCAGCCTCCGTCCCAGGGAGGGTAAATGGCTGGCCTGGGTATGCCGTGGTAATAAATGGTGATATTGTAAGAAGCCGCCGCTTCCTTTTCCGGGTTTTCGTTTATTGATTGAAAATTATATTTACCAAAGTCGATGATATATACATTGCCGTTTCTTTTAAAATGACTGATCTTTTTATTTTCAAAAACAATACTGTCTATTTCCAGCGGCTGTTGCAGGTCTATCTGCATTTTCTTGTTTTTGCCGGCATTTTTTACACTAAAGCCGATCTGGTTCCAGCCTGTAATACTTCTTTTTAGAAAGTCCGGCTGCACATACAGGTTGTAAGAAACAACATCCCACCAGGCCCTTTCGGGGGTAATGCTGCCTCGAAGCGTATCCTGGTTGGTAAATGCAGTTTTCTTATTAAGTGGCTGGGCGCATGAAATTCCGGAAATCAGCAGAAAGGCAAGCAGGTAAGTATTTTGCTGTATAAACTTATGCCTGAGCAATATTTTGACCATTGTATTATTTGAAGACGTAAATTTAATTTTTCCATGATTAATCTGTTTGTTAAAAAGGCTTTATTTATTGCAACGGTTTCCGTATTGCTTGGCAGTTGCTATGACAGCCGGAGAAGCGGCAAAAAAATATTTCATTATAACGAATTCCGGGGCATTCCCACCCTGGATCCCGCTTTTGCCAAAAGCCAGGCTACCATGTGGCCGGCCCATCAGTTGTTCAGCACACTGGTAGAAGTGGATGACAGTTTACAGATTATTCCGTCTATTGCATTGAGATGGGAAATTGCTGATGAAGGAAGCCTTTATACCTTTTATCTGAGAGATGATGTTTTCTTTCATGACGATGCGGCTTTTGAAAACAGCAAAGGAAGAAAACTGACTGCTTTTGATGTGGAGTACAGCTTTTACAGGCTACTGGATAAGAACGTGGCAAGCCCCGGCTCATGGGTATTTAACGGCAAAGTGGATACGCTGACCCCTTTTAAAGCAGTGAACGATTCTGTTTTTCAGTTAAAGCTGTTACGGCCTTATCACCCGGTGCTGGGCATTTTATCCATGCAATACTGTTCCATCATTCCGAAGGAAGCCATAGAAAAATATGGCGATGGTTTTCGCAGCCATCCGGTTGGCTCAGGCCCGTTTCAGTTTGTGGCATGGGAAGAAAACCAGGCGCTGATATTGAAAAAGAATGAGAACTATTTTGAAAAAGACAGCGCCGGCAACAGGTTGCCGTATCTTGACGGGATAAAGTTGACATTTTATGACAGCAAGGCCACCGAGTTTTTGCTGTTCCGGCAAAAAGATCTGGATTTTATCAATGATATTGATGCTTCGTTCAAGGATGAAGTGCTGACCAAAGCAGGGGCCTTGCGGAAAGATTGGGAAGGAAAGATTACCCTGCAAACCAACCCTTACCTGAATGTGGAGTATATCGGTATGCTGGTGGATACAAATAATGTATTGCTGAAGAATTCGCCTTTACGTTTTAAGAAAATAAGACAGGCGATTAATTATGCCATTGACCGGGAAAAGATGATTCTTTACCTGCGTAATTCATTAGGTACGCCAGCCGGTTCGGGCTTTGTGCCGCCGGGCCTGCCTTCATTTGATTCAACAGAGGTAAAAGGCTATTATTATGACCCGGCGAAAACACAAGCCTTGCTAAAAGAAGCCGGTTTTCCCGGTGGCAAGGGCTTGCAGCAAATAAAACTGTACACTATTTCCATTTATGCAGAAATGGCCGATTTTATAGCCAAACAACTGGAAGAAGCCGGCATTCCCGTACAGGTGGAAGTTTTACAGCGTTCCTTATTGCTCGACCTCACTTCCGGTTCAAAAGCAGCCTTTTTCCGGGGGAGTTGGATAGCGGATTACCCCGATGCAGAAAATTATTTATCGGTTTTTTATTCCAAAAACCCCGCCCCGCCAAACTATACAAGGTATAATAACCCAACCTTTGATGCTTTGTTTGAAAAAGCGTTGACGGAAACAAATGATTCTATTCGCTACACTTTATACCGCCAGGCCGACCAGGTAATGATGAACGATGCCCCGGTAATCCCTTTATGGTATGATAAAGTGGTGCGGCTGGTGCAGCCCAGGGTTAAAGACCTTCGCATAAATGCCCTTAACCTGCTGGAACTCCGTTATGCAAAAATGGAATAAAGGGTTACTGTTTCTTTAGCTTGTCTTTAAACACCTTTTGAAACTTGTCCACTTTGGGCCGTACCACCATTTGGCAATAGGGATTTGCGTTTTCATTGTTTTCAAAATACTGCTGGTGATAGTCCTCTGCGGGGTAAAATTTTTCAAAAGCAGTTATTTCTGTTACAATGGGGTTGTTAAAAGCGCCGCTTTTATCCAGTTCAGCCTTGTATTTTTCCGCTTTTTCTTTTTGTTCCGGGTTATGATAAAAAATGCCGCTTCTGTATTGGGTGCCTGCATCATTGCCCTGGCGGTTCAGTGTGGTGGGGTCGTGTGTTTGCCAGAAAACTTCCAATAGTTCATCAAAACTGATAATAGAAGGGGTATACGTTATTTGCAGGCATTCGGCATGGCCGGTTTCGCCGGAGCAAACTTCCTTGTACGTTGGGTTAGCCGTATGCCCGCCTGTATAGCCGGAAACGGCGCTGACAACGCCTTCTAATTGTTCAAAAATAGCTTCGGTGCACCAGAAACAACCGTTGGCTAAAGTGGCAGTATCTGTTGCAGGCGTATTTACCGAAGAGGTTGTTGTTGTATTCGTTTTTTCGTTCATGGTATTTGTTTTAGGAGCGGGTTGGGCACAGGAACACAGGCCCAGAAAGCTGATAACAGCCGGTGCAAATATCTTTTTAAAATAAGTCATGCTGTCAAAGATGTAACAAAAATATTGCAGAATGGTTTTTACTGCGTGGTATTGGGTTGTTTTAACAGTACGCATTTACGGCAGCTTGATTAATTTCGTGCCTCATTATTGCGCCTGAAACTGATGAAACTATTTCCTGAATCTGCTGCGGCCCAGTTGGAGTTTACCGGTATAAAAGAACTGTTGCTGAATTATTGCCTTACCGGCTATGCCCGTAATAAAGCTGCGGAATTACGCATACATACCCGGAAAGAATTTGTAGAGAAAGACCTAAGACAAAGCCATGAATACAGGCAACTGCTTGTAAACAGCATATATTTCCCCAACGATTATGTGCTGAACCTTGATAAAGAATTGAAGTTATTGTCTGTTCCCGGGGCTGTTTTAACGGCCGAGCAATGTATGCAGCTAAGAAAGCTGGCGGAAAGCATGGAAAAAATATTCCGCTGGTTTGATAATGAGAGAAGGATGGCTTATCCTGCTATGGCTTCCGTAATTGAAAACATACATTATGAAAAAGCTATCATTGCATTGATAGATGATGTGCTGGATATGGCCGGGCAGGTAAAGGATACCGCTTCACCTGAGTTGAAATCCATCCGTTTGGAATTATACAGGAAAAGAACAGAATTGCGGAGGTTGTTTGAAAAAGTTGTCGGCCGCCTCAACAAGCAGGGCTATCTCGCCGAAATTGAAGAAAGCTTTATGAATGGCAGAAGGGTGGTGGCCCTGTTTGCAGAGCATAAAAGAGCAGTAAAAGGAATACTGCACGGGGAAAGCGACAGTCGTAAAACAGCTTTTATTGAGCCTGAAGAAACCATTGAACTTAATAACCGGGTAGGTGAACTGGAGAATGATGAACGAAAAGAAGTGTACCGCATACTGAAAGAGCTTACTGCAAGGCTCTCCGTTTATTCTTCCCTCTTGTTCAGTTACCATACGGTGGCAGGCGAATATGATTTTATAAAGGCCAAAGCAAAGCTGGCCATAGATATGAACGGGGAATTTCCGGTGATTACAGATAAAGTACAGGTACAGTTGATAAATGCCTGCCATCCTCTTCTCTTGCTGCATAACCGGAAGGTAAACAAGCCAACCATTCCGTTAACGGTAACTCTTTCAGATGAGGAGAGGATATTGGTCATCAGCGGCCCGAATGCAGGCGGTAAAACAATAACCTTGAAAACTATCGGCCTTTTGCAGATGATGGTGCAGGCCGGTTTATTACCACCTGTTCATCCTTCCTCTTGTTTCGGCATATTTAAGCAACTGATGATCCACATCGGCGACACGCAGAGCATAGAATTTGAATTAAGCACTTACAGCAGCCACCTGCTGCACATGAAGCATTTTATGGAAAATGCCAATGGGCGGACGCTTTTCTTCATTGATGAACTGGGCAGCGGCAGTGATCCCAACCTGGGAGGCGCTTTTGCAGAAATTATATTGCAGGAATTGGCAAAAAAACATGCTATTGGCGTTGTTACCACGCATTACCTTAACCTGAAAGTGATGGCGGGGAAAACACCCGGCATTATTAACGGGGCCATGGAGTTTGATGAAAAAGAGTTACAGCCGCAATACAAACTTATTGTTGGCAAGCCGGGAAGCTCTTATACTTTTTCCATTGCGGAACGTATAGGATTGGATAAAAAGTTGATTGACCGGGCCAGGCAGTTGGTGGACAAAAACCAGTACCGTCTTGACAGGTTATTGAACCGTACAGAACAGGATTTGAGGGATATTGAAAAAAGGGAAAAGCAATTGCAGCAATCGGTGGCGGAGAATCAGAAACTAAAAAAGGAACTGGAAACGACATTATACAAAGAGAAGCATAAGCAGCAGGTTGAGTTGCTGCGGGAGCAGAATAAAATATCGGAGCAGCGGATTACGTACCTGAAAGAGATGGAAAGAAAGCTGAAGCAAATGCTTATCGAGTGGAAAAAGGAGGAGAATAAGCAGAAAGTGATAAAGCAGATGGAAGCTTTGTTGTTCAGGAAGAATGAGAAAAAAGTGGCGGGCAAAATGCAGCAAAAGCTGGATTCAAAATATTATGAAACAGGCGGGGATATCAAAACAGGCAGCCGTGTAAAGATGAAAAAGAATCACCAGGTAGGGGAAGTGATGGAAATAAGGGGCAAGCGGGCCATAGTGAAAATCGGGTTGCTGCTTATGCAGGTGGAGGTAAAAGACCTTGTTGTTGTGGCGGAAAAGAAAGCTGAAAAATAAAAAAGCGAAGCCTTACGGGGCTTCGCGGATATTTAATGAGTGTGTAAGTCAGCTGGTAATATACGATTGCAGGTGATGGATGGTTTCCTTCTGCGCCAGTATCGTTTCTTTCACCACATCGCTCATGGAAATAATGCCGCTAAGTTTTTCCCCTTCAAATACGGGCATATAGCGGACGTTCAGCCTGGTCATCAGTTCCATGCAATAATCAATCGTATCGGATGGTTTTACCGATGGCAGGTCAGTTGACATGATGTCTTCTACTTTTGTATCGGTAGAACTTTTTCCTTTGAGTATAATTTTCCTGGAATAATCCCGTTCTGTAATAATGCCTTTGTATTTTTCGCCGTCCATTACAATAACGGAACCGATATTTTTTTCAGCCATGATCTGCAACGCCTGAATGACCGTAACGCCGGGCGCAACAGCAACTGGGTTTGTACCTTTTCTTTTTAGAACAGAAGCGACTGAGTGCATATGGCGGAATTTTCTGTTTGAAGTTACTAAATGCTGCGATACAGGCAAAATTATTTCACTTGCTTTGGTTCATTGGTAGCCTGTCTGCCAGGAAGGAGGCAATCATCATCAATACTACAGAAATGGCAAACAGCATGGTGCCGCTTCCCAGTTTGGAAACAATAATGCCGGAATCAAACTTCAGGTTTAAGATAAGCACGGCTACAACAAATACATCCAGCATGGCCCATTTATTGATTATTTCCAAAGCCGTGTGCAGATACTTTTGACGGGGCAGTAGCACGCCGAAGGCCGTAAGAAAAAGAAAAATGTATTTGATAATGGGAAACAGGATGGTAAAAAAGAGCAGCAGGCTCCCGATAAAGAATTCACCCTGACCAAAAAAATAGGAGAAAGAAGTGTGCAGGTAAATCGTGTCTTTTTTAAACGTGAACGGCCCGATACCGTATCCTGTTTGCAGCAGCGGGAACATAAAGCCCATTACAAAAAACAGGAGCGAGGCCAGCAGCAGGATAATTACTGTTCGGTTTGTATCCGCTTTTGTACTCATCTTGTTAAGGTAGGAAATTTATTACAGGCAAAGGAAAATGAATGAAAAACGGCAGGTACAGTTTCAATCGGTACAACTTAATGCGGATCATGTGCAGGCAGAAACGGGATGTACATTCCAGGGAGGTTATTCCCGCATTCTTTTTCTGAATTCCGAAGGGGTTATTCTTTTCTTTTTCAAAAAAATACGGTTAAAATAGGTCAGGCTTTCAAAGCCGGTGTCTAAAGCAATCTCTTTGATAGTGTTGTCTGAAGAGGTAAGCCAGCGGCAGGCATTGGCAATGCGGATGTCATTTACATAATCAGAAAAGTTGGTTTTCATTACCCGTTTGAAGAATTTGCAAAAGGCGCTTTTCGACAAATAGGCCATTCCCGCCACCTGCTCGATATTTATTTTTTCATGCGAATGGGTTTGCACATACTGGCATACCTTGTTAATACGGTTTTGCGTTTTGGTGTTCCCGGTAATTACAAGGTCTTTCGAAGATAAATAATGCCTTTCTTTTGCAGCCAGCAACTGCAATATGCTGAGTAGTTCCGTAATCCTGAACAATGTTTCTTTTTGCGGAAGGTCTGTTATCCTTTGAATAATAGTTTCATCGGATTGAAAAAAAATACCATGTTTTGCTTCCTGCAACAGTTCATGCACCTGCCGGAATTCAGTAAGTTTAATAAAGTTTTCCAGGAAGTTTTCAGAAAATTGAATCACTACCGCTTCGCTATTACAGGCGCCGGGATCGGTAAACCAGGTATGGGGCAATCCCGAACCTAACAATACCAGATCGTTTTCTGCAAAAGACTGGTGGCTGTCGCCTACAATTCTTTGCCCTCTGCCTTTTTTGATAAGCGTCAGTTCAAATTCCGGGTGATAATGCCATTTGAATTCAAAAAAGGGTACGGCAAAAGAATAAGCCACAAAAGAGTGCTCCCCCTTTAATAATTCAACATCTTCAAAAACGGCCCGCATTATCTAATTTGGTTTAAATTGTAGCCTTGTCGGGTAAATTTAGTCAATATTGTGCTATTATTTTGACTTCAAGTGCCGGTTTCTACTGTTTGCCAAAGATATTTTTGTATCAAATACATTGCTTGTTATGGATACTACGCCTGCCGGCATTAAAGCCTTTTTAAACAGCTACTATGAGCTATCGCCTGAACAAGTATCTTTTTACGATAAGCACAGGTATATAAAACTCAGGGAAGTTTTAAACGAAGAAACCGTAGCTTTTTACAACAAAGTGATTTCGGAACAGGTCAGCCAGATGAATACTACTACCACTTTGTTGGCGGAAAGGGATACCTATGGCAAAGCGTTTTTACAGCTTTTTAATTTGTGGAGGGAAAACGAAACGGTTAAAACACTTGTGTTTAGCAGGCGGTTGGGAAAAATTGCTGCTGATCTGATGCAAACAAGCGGTGCAAGGATTTACCATGACCAGGCTTTGTTTAAAGAAGCGGGTGGCGGCATTACGCCCTGGCATGCCGATCAATATTACTGGCCGCTTGAAACGGAAAAAACAGTTACTGCCTGGATACCGTTACAGGCAACGCCGTTGGAAATGGGCCCCTTGGAATTCAGCGCTGCAAGCCATGCCATTGTGGAAGGAAGGGAACTGGCCATTGGTGATGAAAGCGAAGCGAAGATTGAACAAAAATTAAGGGTAACGGATTTTAAGCATGTGATTGAGCCTTTTGACCTCGGAGAGGTAAGCTTTCATTCCGGGTGGGTTTTTCACCGGGCGGGCGCCAACCAAACCAATGCAATGCGAAAAGTGATGACCATTATTTATATGGATAAAGATATGCGCCTGAAAAATCCGGAAAATGATAACCAGGTTAATGACTGGAATACCTGGTGCCCCGGCGCAAAGATTGGGGAAGTGATTGAAACGCCGATCAATCCCGTAGTATATTCTTAGCATGATGGACATTCGCTATTGTTGCCCCTTTTGGGGAAGTGAAAATATTCCGGTAGCTGGTTTTTTTGAAAAACTGTTGCAGGAAGGATATGATGGCGTGGAAATCAACCTCCCTGATACAACAACTTTTATTGATAATTTTTTTGCAGCATTAAATAAAATACGGGCAGCACAGCTCCCTGGTTTTATCTTCATCGGGCAGCAGGTATTGTCTTTGCAACAGGAAACGCCGGAAGATTATTTAAAAAGAATGCAGCAACGATTGGAGTTTTTAGCATCGCTTCGCCCTGATTTTATCAATAGCCATACCGGTAAAGATTATTATTCTTTTGATGAGAACTGTTTTATAATAGAAGCGGCGGAAAACATCGCCGTTAAAACAGGCATTCCCGTTTATCATGAAATTCACCGGGGCCGGTTTACCTTTCATTTGCAAACGTTGATGAAATACCTGGAAAAATTCCCGGAACTAAAATTTACTGGCGACCTGTCGCACTGGTGTACTGTTTCCGAAAGCCTTTTGCAGGGGCAGCAGGAAATGCTGGCAAGAGTATTTCCTAATATCCATCATATCCATGCCCGCATTGGTTTTGAGCAAGCCCCGCAGGTAAACGATCCTTTTGCGCCGGAGTGGGAAGCGCATTTGCAAGTATATATTGATTGGTGGCAAAAAATCATTGACCGGCGCCGGGCTTCTGTAAAAACTTTTACGATTACGCCGGAGTTTGGCCCGCCGCCTTACATGCCTGTAGCGCCATTCTCCAAAAAGCCTTTGACAGACCAATGGGAAACCAACAGCAGAATGAAGAACCTTTTGAAAAGCCGGTTAACTTAATAACACAATGAAGAAAATACATTACATAGCGCTGAGCGCCGCATTGGGCGGATTGCTTTTTGGTTATGATACAGCAGTCATATCCGGCGCTATCGGCAATCTTACAAAATATTTCAGCCTTTCACCTGCACAAACCGGATGGGCTATTTCATCTGCATTAATCGGATGCCTGATCGGCGCTTTTTTTTCTGCAAGGGCGAGCACCGTATTGGGCAGAAAGAAAACCATGCTTATTGCTTCTGTTTTGTTTCTGGTATGTGCAATAGGTACGGCATTGCCGCAACAATTCAGCATTTTTGTTTTTTTCAGGATGATTGGCGGCGTAGGTGTGGGGCTGGCTTCAATGGTAGTGCCTATGTATATTGCCGAAATAGCGCCGGCAGATAAGAGAGGATCATTAGTGGCATTTAACCAGCTGGCCATTGTAATCGGGATCGTGGTAGTTTATTTCGTTAATTACTTTATTGCCCTGCAGGGTGATGCCGAATGGAATTTACAGGAAGGCTGGAGATGGATGTTTGGTTCCGGCGCCATACCGGCATTTTTATATATGCTGCTATTATTCTTTATACCGGAAAGCCCCAGGTGGTATGCCGAGAAAAAGAAAGAGGCCAAAGCATTGCAGGTGTTGGAAAAGTTTAATCCGAAGGATATTGCCGCAAAAATATTGGAGGAAATAAAGCAATCGTTTGGTAAAAAAGAAAAAGGGCAATTGCAATTACTGTTACAGCCTAAGTTCAGAATGGCTTTATTCGTTGGTATCGGCTTGTCTGTGTTTCAGCAAATAACAGGTATCAATGCCATCTTGTATTATGCGCCTGAAATTTTTAAAAGCTTTGGCAGCGATGCCAATGCCTCATTACTGGAAACAAGTATGCTGGGTGTGGTAAACCTGGTTGCTACAATCGTATCTATCAGGCTGGTGGATAAAACAGGCCGGGTACCGCTGTTAAAGATTGGCTCCTGGGGCATGTTGATTTCCTTGTCGGTAGTGGGCATATCGGCCTACTACCAGATTACAAGCACATGGCTGCTGCCGTTTTTACTATTGTTCATGGCTTCGTTTTCCATTTCCTGGGGGCCGGTGGTGTGGGTGTTGTTGTCGGAAATATTTCCGAATAAAGTGCGGAGCCTTGCACTGGCCATCGCTGTGTTCATTCAATGGGTGGCCAATTTTGCCGTATCGCAAACCTTTCCGATGATGACGGAAAATGCCTGGTTAAGACACCATTTTAACGGCGCATTTCCTTTTCTGTTGTTTGCCCTGTTTTGCCTGGGGGCCATCTTTTTTATAGCAAAATGCGTTCCTGAAACAAGGAATAAAACGCTGGAGCAGATGAATGATATGTGGGAGAACAGATAATTCTATATGCAAACCATGAAGAAATTTTTTAGTGGAATAATTTTTTATTGGGCAATAAACAATGCTGCTGTAGCCCAACATGCTTATTCGATTGTAAAACCTTTGGAGGAAAAGCTGGAGATACTTCCTTTCGGCGCTGTAAAACCGGCAGGCTGGCTGAAAAAGCAGGTACAGAAAAACCTTGACGGTTTTACAGGCAACCTTGATGCGCTGGCGCCTGACCTGATTAAAGAGGATGATATTTATAACAAAGACCGCCTTACAAAAAAATCCAGGGCCAAAGAACTGGGCAATATCGGCGGGGAAGGCGATTGGCAGGCGCAGCTTTTCTGGTGGAACAGTGAAACGCAAAGTAACTGGCGGGACGGCTATATCAGAAGCGCCATCCTGGCAAAAGATAAAAAACACCTGAAGCGTATTCAGCAATACATTGACGCTGTTTTGCAATCGCAGGATGATGACGGTTACCTTGGTATATACGACAAAGAGCTCAGGTATAAATTTGATAATGAAAACGGTGAGTTATGGGCCAAAGCCAGTTTGCTGAGAGGGTTGCTGGCCTGGTATGATTATACAAAAAGCGAAAAAGTGCTGACAGCAATAAAAAGGGCTGTTCAAAATACGATGGATTATTATCCTGCATACCGGTCGCAGCCTTTTTATTCCAAAAGCCAATATGTGGGCGGGCTTTCGCATGGATTAACTTTTACCGATGTGCTGGAGCAGCTTTTTTATATTACCAACAACCGCAAGTACCTCGAATATGCTTTGTTTTTGTACAAGGATTTTTCTGAACAAGATTTGAATGAAGATGCGCAGGTAAAAAAACTATTGAACCCTGATATAAAGCTCTCCGGCCATGGGGTACACACTTACGAGCATTTGCGTTGCCTTGCGGCCGCCTGTTACGCATCAGGCAATGGTAGCTTGTTACTGGCCTTACAACGTTTTGAAGCTAAAATAAAAACTACTACCACTGTTTCCGGCGGGCCGGTTGGCGATGAATGGATTGGCGGCCGTCCGGCAGATGCTACCAACCGGGGGTATGAATATTGTTCGTTGCAGGAACTGCTGCATAGCTATACCAGTTTATATGCAAAAACAGGTAATGTTAGTTATGCCGATAAAATTGAACACTTATTTTTTAATGCGGCACAGGGGGCCAGGCACCCTGACAAAAGTTGTATTGCCTATTTAAAAACAGACAATTCCTACTATATGACCGGCGGGCTTAACGGTGATATAAGTGATGATAAACAGACCCGTTATCGCTATTCGCCGGTGCACAGGGAGGCGGCGGTATGTTGCGTGCCCAATGCAGGGAGAATTACACCTTATTATGTGCAGCACATGTGGCTGAAAGATAAAAACGGCCTGGTAGCTTCTTTGTTAGGTCCTTCGGTAGTACAAACAATAATGAACGGGAAAAGAATAACGGTTACACAAAACACATCCTATCCGTATGAAAACAGGATTGAATTTATCATAAATGCCAAAAACATTTCTTTCGACCTGAAAATAAGAAAGCCCGAATGGGTTACTGCTTTTCACTGCTCCGTTCCTTACACCGAACAGGACGGGTTTATCATCATTTCAAAAAAATGGGGAAAGAAGGATAAAGTGGTTATAGAATTTGCAGCAGAGACGAAAGTTAAAACCGATAATAAAGGCGAATACTATTTTCAATATGGCGGTTTAGTGCTGGCACATGAAATAACAGCAGAAGAAAAAATCACTAAAACCTATCCTGTAAAAGGTTTTGCCGATTTGACTTATACGCCGGTAACCCTGGTTCTTTATGCGTATATCCCGGATCATCCTGTAATTCAAAAAAGCCCGTTGGTGTTTGAAACCAGTATGCGGAATACCCAGACTAATGCGGTAGAAACCGTTCTGCTGAAACCTCTGGGTCAAACAATTTTGCGGCAGGCCACTTTTAAATGAAAGGGAGAAGGCAATAACGAAAATAAAAATGCCCGATTCGGGGCTTTCAATTGTTTGCGGAGGGAGGGATTACTTCATGATCCCTGTCGCCTGCGGCGGGCGTCGCTAAACCCATCCAATCTTCTCGCTATCGCTTTCATTTTTTATTTCGATCTGCTTACAGGCGAGCTTGCCGCATCTCTGCATAAAAAATGCCCCTTTGGGGGCAATTGTATGAGTTTGCGGAGAGAGAGGGATTCGAACCCCCGGACCTGTTACAGTCAACGGTTTTCAAGACCGCCGCATTCGACCGCTCTGCCATCTCTCCGGCGCAAATGTACGGCAGCAACTATTTCCACCCAAACTATTAGTAATCTATCATTTAACTTCGTTCAAATTTTCTTAGTGAAACACCTGAAAAGCCTTAACAGGTACTTCTGGAAATACCGCACCCGACTTGGCATAGGGATCGTTTTTGTTACCTTGTCCAACTATTTAAGCGTACTATCGCCGCAGGTTACCGGGTTCGTTATTGATTATGTGCAGCGGGCATTGAATGTACCGGGTTACAAGGCGCCCGACAAGCCCGCTGATTACGACAGGCTTGTAGATCAGTTTATTCTTTTTGCCGAAGGCTTTAAATCGGTAACGAATGTTGTGGCGCTTTGCGGCATCGTTATACTGGTATTGGCGCTGTTAAGGGGCTTTTTTCTTTTCCTGATGCGGCAGACAATTATTGTAATGAGCCGGCATATCGAGTACGATCAAAAGAACCAGGTATATAACCATTACCAGGCGCTGGATACGGCTTTTTTCAAAAAAAACAGTACCGGCGATTTGATGAACAGGATTACAGAAGATGTAAGCCGGGTCAGGATATTTACCGGCCCTGCCATAATGTATATTGTCAATCTTGTTACGGTTATTTCCTTTTGCGTTTTTTTTATGTTTAAGCGCAGCCCTGAGCTGACGCTATATGTATTGCTTCCCTTGCCTCCGCTTGCTATAGCCATTTATTTTGTCAATATCCGTATTCATAAAAAAAGCGAAAAGATACAGGAACTTTTATCCCGGCTTACTACCAATGCACAGGAGTCTTATTCCGGCATCAGGGTTATTAAATCCTTTGCCCAGGAAAAAGCCATGCTGGGATTTTTTACCAAAACCAGTGATGAGTTCCGTAAGCAATCTGTCGGGTTGGCAAAGCTGGAAGCCATCTATTTTCCTTTTATTACACTATTGATTGGTTTAAGTACGCTGCTCACGATACTTATCGGCGGGCTTTACTATATAAATGGCCGTCATGATATTGGCATCAGTACCATTGTGGAATTTGTAATGTATGTCAATATGCTTACGTTTCCTGTTAGCGCTATCGGCCTTACGGCAAGCATGGTGCAGAGGGCTTCGGCTTCTCAAAAACGCATCAATGAATTTCTGGAAATACAGCCCGATATTAAAGACCTGCCGGATGCAACGGATATACAATTGGAAGGAAATATTGCTTTTAAAAACATTAGCTTCATTTACCCGGATACAGGGGTGCAAGCCCTGAAAAATTTTACCATCTCCATCAAAAAAGGGGAAAAAATAGCCATTGTGGGCAAAACGGGAAGCGGTAAAACAACAATTGCCCAGCTATTACTAAGAATGTATGACCCAACAGAAGGGGTAATTGAGGCAGAGGACACGGATATAAAGCATATCCGCCTGGAAAGCCTTAGAAAGCAAATAAGTTATGTGCCGCAGGATGTTTTTTTATTCAGCGATACGATTACCAACAATATCGGGTTTGGGCTTTCAGGCATAGAAAAGGCTGAAGTGGAAACTGCTGCAAAATATGCCGGCGTAGAAAATGAAATAAGAGGTTTTTCAAAAGGATATGGTACCATGGTAGGGGAGAGAGGGGTTACGCTCAGCGGAGGGCAAAAACAAAGGGTATCCATAGCAAGGGCGCTTGCCAAGGAGGGGGGACTTATCATTTTTGACGATTCATTCAGCGCCATTGATGCCAAAACGGAAAAGGAAATTATGGGCCACCTGAACGAAGCCCTGAATGACAAAACCGCTATCATCATTACCCACCGCATCTTTTCCCTGCTTCGTTTTGACCGGATTATTGTCCTTGACGAGGGGACATTGGCAGGAATGGGAACACATGAGCAGTTGATGAAGGAGAACGGCTATTATGCAGAACTCTTTGCCCGTCAGCAAGATCAGGATACCCGGGAAGACAGGGATGCCGGAGAAAACCAGGATCTCTTTCAGGCCTGAAATTCAGGCTTTTGCCCTGTTTTTTTGATTTGGCTGTTTCAAAAACATCTATATATTTGTAACTCTCAATTTCCAAAGCGATTTTTAACTGCTAAAAAACCTACAAAGTGGCTTACGAGAACAACGACAAGAAACTGGAGAGTATTTACAGCAAACGTATCAGGGCCGGGAAAAGAAGAACCTATTTTTTTGATGTAAGGGCAACCCGCGGCAATGATTATTACTTAACTATTACCGAAAGCCGCAAACGGTTTGACGATAATGGCTATGACCGCCACAAAGTCTTTCTGTACAAGGAGGATTTCAATAAATTTATCAAAGCATTGAACGAGGCAGTTGATTATGTGAAAACAGACCTCATGCCTGATTTTGATTTCGATGCCTTTAACCATGACGAAGTGGCTGATGATGCCGAAGGCGGTGTTGCAAGGGCAGAAGAAACTGTTTCTGAAGCGGCGCCGGCTGAAGACGTGATAGAGGTAAATACCCCTTCCATCGAATCATCGGCAACCCCGGCATCTGACAATGCCGAAGAGGTGGACAAATGGTAGTTTGGCTGGAGAAGTCCTGAAACAGTTTTTAGTACTTTCCTGTTTGATTTAGTTACATTTATAAGGTTCTCATCCAAATTGTACTTCTGTGAAACTGATTTATGCTTTAAAACTGGTCGAGTCGATCATTTTTTTTAAATTGTAAAGAAAAATTAACTTCGACATAGTTATCTCTTTCTGGGTTTGGCAGCGCTTACGTATAATATGGTAAGGTGCTGTACAATTTTTAAAACAAAAAGGCACATTATGCAACCAAAATCTACGCTTAGAAAAATTTTACGGCTGCCTCAGGTAGCAGCGTTGGTGTGTTTTTTATTATCTGTGCAAGTCTCGTTGGCACAGAGAACGGAAAACACCAACAAACCACTTCAGGTTCAGCCTGGCAACCAGCAAAGCCAGCGAAATCTAAAACAACCTAATCAGCAAAAACAGGCTTTTACCGAAAACAGGGGAAAGCAACAAACAGGAGAAATTTCTGTAAATAACGCTGCAAAGGATGGCAGTAATCCTGCCATAACAGAAAAAAAAGTGGCTTTGCAAAACCGGATGATGATCAAGAATACAAGCCTGGCTGAGGTAGCTGCACAAAAAGCAGCGGCCAAAGCGGCAAATGGTGGTGCCCCGGTTGTAGAGTCCTACGGTTGCGATGACGGTTGGCCGTGGCATAATGCGGGATTCGAATGGATTACCAATGTTACTTTTGCCGGGATAAACAATTCTACAGGTAATGTATCGGGTTGGGCAACGGAGCCTATTGACTACACCTCGCAGGTAGCTACAGTAACACAAGGGGGAATACCCGGGATTTCGGTTTCTATGGAACCCGATGCGAATGATTATATATATGTATTTATAGATTGGAACCAAAATGGTGTATGGGACCTGGCTACCGAGCGGTATATCATTGCAGGTCCGGTGAACGATCCAGGTGCATATACGGGCAATATTGGAGTTCCGCTAACGGCGGCATTAGGCACTACACGAATGAGGGTAGCTGTTGTATGGGATGACGACACCTGGAATGGTTGCACAGATACATGGGGTGAAATAGAGGAATATACGGTAGAAGTTCTTGAAGCAGGGGCTTGTACAGGTACACCTGATCCGGGCAATACGATAAGTTCTGTGGTTACTGCATGTGCAGGGGTGAACTTCGATCTTTCTTTAGAAAATCTAATTGGGTCAAGTACCGATTATCAATGGCAACGCAGTACAGATGGCGGCGTTACCTGGAACGATTTCGGTGCAAATACGCCAACTGTATCTGTATCACAAACAGTAGCTACCCAGTACCAGTGTATAGTAACCTGTAACGTAAGTAGTGAAACAACTACTTCCACACCGGTATCAATAGGCATGAACAGTTACCTGAACTGCTATTGCGCCGCTTCAGCTACCAATATGTTTGAACGTATTGACGTTGTTCAATTTGGTTCTATAAACAATAGTTCCGGCGCTTCGGGAACCGGTTATCAGGATTTTACATCTATCTCTACAGATGTTTTACAAGGCACTATCATTCCGTTTACCGTTACAATCAATAACGGATGGAGCGGGGATCGTATAAAAATATGGTTAGACCTTAACCTTGACGGAGATTTTGATGATGCAGGAGAATTACTCTATACGGCTCCGGCAAATAGTGCAGGACCTTTTACGGGTTCCGTTACCATACCCGGAACTGCTTCCGTCGGCCAGTCAAGATTACGCATCAGGTTGTATGATAATACAGCAACTGTAAGCAATGGGCCTTGTGGTACTGATACCTGGGGTCAAGTGGAAGATTATACAGTACAGATACTGTTTAATCCGCCATGTGATGCAACGCCTGCACCCGGTAATACAATATCTTCGGCCTCTTCTGTATGTAACACAAATACAGTCAACCTATCGTTGCAGAATGCTGTTCCAGGCCAGGGTATTACCTATCTGTGGCAGTTTAGCACAGATGATGGAGCTTCCTGGTCGCCATTACCTGGTTTAAATTTTTCACCGACATATACAGGGGCGGTGGTAACAGATACTACCTGGTATCGCTGTTTAGTTACTTGTACCCTGATAAGCGAAAGCGCTGTTTCCACCCCGGTTAAAGTTGGGTTAAACCCATTCCTGGATTGTTATTGTGAGCCAAGCATGGCATTTGGCTGCACGGATGGCGATGTTATTACCAGGGTTAAAATCAATAACCTGGATAATGAAACAGAATGTGATTCGCCTGATGGGTTTACAGATTTCTCTGAAACCATTGAGGAGCCTACAGAGATACTTATAGGGGTTAATAATAAGATACGTATTGAAGTAGGTACCGATTGGCCTAAAGCGGTGGCAGTATGGATAGATTACAATAGAAACGGGGTATATGATCCATCTGAGCATTATTTAGGCGGGTTCCTTCCGGCAGCTACAGGTGTCATTGAGGCATTTATTGCGGTTCCGGACGGACTGCCTGTAGGCGAAATAAGTAAGATGCGTGTAGCATTGATGTACTCTGGTGGATGGGATTTTACCCCAACAGAAGCATGTTTGCCTTTTGGAGACGCATTTGGTGAAATAGAAGATTACCTGGTTCAGTTTGTACCTTGTGTTCCTGCAACGATTGGTACCCATCCTGCCAGCGCTTCTGCTGTATGCGGCAACGATGTTACGTTTACGGCAGCAATCAACGGGCATGTGGAAGAATACAGTTGGCAGTGGAGGGCGGATGCATCTGCCGTATGGCAGACGGTGGCAGACGGCGGTATTTATTCCGGCGCCAGCACAGAAACATTAACATTAACAGGAGTTACTGCTGATTATACTGGTTACCAGTACAGGCTATTGGTAACAGGTGCTTGTTCTGCTCCAAACCCAACGAATGCGGCCACGCTGACAGTAACGCCGATTATACCTGTAGTAAGTCCATCCAGCGCTACAATTTGTAACGGAGCTGTACAGCAGTTGTCGCTGACCAATTCAGTAGGCGGTGTGTTGCTGACAGAAAGTTTTACTACGGCCATACCTCTTCCTTCAGGCTGGGCTTCCCAGAACCTGAGTGATATTACCGGTTCTACCAGTTGGTTCCAGGGTAACCCGGCTGTGTTCCCGTCCACAACGGGAGATGCAGGATATATGGCAGCTAACTATAATAGTACTGCCGGTTCCATAATCAGCAACTGGCTGTTTACACCAGAGCTGACCTTGAACAACGGCGATGAACTTACATTCTATGCCCGTGCAATAGATGGTGGCTGGGCAGACAGGCTCCAGGTAAGGCTGAGCACCAGTGGCGCCAGTGTAAATGCAGGAGCTACGCCTACTTCTACAGGCGATTTCGGCACATTGCTGCTGGACATCAACCCGACCTACCAGTCAGGGGTATTTGTAAATGCATGGACAAAATATACAATAACCGTTAGCGGTCTTCCGGGTACATCCCAGGGCCGTGTAGCGTTTAGGTATTTTGTAGAAAACGGCGGCCCTGCCGGTTCCCGTTCAGATTTCATCGGTATAGACGAAGTAGTATATACGGCAGCGCCAACACCTGTACAAGGTGTATGGACAGGTCCTGCCGGAACTATCTTCACTGATGCTGCGGGAACGGTGGCTTATGATGGCAGTCCTGCCACAACGGTATATGTGGCGCCGACAGTAACGTCGAACTACCAGGTAAGCTTTAGCACGCCGCTGTGCCAGTCGGCTGTAACCACAGTGCCTGTAACAGTAGCACAACCGGTAAGTAATGTGGTAAGTCCTGTAAACAGAGCTATTTGTGTTGGAGCAAATACTTCATTTACTGCATCCGCATCAGGCAGCCCGCTGACTTATCAGTGGCAACTGTCAACAGATGGCGGTACTACCTGGGCTAATGTTGCCAATGGTGGCATTTATGCAGGAGCTACAACTACCACTTTAACGCTGACAGGAGTACCTCAGACAGCGAATAATAACCGCTACCGTGTGGTAATCAATGCAGGGGTATGTGCAGGTAATGTGGCATCAGGAGCGGCAGTGCTTACAGTAAATGCGTTGCCGGTGGTAACGATCAGCGCACCGGATGTGTTACTGACACCGCCGGAGACAGCTATTATTACAGCAACCAGCACACCTGCGGCAGCAGCCGGAGGTTGGTCATGGACGTATAACAATTCAGCGATAGCAGGCAATACGAGCGGTACGCAGACAGCCACAGTAGATGCGTTAGGCAGCTACCGTGCTACGGTAACGGATGTGAATGGCTGTGTGGCTTCCAGCAATGTATTGGTGATAGGGGCAGAGGCAACCGATAAGTTGTGGATATATCCGAACCCGACGGATGGCCAGTTCCAGGTAAGGTTGTATTTCCATGAGAATATTTTCTCAGAGAACAGGACGATAGCGATCTTCAACCAATTGGGTCAATTGGTAGCGAAGAAGGATCTGAATATTCTGAGGAATAACAATACGCCGTACCTGTCTCAGAACTTTGACCTGCGCCATGTGTCGCCGGGAGTATATGTGGTACGTGTAACGCACCAGTTCACAGGTAAGATGGTATCGGGACTGATTGTGATACAATAATAATCACCCTGGTATAGTGATATAACTTAAAAGCCCTCCAAACGGAGGGCTTTTAGTTTTGGAAGGGCTGTATTTTATAAAAATAAACACTAATTTGTTTATAAAGAGGGCTTTATCCTCGTTTTCTATTCTGGTTAAATTAAAATGCGGCTAAACTGTAGATTTTGTAAAAAAAAAAACCCGCCCATAACTTTGGGTACTTAAATCTCTTAACTTTGGCGGAACGGATTTATGTTTTTATTAACTCTTTTTTACACAACAAAACATTGAGTATGAAAAAATTGATTTTTACACTCTTATTTTTTACAGGGCTATATGTAACAGGCCTGGCCCAGGCTGGGGCCAAAAAGTCTGACAAAAGCGACTTGACGGCTATACAAGCAGTGCCTGCCGCTAAAGCACCTGTTGCTGCATCTGAGGAGCAGCAAAAAGCAAAACTGGCGGACTACAATAAGACAGCACAACAAGGAAAAATTACCCCTTCCTCTGCTGTTTCATTAGGCCCCGCTCCGGTTCAAAACTGGCCGGTTGGAAACGGGACGCTTTCCACTGAAGCCGGAAACCCGGATAGCAGAGCTTTTAACTATAACGGCGCAGGCCCGTTTCAGCTAAATAAGCAATCGCTGCTGAACACTGCATTAACTCCTGTAGGGGCACCTGTGCTATTCGGTTATCCCGGCGCTTCCGCATGGGTAACTACCACCAACCGGTTATATGTTATAGACCAGGCCGCACCATTCTCTTTGTATTGGGTTGACACAATTTCTGGTTTCAGGGTCTTTGTGGCCAACTGCACGGGGGTACCTCATGCCAACCTTACCGGTATGACATGGGATGCTTCTACCAATACGATGTATGGTGTATCAACAAGTATTAGCGCTTCCCAGATATTTACCATTAACATTACCACCGGGGTTTGTACGCCGATAGGTTCTCCTACTTCTGATGCACCAGGAGTGATTATGCTGAATGCTTCACCTGCTGGAGACCTTTTTGCAGTAGATATCGTGAATGATAATTTGTATAGGTTCGACAAAACTACCGGTGTTCCCACAGTGGTGGGACCCTTGGGATATGATGCAAATTTTGGCCAGGACGGGCATTTTGACCTGAGCGACGGACAATATTTTCATGCTGCTTATAATAATACAGCAGGTGTCCCCCAGTTAAGGATTATTGATCCGACTACAGGAGCAAGTACGCTTGTGGGTAGTTACGGAGGCCAGGTATCAACTTTTAGTATTTATAACCCGCCAACAGTGGCATGTGCAGGAACGCCTGCCCCCGGAAATACATTGGTAGCCAACGAAAGTTCAGTTTGTGCCGGAGTTAATTTTTTATTGTACCTGCAAAACTATGAGCAGTCAACAGGTATTACCTATCAATGGCAATCGTCGCCTGACGGTACCACATGGACCGATATTGCAGGTGGCACTACTGCCACATTGGTAAGAAGCCAGACAGCGGCCACATGGTACAGGTGCCAGGTTACCTGCTCTGGCAATTCCGCTGCTTCAACCCCTGTTCAGGTTGCATTAAACCCGCAATCAGCATGCTATTGCGCTGCGGGAGCCACCAGTACATCTTTTGAAAAAATATCTAATGTAACGTTCGGTACTATCAATAACAATTCAAGTTCTACCGCGGGGTACGAGAATTTTACTAGTCTATCTACGGATGTGGTACAGGGCGACAATGTGCCGATCAGCGTTACTATTTCAACGCCATTTACTCCTGATCAGGTATTAGTGTGGATTGACTTTAACCAGGATGGTGATTTTACAGATCCGGGAGAACTGGCATATACTTCTGCATTGGGCGTAGGCCCTCACGTAGGTACTGTTGCCATTTCTTCTACTGCACTTCTCGGCCCGACCCGTATGCGGGTTAGGTTGCATGATTCTTCATTAGGAGGTAATGCTACACCATGCGGCAATTCCTCTTATGGCCAGGTAGAAGATTATACTGTAAATATTTTACCTTGTATACCTGCTACCTTTGCTGCACATCCAGTTAATGTTTCGGCAGTTTGTGGCTCTAATGTTACAATTTCTTCCACGGTTAGCGGAACAGTATCCTCTTATAATTGGCAGTGGCGTCCAAATGCATCTGCCGTATGGCAGACGGTGGCAGACGGCGGCATTTATTCCGGCGCTACCACAACTGCACTGACCATATCAGGTGTAACGGCAGATTTGTCCGGTTATCAATATCGTTTATTGATAGAAGGTCCTTGTGCGGCGCCCAACCCATCTAATGCGGCTACGCTGACAGTAACGCCGATTATACCGGTTGTAAGCCCATCTTCGGCTACAATCTGTAATGGTGCAGTGCAGCAGTTATCATTAACCAATACGGTATCAGCTCCTTCTACTGCCAGCTTCAGCACTACAGGGCTGTCTATACCACTTATAAACGGTGTTGCTAACATCATCAGCGCTACGGTGAGTGTGTCAGGCATACCTGCCGGTGCAGTGGTTACCAACGTAGCTGTTGGTTTCGATATGAACCATACATGGGCAAGCGATGTTGGCGGTAACATTGAAGCGCCTAATGGTGAAAACCTGAACCTGGTATGGCAGATAGGTGGAAGTACAGATAATTTCGTAGGTACTTATTTCGATGCCCTTTCTACAGACGATATTGCAGCCGCACCAGCGCCCAGAACGGGAACATTTGCTCCTATGGCATGGACGATTTCCGGAGCACCGGGCTTCAATACTACTACCAATGACGTAGCAGACCTGTTGACAGGTGATCCCAATGGTGATTGGAAGTTCTATTTCTATGATGCATTTGCCGGAGACAATGGATTGCTGACAGCCGTTTATGTTACAATCACATATACAGCGCCGGTGTTTGCAGAAGGTGTATGGGCAGGTCCTGCCGGAACTATCTTCACTGATGCTGCGGGAACAGTGGCTTACAGCGGAGGCTTGGCTACTACAGTATATGTAAGGCCAACCGTAACGTCGAATTACCAGGTAAGCTTTAGCACGCCGCTGTGCCAGTCGGCTGTAACCACAGTACCTGTGACAGTTGCACAGCCTGTGAGCAATGTGGTAAGTCCTGTAAACAGAGCTATTTGTGTTGGAGCAAATACTTCATTTACTGCATCCGCATCAGGCAGCCCGCTGACTTATCAGTGGCAACTGTCAACAGATGGCGGTACTACCTGGGCTAATGTTGCCAATGGTGGCATTTATGCAGGAGCTACAACTACCACTTTAACGCTGACAGGAGTACCTCAGACAGCGAATAATAACCGCTACCGTGTGGTAATCAATGCAGGGGTATGTGCAGGTAATGTGGCATCAGGAGCGGCAGTGCTTACAGTAAATGCGTTGCCGGTGGTAACGATCAGCGCACCGGATGTGTTACTGACACCGCCGGAGACAGCTATTATTACAGCAACCAGCACACCTGCGGCAGCAGCCGGAGGTTGGTCATGGACGTATAACAATTCAGCGATAGCAGGCAATACGAGCGGTACGCAGACAGCCACAGTAGATGCGTTAGGCAGCTACCGTGCTACGGTAACGGATGTGAATGGCTGTGTGGCTTCCAGCAATGTATTGGTGATAGGGGCAGAGGCAACCGATAAGTTGTGGATATATCCGAACCCGACGGATGGCCAGTTCCAGGTAAGGTTGTATTTCCATGAGAATATTTTCTCAGAGAACAGGACGATAGCGATCTTCAACCAATTGGGTCAATTGGTAGCGAAGAAGGATCTGAATATTCTGAGGAATAACAATACGCCGTACCTGTCTCAGAACTTTGACCTGCGCCATGTGTCGCCGGGAGTATATGTGGTACGTGTAACGCACCAGTTCACAGGTAAGATGGTATCGGGACTGATTGTGATACAATAATAATCACCCTGGTATAGTGATATAACTTAAAAGCCCTCCAAATGGAGGGCTTTTAGTTTTGGAAGGGCTGTATTTTTAGGTAATGCAAGCTGGGTTGATAAATAATTCAAACAGTTTCTTAGTTTATTAAGGGAAAATGAGGCAGCGTATTAGTATTACCTGTTTTATTTCATGGCTTTCCATTTATTAATAAGGCCATTGGTAGAAGAATCATGTGAGGTAACAGGGGCGTTACCCTGCAATTCAGGCAAAATGGAATTAGCCAGTTGCTTGCCCAATTCTACGCCCCATTGGTCAAAGCTGTAGATGTTCCATATAACGCCCTGAACAAATATTTTATGTTCATATAAGGCAGTAAGCTGACCCAATGTGTAGGGTGTTATTTTCTTTATAAGAAATGAGTTGGTGGGTTTATTACCGGCAAACACTTTAAAGGGGGCTAATTTTTCTATTGCTTCTTCGCTAAGGCCATTTTTCGCTAATTCGGCCCTGGCTTCTTCATCAGTTTTCCCTTTCATCAGGGCCTCGGTTTGGGCAAAGAAATTACTGAGCAGCTTTTGGTGATGATCGCCTATGGGATTATGGCTTTGTGCAGGGACTATAAAATCACAGGGGATTAATAAAGTGCCCTGGTGGATGAGCTGATAGAAGGCATGCTGGCCATTAGTGCCGGGTTCTCCCCATATTACCGGACCGGTGGCATAGCTAACCGGCTTTCCATTACGGTCTGTACTTTTCCCGTTGCTTTCCATATTTCCCTGCTGAAAATAAGCGGCAAAGCGATGGAGGTACTGGTCATAAGGCAAAATAGCTTCGGTCTGGGAGCCAAAGAAATCAGTGTACCAGGCGCCTAACAGCGCCATCAGCACAGGTACGTTTTTATCAAAAGAAGTTTTCCTGAAATGGGTATCTGCACTATATGCTCCTTTTAGCAGGTATTCAAAATTTTTATAACCAATGGTAAGCGCAACGGATAAGCCAATGGCGCTCCATACGGAATAGCGGCCGCCTACCCAGTCCCAGAACTCAAACATATTATTCTTGTCAATGCCGAACTGTACCACTTCTTTTTCGTTGGTTGACAGCGCTGCAAAATGACTGGCTATGTGCTTTTCTTTTTTTGCTTTTTTCAGAAACCATTCTCTTGCGGTATGGGCATTGGTCATGGTTTCCTGCGTAGTAAAAGTTTTGGAAGCAATAAGAAACAGCGTTTGTTCCGGCTTTACTTTTTTCAGCGTTTCTGCAATATGCGTTCCATCTACATTGGATACAAAATAGGTTTCAACGCCTTCCACCCAATAGGGCTTTAATGCTTCTGTTACCATCAGCGGGCCAAGATCGCTGCCGCCTATGCCGATATTTACAATGTATTTTATTTTTTTGCCCGTATATCCCCTGAATTTGCCGGAATGAACGGCTTCGGAAAATCGCTTCATCTTCCGCAATACTTTTTTTACATCAGGCATCACATCTTTTCCTTGTGCATAAACAGGGGCTTTGGAAAAATTCCTTAAAGCGGTATGCAATACGGAACGGCCTTCAGTTTCATTAATTGCCTCTCCCCGGAAAGCTGCTTCAATGGCTTCTTCTAACTTACATTCACGGGCCAGTTGAAACAACAATTGTAATGTAGTTCCGGTGATCCGGTTCTTTGAATAGTCGAAAAAAATATCCTCCCATTGTATAGAAAGCGTATTGAACCGGTTCGGGTCATTGTGAAACAGGTCTTTAATATGCAGGCCCTTTATTTCTCCGGCATGTTTTTGCAATGCTGCCCAGGCAGGGGTGGTGGCAGGGTTGATTTTTGGGAACATAACTTAAAGTTCGTTAAATACATCAATTGTCCGTTGTACCATGGCAGGGTTTATATCCAGGTGCAGCACCAGCCTCACACGGTCCGGCGCAATGGCATAACCGAGGATACCATGTTCTTTCAGCTTTGCCACCAATGCAGGAGCGGTGATGTTATCCTGCAATTCAAAAATGATGATATTGGTTTCAACAGGCAACACCTGTTTTACAAAATCCTTTTTGGCTATAGCTTCTGCTATCTGTTTGGCATGGGCATGATCTTTAGATAAACGGTCAATATTATTTTGCAACGCATAGATACCGGCTGCCGCCATAAACCCGGCCTGGCGCATACCGCCGCCAAATACTTTTCTTATTCTCCTTGCTTTTTTAATGAAATCCTTTTTACCAATCAGTAAGCTGCCAATGGGGCAACCCAGGCTTTTGCTCAGGCAAATGGAAATGCTGTCGAATGTTTCGCCGTATTGTTCCGGCGTTTCATTTTTTGCCACCAACGCATTGAATAATCTTGCACCGTCAAGGTGAAGGGCAAGCCCTCTTTCGATGCACAGGTTTTTAATCTTTTTAATCTCTCCAAAATCATAGCAACTGCCGCCGCCCCGGTTGGAAGTGTTTTCCAGGCTAACCAACCTGCTTACAGGCCGGTGTGGATCATCCGGTTGGATGGAATTTAATACATGGTCAGCGGTAATCCGGCCTCTGTTCCCGGAAACCAGCTTTACGGAGCAGCCTGAATTAAAGGCAATGCCGCCGCCTTCATATTGGTAGATATGAGAGTTTTCCTCGCAGATTATTTCATCGCCGGGCTGGGTATGGCATTTTATGGCTATCTGGTTGGTCATGGTGCCGGAAGGGCAATAAATGGCGGCTTCCATTCCGAAAAGGGAGGCGGCCAGGCTTTCTAATTCATTAATGGAGGGGTCTTCGCCAAAAACATCATCCCCTACTTTTGCTGTATGTATAGCTTCCAGCATGGAGGGGGTAGGTTTTGTTACTGTGTCCGACCTGAAATCAATTAACATAACCGGATTTTAGCTGCAATATACTCCGTTCACTCCTCAAATCGGGTAATTGGCGAAACAAGAGAGGCATATCATATTGCTTTTCTTAATTTGGCATCCTGTATGCAGAACCCTACCGTTTTTCAATATGCAGCGCTTATTATCACCTGCCTGCTTTTCACTTTGGCAGGGCTTTACCTGCTGGCCAATTTCGGGAAGGTGCTCAAAAGCACAATAAGGAATGAATTGGTCCGTAAAAATGTGGTTGCATGGCTCATTATCTTTTGCCTGAATTGCGCCATTCTTCCGATGAGTGGCGGCTTTTTCTACATAGTAAACAATCATGGATGGGGGCATGCGATAGCAGGCCAGCTAATATCTGCCACACTTTGTACCCTTGTAATTTTTAATCTGGCCAGGGTTGTAGTAGGCAGCCACTATTTGAAAAAACAATCATTTGTTGTACAGAACCTGTTGCTTTTTCTGACGGTTACAATTACCACCCTGCTTATTAATGTGCCAATGACTTACTGGATGTATGCGGAAAAAACAGCGCAGTATATTCAATATGTTGTTGTCAACAGCTTCTATCTTGCCGGGGTAACGGTAATCATATATGCCAGTATAGATTATCTTGACATAGAACGGAGAAGGAAACTTCAGGAAAAAGAGCTGGAACTAAGCCGACTGAGAGAATTGAAAGCAAAAGCAGAGTTGGAAGCATTACATTCCAAGGTGAACCCGCATTTTTTGTACAATGCCCTTAACTCTATTGCGGACCTGTCTGTTTCGGATGGGAAAAAAGCGAGACGAATGACAATTGCATTGGCAGACCTGTTTCGCTATAGTATCAACTATAGTAACAACAATTATTCAACGGTCAGGGAGGAACTGGCGATGGCGGATGTGTACCTGCAGATAGAAAAGATACGTTTTGAAGACCAGCTAAATTATACCGTAGCATCCGATCCCAAAGCAGATTATTACCTGGTTCCAAGGTTCCTGATACAGCCATTGGTAGAAAATGCAGTAAAGCACGGGTTGAAGGCCACAGGACAGGTAACAGAAATTACCGTGGGGGTATGGCAAACAGAGCAGGGCATAATGATAGATGTTGCTGATACGGGACCCTCGTTTCCCGAAGAAATTAATCCCGGTTACGGTGTAAAAAGTGTGTTTGATAAACTGGAGCTCCTTTTCCCCGGAGAATTTGAGGTAAGCTTCATTAATAACCCGGTTAAGAAAGTTTCTGTTCTCATAAAAACAATGATGAAAAATGAACCAGGCGCTTAATGCTATGATCGTGGATGATGAGCCTGCCGCCAGAAGGCTGATGCAGAGTTTATTAAAAGACTATAGCGATATTATAAAAGTTATGGGTGAAGCCGGTAATGGCCGGGAAGCATTGGAAAAGATCGAAGCGCTGAAGCCGGATGTCGTCTTTTTGGATATACAGATGCCGGATATGACAGGGTTTGAGGTACTGGAGAAGCTGAATTATAAGCCTAATATCATTTTCACTACGGCCTATGAGCAATATGCCATCAAGGCGTTTGAAACTTTTTCCGTTGATTACTTATTAAAGCCGATAAAAGAGGAAAGGCTGCAACATACTATTGACAAACTAAAGCAGTTTGGCCGCATCAACCCGTCGTTAAATATGCAGGCTTTGCAGGATATAATACGCCAGGTGCAGGTGCAGCCAAAAGCTACTGCCCTTTCTATAAGAACGGGAGACAGGATTACCCTGCTCCGTTTTGAGCAGATTGCATACCTCGAAGCAGAAGATAAATATGTATATATCCACATGGCCGAAGGGCAGAAGCACCTGACAGACCAAACCTTGTCTGCACTAACAGAAAAACTTCCCCCGCAATTTTTTCGTATTCAGAAATCCTATATCATCAACAAGGATAAAATAAAGGAGATGCACCGGCATTTTAACGGCCGCTACCTTTTTGTTATGGATGATAAAGCCGGGACAAAGCTCACTTCCGGCCGCACTTACCAGGAACCCATCCGGGAAGAATTTGGGTTATAATCCGGCCGGTTACCGTTTATCTATCCGGTCTTCCATTTATACAACGACCCGGTTTTGTTGTAACCAGAAGGCTGCTTGCACGTCAAACACCTGTCATTGGCGGCCACCAGTTATCACTAAAATTAACCGTTCATTTTAAAACAATATACTGTGCAATACATAGTACTTAGTTTTGTTCTGAAATTAACAAAGACAAGTACTAATAATTAATATAAAGTCATGAAAAACAAAGTTTTAGCCTTAGCTATCCTGCTTTTTAGTCTCAAAACTGCTATTTATGCTCAGGCGGGCAGCGGAAAAATTACCGGAAAAGTAGTCAACGAAAGTGCAAAAATCATTGAGTCGGCAACTGTAAGTTTGCTAAAAGCTGCGGATTCAACCGTGGTACGTTTTAGCCTTACCGACAGGGAGGGTAACTACCTTTTCGAGAATGTTGCAGAAGGAGAATACCTGGTTTCTGTATCTGCTGTGGGCTATGATGCGGCGTATTCCGGCGTTTTTGCAGCAGGAGCGGCAGTACCTGTAGAAGTAGGCCCTGTGAGCCTGGCTGTACAGGCCAAAGCCATTGCCGGGGTTACAGTTACGTCAAGAAAGCCGCTGATTGAGCAAAAACTTGACCGGATGGTAGTGAATGTAGAAGCTTCTATTACCAATGCAGGGGGTACAGCTCTTGAAGTACTCGAAAAATCACCGGGTATTACCGTTGATAAAGATGGCAATATAAGCCTGAAGGGAAAAGCAGGAGTAGTCATCTTAATAGATGGCAGACCCAGCTACCTTGGCGGGGCCGACCTGGCCAATATGCTGCGCAGCATGAGTGCCGCACAACTGGACCAGATTGAGATAATGACCAATCCCCCGGCCAAATATGATGCGGCAGGCAATTCCGGGGTAATCAATATCAAAACAAAAAAGAACAAGCAGTTTGGTTATAACGGCAGCCTTACAAGTACCTATGCCCAGGGTGTGTATGCCCGGTTCAACGAATCATTCAATTTCAATTACAGAAAAAATAAGGTCAACCTTTTTTCCAATCTTACCTATAACAGAAATCACAGGGCCGAAGACCTTTATATTGACCGCAACTTCAGGGAAAAAAATACAGAGGAGCTTACTTCTATCCTGGAACAACATTCTTCAATGAAAAACGAAAGCCATTATTTTAATGCAAAACTGGGAGCAGATTATTCAGTAAGCAGGAAAACAACGCTTGGCGCAGTGCTTAATGGATATCACAATCCTGCCAAATGGAGAAGCCTGACCCATTCTTTAATCTATAACCCGGATTATGAATTAAATGGGTACACCAATGCCTTTGCCCATAACAAAACAGAATGGAACCATTTCAGCGCTAATCTTAATGCAAGGCATGTGTTCGATTCAACTGGGCAGGAATTAATGGCAGACCTTGATTATATCCAGTATCGTTCTACCAATACACAACCGCTTTACAGTTACTATTTTGATAATGCCCATAACCCCACGCAGGATGCCGATACGCTGACAGGCTACCTGCCGCAGGACATTACTATTTATTCAGCAAAAACAGACTACACCAAACCATTGAAAAACGGCGCTAAGTTTGAAGCCGGTGTAAAATTCAGCTACATAACTACAGACAATAATGCGGTATATAATAATGTAGCGGATGGCATAGCTATATTGGACAGCGGAATAAGCAACCACTTTGTTTATAAAGAAAATATTAATGCCGCTTATGTAAACTACAGCAGGCCGCTTGGCAAAAAATGGAGCGGTCAATTTGGGTTGCGGCTGGAGAATACGGTTGCTAAAGGGGATTCGAAGGGCTTTGCCTATAGCAATACAGATGAAAAGTTTGTTCCCTTTGCAGAATCGTTCAGCAGAAGCTATACGCAGCTTTTTCCTACGGCCTACATCCAGTATGCAGCCAGCGAGAATAACCAGTTTGTGATAAACTACGGCAGGCGAATCAACAGGCCCAATTACAGGGACCTGAACCCTTTCCTTAATTTCCTGGACAGGTACACCTTTGAAAAAGGCAACCCGAATTTAAAACCGCAATTCAGCCATAACATAGAGTTGCAGCATATTTTCAAAGGGTTTTTGAGCACTACATTAAACTACAGCGCCACCAATGATATTATTCAGCAAGTGATAGAGCAGGATGAAACAACGAATGAAACATATATCAAGAAAGCAAATATTGCTACCCGCAAACAGGTTGGCCTTGCTGTCAGCGCCCAAAAGCAGGTAACCAAATGGTGGACAGGCATCCTTTATGCCAATGCATCCAGCAATTATTTCAAAGGGATTGTAAACAATGAGCATTTTTCAGCCAATGTTCTCACCTTTTTGGTGCAGGCGCAGCAGCAATTCAGGTTTGATAAAGGATGGTCGGCAGAGTTGAGTGGCCTTTACCGTTCCAAGGGCCTTGAAGGAGTGATATTCATCGAGGATGTAATACAAGTGAGTGCTGGACTCAGCAAGCAGGTACTAAAGCAAAAAGGAACGATAAGGCTTAATGTGAGGGATATATTTGGCGGATCTGTTTTCAGGGGTTATAGCAAGTACGGCAATGTAGATGCCAGCTTCAGGAATGTAAATGATAACAGTGGACGGGCTGTAACGTTGAGCTTCTCCTGGCGGTTCAGCAAAGGACAGCTTAAAGCCGGAAATGGCAGGAGGAATAACAGCGCTGCTGATGAACAAAGCCGTGTAACCGGGGGAAACTAAGCGTTTCTTATCCCGCCTGCAAAAACAAACATCCCGATTGTACTATCAGTCGGGATGTTTGTTTTTATATTTGCAGTTCACCAAAACCTTTGCCATGCCTTCATTTGACATTGTAAGCAAAGTTGACGTTCAGGCATTGGATAATGCCGTCAACGTAACCACCAAAGAGATTACCAACCGGTTCGACTTTAAAGGTTCGCATGTAGCCATTGACCTCGACAAAAAAGAGTTTCTCGTAAAGCTGGAAACGGAAGACGATATGAAGATGCGCCAGTTGGTGGATGTGCTTATCAGCAGGGCGCATAAGCAGGGCATAGCCCCCGAAGCATTTGACGCTTCAAAAGAAGGAGAGCAGAGCGGCAAGCTTTGGAAAAAGCAGGTAAAAGTAAGGAACGGGTTAGCGCAGGAAGATGCCAAAAAAATTGTAAAAGCTATTAAAGATTCCGGCCTTAAGGTGCAGGCCTCTATAAATGATGACCTGGTAAGGGTAACCGGAAAAAAGATTGATGACCTGCAATCCGTTATCCAGCTTTGCAATACCGGCAACTTAGGAATTCCTTTACAATATGTGAATATGCGCAGCTAAGTTGTGCATAACAGGCGATTGCCACATCAAAAATGTGAATGGACTGGTGCAGAACAGGTGCATATCAAACAGGTAGAAAATTTGGATTTCGTTTATTGACAATAGTATATTTGATATACAACTGCACGAAGTTTTAGCAATAAAATGGAAGTGCTTGGAGAAGCGGAAACCCCTCAAAAGGTGAAAGCGGATCCCGGAGATGCAGAAGCCCGTCAAAAGGAAGAAGCAACTCCAGAAAGCATCAGGTAAGTAAACAGGAAGGCGCAAGCCGGATAGTGAGCTAACTTGGTGCTTTCATCTTTTTATCCGGTTTTTTCTTGTTTCGGCCTTTTTTTACTGCAAAAGACAATCCGGAAACGCTTTCTTTTACTTTCCATCAAATTTGGATAACAGCAGGGGCTGCTGTATCTTCGCAGCCCAAAATTATTTTTTTATCTGTACGGCAAAATCCGTGCAGCCTCAAAATCATAGAGTTATGAAAAAAGGCATCCATCCCGATAATTATCGGTTAGTAGTTTTCAAAGACATGAGCAACGGCCATACCTTCCTGAGCCGTTCCACAACCGTTTCCAAAGAAACCGTAAAGTGGGAAGACGGTAACGAATACCCGCTGGTAAAGCTGGAAATTTCCAATACGTCTCACCCGTTCTTTACCGGCAAGAATATGCTGGTGGATACGGCGGGTCGTATCGATAAATTCAAGAAGAAATACGCCAAAAAAGCATAATAATACTAACTTGTGCAGAGCTTGGGGCGAAAGCTCCGAGTTTTGTTTTTCATGGCTATACTTTAAGACCTCCCGATTCCTCGGGAGGTCATTTTTTGCCATTGATGAATTACGATAATTGATTAGTAATTAAGCCAACTGCCTCTTATACACCTGTATCGCATTTTCATACCCAAGGTACAGTGCATCGCAGATCAGTGCATGGCCGATGCTTACTTCATCCAGAAAGGGAATGTTTTCTTTAAAATATTTCAGGTTGAAGCGGTCAAGGTCATGACCGGCATTCAGACCCAATCCTGATTCTTTTGCTTTTTCAGCGGCTGCTTTGTAAGGCGCTATGGCTTCTTCCTTTTTGCCTTCGGCAAATTTCCGGGCATACCCTTCGGTGTATAATTCAATCCTGTCCGTACCGGTAGCGGCGGCGCCTTCCACCATGGCAATAACCGGGTCCACAAAAATAGAAACACGGATGCCCGCCGTTTTGAATACTTTAATAATGTTCCGAAGATAATCTTTGTGCTTTATAGTATCCCAACCGTGGTCGGAAGTAAGCTGCCCCAATGTGTCGGGCACCAGCGTTACCTGGTGAGGTTTTGTTTCCAGTACAAGGTCAACAAATTTTTGTTCACTGCAATTACCTTCGATATTGAATTCAGTAGTGATGACCTTTTTTATCTCCCGCACATCGTTATAACGGATATGCCGTTCATCGGGGCGGGGGTGTACCGTAACGCCGTGGGCGCCGAAGAGTTGTGCATCAATAGCCGCTTTTACCACATCGGGGTTATTGCCTCCCCTTGAATTGCGAAGGGTGGCGAATTTGTTGATATTGACGGAGAGATGGGTCATTGTGCAAAATTAATGCACCTGTATATAAAAGAATGATTCTGTTTTGTTAGATTTACTTTACAAAAGCACTGATCGTTATGCTAAAGACCAACTTATTGCTATCCGTTTTACTGCTCATTACTACTGCTGTTAATGCCCAGCCGTTTAACATGGATAGTTCGATTAACCCGGTGGAACTGAAATTAAAACCATTTAAGCCTACTAATAAAGATTCAGTTTTGCAAAAAGGCAGAATGAGTATTATGAAGGTTACACAGGTTAAGGATACGCTTTATTATTTTGTGCAGGGGGCAAGTATTTTTTCGCCGGTATACGTAGGGGTTACTTCGCTTGACCCTTCGGTTAAGGTCAAAACGCAGTTGCACAAGATGAACTGGAAAAATGCTTTGCGAAGCGGGACCACCAACAGTAACGGCCAATGGAGTGAGCAATTCAAAACGGAAAATGATTTTGGTATAATGGTAGTGCCGGAAAGCAAACCCGCCAGGTATACACTGCTGGTATGGGTAGGTGATGAAGCAAAACTTGAACTGCCGGGTGTTTTTAAAGGAGATGCCGCAGATGAGAAACAGGAAGAAGGAGTGAAACAGGGTAGTCCCGGCAACAATACTAATACGTTACTGTATATCATTATCGGCGCACTGGCAGTAATAATAGCGCTGCTGGTGCTCAGAATGAAAAAATCGAAATAATCTTTTACGGCTTTTTAAAACTGGTTATATGAAAAAATACCTGCTGAGTTTTATTCTTTTATTAGGGCTGCTTAGTACTCCGTTTGTACAGGTAAATGCCCAGGGGTACGACCAGATGGAGGAAGTGATGGAGCAGACCATGCAGGCGCTTGAAAACCTGCTTGGCGATATGGAAGGGTTTGAAGAAGGTGTAGCCCCTGCATTTGAACAATTTCGTGGCTGGATGGAAACTGTAAGGTCAGGAGTTGATTTATACAACAGTATGCAGGTCTTAGATAATAATGAATGTGTTCCTGATTTTACAACACCGGCCGAAGCCATGATGCCCAGCGGATGCAGGTCAAATGACGAATGTGCAAGCTGCTATGATGAACATGTGAGAAGGTTGAATGTGGTAAGAAAAAGCCTGGCAAGGCTCCGGTGCATTTATACCAATACCAAAAAATTTACGGATGCCGCAATATCGTTTGGAGACAATGTGTCTGGTATTCATGGTGTATCAGGTCTGGCCTGGCAATCGGAACGTAGAGGAATAGAAGCAAGTTTGCGAAATTTTGAGCAGTCGTACGATAAAAAGTATGCAGACCTGATAGCTTCTATGCAGGTGGCTTTAAATGGCATTAACCAATGCGAAAGTCGTTTCGGAATGAGGGATTGGTACCAGCGTTTCGGGATTTTATACCTGGAACTGATGAAAGAGAAATATAGACGGTCTGATTAGAACGCTATAACTCTTTTCTGGTATGGTCAGCAAGTAATTGTACAGCCTTTTAAAAGGATTTCCGGCGCCCCCTTCTTTGGGCGATACCAGCGACAGGAAGCGGCTGTTTAATCTCATTTCTATTAGAACTATCTTCGTAAATGAGAGAATACAGTTGAAGAATGAGAAACTATTTCGGTACTTATAGCCTGTCGGGTGGTAGCGGGCCGCAGGAATGCAGTGTGCTGGTATTCGATAAAACGATGAGCATTGGCTATCGCAGCTCAGAAGGAAGAAATTTTACTATACAATGGGACGTAAAAGATGTAGAAGCCTATTATGACCTGAGTAGTCAGCAAACGAGGATAACAAATAATAAAAGGTATGCCGAACAGCTTGTGATAGAAGGGAAGGAAGCGGCAGATTTTATTCATGCAGCACAAGCCGAATTGCTGAAGCCCTGGCACAGGAAAAAGGGCGCAAAAGAATGGAGAAGGAGTTTATTGCTCCTCGCAGGGATTATAGGTTTGTTTATAGCGGCTTATCTACTGTTGGTTCCCTGGTTATCGGAAAAGCTGGCATCAAGGGTTTCGGTAGAAACAGAACAGCAGTTAGGCGAAACGGTGTACCAGGCTATGGGTCTTAAGCAACGGGAAGATGAAACCGGTTCTTTGTTAGTGAACGAATTTTTTGCAGCGATGAATGTGAACACACCTTATTCCATAAAAATAACGGTGGTATATGAGGATGAAGTGAATGCGTTTGCATTACCCGGCGGAAGAATGGTGGTGTACAGTGGCTTGCTGAACCGTATCAAGTCCTATCCCGAATTAGCGGCATTGCTGAGCCATGAATTTACACATATCAATAGCAGGCATTCTACCAGGTCTGTTTTCCGGCGGTTGGGCTCAAAAATTTTCATCAGCGTTTTATTTGGGCGGTTTGGTACGGTGGCTTCTGTATTGGCCGATAACGCAGATAACCTTAAATCGCTGAGGTATTCCCGTGGGCTGGAGAAAGAGGCAGATATGGAAGGTTTGCAGTTATTGCTGGATAGAAAAATAGATCCGGAAGGATTTGCTGACCTGTTTCAGCATTTGCAGCAACCCGTTTCGAAGAATAGCCTGCCCGAGTTCCTTGCAAGCCACCCTGATATTGACAGCAGGGCTGCTTATATTAAAGAAGCGTCAAAAAAAGCAAGCGTTGAAGAAGATACCCGCTTAAAAGCTATTTTTGATAAAATAAAAAAATGAAATTATGATAATCACTACTACGAATGTTGTTGAAGGCCGGCCTGTGCAAGAGTATATCGGCGTTATCAATGCACAGAGCATTATCGGGGCCAATATCTTCAAAGATATCTTTGCCGGCCTCCGTGATGTGTTTGGCGGCAGGAGTAAAACCTACGAAAAAGTGCTGGAGCAGGCGAAGGAAGATGCCCTGAGAGAGTTGTCGGAGAAAGCCCAGGCGCTGGGAGCCAATGGTATTGTTGGCGTTGACCTGGATTTTGAAACTATCGGCAGCGGGGGCAGTATGCTGATGGTGATTGCTACCGGTACGGCGGTAAGATTATAATTGTATAAAAAAAACTTTATTATGAGAAGGCCGCTTTTCTTGCTTTTTCTCTTTTCGTTATTATCTGCCAGCCCGTTTGCACAGCAGGCGATTCCTACGGCTGACGAAGTGATGAAAGAGGCTGTAACATTGGCTGCAAAAGACAATAAAAAAGTGTTTATCATCTTTCATGCGTCCTGGTGCGGCTGGTGCCGTAAAATGGATGCAAGCATGAATGACGCTTCCTGTAAGCAATTGTTTGATGACAATTTTATAATCCGGCATTTAACGGTATATGAGTCGCCCGGGAAGAAACACCTCGAAAACCCGGGGGCTGAAGAATTAAATAAGAAATTTGGCGGAGACGGACAGGGGTTGCCTTACTGGCTTATTTTTGATGATAAAGGGGATTTACTTGCTGATTCAAAGATGAAAAAGCCAGGTAAGGAAAAAGAAGGCGATAATACCGGTTGCCCGGCAAGCAAAGAAGAAGTGGGTTATCTTATAGAAGTGCTGAAGTCCGTTACGGCGCTTACGCCGGAAGAACTGGAAACGATAAATACCCGTTTCAGGAAAAATGAGTTATAGAGGGGCTACCAGCTTTTTAATTCCTCGCTCAGCGCTTCCCTGATATCATTTCGGGCATCCGAAATCCATAAAGGAAGATTGCCTGTTGGAGTAATAAAATCCCATTCTGAATCATTCTCTTTCATGTCAAACAGGATTCTTTCGCCTTTATCATTACAAACATTAACTGAAAATTTTTCTTCGTTGGGCCGGTTGATTTTACGGAAGTTAAATTCTCTTAACCGGCCACCCACCTTCAAGAGCAGGGAGAACTGAACCGCTTTTTTAAATTCAAGGTGCATAAGTATAACTAATTACACTCTACCTTGCAATTAATGTGCTAAAAGCCTTGTTATGCAGGTAAAGTTTTACACATGGAATAAAAATAAATACAGGCAGCGTATATGTTTATGCTCTCTTTAACTAACGGATAAGCGTTACCGTTCCCCGTTTAAAATAGGCCCTGCCTGTAAAGTCGGTAGCTTTTACAAACCATACATACACACCTGTAGTTTGAGGCGTTCCATTCAGCATCCCGTCCCATCCTTTGCCGTTGACTGTAGTGGTAAACACAAGCTGCCCCCACCGGTTGTATATGCTGAAAGCCTCAATATGGGAAATCCCGGCCCCGATGGGTCTTAACATATCATTCCTGCCATCATTATTTGGGGTAAACGCAGTAGGGACAAACACTTCCGGGCCGGTATAGAATATTTTTATATTTATAAAAGCGGAGTCTTTACAGCCATCGGTACTTGTGCCAATTACTTTATAACGGATGGCCGCCTCTGTGCGATTATCAAAAACAGCAACCGGGTTGTCAACATGGGCAGAAGAAAGAAAATCAAAGGGCAACCACTGGTAAGCCGCTGCGCCGGTAGCCAATAATTGCAACGGTTGATTGACAACAACAGCCGTATCATTTCCTGCATATACATTCATTTTCGGAAATACGGTTACTGTAACAGTATCCCGGCCGGGTTTGGGGCATCCCTGTGTATCCCATGCCGTTAAAATAAAATCTGTTGTTTGGGTTGGGTGGGCCACCGTATTTAAAGAAGATGGATTGTTTGTAAAAGCGGCAGGGCTCCATAACCAGCTACTGCCATCGGTACTGCCGTTCAGTCGACCCTGCGTATTATAGCAAAGTGAAAAATCGGCGCCTGCATTGGCAACCGGGTACGGTACGGTTGTTACCCTTATATCAGCCAGAGCAGAGCACCCGCCGATAACGGCTGTTACTTCATAATCCGTTTGTGCCGTATTGGTTACAACAAGAGGGTTTTGCAGCAGCGGATCAATGACCTGGTTTGCCGGCGTCCAGGAATAATGCAGGCCATCGGATATGATGCGTAACTGAATGGTGTCGCCCCGGCAGATGATAGTATCATTCATCGGTTGCAGTGTTACAAAATCAACCACATTTACCCTTACCGAATCCCTGTTGATGCAGCCGTTATCATCAAGATCAACGTAGTAAGTAATGCTTGCTGAAGGTGAAACGGTAGGCGTAGCTGTGTTGGGGTTGATAATGTTTACAGGAGGCGACCACGAAAAGATGCCTGAGCTTTGTGCATGAAGCATTAATTGATCGCCATTGCAGATCAGGGTGTCTTTAAAGGCAAGCAGCAACGGGGGTTTGTCGGTAATGGTGATATTTTTGAATACGGTATCCCTGCAACTGCGGGTATCGGTTACAATCAGCCTTACAGTTTTGTTTCCCTGAGAAGGGTATTGATAAGAGGGATTTTGTAAAGAGGATATATCCAGTATGGAGGATAGTTCGCCGAAATCCCATGACCATGAATCAGGTGTGCCATATACGGAAGCAGAGGCATCGGTGAACAGTGTAGGCTGGGTAGAGCAGAGGCCCGTTATTGTAAAATCGGGAACAAACCCCGGGAACACCCTTATAACGGCTGTAGCAGAATCAGCACAGTTACCGTTTCGGTTAATCACCAGTTTTACCGAATAGTTTCCGATGGAAGGAAAGGTGTATGTGGCGGAAGCATTGGAAGTGGTATGAAGCAGGTTATTGCTTTCATCATAAAATTCCCAAAACGTAGTTTGAATAAGCGGGCTGTTTGACCTGTTGCTGATGGAAATGGTATAAGAGTCTTTGCACAAGGAATATTCCGGGTATAATAAAGCAGCGGCGATGTTGCAATCCGCCACATTAATCTGTATATCTTTCCGTTGCCGGGCAATAAGTTGCCCGGCCCTGATTTCGTTTACACAAACGGTTACTACATATATCCCGCTATAAGGTGCAGTTCCTGTTAGCAGACCTGTTTGCGGATCAATCAGTACATTTAAACCTAACGGCCCCGAAGACGAAAATTCAGGGCTATTATAGGGAACTGATGTAAAGGGAGGAGGGCCTGCCGGTTGCGGGTTGCCCCCTGCCAGTGTGGTGCTGGCATACGCTTCACAAAAACTGTAGAGCAACTGGTCGCCGGTGTCAGGGTCAGTTGCTGCAAAACTGTAGCTGAACTCGTTCTCGGCACAGACGATTACAAGGTCGCTTCCGGTAAAACGGGCACTATTGTTTGTCGGGGAATTGGCTCCTGATTGCAAGCCGGGTATTTCTGCTGTGTAGGTAGCGCCAATATTTCCCATGTATAAAAGATTATTGATGCCATTGATACGGTAGTTGATTTCGCTGGCGATAACATAACCGCCCTGGGAAGCAGGTACGGAAATATTAAATGTATAATAGGCCACATCATAACATACCCAGGGGGGATTGGAAATACATGGGTCGGGTTCGCTGATACTTATATTTTCTGTATTGCTTATAGATACATAAATGTCATTGACCCTTGCATTATTTGTTTTGTCGAACAGGGAAACAATGGTCGGGTTAGGAAAACTTCTGCCGCTCTCGCATCGCTGGTATAATTTCATCGTAACCTCATAGTAATAAAGGTCATTCTGGAAACCGAGAAAGGTATAATACATCTCACCACCGGTAATATGGTTGGCCATTCCGCAGAATGGGAGAAAACAGAACAAATTAATAATAAGCCTTTTCATACAGCGTTATCGGAAAGCCTTTACCGGTGTAATAAAAAATGAACAGGGTGCTTTTAAAGTTAGAACAAAAGGCTGTCAGTTATTGCAGGAGAGGTAAAAAATCTATGAAGAAATAAAAACTGTTTTGAATGGACATACAACCTCTTTGCGCTTTTTGTTATCTTGGTGCAATAACGACAACCTTTATGGGTTGTTTTTCAATTTGTTAATCATTATATATGAAAATAGTTGCCTGGATATTATGTTTTATCCCACTATATGCGGGGGCGCAGGATTGCAAGCTGCATACAGATACTGACCCTTTTACAAAGGAGACTAAGCTATCAACCGGCTTTATGGCCCTGCAGGGCGGATCGGTTACTATTGATGCTGATAGCAAAGAGATAGATATTTTGTTTTCTATAAATGGCGCTGCCAGGTGCTATGATAATAACTCAATGGCCGAGATATTCTTTGAAGGGCTGAAAGCGAAAACCACTGCCCGAAATGCCGGTACCATGAATTGTGAAGGGCTTTTTCATTTTATATTCAGGAATACAAAAGGCAACCCTACTTCTCTTTTGCAGCGGATTATGACAAAAAAGATTACACATATTATTTTTACAGGCAATGATGCAAAGAAAACAAAAACAACAATAACAGTAGGCCCGGAAGAACAGGAGAAAATCATGGCGCTGGCCGGTTGCCTGGTGGCTGAAGCGAAAACACTGGTAAAATAAATATATCAGTTAAGGAATAATGACAAAACCCATCCGGAAATGGATGGGTTTTGATTTGTATAAGCTACAGTAATAATGATTGCTTAATAGCGGTAAAGCTCCGGCTTGAACGGTCCGTTCTTGCTGATGCCAAGATATTCAGCCTGCACATCGGTAAGTTCGTCAAGCTCCACGCCGATTTTGGAAAGGTGCAGCCTTGCTACTTTTTCGTCCAGGTGCTTGGGCAGCACATACACTTTATTCTCATAGTTTTTATGGTTGTTCCATAATTCTATCTGGGCCAGTGTCTGGTTGCTGAATGAATTGCTCATTACAAAAGAAGGGTGCCCGGTGGCACAGCCCAAATTCACCAGGCGGCCTTCGGCCAGGATGATGATGTCTTTGCCCTCAACGCTATAAATATCAACCTGCGGCTTGATGGTATCTTTGGCATGGCCGTAGTTCGTATTCAGCCAGGCAATATCAATTTCAATATCAAAGTGGCCGATATTACAAACAATGGCTTTGTCCTTCATTAGTTTGAAATGCTCTCCGCGGATCAGGTCGCGGCAGCCGCTGGCGGTAACTACGATATCGGCTTCTTTAACTGCATCAATCATTTTTTTCACTTCAAAACCGTCCATCGCTGCCTGTAAAGCACAGATAGGGTCAATTTCGGTAACAATAACACGGCAACCGGCCCCTGCCAGTGAAGCGGCAGAACCTTTACCTACATCGCCATAGCCGCCTACAACCGCTACTTTACCTGCCAGCATTACGTCAGTGGCACGCCGGATGGCATCTACCAATGATTCTTTACAGCCGTATTTATTATCGAATTTTGATTTGGTAACCGAGTCGTTTACGTTGATAGCAGGCATTGGCAAAGTGCCTTTTGCCATTCTCTCATACAAGCGGTGCACACCTGTTGTTGTTTCTTCAGAGATGCCTTTTACATATTGTACCAGTTCCGGATAAGTGTCAAGCACCATATTGGTAAGGTCGCCGCCATCGTCAAGGATCATGTTCAGCGGTTTGTCTTTGCCGCCAAAAAACAGGGTTTGCTCAATACACCAGTCTGCTGCTTCCTGGGTTTGCCCTTTCCAGGCAAATACGCCGATTCCTGCGGCGGCAATGGCTGCTGCTGCATGGTCTTGTGTAGAGAATATATTGCACGAACTCCATTTTACTTCAGCGCCCAAGGCGGTCAGGGTTTCAATGAGAACGGCTGTCTGAATGGTCATGTGAAGGCAACCGGCAATCCTGGCGCCTTTTAAAGGTTGAGCAGGGCCGTATTCTTTACGGATTGACATTAAGCCGGGCATTTCTGCTTCAGCGAGTCTTATCTCTTTTCTTCCCCATTCGGCCAATGAAATATCGGCTACTTTATAGGGTAGGGCAAAATCAATTGATTTAGATACAGTTGACATAGTAATGCTTTAATTTAAGGCGCAAAGGTAACATATTTCAGCTTTGGTTAATAGTTATTCACCCATATAATGTGTGCTGCTGTGCCTCTAAAGAAAGGGGAGAGTTTAATGGGAAATATACGATTCCTTTATTCTTTTAGCGGGATGTGAAGGGCTACTACGGTTCCCCTTCCCGGAGCCGTATCAAAATCCACGGTGCCGTTTAAGAACCCGGTACGGCTGATGATATTTTTAAGACCGATGCCTTCGGAGTTACCCTTGTCATCCGGCGAAAAGCCTTTACCGTTATCTTCAATTGTTCCGCTGATGCCGTCTTTATCCCGGATGAGGGATATATCAAGTGTGGTGGCCCCGGCATGTTTCAGGGCATTGTTCACACATTCCTGGATGATGCGATAAAGCACTGTTTCCTTATTGGAATCAAACCTTTTTTCAAGTCCTTCTGTATATACATGCACCTGTATATTTTTATTGTTCAGCCTGCTTACAAATTCATTGATAGCGGTTGCCAGGTTGTTTTTCAGCAATGCATTGGGCATCATAAGATGCGAAACGGTGCGGACTTCTTTACAGCTTTCATCCACAAGCTGAATGATTTTTTCAAAAGAATGTTTCTGCTCTTCACTGGTAAAGCTGATTTCCGATTCAATAGCCGAAAGGTTCATCTTGGCGGCGCTCATCATTTGGCCTACGCCGTCATGCAGGTCTTTGGCTATTCTTTCCCTCTCATTTTCTTCGGCCTGCATTACCGCTTTTACAGATAGTTCCTGTTGTTTCATTATTTCCGCCTGTAGCTGGCTTTCTTTCTTAAGCTTATACCTTTTGTATTGCGAACGGGCCAGTAAGGCTGCAAAAACGATAAGCCCGCCAATACCAACGAAAAGGATATTCTGCATCCGCAGCCGGTTCTTTTGTTCTATTATTTGCTGTTCTTTCCGGGCGGATTCATATTTGGCATTAAGGTCTTCTATCTGTTTTGTTTTTTCGAGCCCCATCAGGCTGTCCCGCAGTGCTGCCCGCATGATATAAAATTCAAAAGCCTGCTGAAAATCGCCTTGCTTCCTTGCTATGGCTGACAGTTCATTGTAATTGTTGGATTGCAGTTCCGGGTACTTGAGGGTTTCGGCTACCTTATTACTCCGGGTAAGGTATTCTATCGCTTTTTTATAGTCGCCTTTGGCGTTCATGGCCACACCGAGGTCTGAGTAAGTAAGGGCAAGGGCAAAACTGTCTTTCAATTGCTGGCGGATAACCAGTGCCCTTAGCAGATTTTGTTCGGCCAGGTCATATTTTTTTTCAATTACATAAACGCCGGCAATATTGCTCAATGAATACGATACACTTAGCGAATCACCCGCCGCTTCGGCAAGTTTCAGGGAGGCTGTATAGCGGTTTACAGCTTCTTTATAATTGTTCCGGTATTCATACACAACGCCGGATTCATTCAGTATCATGGCGATACCGGCTGTATCGCCCAGGTTGCGGTAAATGGCTTCGGCTTTGTTATAATTTTCGGTGGCCCTGTCAAGCGACTTTGTTTTTCTGTACAGTTTGGCGAGTTCGTTATATACTGGGGCCAGCCTTTTTTTATCTCCCAGGCTTTCTAAAATGGCGATGGATTCGTAATAATTTTTAGCTGCCGCTTCGTAATTGCCTTTGAAATAGTTGGCTACGCCCATGTGTCTTTTTAGCTCTGCAACACTTGTGGAATCTGTATGCTTATTGGCGATCTTCAGCGCTTTTTCACCTTCAATTAAGGTAGAGTCAAAATTTTTTAATTCAAAATGTTTTACTAATTCCAGGGCGGCATTCATCTGTTGCTCATAGGGAACTTTTGAGCCTACAATTGCCCTCAGGCTATCTGTGTTCGTCTGAGCTTCACTGCTTTTAAGCAGACCTGATGCTATAAAAAGGAAGAAGGCTTTTTTCATAATTCAGAGGTTCAGAACATCTTTCATGGTAAAGCAACCTTTTTTACCCGCAAGAAACTCTGCAGACAGCACTGCCCCTGCTGCAAAACCACTGCGGCTATGCGCCGTATGGACTATTTCAATATCGTCAATAGATGAAGTGTAACGAACACTATGTGTTCCGGGCGCCGGGTCTGTACGATAGCTGACAATGGAAAGGTCTTCGGCAGCGCCGCTTTTTTCATTTACCCATTTCTTCTTTCTTTTTAATTCATTCAGAACCTGCTCTGCAAGGGTGATGGCGGTGCCGCTTGGGGCGTCTTTTTTCTGGGTATGGTGCGTTTCTTCTATTAAAACATCATAATCCGCCTGTGGCGCCATCAGGGAAGCCAGTTTTTTATTGACCTCAAAAAAAATATTAACGCCAATGCTGAAGTTGCTGGCATAGATAAATGCCCCGTTACGGGCTTTTACCAATTCTTTTATTTCATTCAGCCTGTCCGTCCAACCGGTGGAGCCGCTTACTACCGGAACGCCCCATTCAATGCAGCTTTTAATATTTTCAAAAGCGCTGTGGGGGCTGGTAAATTCAATAGCGGCGTCGGCTTGCTGAAGATTGCCGGGGATGAAATCATTCAGGTTGTCCTGGTCTATTTTTGCTACTATGGAATGTCCTTTCTGTAAAGCGACCTGCTCAATCGCTTTTCCCATTTTACCGTAACCTATAAGGGCAATTTTCATATAACTGTTGGTGTTTGTTCAATAAAGGTAACCGGGCAAATTTAACCATTATAAACACCGGGGTAATAAGTGCTGGCAGGTATTTATCATTTGCCTATTTGCAACACAAGGCTGAGGCCGTTGGTATTGGCCATTTCACTGTACCCCGGTTTGATTCGAAGACTGAGGTCGGGGCTTACATCGAAACTCTTCAGGTGGGCATCCACCGAGGCATCTACCACATTAAGCCCCCAGGCAAGGAGAAAAAAAAGAACGGAATAATCTACATCCCTGCGATAAGAATCCCGCAGGTATTGCAGACCGCTTTGGTTATCCCGCTGAACAAGGAACTGCAACTTTTGATGCACCAGGGGAAAACTGGCTGAGTCTTTTTCCACCAATACCCGATAGGCGAACCGGGTACGTTTATACCAGTTGATATTGTAAATAAAAATGCCGGCAGTGGTTCCTATGGCGCCATAAACGATAGGCAGTTTCCAGTATTTTTTATTATAAATCTGCCCCAGCCCGGGCAGAATGGCTGAACGGATGGCTGCTTTGCGGGGGCTATGCGCTTTGGTGGCCGAATCGTATCTGCTCTGGTATTTCGGATTTACATTCAGTTTCAGGTCAGGAACCGTGTCAGCAGGAGAAAGGGATTCTATTCTTTGTGCCGGTGAAGACAGGCAGCAAAGCAGGCAACAGGTAAATGCGATAAAAAGAAATCCTCTCATAGCCGGTTAATCAAGTGGTGCATTGAACTGCCGGAGGATTTTGTTAAGCTCTTCCTGGGAATAATACTCAATCAGGATATGCCCGCTGCCATTACGGCTGTGCTTTAACTTTACCCTCGTACTGAAATGCGATGCTAATTTATCCTCAATACGCTGCATAGGAGAGGAGAGATGGCTTTTTGCAGTTTTTTTAACAGCGCCGCTTTCCCGGTACAGGGTTCTTACCAGCGCTTCGGTTTGCCTTACAGAAAGACCTTTGTTCTTTATTTCTTTGAAAATGAAAAGCTGCTGGTCCACTGTATTTACATTGATCAGCGCCCTGGCATGGCCCATGCTCAGTTCCCCGGTTCGTACCGCCAGTTGAATATCGGGGGGCAATTTCAACAACCGGATAAAATTGGCTACAGTACTCCGGTCTTTGCCCATCCGTTCCGCTACCTGCTCCTGTGTATAATCCAGTTCTTCCATCATTCGTTTATAGCTCAGGGCTACTTCCATGGCATTCAGGTCATCCCGTTGCAGGTTTTCAAGCAAGGCCAGTTCCAGCAGTTGCACATCGTTGGCCTGACGTATATAAGCAGGTATGTCTTTGATACCGGCTTTTTGGGCGGCCCGCCATCTTCTTTCCCCTGAAATCAGGCGGTATTTGCCATTTGCCAGCCTGGAAACCGTTATGGGTTGTATGATGTCGTGTAATTTGATGGATTCAGCTAACTCGGTCAATGAATTTTCATCAAAATCATGGCGGGGCTGCTTGGGGTTAGGCTCTATATCCTGAACCGGTATCCGGTTAATGCCGGTGGCGTTTTCCACCACATTGGATTTCAGCGCCCCTGCGTTTGTTTTTAAGTCGGCATCAATATTTTGCAGCAGGGAGCGGATACCCTTGCCAAGTAGTTCTTTATTTTGTTTAGGATTCGTCATTTTTGAAGCTACGGGTTTTTAGCTATGAGCTGCGGGCAGTTCCCTAAACTTTTATTTTGCTCACAAAGCTCATCGGCATTTTTATTCGTTATCAATTTTTTTATTAATTGCTAAAGGATTTCAAAGTTAATGGCTTCTGCCGGGAACTTCTTTGTTCGCTCAAATAAATCCATTGTGGGGACAGGTGTTCGGGTAAATTTTTGAGTTACCAGGTTGTCCTCGGTTTGTTTCCTTATATTTTCCGGATTGTGCTGGCCCCAATCTACTAACTTACAACTCCAATATCCTCTCTTCATTCTTGATCTTCGTCATGTCGTTCTTCTGGAGTATCTCTTTGGCGAGGTTAAGGTAGTTGGCGGAGCCTTTGCTGGCGGCATCATAGAGTACTACAGGCTTACCGGCGCTGGGGGCTTCGGCAAGTTTGGCGTTCCGGTGAACGATGGTGCTGAATACCATGTCTTCAAAATGCCTTCTTACCTCGCTTACCACCTGGTTGGAGAGGCGCAGGCGGGCATCGTACATGGTCATAAGAATACCTTCTATGACGAGAGAGGTGTTTAACCGGCCCTGAACTATTTTAATGGTGTTTAAAAGTTTTCCCAAACCTTCCAATGCAAAAAATTCGCATTGAACGGGAACTACCACCGAGTCGGCGGCGGTTAAAGCGTTCACCGTTATCAGCCCAAGGGAGGGAGAGCAGTCTATAATGATAAAATCATAATCATTCCGGACGGTGTCCACCAGGGTTTTGAGCACCATTTCCCTGTTGGGATAGTTGATCATTTCAATTTCTGCACCTACAAGGTCAATGTGAGAAGGAACCAATTCGAGGTTGGGTATTTCCGTTTTCAATATTACCTCTTTCAGCCTGGCTTCGTTAACCATGCAGTCGTACAGGCTTTGTGTAATGTTGTGCAAATCAAAGCCAACGCCGGTAGTACTGTTGGCCTGCGGGTCGCCATCTATCAATAAGGTTTTATATTCCAGTACAGCAAGGCTTGCTGCCAGGTTAATTGCCGTAGTCGTTTTGCCTACACCGCCTTTCTGATTTGCTACACCGATAATTCTTGCCATTTTGCCGAAAACTGCTTATTTGTAATGATAGGTTCGTGGTAAAATTGCCGAGAGGAACCAAGAACGCAAAATTAAGTTTTGCCCATTTTTTAACAGGGTGGCGCAAAAGTAAGTGTTCGGCAGTCCTTTTACCGGCTTAATTTTGAACTTCTTTATGCGTAATTCTCTTTTTTGGTGGATAGCTATCGGACTGATGGTAGTGGTGGACATCTATGTTTTCCAGGTGGTTAGGTCATTGTCGTACAATTTATCGGAACGGGTCAGGCTTTTTGTTTATTCCGGTTACTGGATTATTTCTATTGCCGCCATAGCGCTGCTGTTGTTATTACCTTATCTCAACCTGGAAAAAGAACCCCGCTTTCCGAGGGGCGCTGTTTTTGCCGTTATCCTGGGGCTTTTCTTTGCAAAGTTGCTGGGCGCAGTGTTTTTCATGGTTGACGACCTGCGGCGTGGCCTGCAATGGACATTCAACAGGCTGCGAATGCTCCCGGCCAAAGAAGTAACGGCGGAGGGGGACAAAATAACCCGTTCGGCCTTTATGAACTGGATGGGAATGATAGTGGCAGGCGGTTTTCTCTCCACCTATGTTTATGGTATGGGCAACAAATACAGGTATAAAGTGCGAAGGATGGCCCTGACAGATGATAAATTGCCTGAAGGGTTTAAAGGCCTTAAGATCGTTCAGCTATCGGATATTCATTGCGGAAGCTTTACCGACAAAGAGGCTGTGGTGAAAGGAATAGTAAAAGTGATGGAGGAAAAACCAGACCTCATACTTTTTACCGGCGACCTGGTAAACAATGTGGCTTCCGAAACAGAAGATTACATGGATGTTTTTGACAAACTATCCGCCCCGCTGGGCGTATATTCTGTATTAGGCAATCATGATTACGGCGACTATACCGGATGGGATAGCCCGGAGGAAAAAGCAGCCAACCTGGAAAGATTAAAAAAAGTGCATGAGCAACTGGGCTGGCGGCTGCTGATGAATGAACATGTGGCGCTGGAACGCAATGGCGATAAGATAGCCTTGCTGGGAATAGAGAACTGGAGTGCGAAGAGCCGGTTTCCGCAATATGGCGACCTGGAAAAAGCGTGGCAGGATACGGCATCATTTCCCTATAAGATATTAATGAGCCATGACCCCTCGCACTGGCGGGCCGAGGTGCTGACCAAATACCCGGATATAAACCTGATGCTCGCCGGCCATACGCATGGTATGCAGTTTGGCGTGGAAATACCCGGTATGCGGTGGAGCCCGGTGCAATATATGTACAAGGAATGGGCCGGTATGTATGAAAAAACGCCGGAAGCAAGTACTGATACCCTGCAACGCCTTTATGTAAACCGGGGCTTCGGGTTTATCGGTTACCCCGGCAGGGTAGGCATTCTGCCTGAGATTACTGTTTTCGAATTTTCCTGATTATGGATTGAAGACTGCGTTATTTCTTTATAAGATTGCTGCATGGATTATCTTATTTTAGAAAATCTTCACATTTCTGCTGCAATAGAATAGCTATAAATTTTGTTTTTGAAAATCCGGGCATCCAAGTTAAGGGAATTTAACACCGGCATTTGCTCCGTGGCATTATCCTTGAAAAATTTCCGGGTTACTTACCTATTGCCTTACAATAAAAACAGAATTAGCATGAAAACAAAACTCCTTTCACTCCTTGCTTTTACGATTATTGCTGCACAGGCTGCTATGGCGCAGTTTCATATTGGCGCAAAAGCCGGCGCCAATATTTCCAAAGTAGATGGCAAATCGTTTTCCGACCAGTTCCGCTATGGGTATCACCTCGGCGGTTTTGTGGAAATTCGCCTCGGCAACAAGTTCGTATTACAACCCGAAGTACTGTTTAACCAGTATAACACCACGCTGGACAGTAGTTACAAAAATGTGTATGAAGATGTATTTGATGGCAACCAGAATATCCGCCTCAACTACATTTCTTTTCCCATTGTGCTTAACTATAAGCTGATCGGGAGCTTTCTTTCCTTGCAGGCAGGCCCGCAGTTTGGCGTGCTGATAGACCAGAACAGGACGCTGCTGCAAAACAGCGGCGATGCGTTCAAGAAAGGAGATTTTTCCATGCTGGCAGGTCTTCAATTTAAGTTAGGGGCCTTCCGCCTCAACGGGCGGTATGCCGTGGGGCTGAACAATATCAGCGACATTACCGATGAAGACAAATGGAAAAGCCAGGGCTTCCAGGTATCGCTGGGTTTGGCTTTGTAAAAGGTGTTTAATGTATCGCCTAAAGAGTATGATATTAGTGGACAATTCTCAGTACAATAAAAAAATCCCGGTCAGGTACCGGGATTTTTTTATTGGTTATTTTATGATTATTATGCTACTGCCTTTTTCACCAGGTCTGCCGCTTCGCTTAGTAAGATAGCGGATTCTACTTTCAGGCCGCTTTCGTCAATCAGCTTTTTGGCTTCTACCGCATTGGTGCCTTGCAGGCGCACAATGATCGGGATATTGATATTGCCGAGATTTTTGTAGGCATCAATCACACCCTGTGCCACCCGGTCGCAACGAACAATGCCGCCGAAAATATTGATGAGGATAGCTTTTACGGCCGGGTCTTTTAAAATAATTTTGAAACCGGCTTCCACGGTTTGTGCATTGGCTGTGCCGCCCACATCAAGGAAGTTGGCAGGCTCGCCGCCGCTCAGCTTTATCATATCCATAGTGGCCATGGCCAGGCCGGCGCCGTTTACCATGCACCCGACATTGCCGTCTAATTTTACAAAGTTCAGGTTGTGCTTACCGGCCTCTACTTCAGTAGGGTCTTCTTCGGTAATATCACGCAGCGATGCAAGATCGGGGTGGCGCATCAATGAATTTTCATCCAGGTTCATCTTACAGTCAACGGCAATGATCTTATCATCTGCCGCTTTAAACAAGGGATTTATTTCCAGCATGGAACAATCAAGACCTACATAGCCATTATAAAGATTGGTAACAAACTTTACGCAGTTTTTGAAAGCCTCGCCGCTCAGCCCAAGATTAAAGGCAATCTTCCTGGCCTGGAATGCCTGCAACCCGCCTGAAGGGTGTACCCATTCCCTGAATATTTTTTCGGGGGTATCATGCGCCACATCTTCGATATTCATACCGCCTTCGGTGCTGTACATAATTACATTCTGGCCTTTGCTCCTGTCGAGCAGAATGGACAGGTAAAACTCTTTTCGTTCACTGGGGCCGTCATAATACATATCGGCGGCAACAAATATTTTGTTTACTACTTTGCCGACCGGACCTGTTTGCACTGTTACCAGTGTTCCGCCTAATATTTTACTTGAAAAATCCTGTATATCCTCCAGCGATTTGGCCACTTTTACCCCGCTGATGCCGTTTTCTTTAATGGCGCCTTTGCCCCGCCCCCCGGCATGTATCTGTGCCTTTACGATGGCGAACTTGCTGCCTGTCTGCGTTTTTATCTGCCTGTAAGCGTCTTCGGCTTCCTGCACGGTATTACATGCAAAACCTTCCTGCACGGGTACATTGTATTTTTTCAATAATTCCTTGGCCTGGTATTCGTGTAAATTCATTTTCCTGGTTTTCGGCGAAGATAAATGTTAGTTATTAGTTTACAGTTCGTAGCGCATAGTTTTTTACCTTTCGGGATGGCCCGCTTGCTTCCTTTTTTATTGCTGTTGGTTTCCTGTAGCCCCGCTGTAAGAATGAATTGGCCGCAACGCCAATCCGGGTTATCCGGTAGCGCCTTTTACAAAGATGCCGCCGGGATGAATTGGCGGGAGAGGGACTCCTTTGTTGTTCAGGAAGTATTGTCGGGTAATGTCCCCGGGTTTTTGAAAAAATTTGTACCTGTAACTGTATCAATTCCTGATGCAGTTAATAGTAAGAGTATTAAAGCTGTTTATTATGTAGCGCCTGATTACCTGAGCGTTGGTACAGATAAAGACTGGGCAAGGGTGCATATCACCCCTTTGGCTGCACAAAAGATTGCCGACAGCCTTAATTGTTTTTTGCCAACTATAAAAATGGTTGATGATATTTATGAGCAGGCTGTCATTAAGCTGGAGCCTGTACCAATGTATGCTTTCAGGGACAGTACGCCAACCATGTGGCATCACCACCTGATAGTGGAAGGGCAACGCAAGGGGCGAAAAGGATTAATTGCCGGCATTCAGAAAGATGTAGTCATCAGCGGTAGGTTGTCAAGGGCAGATAGACCCAACAGGGTAGCTATTTACGGGTGGCATAAACCTGATGGCAAACCGATTCAGCCACTTTATACCGGCCACGTTAATTGGTGGGTGGATTATAGCCAGGGCATTCGACTGGTGTACCGGGAGGTCAGAGTAAATGGGGAGTGGATGGATTATACAGATATATTAAAGAGCCAGCAACTGCAGCGCCTGCTTTGCAACGAAGAATTTTGTGACTTTTTCCGATATACATATTGAGTTAGTGTAGGGAATAAAGAAAGCTCTCTTGAACGATCTGCGGCCCGGTAAAGGATATTAACAATTTGGCTGTGGCATTTGTACCTTTGTGTCGTTAATTTGCCTCCTTAACCAATTGAATACACTGAGAAGAAGTTTTACATATTTAGCTACGGTACTGGTCTTTGTTCTTTTTCATGTTACGGCCTATTCTCAAAAACCTGCTCTTCAGAACGTGGGCAACAGGCTGAAGAATGTGAGCAATACAGGCTCAGGTTCTGACAGCCTGAAGCGCAGGGACAAGCTGGAAGATTCCATTACTATCCATTTCCGCTACCTCGATTCTACCCGCAATTACTGGCTGGACTCTTCGGTAAATGATTTTTCCCGGCGCTTTCCGCTTCCCGCCACGCATATTTCCCTTGGCAATACGGGTACGGCCACCCGGTCGCTTTTATTCAATCCCGTTTTATCTGCGGGCTTTGATGCAGGCTTTCATGCCTTTGATGCTTATACATGGAAGTTGCAGGATGTACGCTTTTTCCAGGTAACAAGACCTTACTCTGAAATAAATTACCTGCTGGGCAGCCGTTCGGAGCAAATCATCTCTGTCCTGCATACGCAGAATGTAAGGCCTGCCTGGAATGTGGCATTTCAGTACCGCCTCATCAATTCACCGGGATTTTTTAATAATCAGAATACCAATCATAATAATTACATACTAAGCTCAAGGTACCAGTCAAAGAACCTGCGCTACACCAATTATTTTGCCCTGGCAGGTAATAAAATGGCTTCTTCGGAAAACGGGGGAATGGTGGATACCGCAGATGTGCTGAATGACCCGGATTATAAAGACAGGTTCAATATTTCCACTTATTTAGGAGGTACGCCGGGCTTTTCTTCTAATTTCTTCAGTACGAAGATGACAACAGGCAATAAATATGGCCTGCTTACTGTGATGATGCGGCAACAGTATGACCTGGGACGCAAAGATTCTCTGGTAACTGATTCTACGGTAATCCCGCTTTTTTACCCCCGGTTACGGTTTGAGCATAGTTTTCAGCTTGACAGGAATAAATACTCATTTGAAGATTTCGCTGCTGATTCTGTTTATTACAAAACATTTTATGATACAGCTATCAGCAATACGCAGGATACATTTGCCCTGCGGGAAAGATGGCAATCCATTTCCAACGATTTTTCTATTTACCAGTTCCCGGATGCCAAAAACCTGCATCAGTTTATCAAGCTGGGTTTGTTGGTACAGAACCTGCATGTGGAATCATCGGCAGGCAAAGAGAATTTTTTCAATACGGCCGGTCATGCAGAGTACAGGAACAAGACCCGTAACCAGCTTTGGGATATTGAGGCCAACGGTAAATTATATTTTACAGGATTGAATGCAGGCGACTATGAAGCCCATCTAAGCCTGCAACGGTTGCTGGGAAAAAAGATCGGGTACCTGAAGCTCGGCTTCAGTAATGTGAACCGGACGCCATCTTTTGTATTTGACAACCGCAGCAGCTTCTATTTTTTACACCATCAAACGGATTTTAAAAAAGAAAATACAACTGTTTTATCCGGCGAATACTTTTTGCCCTCGTTTAAACTTAAGCTGGATGGTAAATACTACCTGCTGACCAACTATACGTACCTAAAGAACTATTACGAACTGCAACAACAGGAAGGATTGTTCAATGTGTTTCAATTAGGCGTGAGCAAAACAATAACTGTTGGCAAACACTGGCACTGGCATATAGATATTTATTTTCAGAAAGTAATCGGCAACGCCGAAGTAAACCTGCCGGTTATTTATACCCGCAACCGCATTGGTTATGAAGGCAACCTCGGTTTCAAAAACCTCAATATCGCTTTTGGCCTGGAGGGTAAATATCGTCCTGCTTATAAGGCAGATGGGTATTCGCCGTTGCTGGGAAGGTTTTTTTACCAGGATTCCATAACTATCCGGAACCCGCTGCCTGATATTGCAGCCTATGTTCATTTCCGGATTAAGCCATTCAAAGCGTTTATAAGAGCGGAAAACCTGAATACGGCCCGCAACCTGGAGGGCTTCAGTTTTACCCGGAATAACCTTGTGGCGCCGGGTTATGCCCTGCCGGGGCTACAGATACAGGTAGGCATATACTGGAGTTTTGTTAATTAAGCGGAGTATTGACAAAAATCAGTACCATCATTTGGAAAATGCGTTTTATCTTTGTGCTTCAATGAAAAAGGTAATTACCGGCATAGCATTGATTTGTTATATCGCAGTAACCTGCGGGGTTTCTCTGAGTTCCCATTACTGCATGAACCGGCTGTCCTCTGTTCATTTGTTTGAAAAAGAAGCCACCACCTGCGGCGTATGCGGTATGGATTTTCACGGCGAAGACGGATGTTGCCGGAATGAAGTAACAATAGTGCAGTTGCAGCAGGATCAAAATAAACTGCCGGTGGTAGCGTATAGCTTTACAGCGCCGGAACTTACCCCTGTTATTCCTTCAGTTTTTATCGGGACCTCTTACAGCAATGCAGATGAGGTTCATCATTTTGTAAATCATTCTCCCCCTTTACTTTCTGCACAGGATACGTATTTGCAGAATAATGTTTTCCGGATTTAAGGTTCAGTAGTTTTCCGATTGTTTTCAGCAGGATGCGCCTGTTGAATTACCTGTATTTTTTTTAAAAAACTATTCAGAACTTTAAATTTATTATATGAAAACGATTAAAATAGCCTTCCTGGCAATCGCCTGTATTTGTATAGCAGCATCAGTTTCTGCCCAGAAGAAAACAGAATCTTTTAATGTTTCCGGTAACTGCGGCATGTGTAAAACAAAAATTGAAAAGGCCGCTAAAGACGCAGGCGCTTCATCTGCCGAATGGGATGTGGAGAAAAAAGAAATCACCGTTACTTATAATAGTTCTACCACCAATGCGGCAAAGATTCAGCAAAAGATAGCTTCTGTCGGTTATGACAATGCCGGTGCCAAAGCTTCCGATGAGAGCTATGATAAGCTTCACGGGTGCTGCAAATATGAAAGAGCGGCTGCAACAACAGATAAAGAGGATGCCTGCTGCAGTGAAGGCGAGAAATGTGAAAAAGATTGCTGCAAAGACAAAGACGGTAAAGGGAATAAGCACCATAAAGGAGAAAAAGGAGAGAAGGGTGACAAAACATCTCACAAAGAGAATTGCACTAAAGAAGACGATTCCTGCTGCAAGAAATCCTGATTGTTAACCATAAATAGTTAATGTATGAAAAAACTGTTTTTACTGGTGGCAACAGGCTTATTGGCTGTGCAGGTACAAGCACAGTTTACCAAAGCTTCTTTGCAGGCTACCGGGCTTACCTGCGCCATGTGCAGCAATGCCATCAATAAAGCTTTGCAGGTGCTTCCTTTTATTGAATCAGTGAGGTCGGACATTAAAAACTCTGCTTTCAATATTCAGTTTAAAGAGAATGCAGAAGTAGCGATAGATGATATTAAGGATGCAGTGGAAGACGCCGGTTTTTCTATCGGCAAGCTGGCGCTTACCGGCCATTTTGAGGAAGTGCGGGTGCAAAAAGATGCACATATACAAATCGGCGACCGCCAGTTTCATTTTTTGAATGTGAAAGACAAGGCGTTGAGCGGCGAGCAAACGCTTACAGTGGTTGACAAGGATTTTGTAACAACCAAAGAGTTTAAAAAAATAAAATCTTTAAGCAAGATGGGTTGTGTGCAGACAGGAAAAGCCGCAGGCTGTTGCGAAGAATCAGGAGTTGCTTCCGGTACCAGGATATACCATGTTACTTTGTGATAAAACCAGGCTGTCCTTTTAAGGAAGGGCAGCCTTTATTTTAATTTACGGCCGATGCGGTACAGTTATATTATTTTATTAACCTTATGTTTTCTGCCTGTTGCAGGGTTGATGGCTCAACCGAGGCAGGGTGATATTGCTAAAGAAATTGGACTTCCTTCATTAGATGGAGATACGATAAAACTTTCTTCTTTAAAAGGGAAAGTGGTGTTGCTTGATTTTTGGGCATCCTGGTGCGTTCCATGCAGGGTGTCTAACAGGAATTTGACCAAAGTCTATTCGAAGTACAAGGATAAGGGCTTCGAGATTTTTGGGGTTTCGCTGGATGATGAGCCAGGGGCCTGGAAAGCCGCTGTTAAACGGGATAAGGTCAGTTGGCTGCAGGTAAACGAACCCGGCGGCTGGATGGCCAAAGCGGCCCTTGATTGGGATGTAATGGCGATACCCACTTCTTACCTGATAGATAAAGAAGGCAGGTTGTTAGCAATGGACCTTACGGAAAAGCAACTGGAAAAGGCGCTGGAAACATTACTTGACAAATAATTTATGAGCAGGATATTCATTGTTCTGGCATCTTTTCTTCTTGCAGGAAGAACCGGTGCACAGGAACTGTATATATTTTCAGAACCGGCGTCCAATATGCCGACCAAATCTATGATGGCAAAATTTACCAGCCATCTTGTAGCGAAAGACAATATTTACGGGCGGTTTTCTCAAAGGTATATGCCGGAAGTGCAGTTTGGCATATCCAAAAAATGGATGGCGCACTTTTCTGCAACATTTGCGGATATGCATACCGATAAATTCAGGTTTGAATCGGCGGCCTTCTATACGCAATACCGTTTTTTTTCTTCCGATGATCTGCATAAGCATTTCAGGATGGCTGTGTTTGCCGATGCTTCCGTTACACAAGCGCCGTTTCATTATGACGAAATATCGCTGATGGGTGATAAAAGCGGTGTGGCAGCCGGGGTTATTGCTACCCAGTTATGGCATAAGCTGGCTGTATCGGCTACAGTGGGCCATACCCAGGTATTGGATAAGTCGAGAAACGATAAAGTGGTTTATATACCGGAAAGAGGTTACCAGGCGATGAACTATTCCCTTTCAGCAGGATACCTGTTATTACCAATGGAATACAAAGATTACAGGCAAACCAACCTGAACCTGTATATTGAAATGCTGGCCCAACAAACACTGGATACCAAAAAGTATTTTGTTGATATGGCGCCTGCCATTCAACTGATCTTTAACAGCAGCACAAGGGTAAACGTGGGTTACCGGTTCCAGTTGGGAAGCGATATGGACCGCATGGCCAACCGGGCCTGGCTGGTCAGTTTTGAACGGTTGTTTCTTAATGCGTTGAAGAAGAAATAAGCTTGCTTTGCAAGGAATATTTTTTAGCCACGAATGGACACCAAATAGCACGAATATATTTGCCACGGATTGCACAGATTTTTACAGATTAAATCTTAATACTTCTGCTTTTTAGGCAGAAACCCTGTGAGAAGCTGATAAAAGCGTAAATAATATCTGTGTTAATTCGTGTAATCTGTGACAGAAAACAAAAAATGCCGCAGGCATTATATCTATTTTATTTTTGTTCAAAGAAGCAAAAGTTGCCGCCTACCCATTCTTTGTCTTTGTTATAGCGGACACCGATCATTTTCCCTTTGCTGAGCCTGCCTAAATTATTGGTGGCTACAGGTCTTGGTTCCCCTTCTTTCCAGAAATAGAATAGGCGGATTTCTGCTTTGGCAGGTACATCCGGCGTTTGAATAACATCAGCGTATTTCACTTTCTTTTGCAGGATCCAGTTCTCCGGGTCCTGCACTTTTTCAATGTCGGCAGTTGTTACATCAATAATTACTCCCTGGCCTGCAAAGGAGAAAAGCGGTTTCAATACATAGTTTTCCAGATCCGCCGGTATTTGTGTCAACTGGTTGAGAAAATAAGTGGGCGGTACAAAAGGATGTTTGATAAACGGCAGCGTGTATTTGCTGATACGGTAAAACCAGTTAGGGTGGGGGCACCATTCCACATCTAACTCTTCAAAAAATATTTTTCCCTTTTCCTGTACAGCCGCTTCCTGTTGTTGCAGGTCGTCAAAGATCACCCGGTTGTATATTCTTTTAATCTCTGTTTTTTTACCGTCTTTCAGGTAAAATAATTTTTTACCTTCTTTAATGATTTCAGTAAGACAAACCGGTTCAATGCCGGTATAGTCTTTTGTGCAATAAAAATCAATTCTTGTCTTTTGTTTATGCGGAAATATTTCAAGCAGCACTACGTTTTCGGGCTGGTGTTTTCCCAAAAGTATTTCTCTGAGAAGCGTTATATACGATTCCCTGTTATAGCCGCTCAGGCAGCAATTAAAATTTTCCGGCACAGGAAAATGCTGCCTGTACACATCATCCAGCAATATCTCATAGGCAAACAGCGAAGGGAATCCCTGCATCTCTATCAACTGGGGTTCGTATTCCCCTTTATCATTAATACAAATCCCGAAATCAAATGCAATAAATTGAGAAAACTCATTTTCGCCGGGCACTTTTATATTTTCGGGGATAGCATTCTTGGTAAGCTCTTTAAATTTCGGGTCAACAATAATATCAACAATGCTTTCGCAGGCATTTAACAGGTTGGTAGTAAAATCTTCGGGTACGAAGATGGGGGTTTCCGCTACCCTGAATTCAATAGCGCCGGGATGAACCGCATGAAGGTCTTTCAGGAATGCTTCATACCGGTCGTTGGTGAATGACTCGTTGTATGCTTTGCGGATAGCAGGTATCATATTCCATCTTTTAAGGTAAGTTAGTAAATGCCCTTCGGGTAGCCAAAAGCTATTGTTTTTAGGCCGGTACTTCCTGTAGCTGTTCTATGGAATGATTAAGGAAGTTGGGAAGTATATGTGCGTAGGTCCACATAATCTTGTCGGGGTCTTCGAGATGCTTCAGCATGCTTTCTAATTTTTCCTGGCCGTGGTTCTGGATCACGGTTTCTCTTTTTTCTTCAGTCTGGAGGTACATGCTCATACCGCGGGCATCAGCTTCCGGGTGAAATTGCGTACCGATCATATAATCATTGAAGCGTATGCCCATCACTGCCCTTTCGTAAGGAACATGCGGCCGGCTTTTTTCGATGCAGAGAACTTTGGCGCCAATCTTCTTCAGGTTCCGGTGGTTGGGCTGCACCAACTGGTAATCCCGGCTGTCCACAGCATAAAAAGGGTCCCGCAATCCCTCAAATACCACTTCTTCTTTTCCGTCTTCAAGCATGTGCACAGGAAATACGCCAAACGCTGTTGACCGGCGTTTACAAAGAATGCCAGCGTTAAAAAAACGGCTGGCTAACTGGAAGGAATGGCAAATGAAGAAAATATATTTCTTCTGGTCGTTGGCAGGGTTATCATTCCAGCGAACCATGCTATCCAGCCAGCGGTTCCAGGCAATATCCCAGTCTTCAAAACGGGTTGAGAGGGGATCTCCCGGTCCACCACTTGAAATATAGATGTCGTAAGAGGCGTCGGGAAGTTCGTTTTTCTGGCGTACGTCAAACTCGTCTTTTTGCAACTCAACGCTATTATTTTCGGCCCACTCCTGCAGTATGGTCCGGATTCCACGCATTCCCTGGTTAGGGTGTCCTTCATTGAGATCGAGTACGGCTACTTTTACAGTTCTTTTTTCGTTCCAGGTCATTCACAAACATAATGATTTTTTTATCTTATGAGTCCTCGCTTATCAATGCAGTTTCCCCATATTGTGGATTTCTGATACCTGCCCATCAATTCTTTGTATATACTTTTTCACCATTGATAAAAGTAGCAATAACAGTGGTTTGCAGCAGTTCATTTTCCGGGGTCTTCATAAGGTCTGTATCAAGGATTACAAAGTCGGCCAGCTTGCCCTTTTCAAGGCTTCCTTTTTCTTTTTCTTCAAAATTGGCTTTAGCCGCCCAGATCGTCATGCCCCGCAATGCTTCCTCTCTTGTCAGTGCATTTTCAGCCTGGTACCCGTTTTCAGGCCATCCTTTTTCATCTTTTCTGGCTACGGCAGCATAGAATGTTTTAAATGGGGAAATATCTTCTACCGGGAAATCGGTGCCAAGGGGTATCCAGCCATTTTGCTGTAATAGTTGCTTGTAGGCATAAGCGCCTTTTACCCGTTCTTTGCCCAAGCGGTCGGTGGCCCAATACATATCAGAAGTAGCATGTGTAGGTTGTACCGAAGGAACAATATTATTTTTCCCGAATAAATGAAAGTCATTTTGATTGACCACTTGTGCATGTTCAATACGCCAGCGCAGGTCGTTCTTCCCCTTCAGGTATTTGGCATAAATATTCAGCAATGTTCGGTTGCCGCTGTCACCAATGGCATGGGTGCATAGTTGCCATCCTTTTTCAAAAAGTTGTGCGGCAATGGAATCAAAATGCTCCGGTTGGTTCAATAAGAAACCGGAATGTCCGGGCCGGTCTGTATAAGGCTCCAGCAGGCAGGCGCCCCTTGAGCCCAGTGCGCCATCGCCATACAGTTTAAAGCTTCTTACATGCAAACGCTCCGTTTTTTGAATACCGTGTTTAAAAGCATAATCATAATTATCCTTATTGTCGCTGAGCAGGACGTATAACCGCATCTTCAGGTCGCCGGTTTCCTGTAATTTCTTTATTCTTTCCACATCAACATACGAAAGACCGCAATCGTCAATGGTGGTGAGGCCAGCGGCAAAACAATTTTTCTCTGCCAGTTGCAGCGCTTTTTCAAATTGCTCGCCTGTTATTTCGGGGATTTTCGCTGCTACAAGATCAACGGCATTATCAATAAGAACGCCGGAGAGGCTGCCTTCCTGTTCTTCTATTTCGCCCCCTGCAATAGTATCACCGGGTTGAATACCCGCCAGTTCCAGCGCCTTGTTATTGGCAATGGCGGCATGGCCGTCTATGCGTGTCAGTAAAACGGGCCTTTCCGGAAATAAATCGTTCAGTATTGTATTATCAGGGAATTCTTTCAGTTCCCAGTCATTCTGGTCCCAGCCCCGGCCGAGCAGCCACCCGTCGGGATTAGCGGCAGCGAATTGTTTTGTCCGTTCAATCACTTCTTCCCAACTGGAAGTGCCGGTAAGGTCAACCCGCTGAAGGCTGCCGGCATAACCCACAAAATGGGCATGGGCGTCAATAAAGCCGGGATAGATGAATTTGCCTCCGGCATCTAATTGTTCTTTAGCATCATACTTTTCTTTTAAATCACTGCTTTTGCCTGTTTCAATGATTTTTCCGTTTGTAACAACAATGGCTTCTGCAACAGAAAAGGAAGAATCCATCGTATATACGCTGGCGTTATAAACCAGTAAATCTGCTTTTTTCTTTCCCTTTTCAGTGCAGGAATACAAAAGGAAAGACAATGCAGCAAAGACAAGTATTTTTTCCGTGTATTTCATGCAATGAAAGTAAACAGAAAGAATTAAATTCGGGTGCTTAATCATTTATAAAAACCTTGTTATGAGATTAGCTTTAAAGATTATTTCTGTTGTTTTATCTGGGTTAATGGCCTGCACATCCGGCGCCGGTGATAAAAGACAGGCGGAAGACGGTGAAAAGAAACCGTTGGAAGGGGCTTGGGAGATAAAAAGGGCTGAAGGCAGCATGGCCGGTATGAATGTGGGTACGGTGTACGAGTTCATAGGCAATAAATTGAACTTATTGCAGGGTACTTTTGTAAACCCCGGTGTTACTGAAATTACGGAAACAACCTTCAGCTTCCAGGCCGAAGGCAATGAATACAAGTTTGTTTATGATTATACATTACAGGGAGACACTCTTGTAGCGCACATGCAGGGCAGTAATCAGACATTTTACCTGGTGAGGAAGTAGTGGGGTCCTTTTTTACTCTTAATCAATCTGCGGATACATTTTACAACCCTGCCAAAAACTGGGCATTGATATATTCTGCTACCTTGCTTAGGTTCTTTGTGCTTTCAAAAACAGCCAGTTGCCTGTCAGCACCGGTGCCACCCTCCAGCATTTTATGAACATGGGCTATGCGGTGGCGGCTGCCAAGATGGTCAAGCACAGGATCAAGGAAGTCGAGCAGTTCATAAATGAGTGCACGGGTATTTGTTTCTTCTTCTTTGCCGAAATCAATCAGGTAGCCGTCCACGCCGTAGCGGCTGGCCCGCCATTTGTTTTCGTTCAGCAAGGCCCTTGAATACTGTATGAAGTTTAAGTTCTTTGAACGAAGCATGTATATCCTGGCGCATACGGCCTGGAAAAGTGCAGCTAATGTAATGGTTTCATCCACCGTTAATGGAATATCGCAGATGCGGAACTCTACCGTATTAAAGAAGGGATGCACACGAAGGTCCCACCATATTTTTTTTGCGTTATCAATACAATTTGTTTTGATAAGCAGCTTTACATAATTATCATACGCTTCAATGCTTTCAAAAGCATCCGGTATGCCGGTGCGGGGAAACTTATCGAATACTTTTGTACGGAAGGATTTGTAACCTGTCATTCTTCCTTCCCAGAAAGGAGAATTGGTGCTCAATGCAAAAATATGCGGCAGAAAGTAGCGGGTGCTGTTGGCGATATGATTGGCCATTTCCCTGTTCTCCATGCCTACATGCACATGCAACCCGAAAATAAGGTTGCTGCGTGCCGCTTCCTGCAGTTCATTTACAATTTCATTGTAGCGGATATGGTCGGTAATTAACTGGCTTTCCCAATGGCTGAAGGGATGTGTGCCCGAAGCCCCCATAGCAAATCCTGATTCGCCGGCAATGGTGGCAATGGTTTTTCGTAAAGTGGCTACATCTTCAAACGCTTCATCAATATCGGCGCAGATGTCCGTGCCCACTTCCACTACGGCCTGGTGCATTTCCGCTTTTACCTTGTCTTTGATTACTTTTTGCCCTTCCTGTACAATTTTCTGCTCATGACTTTTCAACTCGAAGGTTTTAGGATCAAGCACCATGTATTCTTCTTCTACACCGAGGGTAAAACTTTTATAGTTCAGGCTCATTTTTTAGGAGTTAGTTATTAGTAATTAGGAATTGGGGTTTAGTAGTTAGGAATTTGGTATCAGGGTTTGGTTTTTTGGTTACTCATTTTATCTAAATAGGCAATATAGCCATTGGTGAGTTTAAAAACATTTTGACATCTTTCTTCTCCTTCATTTAATTCTTCGTTATTTATATAGGCCTCATCATGGGCTGTGGTAAAATGTTCCATTGTTTCGGTAACTGAACCTCTTGCAATAACAAAAAACTTTCTTGTGTCAATGTAAGAGTACCTGCCATAACCTTCGGCCATATTCCTTGTTACAGACCTTGACGAATCAACAACCTGTGCCGTAAGCAAGAATTTTTCATGGGGCGGAAATTTCTGAACAAGATTTGAATGAAGATGCGCAACTCCCTGGCTTGTTTATAACATTCCAGTTCTTTGCAACCTTTATAGTTCATTACAAAAAATAGTTTTGATATTCCACGCCCTAATTCCTAACTCCCAATTCCTTAACCCCATTACACCAGAGGAACCTTGTTACTCCCTCTCCTCACATACTCGCCCCAGGTCAGGTTATCGGCCCCGTCTTTTTGTTCCAATGCTTTTTCAATAGCATAAGTAGCTGCTGTTTCTACTACCCAGTTAAAGTTTTCTTCTCCTACACTGGCTTTGTCGGCATCGGGCGCCGGGTTACAAAAGTCAATGGCATAAGGCACTCCGTCACGAATAGCCAGTTCAACGGTGTTGAAATCATAACCGAGATATTTATTGATGCGGAGTACAATATCAGTCATCTGCTGTAACCTTTCCGGCGAGGGTGTAAAATCAGCAACATAGCGTAAATGATGGGGGTTGCGTGGTTCATAAGGCATTATCCGTACATATTTGCCACCAATGCAATAACAACGGTAATATTCAGTAAAAACAATTTCTTCCTGGAAAAGCATTACCAATTGTCCTGTTTCGGCATGTTTGGCAAAAAAATCTTCTTTGCTATCCAGCCGGTACACATTTTTCCAGCCGCCGCCGGCAAATGGTTTCATGTAAACCGGGAACCCGGTATAGCTGAAAATACTATCCCAGTCAAGCGGGAAAGCCAGGTTGCTGAAAGATTCGTTGGATGTATCATCCGGTAAATCTCTTGATGGAATGATAGCTGTTTTAGGAACAGGTACCCCGATTTGTGTCATCAGGCAGTTATTGAAATATTTATCATCGGCGCTCCACCAGAAAGGGTTGTTAATAACGGCGGTTCCTGTTACCGCTGCATTCTTTAACCAGGTGCGGTAAAAAGGCACATCCTGAGATATGCGGTCAATGATAACGGCATAGCCGCTGGGCGCACCCTGAATGGCCTTGTCAATGTGTACCGGCTCCGCAATAATACCGGGTATATTCTTGCTGTTTACTTTAGCCACAAATGCTTCGGGAAAAGAACGTTCTTTACCATGGAGGATTCCGATTTTCTTCATAAACAAGTTTTAGTTGATGTTACGATTGTAGTTGCTGGAAATTAAAAGGCGATTCAGGGGATATGCCCTATACCGGTCTTTTTCAAATGTATTTTGTCGTGTCCATATAAACAAATCCGGCAGCTTGTTTATTCCCTGCTTCCCGCAATTGCGGTCAAATTCCTATTTTTGAGGCCATGCAGTTGGCCAACCAATCCGGCATTCTTACCGAATGTGAAATAATCAGTTCCCGCTTTCTTCAACGAGATGTAAAAGTTGATTTTTTTCTGCCAAAAACCGCCGGTATAGCCGCGGAACTGCCTTTATTGCTGATAAATGACGGGCAGGATATGAAACGGATGAATTTTGAGGCCATCCTCGACGGGTTGTATGCGGAAAAGGCCGTTTTGCCAATGTTGTTTGCAGCTATCCATGCAGGCGAAGACCGGCGCATGGAGTACGGCACGCAGTATGAGGATGATTTTAAGGGTAGGGGGGCAAAGGCGGGGTTATATACCCGGTTTGTTTTTGAGGAATTGCTGCCGTTTACCAGGAGGAAATTTGCCTCTTTTTCATTCACTGAAAAGGCTTTTGCCGGTTTTTCACTGGGCGGGTTAAGCGCTATGGATATAGTATGGAACCGGCCCGGCGAATTCAGCAAGGTGGGGTTATTTTCTGCCTCGTTATGGTGGCGGAGCATAGACCAGACGGAAGAAGCGTATGATGATGATAAGCACCGCATTATGCACCAGCAGGTGCGGAATGGGCGGTATGCCCCCTGGCTGAAATTCTTTTTTCAATGCGGCAATATGGATGAAACCAAGGACAGGAACAATAACGGCATCATTGATTCAATAGAAGATACGCTGGACCTGATAAAGGAATTGGAAAAAAAGGGCTATGACCGGGAAAAGGATATGTATTACCTGGAACTGGAGGATGGCCGCCATGATGTGCCTACCTGGGGCAGGGCCATGCCGGAGTTTTTGAGATGGGGTTGGGGGCATTGATTTTGACTATTGATTTTATTGTTGTATAAAAAAGACCATCTAAACAGATGGTCTTTTTTTATACCAGATCGGTAATCTGTTTAGTTGAAAATATATCTCAAACCAACTTGCATACTCCATGTTGTTCCAAAAGTTCTTACATCCTGGTACATCTTGGTAGGCAGAACGACTTCCCCGTTAATAGTAGCGGTGTTCATTCTGAATGTAGGGTTAATTCCCCTTGTAACTACAGATAAAGGCGTACTGGCATTATTGATCAGTTGCTTGCGTATTCCCCATTCTGAACTAAGGAAGTTAGAGAAATTGATGATATCGAAACTGAACTGTAATGAATTTTTGCTTTTGCCTATATTGGTGAATATATCCTGCAGCAGCCTTACATCAAAACGGCTGTACCAGGGCATAAGCGCTGCATTCCTGTCGGCAATGCTGCCCCTTGTTTTGTCAAGATACTTGCTGTTGCTGATCAACTCATTGAAAGCAGCTACCTGGTCGGCAACAGAGAAAGTGTTGCCGCTTTGCGTAAACGCTACAAAGTTAACTTCAGAAGCGTCATTAGGTACATACAATAAGTCGCCAATGATCGCATCGCCATTTACATCCCCGTTATAAGTGAATGAATATCTCGACTGGTTAGCTCCTGTGTAATAGACAGAAATAGTGGTAGCCAGGTGTTTCAGGTATTCAACCCTGTAGGATAAGTTAGTTACGATGCGGTGCGGCAGCGCATCAATAGCTGAAGCAAGGAAAATATCATTGGGGTTGCTTCTGTTAGGTGTAGCGCCCCAGGCAGAACTTGCATTGGAACCAGAGTTATCAGTTGTGGTGTTGGCTGTTGTATGGTTATAGAACAAGGAGCCATAAAGACCCTTTTTCGGAGCCATATTTACACCAATGCTGAAGTTGAAAGAATGTCCCGCAGTTGTATTTGAGAGTACACTTCCTGCATTACCGCCCAATAAGTTGTTGTAGGTGTATGCTGCGCTATTAGCATAATAATCCCTGCCATCATACATGAATTCAGTAGCATTTTTTCTGTTAGCGCCAAACTGATATACCGCCTGCAAATCTTTGGTGTACATCAGGTCTGCCACAACAGAGAAGGGTGAATTCTTTATTCGCTTGTCAACACCCAGGTTTACCCTGAAAACCTGTGGCATTTTGAAGTTAGGATCAACCAAGGCCAATGTACCGGGTACACCGCTTCCGGGAGAAGGGATAAATACACTTCCCCCGCCTGCCGGTGGGTTGTTGAACCAATAAAGTTTGTCTGGGTTAAAACGAATATTGTTTATCCATGGTGCAGATGCTGCGTAGCTACCGGGTTCGATAGTGTTTTGAAGAGCGCCGGTATTAGAAGGCTGGTTTGTTAACCAAACAAATGGCACCCGACCTGCAAAAATACCGGTACCTCCCCGTACAATGAATGATTTATCTCCCTGAAGATCCCAGCGGAAACCAACCCTTGGAGAAAGCATAACCCTTGTTTTAGGCCATTCGCCGGAAGGATAATTAGTAGATGTGCCACCAATGTTTAACAAATCCAGATTGTCCACTACTTCATTTACAGGCAATTTATTTGTAAACATGGGAATTTCTGCACGCAAACCAACAGTCAGTGTAAACTTATCATTAACAGCTATCTGGTCCTGAACATATACGGCTGGTAATGCATATTTTACCCTGGCCCAGGGTTCCATTCCTTCATAAGGATAGGTTAGGGCAAACTGGATCGGGGCTACTTCACCGGGAGTTCCTGTCGTCAGAAAATCAGCAACAGAAGCATAGCGGTAATAAGAGGTGCCGTTTCTCATGTAATTGTTGGCAAACTCCTGCATTTCGTAGCTGGCGCCAAACAATAAATTATGCTTTCCTGCGGTATAGTTAAGGTTGTTAGTGATGGTATAGTTATCGTTTACCACTTTGTTGTTGTAGGTAAACAACTCATATCCTGCAGAAATGTAGTTATACCATGTGCTGGAAGTCCCGAGTCCATCTCCAATATCAATGAACGGAAATTCTGCACTTGGAGAAGAACGGCCTGTTTCTATATTACTGTAAGTGGCCAGGAACTGGTTAGTCCATTTGTTGCCTAAGCGGCTGTTTAATTCTAACGTATAAGATTTTACATTGTTGGTGGTAAAATACATGGAGTTCCCAAACGACATGGCATTTTGCGACACTCTTCCATAGGAGTTGAAATCTGCTCTTGGGTTGGCTCCTGAATTTCCGTTTGTCAGGTTAGGTATATCATTCGTTGTTTTATTATAACGGATAGCCAGTTTGTGGTTATTATTGATATTCCAGTCAAGACGGGCCAGGATAGACTGCACCTCAGATTCCCCGTTAGCATATCCTTCATAAGCGCCGGGATCATATCCCCATTGGTTAACCAGGTGGTTACGAACAGCCTCCAGATCACTTCTTCTTACCCTCGTGATATTATCTTCCGGACGGGCTATGCCATCTTCGGAAGCCCTCCACAGGTTAACAGCACCTGCATCAGGTCCTTTCAGGTTAATTTGTTCGGCATTAACAAAGAAAAAAAGTTTGTTTTTAATGATGGGGCCGCCTACCCTGAAACCCCATGTTTTGGTAGAACTTTCCTGTAAACCGGTCAGATGGTCGCCTTTTACTTTCCTTCCTACAAGACCTTCGTTTTTAAAGAAATGATATACAGAGCCCTGGAATTTGTTTGTTCCGCTGCGTGTTACAGCGTTGATACCAGCGCCGGTAAAACCGCCTTGTCTTACATCGTAAGGGGCAATGTTTACCTGGATTTCCTCGATGGCGTCAATAGATAAACCACCACCACCGGGAAGGGGATCATCATTTAGGCCAAAGCCATTATTGAAATTGGCTCCATCTACCTGTACATTATTGTAACGTCCATCACGGCCGGCAAAAGAGTTGCCATTGGACTGGGGCGTTAGCCGGGTGAAATCGGTAATGCTTCTGCTGAACGAAGGAAGTGTATTGATTTGTTGTGTGGAAATGTTGGTAGAAGTCCCTGTTTTGAACCTGTTCAGCCTGGAACGGTTGGCTGCGCTGGTGGTAACAACTGCTTCTTCAAGCTCCTGCTGTTTAAGTTCCAGTATTTCATTGATAACATACGACTCACCCAGTATCAGGTAAACGTCAGTTATCACTTCGGAACGAAAACCGATAAAAGTAATTTCAATAGTGTAAGGGCCTCCTGTTCTCAACCCTTGTAAAGAAAATACTCCGTTAGATGAAACAATAGTGGAATAAACAGTACCGGAAGGGGTGTGTGTGGCTTTGACAGAAGCTCCGGTAAGCCCGCTTCCGTCTCCGCCTTTAATGGTGCCGGTAATACCACTGGTAGTTACCTGGCCCCAGGTCATAGCACCTAAAAATAAAGCAGTTAGTAAAATAGATAGTCTCTTAAGCATATAATTTAGTTTTCGCTGCAAAGAAAACGAAATAACCGATACCAATTTCAACCAGATGTTAACATTGTATTACACTTGTCTGGTGTGTAAAATAAAGAGCCATAACATGTTATATTTTTAAGCCTGATTTTCAACTTTAAAACCTGTGTGTTGTTAGTATCTTTGATAAAAAAGAGGAGAAAAATGCTTGATTCTATTGACAGTGCGATACAGGATATAAAAGAAGGCAAATTGGTGATAGTGGTGGATGATGAAGACCGTGAAAATGAGGGGGATTTTATTACTGCGGCAAGGAATGTAACGCCGGAGGTTATCAACTTTATGGCCAGGCATGGCCGTGGGTTGATTTGCGCCCCCTTACCGGAAGAAAAATGTGATGAACTGGGGCTGGAGCAGATGGTGAATAATAATACGGCCCTCCATGAAACGGCTTTTACTATTTCTGTTGACCTGTTAGGGCATGGCTGTACCACAGGCATATCCGCCCATGACAGGGCTAAAACGGTGCAGGCCCTGATTGACCCAAATACCAAACCGGCAGATCTGGGCCGTCCGGGCCATATTTTCCCGTTAAGGGCCAAAAAGGGGGGGGTGTTGAGAAGGGCAGGACATACGGAAGCTGTTGTTGACCTGGCACGCCTTGCCGGTTTTGAGCCAGGAGGTGTATTGGTTGAGATTATGAATGAGGATGGCACAATGGCCCGGCTGCCACAACTACTGGAGGTAGCCAAAAAATTTGATTTTAAGCTTATTTCGATCAAAGACCTTATTGAATACCGCATACATAAGGATTCGTTGATAGAGGAAATTGTAAGAGTTGAAATGCCTACAAAATTTGGCAACTTTCAATTGGTAGCATTCAAAGAAAAAAATTCCAACAATGAACACCTGGCTTTATTGAAAGGAAACTGGGAAAAGAACGAGCCGGTAATGGTGCGGGTACATTCTTCCTGTTTTACCGGGGATATTTTAGGATCGTTTCGTTGCGATTGCGGGGAGCAACTCCATGAAGCAATGCGTATGGTAGAGGAGGAAGGGAAAGGCGCCATTTTATACATGAACCAGGAAGGGAGGGGCATCGGCCTCCTGAATAAATTAAAGGCATATAAACTGCAGGAGCAGGGAATGGATACAGTGGAAGCCAATCTTCACCTGGGCTTTCAGATGGACCAGCGGGATTATGGCATCGGCGCCCAGATGCTGCGTTACCTCGGCATCAATAAGCTACGACTGATAACCAATAACCCACGTAAAAGGGTAGGGCTGATAGGATATGGGCTTGAAATAGTAGAAAACATTCCTATCGAAATAAATCCCAATGTACACAACGAAAAATATCTTACCACAAAAAGGGATAAACTGGGGCATGAGATATTGGATAAGCAGTAAGCGTTATTAACTACTCATTTTCTTCCGGTCTGGTTGCTTCCTTGGTTGTTGTAGTATCCGCATCGGGTTTTGCAGCGGTGTTCTTTCTTCTGACCCGGAACAACTCCCCCAGTTTATTAAAATCTTTTTTATAGGAAATGCTGGAGCCAATCCGTTTGGCCTTGGAGGGCTGGTTGGCATTGGTGGTGCCGAGATAGTCGGCATTTTCCCTGTAAAAAAACGAGGCCCTTACGCTTCCGCTTTGGTTAATGAGCCATTCCAGGGTTACATCCGGCAGCAGCAGTATGCTTTGCTGTATGGTATTGGTCTGTGTTTGAAGAGGAGCGTCAAAACCAACACCGGTAGAGATGATAAAACGGTTGTTGAAAAAGGACCTCCCAATAGAGAAATTTACATTGCTGCCCAGGTTCAATGCGGTATTATTGTTTGGGTCAATGATATTCCTGTTGTAAAGTGAAGTATTCAGGCTGATTTTGTATTTATCATCTTTCAGCAGGTTGCCCAGTATTTTATTGATCTGGTCGCTTACTACATTAAGCAATATTCCTGAAATGGTATTGAGGCCCAGGCCAGGCCCCGAATAATTGCCCGCCAGTTCACTTGGTGCAAAGCTGTTAAATACAATCAGGTAGGTAACCTGCCGGTTCAGTTCATTTTCGTTTTTCTGGATCTGCTGGATAATCAGTGCCAGTTCCGGGTCGCTTACCGCTACACTACTATTAGGAAAATCCAAAGAGAAGCTAATGTTAGGCCGGAACAATTGGTCAGTGAGTTTGGCAACCACATATACATCGCCACGGGCATTATTGATACTGCCGCTGTTGATATTAAGCGAATTGGCAAGCGGCGCAAAGCTTACCCTTTCTGCCCGGTAGGTGGCTTCAAATTTTATTTTGGCATCATAAGGGTCGCCGTTCCATTCAATGTAGTTTTCAACCCCTTCCCTTAGTTCAAAGGGTTTTTTGAAAAAAGACTGGAATGTGAACAGGTAGCTTCCTTCTTCAATATCGAGCCGCCCCCTAAGCGACAAAGGCTCCGTGGTGCCGGAGCGGATATTCAGTGTTCCGGCCCCTCTTCCCTTGATCTCATCGCCGGTCAATTCATCCAATACCACCCGTACGCTAACCATTGGATTGGCCGTTACATCCACATCGTATGTAATGATGGAGCCGCCGCCTTTTACATCTGCTTCGGTCATTTCCCTTCCGTACTTTTTTTCAACAAGGAAGTCGGCAAAGCCGGATTCCCTGCTGACAGACGGGGGAAGCGTAACGGAACTGCTGTCTTTATCTGAGGCTACAGCATCTATCTTCATATACATATTTTGTTCAGGCCCCAATAAAGAAAGGGAGCCTGTGCCAATTACCCTTCCATAAAATTGCTGGTTGTCTTTATAGGTGCTGTTCAGCAGCAAGACCGGTTTATTAAACTCCCCGTTTTTCGTATTAGGTTTCCGGGTGGTGATGTCAAGGTTATAGAACATGTTTTTGAACGACTGGTGCTCTATGCCCCCGACAATATAAATCGGATTGCCTGTTACGGTATCTGTGAGTACAATGCCTCCCAGGTATATTTCTTCAGATGTAAGTTCAATATCGGTGTCTTCTATTTTATAGAAGCACTGGGTAAATACCACTTTTACGCCTGCATTTTTCAGCCGCCCTTTCCCGGTAACGGTCAGGTTGTCAAATTCGCCGCTTACATTAATATCTCCTGTTAAATAGCCGCGGATGTCTGTAAAGAGTGTTCCAAGAAACCGTTCCAGTATCTTGATTTCAAAATCTTTTGCTTTTAGCGCAATGATATTATTTACAGCTTTTGCCGAGTCGCCAAAAAACAGGTTGCCGTCAAAGCTGAGGTGGTTGATTTGGTTAATGGTTTCACCTTTGAATTTTAATTCGTTGGTAGCGCCTTCGTAGGAGACAGTGGCTTTTACCTGCCCGAGTGAATCATTGTCAAGCCGTAAAAACTCTGTTTCAATGTCGTTGGAAGATATTTTTAAATTGTTTACCGGGTCTTCGATTAAGATATTGCCCGTAATCAGGCCCTCCAGCCTGTTCTTCGGCAGAAAGAGCGGGGAAAAGTCGCCTGCATTTATTTTATGCAGCTTTACCTTAAAATCGTTCCAGTTGCCGCCGGTTACGGAAGGCACCGTATTAATGTCAATGCGCTGTTCGCCGCTTTTTAAAACAAGCTGGCCCTCGGTGGGATGTGTGGACCTGAATTCCAGTTCGCCGCTTTCGTCAATAGTCCATAGCTTGCTATTGATTGTAAAAGTGGAAGGATCGAATTCGATTTTTACGCCATCATCGTATGTAAGCAACAGTGCATTCAGGTTGGCCGTGTCCCTGCTGGCTGTAATGGAATGTATATTGATCTTTGATGAATCGTTGTGTGCATTGACTGTAAATGCGGCCGAAGGTATAGTAATGCTGTCATTGATTTGAATGTTTGAAGCAGCGCCTTCCAATAGCAGGTTGCTGCCCGAACCCAATGCCTGTATATTTACCGAGTTGAAGTTATATTGCCTGAACCTGAAATGCGGCACATCGGCATCCAGTACCAATTGGTTATTGGCCAGGTCAAAGTCGCCGCTGACATTACTGAAATTAAAACCGCCCAACCCCAGTTTTGGGAAAAGCAATGTAAGGTAATCATCTGAATAGTTGGTAGAGATGTCAAAATGAAAAGCCTGGTCTTTGGGTTTTTTGACGGGGGCTTTTACATAGGCTGGGTAATATTTGTTCAGCAGGAAGGTAACTGCATTTGGCAATTCAAGCAGGTTAAACCTTCCTTTGAAGTCTGCATTAAACTCATTGGAAGCTATGGTAAGTATGCGGCTGCTGTCTGCATTAATGGAGGAACTGGCTATCAGGGAGTCGAAAGGGAGCCGTGTGCCGTCTTTAATTATTTCGGCATCGGTAATGCGGGCTGTGCCGCCAAAATTATCAATATCGCTGCCTGTAAAATTAAAATTGAAATGGCCTTTCACCTGTACGTCTTCATCAAGGAGGTTCAGATTTTTCAGATCGGCATGGTCAACGGTTGCTACCAGGTCAAACCGGGGGGTGGCGTCGTTAAAGTCTATTATCCCGTTCAGGTCAAGGTCGGCGTTTTCATCCCGGATGGAGGCAAAACCTTCAAAAAGTTTTTTATTGAAGGTGCCATTAACATTTATATCCTGGTAGCGGTAGCCGTTATAATCAAAGTAATGCACATCGCCTTCAAACAAAGTATTTCTTGTTTTATCATTAAAACCTGTTCCTTTTACTTTTCCTGACATGGAAATACTGCCGATATTAGCATCTCCCAAAAAATCCCCTAACCGGAAATCGGTTGTAGAAACAGAGCCTGAATAGGCAGGGGCTTTACCGGACGGTAACTTCATGTTCAGGTCGCTTTTTACGGTTCCCAGGTTTGTTTGTATAGTGCCAAAGGTTACAAAATCGTGTATGAAGCCGGTAAAGCTTCCTTTAAAATTTACGTACTGCAACTTCCTGAGATCGGGGCTGGTTACTTTCCGCAGGGCGGGGATAATCGTAACTGCATCCCCGTAAGTAGTCCGGAAGTTTCTGGAAGTAAAATCAATAAAAGTCTGGTTGATGTCGGGCAGTCCCGTCATGCTGATATCGCCTGCAAGTGTAGTATTGTTTCCGGCCTGGATCAGCAGGTCCCTGCCCACAAGGGCGTCAACGGTTCCTCTTATCTGTCCGTTCAGTTCAATTTCCTTTTTCCATGTTTTGAGGGCCGGCGCAAAAAAAGCAATATCATCGCTGTTCACCGATGTTTCATTAAACACGGCCGACATATTTACCTTATGGATAAAATCACCCATATCGTCCATGTTGTTGTACGACATGATGAATGAATTCCGGATATTGCTTTTGTTGGTAGTAATATCCAGGTTGGTAAAGGCCATACTTTGCGGCGTCATCTTCAGGTCGGCTATCATTTCTTTTAGCTCAAACCCGCTTCTTTCCTTTGCCGACAATTTCAATTTTGAAAAAACAGTATCGCCGATAAAACTTGAGTTGGATAATTCGCCGTTAATACCTGTAACAAGAATATGCTTTCCATCAAAATAAGGAAGTGGTGGCCGGTCTGTTTCTTTATCGGTACTGAAAGCGCCGTTAACAATCCGTAGATTGGAAACAGCAAACATCATCCCGCCTTTGTTCCAGGACAGTTGGTTTTTATCATCGGCTTCATTTTCCTCTTCCGGAATATTTTTTCGTGGCTTCAAACCTGCATAGCTTTTAAGGGAAACGACAGGCTCTTCCAATAGCAGCGACCGTATGATAAAGGTGTTTCCGGTAAACCCGATTACTTCTGCATCCATGTTCATATAACCCACATGGGCTTTCAGTTCATCACCTGTCCAGTCGTCCTTCTTTAAAAAGGTAACATTTTTTAATTCCGTTTTTTTAAGGCTGAACTGGATGCCTTCCTTTTTTTCTCCACCGGAAGACGGGGAAGAAAAATAATCGAGTATGAACTGATGACGCCATACAGAATCGCTTCGTTGAAGTTTGACGACTGCATTTTCCAGGCCGATGTATTTCAATTCCGCTTTTTTCTTAAAGAAAAACCAGTCGGTAATCTTTACTTTAATATCATCTGCAAATAAGAGGGTATCACCCTGCCGGTCCTCTATCAGTACGCCATTCAGGTGCATCCTGTTGAACAAAGAGAAGTTGACCTTGCGGATAACAATTTTTGTTTGCAGGTCTTTTGAGAACCGGCTGGTTACCTGTTTTACAATCCAATTCTGGCCAAACGGGGTTTGAATGAAAATGAATACGGCAAGAATGAGCAGGAGCAGGGACAGAAAGAACCATTTCAATATTTTCTTAAACTTCTTCAGAACGGGCCGTTTGATGTTGTAAAAGTAGGTAATCGTAAGCTTCGGGCAAATTCAGTACCAACTTGTTAGGGTATTTTTAGCAGGTCGGCCGGGCCGGTCATTTTATTGGGTAATTTGCCGGAAATTTTTGGTATGAGAATACTGCTTACCGCCCTTTTCTGTTTTACTCTTAACAAAACTTTTTGCCAGTCCACCTCTTTAAAAGAGAATCATGTGCTTGTGATACATGGGGGCGCCGGTACTATTGTAAAAGGTACGGTTTCGCCGGAGGTGGAAAAAGCCTATACCGAATCGCTTAACAGGGCATTGGATATTGGCAACGCTATTCTCGGCAAAGGCGGCTCGGCGTTGGATGCGGTAGAAGCTGTAGTCCGCAACCTGGAAGACAACCCGCTTTTTAATGCCGGCAAGGGAGCCGTTTTTACCAACGAAGGAAAAAATGAACTGGATGCCTCCATCATGGATGGAAAAACATTGGCGGCCGGTTCGGTAGCCGGTGTTACCACTATTAAAAATCCAATCAGCGCAGCAAGGACGGTAATGGAAAAAAGCCCGCATGTAATGATGGTGGGCGCCGGGGCGGAGCAATTTGCCGGGGAAATGGGGCTGGAGGTGGTTGACCCGTCTTATTTTCATACGGAAAGCCGCTGGAAAGGATTGCAAAGGGCAAGAAAAGATGATTCGCTGAAAATAAAAACAAGCCACGCTGATACGATAAAGAAAACAGACAACCGGTTCAGCGAGTTGTATGATTCACCATTTGGGTTAATGGGCAAATATGGAACGGTTGGCGCTGTGGCCCTTGATCAGCATGGAAACCTGGCTGCCGCAACGAGTACAGGTGGTATGACGAATAAAAAATTCGGCCGGGTAGGGGATTCGCCCATCATTGGCGCAGGCACTTATGCCAATAATGCAACAGCGGCGCTGAGCGCCACAGGCTGGGGTGAATATTATATACGCCTGGTGCTTGCCAAAACCGTCAGCGATATGATGGAGTTTGGCCATAAGACCTTAACGGAAGCGGCCGATGAAATGGTGATGAAACGATTGCTTGCACTCGGTGGCGATGGCGGTTTGATAGCAGTTGATAAAAACGGAAATATTGCCATGTCTTTCTGCACCCCCGGAATGTACCGGGGTTACATTAAAAGCAGCGGAGAAAGGGAAGTGAAGATATACAGGGATTAGCAGCCAAGGGCTTGAGGTATTTCCTTTCTTAGCTATTTGCCATTAATTAATTTTCCGCTGTCGGCGACTAAACGAAATAAAACTTTTAATGTTTCCATTTTCGTCTCTTTCAAATTTTAATTCTTCAGCCAATGTTTTATCATCGGGCCTGATTCTCCTGAACGTATCTTTGCTGATGTATTGATATTCCCTGATACTCTCCGCAGGTGTATTTGCAGGCACTCCAAATAGGATTAGTTTTCCTTTTAGGGGAACTACAACCGTTTCGCCAGCCCAGGCATAATTATCATACTTTCCTTTGTATTCAGAGAAATCTACATTTTTTGCAGTTGTATCTTCTGTAATCGTTTTATTCAATAAGCTGAATAGCTGATTACTGTATTTATAAACATCCACCCCCTGTGCATTAATCATTACTGTAACGCCCAACTTTTTTTTAGGGTCAGCCATAACAACACTTACATAGCCGGGGCATGAGCCATCGTGCCCTACGGTTGCTATTCCATTAGCATCGTAAGCTATCCTGAAACCCAGTCCCCAGGTTAATCTTTTATCAGGGCTTGTCCATTGTATCCGCTGCATTTCTTTTAAAGTTGAAGGCTTTAATACTTCCGGCCTGTCGCCGGATAATAGCCGGAATTGCCATGAGGCAAACTTAGCCAGGTCAATAACATTTGAAGAGTACCCGGCAGCCGGGGTTGTGGCATTTGTCTTAAAAAATGGCTGCATTTCCCTGTTTCCTTCCCTATACAAAGCGCTATAGCCTGTAGCCATTTCACCCCGCCAAAGTTTTTCAGGTAAATAGGGATGGGTGTTGCTCAACTGCAATGGCTTTAGTATGCTTTCTTCTACATAATCGTTATAATTTTTACCAGATTTCTTTGACACAATTTCACCAAGAAGGCTCATGGCTACATTGGAATATTGAAAATAAACAGAAGACGGATACAGCGTTTGTTTTTCGATGACAGACTTTTTCAATTCTTCTGTAGTCTGAAAATAGAAGTTGGGTTCGTTCCAACTGGAATCAGCGTCTCTCCAGAGCCCGGATGAATGGGTTAGCATGGAATGAACCGTTATTGGAACAGTTTCAGCGTATTGTTGCTTTATGGTAAAGTCGGTCAATAACGCAGGTAAAGAATCATCTAATCTTAATGTGCCCTGTTCCCAAAGCTTCATAATGGCAATAGAAGTGAACAATTTTGAAATAGAGCATATAGAAAAAATCGTCTCCGGTTGCATAGCAACCTTCTTATCAACGTCTGCATACCCATAACCCTTTTTAAAAATAATATCCTGATCTTGAACAATAGCAACCGAAATGCCGGGTAATTTATCGAAATCCCTTTGTGCATCTAACCACAAGTCGATAACAGGAAGTATGTGCGAATAATCTGTTTTTTTGACTTGCCCCAAACAGTGAAAACATAGTAAGAAAAGTAGGGTAGTAATTTTCAGTTGCCTCATAATGATTAGAGCTTGGTTTTAAGATTGAACACAACGATGTTGGCGGTAGTTGTTATTTCTTCTTTGTCCTGTCTGCAAGCATCTGTTTTATAAAGTCTGGCAGTTTAAGTTTATGTTGGTCTGCAATAACTTTCAACGCATCATAATATTTTACTTCATCCCCGCGCCATTGCAAGTCAAGTCGTCTAACTTCTTTCATGGCAATATGATTGTAGTTTTCAGGACTGCCCCAATAACATTCCATGCAAACAGACGGTTTCTTTTGAACTTTCCAATTGTCGCAATGTTCACAGCTCCATGATTTTGCTCTGTTGCATGAACCGAACAGTAACATGAAATGGTCAAGTTCTCTATCTGTCAGGTCGCCACCTACTTCGTAAGGTATTCTATGGTCAACTTGTAAGTAACGTTCTTACAAGTTGTTTTCTTTACCGTAAAATTAAAGCTTTCACTTTAAAAACTTACAAGTTATGGAAACAAAAAAAAATTGTTGCGGCATTGATGTTTCACACGCTACTTTGGATGGATGCTACCAGAATAACCTGGGTGATTTTTTTCATCTGAAGGTAGGTAATAACAATGCCGGTTTTAAAAAAATACTGGATCACGCCGGTACTGATTATTATTTTGTAATGGAAGCCACCGGCGTTTATTACATTCGCCTTGTTTTTTATCTTTATGAGCAAGGTTGTGTACAATGTGTAGTAAATGCTCTTTCCATCAAGCGCTATATCTAAATGCATTTAGGGCGTAATACAAGCGACAAAAAGGATGCCGCCTGGATATGCAGGTATGCCATCGAACAAAACCCACCTTATTGGCAAATGCCTGATAGCTCTTACTTTGAGGGCAGACAGCTATACAATACTATTAGAGAGTATGCTGAGCAGATTAAACGGTTTAATAACCAGTTGCATAGCCTGAAGTTGCTGCCTGTGCCGAGCAAAGACACCATCAAATCTCTCGAGAAAATGAAAAAGCAATTATCAGACGAGATAAAAAAGCTGGAAGAAAAACTGGAAGTTTTATTAAAACAATGGCACCCTGAACAACTAAAGAATATCAGTACCATAAAGGGAATTGGTAAGCGGGCCACTGCAATGTTGATTGTGTTTACACAAGGATTTAAATATACTCACAGCCATCGTCAGTTGATTAGCTTTGCAGGCCTAAGCCCTACACAATACGACAGTGGAACCAGCATTCACGGAAAGCCAAGGATCTATAAACGGGGAGGTAAAAATTTACGCGATGTTTTGTATATGTGCGCTATGAATGCAATCAAAACCAACGCAGCCTGTAAAGCTCTTTACGAGCGGCTGCGAGCCAACGGAAAAACCGGCAAACAAGGATTAATAGCTGTGTGTAATAAGCTTTTAAAACAGGTGTATGCTGTAGCAAAAAACGGAACTATGTACCAATCAAATTATTGTTCAGCCAGGCCATAAAAATTGAAACTTTTATTTGTTTTTTTACACAGTTCATGTTAGCGGCTGCCAAAATTCATCCCTCAGTTAACAACCACCTCATTTAAGTTGTCGTCATTTCGGTTCAACTAATCCCCTCGTGTCCAATTTTTTTAAAAGTCGTGCAAATAGAATAAAACTTACCCCACCAAAAATGAACGCAACACCTGAACCCAAAAGTGCATTATCGGGATTAATGAGTGCAGTGCTTAATATCAACACTGAACCAATAGCGGTCATAAATCCGACAATGATCCGAAATAATATGATTTGCGGATTTATTTTTTGAGCAATCATCGATAATTGAAAAGAGAGTACTATTTCACTTATACCGAAAAATAGTAAAAAGTAAGACGTTGCATTTAAGAACTTTTCCAACGTGGTGGCATAAACCAGAATAGCGATGGCAAAAGCAAGCAATCCCAATCCCTGAATGGCATGATATTTTAAAGGAACATCGTCCCCCCTGCTTTTGTAGGACGTTATAAAAGCGAAAATAGAACTTAAAAACAATCCTGCCGTAACGACGTATTGAATGACTCTTGACGGGTTGGAAGATAACAGGGATATGATGATTCCCGTGAGAACCATTGCAATCCCATAAACGGTTAATGTTTGATGTCTATTCATTGATACTACTTTTTAGTTATTATTAATGTGCTTTTGTCAAGTTAAGAGTTGCCATAAATGTTTGACTCTCCTCCATCAATGGCAATAGTTTGTCCGCTTACATAGCCGTTGTCTTCACTTAACAGGAAAGCAACTAACTTAGCGACTTCTTGCGGTTGTCCCAATCGCTTTGTTGGGTTGCGTTGTGCATATTCTGTTTCTGCTGCTTTCGGATTGTCAGGATTTACCTGCTTGAAAGCTTCTGCAACCATAGGCGTAAGTATAGCACCCGGTGCAATGGCGTTAGTTAGAATTCCGTCTCTGCCATATTCCAAAGCCGCATTTTTTGTCATACCCGAAACAGCGTGTTTGCTCGCCACATAAGGCATTTGGTTTAAAACTCCACGAAGGCCGCCAACAGAAGCCACATTCACTATACGACCAAACTTTTGTTTTTGCATCACCGGAATTACATAGCGTAAACCGTAGTAAACCCCCATCAGATTGATGTCAATTACTTTTTTGAAAACATCTACATCATATTCGGTAATACTCGCTTGCTTTCCCTCAATGCCTGCTCAATGCCTGCATTGTTGTAAAGTCCGTCAATTCTGCCAAAGGTCTTTACGGCTTCATCCACATAATTTTTAACGGCTTCTTCATTCGACACATCAGCCGCAACAGTGATGATTTTAACATCCGAAAACTCTTTAGAAATCTCCGCTTTGGCATCTGCCAAACCTTTTTCGTTGTAGTCCACCAACACAAGGTTTGCGCCTTTTGACGCTAATTCTTTTGCTGCTGCTAATCCAAGTCCCATTCCGGCACCTGTGATAATGATTGTTTTGTTTTTCATTTTTTATGTTTTAATTATTCGTTGTCAAAGGCGTTTTTATTCTGTCGTCATTGGTAGCCGCTAACACGTAAATTTATGCTATAAGACGCAATCCTACAAGAAAAGCACTCGTTGAGAATCAATATCTTAATGCTATACATTTTGTATTGTCGTTAGGACAATCCACTCCGGTCTTGCCAATCAATTTTTCTTCCGTCACGATTTCCCCCTCACAATAGATTCTTAGGCAAAGTTTGGGCCAGCAGAGCAGAAGTTACAACCCAAACAGATTTAGCGGCCCGGCGGCAAACGGAAGACCTCGTTACCAACTAAAGCAAAATAACTTTTACCGTTATTGCCTGTTCCTCGTATCAATTACAATCTTTTTGTTTTTAAAATACTTTCCGATGGTGAGGCCATATACCCGGTGGCGGATCCTGGGCCCTTCATCGGCATTATTAATGCTTCCCACTCCGTGGCTGTATTGGGTATACACCAAAAAACCGCCGCCTGTTTCAAAACCAAACTGGCCGATAAGATTGGCGGCAACACGGCCATAATCGCCATAGCTGAATTTCATGCTCCGGTCAACCTGTTCGCCGGTTTCCAATTCAAAACTTTCCTTGCCCGACAACTGAAAATCAAGCGAGGGGCCCGCTTTGATGAAAAAATGATTGGGGTTGCTGCCCAAATCAACTTGCAGCATGGGCGCTAATTCAAATGTATGCAGCGTGGTATTGTTGTTTATCGCATCCGCATCCGGTGGAAATACAAATTGAATAAAGTTGACATGATAGCCTTTCAGGCTGTAAAATACAGCCGGGGCAAAATAGATATTGCCTTCAAAAGGCACTTTCATAGAGGTTCCTATATGAAAGCCATATTTAACCGTTTCATTTTTCTGAAGCTGCTTTTGTATGGTATAACGGGCGGCAGTTGCCTGGGGCCCGGCAAAAATGCTCACTTGGTTTTGTGCACCGGCTATAAAAGAGGCAGTTACGAATACGGATAACAGGCAGAATCGTTTCATCTTCAATTTTTCTGATAATAAATAAAAAGGGAGCTTTTCAGGATAGAGTGTGTAAGAGGTAGCCTGTAAAGGTAAACATTCATTTCAAGAAAGCAAATACCGGGTAGGTGGTATTGCTAAATAAGTATAGATAACAGGAACGCAGATAACGCTGATTAAGCGGATACCAGCAGATTTTTTTGGTTGATGATCTGCGTAAATCCCTGCCCGTCCGGTCAGGCGGGTGTTAAATCCCCCGACCTATGGTGCGGGGCAGGCTGTGTCATCAGTGTTCTCATTTCATTTTTATAACACTATATTTAGTTGGCACTACCGGCGGATGAAGTCAGAAATTCTTTGCAGGGTCTTTTACGGCATCGCCCTGGTTATAGGCAGCGGATTCGCCTTTGGGAATGGATAAGTTTTTCCATTCTTCGTTTTTAATGATGCGGCCGAGATAAACAATTTGCCCTACATGATAAGGATAATGCGCCAGTTGCCTGTTGATAGCATCAATTACCGTTAATGCTTCCTGCCGGATATAAACAGTCTTTTTCAGGTCTTTCTTTTTCAGTGAGCCGAGGGTGGTAAGAAAACAGTCCCAGCCGTTTTCCCACATGGCAAACAATTCGGTTTTGGTATAGGGCTGTACGTTAAATTCCTTATCCCTGCTTCTCCATTCTTTTTCGCCGTCTTCTGTAAGAAAGTTGGTCCACCGGCTTAGCATATTGCCGTGCAGGTGCTGGATAATGATGGCAATGCTGTTGGATGCTTCATTCGGCTGATAAAAGAAATCCACCTCTTCCAACTGGGCAAAGGTTTTATCACCAAGGTCTTTATAGTATTTCAACCGTTTGATTACTGTATCCAGATAATCTTTTCCTATTGCAGACATAAGCTTAAAATTGATTTAGCAATACGTTACCACCCTTCTGCTCCGTCATCGCCCCGGTTATCCGCTACGGCTTCAAATTTACCATCTGGGAGTACTTTGATAATTTCAGTTCTGCCAATAGCAGACCGTTGTTGTATAGTATAGCCGATTTTTTCCAGCCCGGTTTTTATGTTTTCGGCAAATCCTTTTTCAATATGCAGTACATCGGGCAGCCACTGGTGATGAAATTTTGGTTTATATACAGCATCTTCTGTGCCCATGTTAAATTCAAGAATATTTACCAGCGTCTGGAACACCTGGGTTGGGATGGTGGTTCCTCCCGGTGTGCCGACCACGATATAAGGTTTGTTATCTTTTAATACCAGTGTCGGCGTCATGGAACTAAGCATTCGTTTGCCCGGTTGTATGGCATTGGCTTCGCCGCCGATGGCGCCGTACATATTCGGAACGCCGGGCTTAATGCTGAAATCATCCATTTCATCATTCAGGAAAAAACCGGCGCCGCCAACCACCGTTCTGCTGCCATAAGAGTTGTTAAGCGTGGTGGTAACGGATACAGCATTTCCTTCCTTATCAATTACGCTGAGATGTGTGGTTTCTTCACTTTCTGACTGCTGTACTGAGCCGGGCTGTATTTCGCTGGCAGGAGTGGCGCTTGCAGGGTTAAAAGACTGCATTTTTTCCCGGAGATAGGCTTCGCCGGTAATCTCGTTTACGGGTACATTGTAATAATCGGCATCACCCATGTATTTCCCTCTGTCGGCAAAAGCCCTTTTCTGCACTTCGCTCATTAGGTGTACGGATGGCAGGGAATGAAAGCCCATATCGCCTATGTTTTTGTCTTCAATCATTTTCATCATCTGGTGCAGCAGCACCCCGCCGCTGCTGGGCATGGGCATACTTACTATCTCGTACCCTTTGTAAGTAAAACGATGCGGGGTTCTTTTTTGGGCTTTGTAGTTTTTAAGGTCTTCCAATGTGATAATGCCATTGCCCCTTTTCATTTCTTCTGTTATCAACCTCGCTGTTTCACCTTCATAAAAACCGGCAGCGCCATTGCTTTGAATTCTTTTCAGGGTATTGGCAAGGTCGGTTTGTATCAGCGTATCACCGGCTTTCCATTTTATCTCTTTTACAAAAACCGGCAGTACCGTGCTGTAAGTTTTCAATTCGCTTTGCAGGTTGTTCAGGCCGTTGGCTTCCCGTTCTGTTATGGCAAATCCTTTTCCGGCAAGGTCTATGGCAGGTTGTATCAGTTCGGCAATAGAAAGTTTTGCATAGGGCAGCGATTCAAAAATACCTGCAACAGTACCTGGCACACCAGCAGAAAGATGACCTTTCTGGCTTTTGTTTGTATTGGCTGTTCCGTCGGGGTCAATATACATATCCCGGTGGGCATGGCCCGGCGCTTTTTCCCTGTAATCAATACTGATTAATTCCCCGTTGCTTCTTCTTGCCACCAGGAAACCTCCCCCTCCGAGGTTGCCGGCATTGGGATATACCACGGCCAGTGCAAACTGGGTGGCGATAGCCGCATCAAAGGCATTGCCGCCTTTTTTCAGCATAAGAACCCCCGCCTGGCTGGCAAGGGCATGGGCAGAAACCACAGCCCCTTTCTCTGCAATAACTTTTTTCCGGATGTTGTAAGAATAGGGATCAATAGGCGCAGGGCTATCGCTGCTTTTTTTAGGGGCAGAGCAGGAAATGAAAAATGCCGCAGCAAACAGAAAGTGAAATTTATTATTCATAGTTGCTAAAAAACTTAAAGCTACATAAAACTCATCTATAATTATACGAACGGGAGGGTTATTAAAAGGCGGTTTCTTATCTTGCTGCATTAAAACCTGCACATGTTTCGAAGAGCAACCCTGTTAAGTCTTCTTTTAACCTGCTTTTTTTATGCCTCATCACAGCTTAAATCTCCTGAAGAATTTTTAGGCTATGCTGTTGGCCAGAAATTTACGCCCCACTGGAAAATCCTTGATTATTTCCGTCATGTGGCTGCCAATGCCCCCGGCAATGTACAATTGCAGCCTTATGGAGAAACCAATGAGGGACGGCAGTTGACGCTGGCTTTTGTTTCTTCATCGGAAAATATCAATAACCTTGAGCAGGCGAGGCTGAACAACCTGCGCCTCGCCAACCTGGCAAAAGACAGAATGGCCCCGTTAGAAGACAATGCACCAGCTATTGTATGGCTCAGCTATAATGTGCATGGCAACGAAGCTTCTTCTTCCGAAGCGGCGATGCTTACTTTATTTGCATTGGTTGACCCGGCAAATACACAAACAAAGGAATGGCTGAAAAACACAGTGGTTATAATAGACCCTTGTATAAACCCGGATGGCCGGGACAGGTATATCAACTGGTATAATTCTATTGCCGGTAAAAAAGCCGACCCCTTACTGATAGCAAGGGAGCACAGGGAGCCCTGGCCTGGCGGCAGGACCAATCATTATAATTTTGACCTTAACCGGGATTGGGCCTGGCAAACCCAGGTGGAAAGTGAGCAGCGGATGAAAGTGTATAATCAATGGATGCCGCAGGTGCATGTGGACTATCATGAGCAGTGGATTAATTCCCCTTATTATTTCGCACCGGCTGCACAGCCTTTTCACGAAGTAATTACTCCCTGGCAGCGGGAGTTTCAGACTACCATTGGCAAAAACAATGCTGCGTATTTTGATAAAAACGGGTGGCTGTATTTTACCAGGGAGCAGTTTGATCTCTTATATCCCTCTTATGGCGACACCTATCCTACTTACAGCGGCGCTATCGGCATGACATACGAACAGGCAGGCCATTCCATGGCAGGCGCTGCCGTCATTAACAGGGAAGGTGATACGCTGACTTTGTACGACAGGGCCATTCATCACTATACTACCGGAATAAGCACCCTGGAGATTTCTTCTAAAAATGCAGCAAGGCTTGTCAAAGAATTCAGAAAATATTTTAATGATGCCGTATCGGCAGGCATCGGCGAGTATAAAAGCTATGTTATAAAAAACAAGCCGGAGGATATTGAAAGGATACAATCCTTTTTATCCTTACTGGATAAGAACGGCATCCAATACGGCTTTGCCGGTTCGGGCAGCGGCAAAGGGTTTAGCTATACAACAGGAAAGGAAGAAATTTTTTCTTTTGGAAGCAACGATATTGTTGTCAGCGCCCTGCAGCCCAGGTCGGCCATGGTCAAGGTGTTGATGGAGCCTGAAACGAAGCTGGTTGATTCGACTACCTACGATATTTCTGCATGGGCATTGCCCTACGCTTGCGGACTTACGGCATGGGCTTCAAAAGATAAAATCAGCAGCAGGGGCGGCTACACCCCGCTGCAAGCAAAAAATACAGAAACAACGTATGGGTATGTAATTGACTGGACAGGGGTGAATGCCGCTAAAACCGTGGGGCAGCTATTGCAAAAAGGTATTCTTTTGCGCTATGCGGAGCAGCCTTTTGAAATAAACGGTACAAGTTTCAAAAGAGGTTCAGTGCTTGTCCTTCGCACAGCCAATAAAAGTTTTGGCAACGACCTATGGAATATTACAAGGGAAATAGCAGATAAAAACAATGTGCAGCTACACCCCGTAACAAGCGGCCTGGCAGATAAAGGCGCTGATTTCGGCAGCGATAAAATGCGGCCTTTCCGTGCGCCAAAAGTAGTATTGCTTACAGGAGAGGGCGCCAATGCCGGCGCTGCAGGAGAAGTATGGCATTTCTTTGAGAAAGAACTGGAATACCCGTTGACGCTTGTGAACGCATCAGACTTTGGGCAGATCAACCTGGCTGACGTTTCTGTATTAATATTGCCTGATGGCAATTACAGGTTCCTGGGCGATAAATCAGTTACGGATAAATTTAAGGAATGGATACAAAAAGGGGGAAGGGTAATTGCATTGGAAGGGGCAGTACAACAACTTAGCCGGGCCGAACTGGGCATAAAGACAAAGAAAGAAGGCGAAGAAAAAAAAGACAGCAACAGTTCTTATGATGACCTGAAAAAGTATGAAAACAGGGAGAGGGATGCCATTCCTTCTTTTACGGCCGGTGTCATTATGAAGGTGGAACTGGATAATACACATCCGCTGGCATTTGGTTACCCTGCCGCCTACTATTCCCTGAAGCTGGATGATAATATATATGAGTTTATTCAGGATAACGGATGGAATGTAGGCGTGATAAAAAAAGATAATAAGGTGTCGGGGTTTGTAGGGTCTAAATTGAAAGCGAAGTTGCAGGATGGGCTGGTCTTCGGCGTTGTATCATCCGGCAGGGGTACCATCACCTGTTTTGCTGATAATGTTTTGTTCCGCAACTTCTGGCAGAATGGAAAATTACTTTTTTGCAATGCAGTATTCTTTGTAGGACAGTAAGGAGGAGCTTTTATCATGTTTTTTGCATTACAACGGCTATTTTCGTTTACCTAATTCTATTGAATGAGAAAAATTTTTATTTCGGGCTTATTTTTAGTTCAATCATTGTATCTTTTTTCACAGTCCCCTGCCGGTTGGACATCCGCTGAAATATACCTGTCCATAAAAAAGCTGAATGTACTGGGTTCTGTTTTGTATATAGCCGCCCACCCGGATGATGAGAACACAAGGCTGATTACTTATTTATCCAAAGACCGGTTGTACCGCACCGGCTACCTGTCGCTTACAAGAGGCGATGGCGGGCAAAACCTGATAGGAGATGAGCAGGGTATCGAACTCGGGTTGATTCGTACAGAGGAATTGCTTGCCGCCAGGAGGATTGACGGCGGCGAACAATTTTTTACAAGGGCATTTGATTTCGGGTATTCCAAAAATCCCGGGGAAACTTTTTCCAAATGGGACAAAGAAAAAATATTAAGCGATGTAGTGTGGGTAATCAGGAGTTTTCAGCCTGATGTTATCATTACAAGGTTCCCTTCTACGGGTGAGGGCGGGCATGGCCATCATACGGCTTCTGCCATTCTTGCGGAAGAGGCTTTCGCCGCCGCCGCCGATCCGGGCAAATTTCCCGAACAATTGCAATACGTATCGGTATGGCAGGCCAGGCGGATAGTATGGAATTCTTTCAGTTGGGGAAATGCTGCAAGAGAGGATGACTTTAAAATAGATGTCGGCGGTTATAATCCTTTACTGGGAAAAAGTTATGGTGAAATAGCAGCCACCAGTCGCAGCCAGCATAAAAGCCAGGGATTTGGCGCCACAGCCACAAGAGGCGAAGCATGGGAGTCCCTGAGAACATTACAGGGAGAAAAGCCAACCCATGATTTGCTTGACGGCGTGGACAAAACATGGAAAAGAATAAAAGGCGGTGAAGCAATAGGAAAAATGATTGATAAAATCGCTGCTTCATTCGATTTTCAGCATCCTGAAAAATCGGTTCAGTCATTGGTACAATTATATAAAACAGTAAAAGCCCTGCCGGATAATAATTGGAAAAAGCAGAAGTTAAAAGAAATTACAACACTTATTGAGCAATGCAGCGGATTGTTCATATCTGCTGCGGCAACGGAGAAATTTGCCGTACAAACCGATTCAGTGAAAATAAATTTCTCGCTGAACAACAGGCTTGGCGCTGACGTATTGTTGAAGCGCATAAAGTTGGATGAACTTGATACGGCTTTGAATCTCGCATTAAGCAGGAACAGGAATATCAGTTTCTCCCGCAGCCTGTTTGTACCCTCTTCAAAACCTGTTACGCAGCCTTACTGGCTGGCCGGTTCAATGGAAAAAGGGTCTTACAATGTGAGGGACCAAAAACTTATCGGTAAGCCGGATGTGCAGCCTGCTTATGAAGCGGTGATAGATGTGGTTATTGATGGGGAAGCTTTTCAGTTTGTAAAGCCGGTGCAGTACAGGTACACAGACCCGGTAAAAGGCGAGATATATAACCCGGTTGTTGTAGCGCCGCCTGTATTAATTTCCCCGGATGCTGAGGTTAAAATAAGCAATGCAACCAATTCTTTCGATGGTGTCTTAAAACTTACGGGGAAGAAAAAAGGCTTTAGTACATCATTGAATGGAGTGGGTAAGGAATATCCCGATGAAACATCCATCGTTTACAACCCGGATAGAGTAAGTTTTGAGGAAAAGAACAAAACAATATCAGTCGGCTATTCATTAAAGGCAAACAGGGATAATGACTATTATTTTGCAGTAGATGCCAATAATGGAAGAAAGGATGTTTATCATCTGGGCCTGCATGAAATCAATTACGATCATATTCCCGGTATCAGCTACTTCTCCGTTGCAAAGACGATAAACAGGAAGCTGGATATTGAAACCTACGGGAAAAGAATCGGCTACATTACCGGCGCCGGGGATAAAGTGCCTGAAGCATTGGAGAAGATGGGCTATGAAGTAACATTGTTAGGCGACAAAGAGCTTTCAAGGAATAACCTTGCACAATTCGATGCCATTATTACCGGCGTAAGGGCTTATAATATGAATGAGTGGATGAACACCCATTATGACAAGCTGATGGCCTACGTGGAGAACGGGGGCCATCTTATTGTTCAGTATAATACCAGCAGCAATATCGGCCCGGTAAAAGCAAAGATCAGTCCGTACAGTTTTGATATTTCAAGAACAAGGGTTACCGATGAAGAAGCGCCGGTAAATTTTTTAAACCCGGAGCACCCTGTTTTGAATTTTCCCAATAAGATTACATCTGAAGATTTTAAAGGCTGGGTGCAGGAAAGAAGCATCTATCATGCAACGAAATGGGATAAGGAAAAATTTGAAACGGTATTGTCAATGGGTGACCCCGGAGAAAAACCAGACGAAGGTTCGCTGATAATTGCTAAGTACGGGAAAGGCTATTTTACCTATTCCGGCATTGTTTTTTTCCGCCAGTTGCCGGCCGGGGTTCCCGGCGCTTACCGTTTACTGGCCAACATTATTGCATTGAACGGTAAAAAAGGTTTTTAAAATGGCAGAAGCGAAAAAACCGGATGTGCGGCGGGGGGAAATGGCATTTATTCTTGCAATAATTCTTGGGCTGGTATTGGGCATATTGATAAAAAAAGTGAGACTTGGCATATTGCTTGGGTTAATCATAGGCTTGCTGATTGTTTTTACGGGATGGATCAAGGCAGGCCGCAAACCATAACGAATGCATACACCTGGTAACGATAAGGCGCCGTTCTTCAAAAGCTGGAACGGCTGGTACATAGCGGTTATACTTTTTCTGCTGCTACAGATAATTTTCTTTTCCATCATCACCAAATCGTTTGAATGAGCCACCTGGACTGGATAGTGCTTGCCGTAACCTTAGTGGCCATTATCGTTTATGGCATACATAAGAGCCGGGTAACACATAACCTCGAAGGTTACTTTTTATCAGGCCGTAACCTTTCCTGGGGACTTATTCTCTTAAGCATTATGGGTACACAGGCCAGCGCTATTACATTTTTATCAGCGCCGGGGCAGGCATATACGGAGGGAATGGGTTTTGTTCAATACTATTTCGGTTTGCCACTGGCCATGATTATTATCTGCATCTTTTTTGTTCCTGTTTTCAGAAGGCTGAAAGTGCTTACAGCATACGAATTTCTTGAGAACAGGTTTGACGGTAAGACAAGAACACTGACTTCCTTTCTGTTTTTATTATCAAGGGGGTTATCAACAGGGTTGAGTGTACTGGCGCCATCTATTATTCTTTCTTCACTGCTGAACTGGAATATATACTGGACAAACCTTTTTATGGGCGGCCTGCTGATTACCTATACGTTGACGGGCGGCGCCAAAGCGGTAGCATACACACAGCAGTTGCAGCTCATCATCATTTTTACAGGCATGTTCCTGGCGGGATATATGATTGTGAAAATGTTGCCTGCGAATGTCGGTTTTATGGATGCCTTGCAGGTGGGAGGCAAGCTGGGCAAAATGAATATCATTGACAGCGGTATTACCAAAGAGGGCATAGATTGGAGTGGTAAGTATAACCTGCTAAGTGGTATCGTGGGCGGACTGTTTCTCGCATTGTCTTATTTCGGAACGGACCAGAGCCAGGTGGGCCGTTATTTAACAGCCCGTTCCCTCCGGGAAAGCAGAATGGGCCTGCTGATGAACGGCCTGGTAAAAGTGCCGATGCAATTCTTTATTTTACTCATCGGGGTATTGTTGTTTACTTTTTATCAATTTAATCAGCCGCCCATTTTTTTTAACCAGAAGCAGGCGGATAAAATAAGGCAATCTTCTCTTAAAGATTCTTTTGTTGTTGCGGAAAACAGGTATAACGAAATTGCAGGGCTAAAAAAAGGATTGGTAGCGGATTACATTGCTTCGGTAAAGAACAAAACAGAAGATGAGGAAGCAATGGCGGCGCTGCAATCATTGCAGGGGCAATCCGACAGCATCAGGCAAAAAGTAAAAGGTTGGATCAGTTCAAAAGAAATAGGGGGTGAAAGCAGGGATACCGATTATATTTTTCTCCGTTTTGTTATTGATTACCTGCCTGCTGGTTTAGTGGGCCTTCTCATTGCCATTATTTTCCTGGCATCATGGGGCAGCATTGCCGCTGCTATCAATTCACTGGCATCTTCTACCATGGTTGACTTTCACCGGCGTTTTGTTAAAGGGGATCGCAGCAATGAAAAGGAATACAGGCTGTCGCAAAAATATACATTGGCCTGGGGCCTGTTCTGCATTATAGTCGCCATGTTCTCTTATAACCTTGGTAACAGCCTCATTGAAGCGGTGAATATATTAGGCTCTCTCTTTTACGGGGTGATATTAGGAGTTTTTCTTGTAGCCTTGTTTGTAAAAAAAGTAACAAGCGGCAATGCCGTCTTTTTGGCAGCTGTATTAACTGAAGCAGTCGTATTGGTTATATATGTATTGACGAGGATGGAAGTTTTTTCCATGGGTTTTTTGTGGCTCAATCCAATCGGAGCTTTCGGAGTGATAATTTTCAGCCTCCTGTTCAGTAACTTCTTCAACAAAAAATAACGCTTGCCCGGCTTTGCCGGTTATGTAATATTTTCGGAGCTGTGCTCAAATTAGCTATATTTATCATCATCTCTTCATTTTCAAAAATACCGGCCATGCGATATTTTTTATTTATTATAGCTATTGCCATTGGTAATTTGTATGCAGCAGCACAGGTAGATGCACGCCTCTTTCGCTATCCTGCTGTTTCTTCCACCCAGATAAGTTTTGTATATGGCGGCGACATCTGGATAGTTTCCAAAAGCGGAGGCACTGCCATCCGTGTTACTTCTTCTACCGGCGAAGAATCCTTTCCCCGTTTTTCACCTGATGGCAAAACCCTTGCTTATACGGCCACTTATCGTGGCAATGCAGATATTTATACCATCCCTGTAACGGGTGGTGTGCCCACAAGGCTCACCTGGCATGCAATGACGGACCGGGTGGTGGATTGGCACCCTGACGGCAATCGCATATTATTTGCTTCGCTCAGGGAAAATGGGGTAGGCGGCGTCAGCAACCTTTACCTGCTCTCTAAGTACGGTGGGCTGCCGGAAAAACTTCCATTGCCTTACGGCGAATTGGGTAGTTTCTCTCCTGATGGTGAAAGGATTGCTTATGTAAGCCGTATTACCGAAAATTACCCATTCAAAAGATACCGGGGCGGCTTTGCTTCGGATGTAGTTGTTTTTGACCTGAAAAAGATGACTGCAGAAAATATTACTGCCAACAGCGCTACGGATGGTAAACCTGCCTGGCACAAAAATAAAATATACTACGTCAGCGATATTGATGAGAATAAGCGCCGCAATATCTGGTCGTATGACCTGGCAACAAAAGCAAAAACCCAACTAACGAAATTCAGGGATGTGGACATCAACCACATGAGCGCCGGGCCGGATGACCTTGTTTTTGAAGCCGGGGGCAAGTTGTATTTAATGAACCTCACCACTACCAGGTATGAAGAAGTAAAAATAAATGTGGTAACCGATTTTGCCACTTTGCTGCCCCGCCCTGAAAATGTAGGCAACAGGATTGTTAATGCGGATATTTCCCCTGATGGGAAAAGAGTAGTGGTTGAAGCAAGAGGCGAATTATTCAGTTTGCCTGCCGAAAACGGGCCGGTACTCAATATTACGAACAGCAGCGGGGCTTTTGATCAATATCCCGCCTGGTCGCCCAACGGGCAATGGATTGCTTACTGGAGTGATAAAAGCGGGGAATATGAGATATGGCTGCAGGAAACGCAGACAGGCAGTTCAAGAAAGCTAACCGGTTTCGGAAAAGGAATAGGCTGGCAACTTTTTTGGTCGCCGGATAGTAAGAAGATTGCATTTATTAATTACCTGCAGGAAATCAGTGTGCTCACCGTGGCAACAGGAAGCATAGAGGTAATTGATAAAACAACTTATCAACCTTATAATGCCCTGCGGGGTTTCAGGCTTACCTGGAGCCAGGATAATAACCGGATTGCTTACAGCAAAACGATTGACAACCTAAATGGCGCTGTTTATCTCTATAATATACCTGGCAAGAAGCTGCATAAGCTTACCTCCGGTTATTATAATGATACCGATCCGGTCTTTGATGTGAATGGCAAATACATTTATTTTAAAACAGATCGCCGGTTACAACCCAGTTACAGCAGCATTGATAACACCTGGATATATCCTAATACAACAGTCATAGCCTATGCAAGTCTTCTCCCGGAGGAGAAAAGTTTATTGGCTCCCCGCAATGATGAAGTAAAAGTGGCAAAGGATTCTTCAGCTACTGAAAAGGGAAATCCCCCGGCGACAAAAACAGATACTGCAAAAAAAACGGATACAAAGGCGTTATCCGTCATTCCTGAAAATTTTGAAGCAAGGGTGCAGGTGCTGCCCCTTCCGGCAGGTAATTACGGAAACCTTTCTTCGGTGGAAGGGAAACTTCTGTATGCCCGTTTTCCCAATACGGGAACGGAGAATGAGCAACCGGCTGTTTATCTCTATGATATTGAAAAGAGAGAGGAAAAAAGGGTTATCAGTAACACAGGTAATTATGCCGTATCGGCGGATGGTAAATCATTGCTTGTGCTACAACGGGGCAGTTTGGGTATTATAAGGCCTGCACCTGAACAGAAAATTGATAAACCATTACGTACCTCGGCAATGGAAATGACGGTAACCCCCCGAGAAGAATGGGATCAACTGTTCAGCGATACATGGCGGCGCTACCGTGATTTCTTTTATGACCCTGCCATGCAGAAAGTTGACTGGAATGATGTCAGGAAACAATACGGCAACCTGATGAAGGATGCCATCACCCGTTGGGATGTGCTCAATATTCAGCAGGAGATGATAGCCGAACTGGCAGCGGGCCATACCTATGCCCGCAACCCGGGAGATGCAGAATCCGGTAGCAACCGCGGACATGGTTTTCTCGGTATAGACTGGGAACTGGTCAACGGTGCCTATCGTATCAAACGGATAGTAAAACCGGCGCCATGGGACAGTGAGGTGAGATCGCCTTTTGATGCTTCGGGCATTTCAGTAAAAGAAGGAGATTATATTCTTGCTGTAAATGGTGTCTCCATTGATACAAAAATTGATCCTTATGCAGCATTTGAAGGAACAGCCGGAGCCACTATTATTCTTAAGGTAAACAACAAGCCATCAACTGATGGCGCAAAAGATGTACTGATTGAAACATTGACTACTGCACAGGAACGTCGCCTGCGCCACCTGGAATGGATAGAAGCCAATCGCAAAAAAGTGGATGAACTGAGCAATGGCGACATCGGTTATATGTACATGCCCAATACAGGTACTGAAGGGCAAACGGAACTGATGCGGCAGTTTTATGCACAGGTAAATAAAAAAGGGTTCATCATAGACGAACGTTTCAATGCTGGCGGGCAATTAGGCGATCGGTTTATAGAAATGCTTAACCGTCCTAACTTATACAATATCGCATGGAGAAATGCAACAGTCAGCAACATTCCCGGCAAAGGAAATGATGCCCCGAAAGCCATGCTCATCAACGGATGGGCCGGAAGTGGTGGCGATGCATTTCCCTGGGCTTTTAAGACAATGAATATGGGCCCCATCATTGGAGAACGTACGCTTGGCATCCTGGTTGGCCCTGCCACGGGGCATACACTGATAGATGGCGGGGGTATTACTGTTCCCGATGCAAGGCTTTATGGCCCCGATGGAAAATGGTTTGCTGAAGGCGCCGGCGTTACCCCTACTATCGAAGTGTGGGATGATCCTGCACAACTGGTAAAAGGCAATGATCCGCAACTGCTGCGGGCTATTGAAGAAGTGAAGAAATTAATTAAGACGAACCCAAGAATAATTCCGCCACGGCCTCCTTTTGAAGACCGGAGCGCAAAGGGCATTAAAGATTGATATTAAGTACAAAGTTACCCTCCTTTGTATGGGGAGAAATAAATGTATATTCGTATCATGGAAATCAGGGAGCCGGTTGTTGCTTACGGCAAACAAAAATTTACCATAGAGGAATATCTCGAAATGGAAAATGCTGCTGTTGAAAAGCATGAATATTACGGGGGGAGATATTTTTGCAATTGCCGGGGCCAAAGTGCCACATGTTATCATTAACAGGAACCTTTCGGGTAAATTATTTATAAAGCTAAATGGCAAAAAATGCCAGCCTTATGGAGGTGATATGCGTATTCATATCCCGGAAAATACTTTGTTTACTTATCCTGATATTACTATTATATGCGGTGAGATCAGCACCTTGAACGATGATAACCTGAATGTTTTAAATCCAACTGTAATTATTGAAATACTTTCTGAATCAACTAAGAATTATGACCGGGGCGAAAAATTTAAACTTTACCGGGACATACCTTCTCTTCAGGAGTATATACTGGTAGATTCCGAAAGTGTACATATTGAAGCGTTCCGGCGCATCAAGTTGCATCATTGGGAAATGGAAGAATATAATTTACCGGAAGAACAGGTTTATATTAAAACTATCAACGAAAGCATTTTAGTTACAGAGATATACGAAGGCGTGAACCTGTAATAAGCTATTATATAAAAGAGGTTGCCAACCTTTAGATGGTTGGCAACCTCTTTTTTTGTGCGGGAATTTTATTTCGCCAGTTCCGCCAATAACTTTTCGTTCAGTGTTACATAATCGCCATTCTTTGCAGCGGCAGCTAACTCTTTTGATTTTTCTGCAGCGGCCCTTGCCTGTGCTTTTTTGCCAAGGCGTGCAAGACAGTTGGCCCTTTGGTGGTGTATCCAGAATGCATTGGGATTTTGTTCAACCGCTTTATCAAACCATGTAAGGGCCTGGTTAAGGTCCTTGCCGTTATCAAGATAATACATAGCGGCGGAGAAGTAGGGTTTGTTGTCTTTGTTCATCAGGTCGTCAATCTGCTTCATCACTTTTGCTTCCACGTCAGTAGAAATGGGCAACACAACTGCCGTTTCATCCCACATGATGTGTAATTCGCAGCTTGTAGAGTTTACATTGGCAAATTGCATGGTGAAGGTTTCCATCTTTTCATCCATCTTCAAAGTTTTTACTTCCACTCGTACCACGTCTTCTTCCTGCTTATAGGCAGCGGGGCTGGTTACATTAAGCTGTTTTGTAATAATCAGCGTCCATTTGTCATTTTCAGGAATGCTCAACAGCCCATATTTTCCGGCTTTAAGTGTTGTGCCGCCAATAGTTACATCATCACTGAAATTGAGCGTAGTAGCCTGGTTGGCCCCAGTACGCCATACCTGGCCGAAAGGCACCAGGTCGCCGAATATTTTCCGGCCCTTCATACCGGGGCGGGAATACGAAAGCTCAATAGCGGAGAGGCCGAAATCCTGTTTAATGGTTTGTCCGGGGCTGGCTACAGGTGTTCTTAGTTGTTGTGCATCTGCTGTGAGCAGAAAGCATACAGCGATAGCTGAGAAAAATAATTTCTTCATGATACAAGCATTTTTAAGTAAGAGGGCAAAGATAGGGGTTTGAAGCCTTTAGTCGTTAGCCAGAATCTGAAACCAGATACTGTCAATACTGTCGGATAAGTTTGTGCTATAAGGGACTAAAGATTAATGACTCACGACTTTCCCTAAAAACTAACTGTAACGGTCGTTCTCCCTACCCGTGGCTTGCCTTTCCATTTGGGCCCTTCTTTTATTAAGCGGATGGCTTCTGTGTCGCATTTTCCGCAAAGCGATTTTTCTATGCGGATGTTTACGGGGTTGCCGTTGGTATCAACTTCAAAAGAAACCTCAACAGCAGAGCCGGGAGTGGTTTGTTTTCCTGACCTGTTATAGTCTTCAGGTACGTTAAGATTATTGGCCAGGTACGTATCATAATTTGTCCAGCCGTCTGCGGGTTCAGGTTCTTCCATGGTAATATTGCCCCTGCGGGACCTGGCTTCTGCATTGGGCCGCTGCTGATTAAGCACCAGGCTGGAAATATTCCGGTCTTCCTGCAGTACCACCTGGGTATTAGGTGTCAGGTTACGAAGCTCAACCTGGTTGTTTTCAAAACCAATTGACCGCACCTGCACATTCAATATTGTATCGGGAGAGGTAAGGTTAAAATATCCATCGGCGTTGGTATAGGTGCCTACATTGTCTGCAATATTTGTAACATTGGCAAAAGGAACGCCGATATTGTCGGCATCCGTTACTCTGCCATAAAATACATTGGTTTGCCGGTTGGGTGCTGTTTTTTCTTCCTTGCCTTGCCTTGCCAATACTTTTTTGGTATCCTGTTCATCATCAGCAAGAACAGGCTTTTGATTGCTTGCTTTGGCTCCTGCAATGGCTTTTTCTTTGGTATGCTCTTTATCGGTTGCAATCCTATCTTTAACTACGGCAACATCTTCTTTTGCAACAGCAGCGTTGGGTTGTGGCCGGGAGGTTTCTGCTACAGGCTCATGATTTTGCTGAATGGGAGTTACAGGCGTTGCTTTATCAGCGCCTGTTTCAGATATTCGTTCAGCAGGTTGTTCATTCTTTCCCGGTGTGATGGTATTGACCGGGCTGCTTGTTTCCTCAGTGCCGGTTACCGGAGTGGTAACAAGAGAAGTGTCATTTGTTTTGGCAGGTTCACTTTTTACCTGTGCAAGTTCATTAGACTTATTGGTAAAGCCAAGCCGGTAAGTGAGCAGGCCGGCGCTTATAACAAGAACCAATATGGCAGCAATGCGTAAGAAAGGATAAGGAGTGCGGCCTTTTTTCAGGGGAATTACTTTGCTTTGCCCTGTTTTTTCCTGCAATCTTTTTTTCAGTTCGGCAATGTCGGCAGGGATGTTAACCCCTTCTGTGGCGTAGCCTTCGAGGGCATCTGTGAGGAAAGGGTCATCCAGCGCCGCTTTTTCAAGGGCATTCATTTCTGCAGGCGTTAAAATGCCTTTGTGATATTTTTCAATATCCGCTGCGCTGAATTGTTTTATGTTATTACCTGTTTCCAATTTTTATAAATTACAAAATTATCAACTCCGACTAAATATCCAGACCCCGGCTCACGGCTCTCTCCTCCATACATATCTTCAGGTTTCTTCTTCCGTTCTGTATCAGGCTTCTTACCTGGTTCCATTCCTGGCCTGTTTTTTCCACAATTTCGTTGTACGATTTTCCTTCAAGATAGAATAACCTGATGGCTTCCTGCTGCTCATTTGTCAGCGTGCCGAGGCAGTATTCCATCTTTTTAAAGTTCTCTTCTTTTTCCAGGACACCATTCAGATGCACATTTTCTTCCATTTGCACAATTTCCGGGTTGAATTCCACCGTTTTCATATTCCGGGGGGTCCGCAACTGCATCAGGCAGTGGTTTTTGGCCACCTGGTGCAGCCATCCCCTGAAATTTTCCACCTCATGCTTTTTCAGTTTGGTAACAAGTTCTTCAAAGATCAGCATTACGCTGTCTTTGGCGGCTTCAGGCTCCTTATAATATTTAAGGCATACGCCATATACCAGTTCCATATAGCGCTGGTACAATTCGCCCAGCGCCGACATATCGCCGGACTCTTTATACAAGGCCACCAGCTCTTTATCGCTTAGCGAATTGGGAGATATGTTCTTTAAGAAAGACAAGGGCTTAAAATTAGTAAATAAAATTTTAAAACCCGGTTGTGTAAATGATACAATACCCGCATCAGGGTATGTAAATAAATTTTATGAAAAAAATATTGTTAATGATAGCGCCGGTCATTGTGTTTATGCTTGCCTTCAGGCCGGTGGACTCGTTTACCGTTTCCGGAACCGTAACGGATGAAACAGGGGCGGCGGTCCAGGGGGCTTCTGTACAAATAAAGGGCAGCACTACAGGCGTTGTAACCGATCAATACGGGAAGTATAAAATAAATGTTGCCGATTCCAAATCAACGCTTTTGTTTACCGGAGTTGGGTTTGAACCGACTGAAGTAAAGATTAAAGGCCGGACTGTGGTGAATGTTACTTTAAAGAAAGCTGCAGCAACAGGAGAAGAAGTAGTGGTAATTGGTTATGAAGTTAAAAAAGTTGATGATGGAAGTTCTTATAAGACTGAACCCGATTTGCTCAGGGGCTTGCAAGGAAGGGTTCCCGGACTTGAGATTACTACTGCAAGCGGTGCTCCTGGTTCAGGAGCAAGAATCCAGATTCGGGGTACTTCGTCCTTATATGAAAATAAGAATGGTTATAATGATATGCTCGCCCCGGATTTCAATAGGGAAGGCTATGACCATATCACTGAAAATAAATTCCTGAAAGTTGCTGACAACCCCCTTTCCACTTTTTCCATTGATGTAGATGCAGCCTCTTACAGCAATGTGCGCCGTTTTATCAACCAGGGGCAATTGCCCCCGGCCGGTGCGGTGCGTATTGAAGAAATGATCAATTATTTTACCTACGAATACCCGCAGCCGGATAACAACGAACCGTTTTCTATCAACACAGAAATATCCGATGCGCCCTGGAACAAAAACCATAAGCTGGTATTGATTGGCTTGCAGGGCAAAAAAATACCAACGGAAAACCTTCCTGCATCCAACCTGGTGTTTTTAATAGATGTTTCCGGTTCCATGTATTCTTCCAATAAACTTCCGTTGGTAAAAGCCTCTATGAAAATGCTGGTTGACCAGTTGCGTGAACAGGATAAAGTATCTATTGTGGTGTATGCCGGTGCGGCGGGGCTTGTGTTGCCGCCTACAAGCGGCGATAAGAAAAACACCATTAAAGAAGCGATTGATAAATTAGAAGCAGGTGGCTCCACTGCCGGGGGCGCAGGGATTAAACTGGCCTATAAAACGGCGAAGGAATATTTTGTAAAAGGCGGCAACAACCGGGTAATACTTTGCACCGATGGCGATTTTAATGTAGGCGAAAGCAGTGATGATGCGATGGAAAGATTGATAGAAGAGGAAAGAAAAAGTGGTGTTTTCTTAACCATACTGGGATACGGCATGGGCAATTACCAGGATGCCAAAATGCAGAAGCTGGCTGATAAAGGAAATGGTAACCACGCCTATATAGATGGCATTACCGAAGCAAAAAAGGTATTGGTAAACGAATTTGGCGGCACACTCTTTACCATCGCCAAGGATGTAAAACTGCAGATCGAATTCAATCCTGCCAAAGTACAGGGCTACCGCCTCATCGGGTATGAGAACAGGATGCTGGCCAAAGAAGATTTTAATGATGATAAAAAAGATGCCGGGGAACTGGGCAGCGGTCATACCGTTACCGCTTTGTATGAAGTAATACCCACAGGGGTGGAAAGCGATTTTCTGAAGTCAGTTGATCCGCTGAAATACCAGAAAGAAACGCAAACCGGCAAATCATCTGGTGCTGATGAAATATTGACCGTAAAGTTTCGCTATAAAGCGCCTGACGGTGATGTGAGCAGGCTGATTGAACATCCCGTAAAGGATAAGCAGGTTGCCATTTCAAAAACCTCCGACAATTTCCGTTTCGCTGCATCCGTAGCCCAGTTTGGTATGTTGCTCCGCAACTCTGAATTCAAGTCAACGTCCTCCTATGATAATGTAATCAGCCTGGCCCGCAAGGCAAAAGGCGCCGATGAAGAAGGCTATCGTTCTGAATTCATCAGGCTGGTAGAAACTGTGCAACTGCTGGCAAAGGCAAAACCTGAAACCAAACCACATGATCAGGTTTTATCCTCTGAGGAATCGAAGAAATAAATTATGTATTCTGTGAAAATTCCGATGCAGCGGCATCAGAAGAGTAATGACTGAATGATTATAACAGCCGGTGCCGACCTGGTCGGCATGAGTGATCCGGAGTTCCGTTTTTACGGAACTCCTTTTTAAACCAACTTTAAAAACAACGCTTATGAAACGGATTTATACTTTTCTATTTACAGTTGTATGCTGTGTGAATATCAAGGCACAGGAGGTTCGGATATCAGGAAGGCTGGTTTATCCAGTAAGTGCTGAAGAAAAGAATACAACCAGGATTGTAATAAGATGCAGGTCTTCATTAGGTTTGGATACGATGCCTCTAATAGTAGTGGATGGTATTCCTTACAGCCATACAGGTACTGAAAATGTTTATGGTACGGCCTTGTCTGGCCTTCAGCCAGACGACATTGAAAGCTTCCATGTGTTGAAAGGGTCTGCTGCATCCGCTCTTTACGGATGCAGGGCTTTCGGTGGAATTATACTTATTACAACTAAAAGAGGCGGCATACAATCTTTATTAATAAAAGATACTGTAAATGCAGCAGCAGTACCCGGTGCTACGGTGCTATTTACTTATAATGCAGATAAGGACACCACCATGCTAAGTGCAGATGATAAAGGAAAAGTTGATGTGGCGGCGCTTGATAACCGGGTTCCTTACACTGTTACCGTATCAGCAGTCGGCTATAAAACAAAAACCTTAGCCTGGTCGAATATAAAATCGCCTGTCCGGAAGGAAATATATCTGGAAAGGGATGTGAAAACTTGTGAGGAAGTTGTATTAGTGGCGTTCGGTATAAGAAGTTGTGGTAGTGTGTTTGTTAGTTGTGGAGGAAATCGGTATACAATCAAGAACATTCATGGCAATCAGGCGGATTCAATAATTCAGAATAATAATATATCTGCTCAAAGGATTAAAATATTCCCCACTATTCTGCAAAAAGGACAAACCCTTACTGTAATACCTGACAGGGATATCAATAAAGCTATACTTCGGATAACCGGCGCAGGTGGGCAGGTGGTTTATAACCAGCCGGTGAGCGGCTTGCAGAAAGCCAATCGCCTGCAAATCACCACCGATAGCCGCTGGGCGGCAGGAATGTATTTTGTCCAGTTTGTTTATGCAAACGGCGGAGCCTCTGCATCTGAAAGAATTATAGTCAATTAATGATAGCAATATGGGCAAAAAGATACAATTAAGCATAGCCGAACCCTGTCATGAGAACTGGGATAATATGTCGCCAACGGAAAAAGGGAAATTCTGCGGCTCCTGCCAGAAGCAGGTAATTGATTTCAGCGGCATGAGCGACAGGGAAATTGCACAATTTTTCAAAAAGCCTTCAACTGGCAGTGTTTGCGGCCGTTTTATGAGCACCCAGCTTGACCGTGAAATGGAACTGCCTCAGAAAAGAATACTCTGGCTGAAATATTTTTTCGGGATACTGCTCCCGGCCTTTTTTATGTCCAAAGCATCTGCACAAACAGGTAAGCCGGGTAAGATAGACATTCCTCCGGGCAACGATACCACAAGGCAATCTATACGGGGCGAGTTAAAAACACTGGGCATGGTTTTGCCTACCCATATTCTCCCGGTAGAAAAATGCGAAGAAACATTGTTGGTAAACAAAAAAGATACTACGCCGGTTAATATTGTTGCTTCTATCAAAGGCCGTGTTACGGATGAAACAGGTGCTCCTGTTCCCGGAGCAACTGTCAGGATAAAGGGGACCTTTCTGGAATTGTCGGCTGATTCAAACGGAAAGTTTAGTATTCCGGTAGATAAACTGCATGATGTCGAAACTTTGCTGATTACATCAGTTGGTTTTGAACCAGTACACTATGTTGTAAAAAAGAAGGATGAATTAAAAGATGAATTGCTGATAACAATGAATGCTGTCTTAACCGGCGAAGTTGTTGTAGTGGCCGGATTAGTAGCTGTTTCACCCAAACCCGGCAAAAAAGAAGATAAACTACCAGAACTTCCTGTTGTAAAGCAGCAGGAAGAAAACAACCTGACTGTTTATCCCAATCCTGTCAGGTCAGGAAGCAGCTTATCCATTGCCTGGAAGCAGAAGGAAGAAGGATATTATTCAGTACAGGTAATGACTTTGGCAGGGCGGCTGGTGCAGGAAAGGGAAACCTGGATTGACAAAGGCGCTAAAACAATTACAATGGATTTTCCCGCTGTTACAGCAGGCAGTTATGTCCTTGTTTTTACAAACAGGAAAACAGGCAAGCAGGTGTCGGAGAAGGTGATTGTTGAGTAGGTAAGTTTGTATAATCTGCTGTTTTGAAATGAAAATGAGATGTATCATGTCATGCTGATCCCGATAGCTATCGGGTTTGAAATTTTGAACCACAGAGGCACAGGGAACACAAAGCAACACGGAGTTAACCTTGTGAATCCCCGTGCCGTTGTGCCCCCGTGGTTAGTTTTTTTTGACAAATACTATTTCAAACTGCACTTCTACCCATTAGGAGAACAGCCGGTTTAATACTCAAACTTCCTTAATGTCGGCGCCTTTAACCAGGTGATGATGACAACAAGTATTGTCATGCAGCCTCCAAAGATTACAGAAGGGGTAACTCCCATCAGTCTTGCTGTTAACCCGCTTTCAAACTGACCCAGTTCATTACTGGAGTTGATGAACATAGAACCCACGCTGCTTACCCGCCCCCGCATATTGTCGGGTGTTTTTAATTGCATGACGGTTCCCCGTACCACTACACTTACACCGTCAAGCATGCCCGCAAATAATAAGGCTGCAAACGAAAGCAAATACCACCGGGACAAGCCAAAAAGAATGATGCACACACCAAAGCCTGCAATGGCAAAGAATAATTTTCTACCCTGCTGCTTTTTCATCGGGAAGATGGTGAGAAGGATAATGATGGTAATGGCCCCGATGTCGGCAGCGGCATTCAGCCAGCCAAAACCCATTGGGCCTGCTTTTAAAATATCCCTGGCATAAACAGGTACCAGCGCTACGGCCCCGCCGAATAATACGGCAAACAAATCAAGGGTAAAAGCGCCGAATATTTCTTTTGTCCTGTACACAAAACGAAGGCCCTCCTTTACGCTTTCCCAGGTCTTTTTTTCGGCGCTGCCTTCCAGGGGCGGCTTGGGTTTCAATTGGGTAAGAATAAGCAATGCCGTTACAATCAAACAGCAAATAGTAAGAAGGGTGTTGGTAAGGCCGGTTAGTGCAATAAGCATTCCACCTGCTGCGTGGCCGGTTACCGATGCCGATAGAAAAGTTCCCTGGTTCCAGGTAGTGGCGTTTTGCAGGTATTTTCTCGGCACCGTATTGGCCAGAATTGCAGAAAAGCAGGGGCCTACAAAGGAACGGATAAGGCCGGTGCCAAAGATAACGGCATAAATGGCATAGGATACCTGGTGATTGGTAAGATGTGTTGCCGTAAAGGAAGTGGAAAGAAACAATAACAGGGCGGCTGAACAGCCATAAAAGAAAATACCCCGCAGCAGCACCTTCTTTTTATCGTTTTTGTCAATCACATGCCCGGCATACAAAGCGGTGGATACGGCAGGGATTACTTCTGAAAGCCCTACCAGCCCGATGGCAAAAGGGTCGTTTGTTAATTCATAAACCCACCAGCCAACAAGTGTGCTCATCATGCGGAGGGCCATGATGAATACAAAGCGTCCCAGGACAAGGTTCTTGAATTCAGGAATACGGATAGCTGCAAAAGGATCATCGGTAACCTGGGCAACAGGGTGGTTGGGCTCTGCCATATTTCGGCAAAGTTAATTACAGAAAGATAATACGGGAAAGAAATCAGGGGAGGGTAAGGTAATGCTGCCCGTTGTCGTAATCTTTTTCCAGTGCATCAGTAATTACCTGCAGGTGTTTTTCATTGCCTAAAAAATCTGCGTTGCCGGCGTCCACAAACAATGTTTTGATATTGTGTTGCTTGATATAATGCGTATAGGTTTCCTGGATATTGAAGAGATATTCGTCCGGGATATTCTGCTCATAAGGCCGGTTGCGTTTTTTAATATTCAATTGCAATTTGTTTACCGGGGCGTGCAGGTAAATAAGGAGGTCCGGCTGCACCAGTTGCTGGTGAATAATATCGAACAGGCGTTGATAAAGGCGAAACTCGTCTTCCGGCAAGGTTACTTTGGCAAAAAGCAGGCATTTTGTGAAAAGATAGTCGGAGATGGTCAGGTTTTGAAACATGTCTTTTTGCTGAAGCAGTTCTTTCAGTTGTTTAAAGCGTTCGGCCATGAAGAAAAGCTCCAGGGGAAATGCGTATTGGGAAGGGTTTTCATAAAACTTGGGAAGAAAAGGGTTATCGGCAAATTCTTCCAGTATCAATCTTGCGTTATAATGCTTGCTGAGCAGGTGAGCCAGGGTGGTTTTACCGGCGCCTATATTGCCTTCTATGGTGATAAAGTGATAGTTCATTAGTCGGGTGCTCTTGGCCTTGCAAAATAGGTTAAATGAAAGAGGGAGAAAATTTCAGTTATCCTGTTGTGGAAAAAATCAGGAATACTTTTTTACTTCAAGGGGGTCGCTGCATGTTTGCAACAATGCTTCTACCGTTTTATTGAAAACAGGGTGTACAAAGCCGGGTGCAATTTCGGCAAGCGGCGTTAATACAAACCGCCGGTTGTGCATTTGCGGGTGCGGCAATTGCAGTAAAGGATAATTATGCAGTTCATTATTAAAGAAGATAATGTCAATATCAATGATCCGGGGGCCGTATTTTTTCTTACGTTCCCGCCCCATTTTTTTTTCCACTTTTAATATCTTCCGCATCAACTGCCTGGCGTTTAGCGGTGTTTCAATAAGCAATGCCTGGTTCAGAAAAGCTGCCTGGTCGGTAATGCCCCATGCCGCTGTTTCATAAAGCGATGAAGAAAGGAGAATAGCGCCACATTCTTCCCCCAGGAGCCCTGCCGCTTTTGACAGGTTTTCTTCCCGGTTGCCCATATTTCCGCCTGTAAGCAGGTAACTTTTATTCAGCATAAGTCAAATATCTTTTTTTTATTTCATTTACAGGTTTTATTGCTGCCGGATAAATACATTTGCGCCTACGCTTATCAATATGCCGGAACAGTACAGCCAGTCAAAGGCCCTTTGGGCTATTACCAAAGCAAGCTTTAAGGCTATTTTCGCACAGCCAACAGCTATTATATTCAGCGTACTGTTTCCTATCATATTTATATTGATATTCGGGGCTTTTGGCAGCAGCGGCGTTACCTCTTACCGGGTAGCGGTTTCTGAACGTACAGATACAACAACCCCTTTTTTTCAAAGTCTTTCTGCCAATAAATTGATCCGGGTAATGCAGTATCCGGATTCAGCCAGCCTGAACAAAGACCTTGTCAAGGGCAGGCTTACGGCCATATTGGATATTGAGGAAACGAAAGATTCTTCCGGGCGGCCATCTTACATCGTTCATACAAAAACCACAACAGCCAGCAGCAATACTTTTTCCGCTTTTCAGCAAATGCTCGATTATTCCCGCCTCAGGTTTGAAACGGCAATACAGCCGGAAACAAGCAAGTTGATAACAATAACGCAGCCGGAGATAAGGGAAGTAAGAAAATACCGTTCCATTGATTTTATCCTGCCGGGGCAATTAGGTTTTTCTATTTTATTTTCAACTTTGTTCGGCATTGCATTTACTTTTTTTGGTTTAAGGGAGCAACTGGTGTTGAAACGGTTTTATGCTTCGCCGGTTAATAAGCTGAATATCCTGCTGGGTATTGGTGCAAGCCGCCTGTTTTTTCAGCTTATCAATGTGGCGGTGCTGATTGGGTTTGGTTATTTCTTTCTGAACTTTACATTGCAGCACGGCTTTATCACATTTGTTGAAATGCTGCTGTTGTCAGTGGTGATGCTTTTCTTGCTGATGGGGGTGGGGCTGATATTCAGCAGTGTTGTTAAGAGTGATGCTTCCCTGCCTTTGCTCATCAACCTTTTTGGTTTTCCCCAGATGTTGCTCTCCGGCACTTTTTTCCCGGTGGAAGTATTCCCGCAGTGGTTGCAGAATATCTGTTATTTTCTTCCGCTTACCCAGTTCAATAATGCCATGCGTAAAATAGCATTTGAAGGGCTGCATTTATTCGACTGCCGGGTAGAACTTGGTATCCTCGCTGTGTGGATTGGGATTATTTATATCCTTATGGCAAAATTGCTGAAATGGGAATAGGGAAGGTTTAAACGTAGTAGTATGAGAATTTTGAAATTGGGCATATTAAGTATTGTTTTCTTTTTTTTACTGATAACAGGGTTTTCCCTTTTTATACCATCGCATGTCCGTATTTCCCGGGCTATTAATATCGGCGCTTCAAAAGACAGTATCCGTGAGCAGATTGCCGATATAAAAAAATGGAAAAACTGGTACCCCGGTTTTGATACGCTGGCCATTACTTCGGTTAAAGAAGAAGGGGGCAGGACGGTTGTGGCAAAAGTGGGTAACGGCGCTATCAGTATTACAGCTATAACCGATTTTTCAGTAACAGCGGAGTCGGAGGCCGCTGGAAAAAGAACGGTGCTGCAACGCTGGAATGCTATCGGACACCAGGTAAATGATACCATAACCCTGCAATGGACGATGGACTTCAAGCTGAAATGGTACCCCTGGGAAAAATTTGCCAGCCTGATGTTCGAGCAAAGGTATAGCCCGGTAATGGAGTACGGTCTTTCCGCTATCCGGCAGGTATTGGAAAAATAACAAAGCAATTCTTTTATTTTGTTGCAGCAAACTGTACGATTGTTAACTAATAATATTCTTTTATGAAACTGTTCAGGGTAGCCGGTCTGTTTATAATTGCTTTTTCAGTTTGCTGTACCATGCAGGCGCAGGAAGATGATACACTGGTAAGCGATTTCTTTAAGAAAGGAGAAAAAATTGAGGAAGCCAAATGGGCAGGAATTTCTTTGCTGCAAAAGAATGGGAAAAAGACCAGCCTGGCAGCATACCTGCGGGATGGCGATAATATGTATGCCGATCATGTATTGGTTGACCTGGATAATGACGGAAAAGAGGAATTGGTGCTAAGCAGCTTTACCGGCGGCGCACACTGCTGCGATGAGTTAATCATTTATAAAAATACCAGGCCGGGCCAATACCAGCAGGCCGGAAGAATGTTTGCCGGGCATACCCTTATTACGGAAGACAACGAATTTATTTTTACATTTTACGAACCGTTTGGTTATTTCTTTACCTGCTATGCCTGCGGCTATGTTGATACTACTGATACAGCGCCTGTAGATATTAAAACGGTTACCCTGCAATATAAAAATGGTAAACTGGCGCCCAAAGCCGGTAGCCAGGAGTTGAGAAGCATTATCAACGACAACCTGGGAAAATTAGGAGAGCAGCCTTATGAGCCGCTTGAAGAAGATATTGCCCAGGATAATGGCCTGCGTAAAGAATTTGCTATCAACCTGGCCGTTTTTTATTATGCCTTTGGAAAAAATCTTCCTGAAACGCAAAGATTGTTCAATAAGTATTATCTGTTTCCTGACACCAAAAAAGTGTGGGCGGAATTTGTGCAACAATTGCAGGAAATCAAAAAGGGAAATGATTTTTAAGTAACCTGTTGGTAATAGCTGCGTTCATAAAGCAGTCTTTCCCCCAGTCAGGAAATTTCTTTGTTATTGATAAAGCGTAGATTTCGCTGAATGCCCGGGAACTTAGCCCGTTTTAAAGGAGAATTTTTAAAGATTTTCCGAAAAGCTTCTTCTGTCATGTTTTCCCATTCTTTGGTTGAAAGGTTGAGAATGGCAGGGAACGGTGTGAATGCGGTTTCGCTATGTGGTTTGCTGAAGCGGTTCCACGGGCACACATCCTGGCAGGTATCGCAGCCAAACATCCAGTTGTCAAATTTTCCCTTCATAGTTTCCGGGATTATCATTTCTTTTAGTTCAATAGTGAAATAAGAAATGCACTTGCTGCCGTCAATTACCTTATCCGGCAGGATGGCATTGGTGGGACATTCATCAATGCAGCGGGTGCAACTGCCGCAATAATCTTTTGCAAGCGGGTCATCATATTTTAATTGCAGATCGGTAATAAGCGTGGCGATAAAATAAAAAGAACCGCTCTGCTTGTTGATGAGGTTGCCATTTTTGCCGATCCATCCCAGCCCGCTGCGCTGTGCCCAGCTTCTTTCCAATACAGGCGCCGAATCCACAAAGCCCCGCCCGTTAAAATCACCCAGCTTTTCTTTCATAGAGGCAACCAGTTCATTAAGGTCTTTTCGTATTACATCATGGTAGTCGTGCCCATAAGCATATTTTGAGATTTTTGGGGCATCATTGATTTGGGTGGCGGATGGGTAATAGTTTTTTAAAAGGGTAATTACCGATTGGGCGCCGGGAACCAGTTTGCCAGGGTCTGTCCGCAGGTCAAAATGATTCTCCATATAAGCCATTTGCCCGTGCATATTGCTGTTCAACCAGTTTTCCAGGCGAAAGGCATCTGCATCTAATTTTTCGGCTTTGGCAATGCCGCAATGGTCAAAGCCCAGCCTGCGGGCTTCTTGTTTAATAAACAGGGTATATTGTTGTTGTTTCAAATTAAACCTGCCTCTTTGGTTGTAATTTAAACTGTCTAAAGTAATTGAATATCAATTATTTTTTGGCTTTGCTTTTTATGCGTATCCTTTACGCAGCCCAAGTTGGACAACTGGCTTTTTTTATGTAAAATTGACGCATCTTTCTGAACATAATTTCACCGTTAAACCTTGATATGGGCGTAAAATTATTTTCTTTTCTGTTATTTGCATCTGCCTTTTCTTTTTCTTCTGTAGCACAGAAATCTCCTGTAAAATTTGGTTCTGTTTCGGTAAAAGATTTTTCCCGTGAAAAATATAAAGTGGACAGCAGCTCCGGAGCTGTTGTTATCGTTGATTTTGGCGTTAGTTCTATTGACGGCAACAATAAAGGAGGATGGTCCACTCTGTATAAAAGGCATAGGCGGATGCATATCCTGGGGAAGAACAGTTTTGATGCAGCAGAGGTAAGAATACCCCTTTATTCAGATGGCCGTGAAGGAATATCGCTGGATAAGTTAAAAGCGGTAACCTATAACCTGGAAAATGGAAAAGTGGTGGAAACGAAACTGGATGTAAAGAAAGATGTGTTTGAAGAAAAGATAGACAGGAACTGGACAATAAAGAAGTTTACATTTCCTAATGTAAAAGAAGGGAGTATCATTGAGTTCGAGTATGGAATTACATCCGACGACCCCTTTCATCTTCAGCCGTGGGAATTCCAGGGGGAGTATCCAGTTCTCTGGAGTGAGTACAATATGGCGATACCTGCATTTGCCTATTACTTATTTCTTACACAAGGCGATCAGCAATTTGATATACAGACGAAAGATGTGAAGCGGGAAGTGTTTGCTGTAAACGACCAGAAAACCCAGTACAAGGAAGATATAACTACCTACGAAACGCTGGTAACTTATTACCGATGGGTTAAAAAAGACGTGCCTGCATTAAAAGAAGAAGCCTTTACTTCTACTACTCAAAATTATATTTCTAAAATTGAGTTTGAATTTATTGAAACAAGGAACTCTAACGAAATTTCAAAAGTGGATGTTTCATGGCCCCGGTTTACCAAAGAGCTGTTGCGGGCCGATTATTTTGGGTTCCCGCTTACCCAATACAATGACTGGCTGAAGGGGGATATAGAAAATATAACAGCAGGCGCCACATCTTCTTTTGACAAAGCAAAAGCCATTTATGCTTTTGTGCGGGATAATTTTACCTGCACCAGCTACACGGAAAAATATCTTACCGGCACTTTGCGGGAGACTTACCGGGGCAAAAAAGGGTCGGTGGCCGATATTAATATCCTGCTTACGGCCATGCTTAAATATGCAGGTATAACGGCTGACCCGGTTATCCTGCAAACGAGGCCTTATGGCTTTACTTATGCGGCATCACCTATCAGAAAAAGGCTTAATTATGTTATTGTAAGGGCCGTTGTGAATAACAGGCCTGTTTACCTGGATGCTACAGAGCCGCTTTTGGGTTTCGGCTATTTGCCTTTGCGTTGCTATAACGGGTATGCAAGGATTGTAAATGAAAAGGCCGATGCGATTGACCTGAGCACAAGCCATATTAAGGAAGTGCAAAAGGCCGTAGCCTTTGTTGGCGGCAATGACGGAAAATTTTCGGGAAGCATACAATGGAACCCCGGCTATTATGAATCGCATAACTTCAGGAAAAAGATTAAAGAAAAAGGCATCGGGGAATTTCGTAAAGAACTGGTGAAGGAAAAAAGCATTAGCGAAGTTGCCGTTGTAACTAATGTATCAGTTGATTCCCTGTCCCGGTATGAAGATGTGCTGGGTATAAAGTTTGCTATTGATTTCAACACATCTCCGGATAACGATATTTTGTATGTTGATCCGATGTTTGTAATGAAGTACAAAGAAAACCCGTTTAAATCGGCCAACCGCCTGTACCCGGTAGAACTGCCCTATATGATTGATGAAACGTATAGCTTGCAATTAGAGGTTCCTTCTGATTATGAAGCTGATGAATTACCGAAATCAATAACCCTCAAACTAAATGAAAAAGGAGATGGCGTTTTTGAATACCGGGTGGCACATGCCGCAGGTGTAATATCCGTTCATTCAAGACTGAGTATTAAGCAAACAACATTTGCCCCGAATGATTATGTGAACCTTCGGGAATTTTTTAATGTGCTTATTAATAAGCATGGAGAACAGATCGTACTTAAAAAGAAAAAATAGGTTTAAACCGGTTTCTTATCAGCCCTGCCTGCTTTTCTTTGCTGATACGCCCATAAACCACCCGCCATGAGAATCGTTTTATTTGCTTTTTCTTTCCTTCTTGTGTTGGTTCCCGGCGCGGTAACGGCGCAGGATAAATTGCCGGCAAAGTTTGGCAATGTATCGGCAAAAGATTTTGATGCAAAAGCATACAGCGTAGATACAGGTACAGGCGCCGTAGTAGTGTCGGAAGTTGGCTCCAGCCGTATTGAAGGAAATAATAAATTCTGGTTTTCCCTTGTGTACAAGCGGTATATGAGAATACATATACTTGATAAAAAGGCTTTTGACGTGGCCGATGTGGAAATTGGCCTGTATTCAAATGATAATAATGAGGAAGAAAAACTGGACAAATTAAAAGCGGTTACCTACAACCTGGAAGGAAGTAAAGTGGTGGAAACGAAATTGGATATAAAGAAGGACCTTTTTAAAGAGAAGCATGATAAAAACTGGGCGGTACGCCGCTTTACATTTCCCAATGTGAAAGAAGGCTCTATCATTGAATTGGAATACACTATTGTTTCAGACTTTTTACATAACCTGCAACCGTGGGTGTTTCAGGGTAATCATGCCCGGTTATGGAGTGAGTATAACCTGGAGCTACCGGAATTTCTCGGCTATGTTTTTTTATGGCAGGGCGATAAGGCATTGGACATAAATGAACGCAAAGACAAAATTGATTTCTTCAGTACCGTGGATGCCAATACAGCAGGCGCTTCTCAACGGGCTGGTTTCAATGCCGGTGTAAGCATGTACAAATGGGTAAAGAAGAATGTGAAGCCGTTGAAGGAGGAGAATTTTACTTCCACGCTAAAGAACCATATTGCCAAAGTGGAGTTCCAATTAACGGAACTGCGCCAGCCGCTCAGGTACCAGCGGGTATTGGGGTCGTGGGAGAAAGTTGCCGGTGATCTTCTTAACGCAGAATATTTTGGTTTTTCTCTTTCAAGAGATAATGACTGGCTTAAAGATATGGTGCAGCCGGTTACCGCAGGGGTAACTTCGCCTCTTCAAAAAGCAAAAAATATCTATGCGTATGTACGGGACCATTTCACCTGTACGGATTATCGCAGGAGAACAATGGACGGCACATTGCGTTCTGTTGCAAAAAGCAGGAAAGGAAATGTGGCAGAAATCAACCTGCTGCTGATTGCCATGCTGCGATATGCAGGTTTGCAGGCAGACCCGGTTATATTAAGCACCCGTTCCAATGGCTATGCCTATTCCCTTTACCCGGTAATAAGCCAGTATAATTATGTAATTGTAAAATCAAAACCGGAAAACGATGAGTATTATCTTGATGCAAGTGAGCCGGGATTGGGTTTTGGCAAATTACCCCTGCGCTGCTATAACGGTCATGCCAGGATAATTAACGAAGCGGCAACACCTGTAGAACTGAACAGCGATAGTATAACAGAAAGCAAACTGACCAATGTTTTCCTGGTGGGGGACTCAACCGGCAGGCTGGTTGGGAGTATGCAGCAAACCCTGGGCTATTATGCTTCCTGGAATATAAGGGGCAGGCTGAAATCGAAAGGGGAGGAAGATATGACAGGCGAGATAAAGAAAGCATTCGGGGGTGAAGCGACAATAGAAAAATTAAGGGTTGATTCATTGAATGACCCGGACCAGGTGGTAAAACTGACCTGCGACTTTTCTATTGAGGGCAGCGGGGAGGATATATTTTATTGCAACCCGATGTTTGCGGAGGGAGTGAAGGAAAACCCTTTTAAATCTGCAGAACGTTCTTATCCTGTGGAAATGCCGTATGCCTACGATGAAACCTATACCTTGCAGATGGAAGTGCCGAGGGGATATGTTGTGGACGAGTTGCCAAAGTCTATGGTGGTAAAGTTGAACGAGCAGGAAGACGGGTTGTTTGAATACCGCATTTCACATACATCTGATATTATTTCCCTCCGGTCAAGAATTAAAATGAAGAGGACTTATTTTTTGCCGGATGAATACGAAATGCTCAGGGAATTCTTTAATCTTGTTGTGAAAAAACATGGCGAACAGATTGTTTTTAAAAAGAAAAACTGATGAAAGACCTGCGTTTGTTTAGTGTGTTATGCCTGCTTGTTTCCCTGCCGCTGCTTGCTTCGGGCAATGGAAAGGATGATTATGCCATTGCAAATATTTCACCTGCCTTGCTGAAAGAGGCCAATGTGATAAAGAGAATGGAAGAGGTAAGGTGCCAGGTCGTATCCTATAATAAAGTAAGGCTGCATAGAAAATATGCTTTAACCATCCTGAATAGTAGTGGAACTGATTTTGCAGCCTTATATGTGCATTATGACAAGCTTACTTCTGTAAAATCCATAGAAGGAAGACTGTTTGATTATACAGGGAAAGAAATAAAATCACTGAAAAACAAGGATGTGGAAGACCGGAGCAATGTCAGTGGTATGAGCCTGATGGAAGATAACAGGGTTAAGGTTCATAATTTTTATTACAAGGGGTATCCCTATACGGTCGAGTACGAAATAACAACTGAAGCAAATCATACCTATTGGCTTACACCCTGGTTTCCGCAACCAGCAGTAAGCTATGCCGTAGAAAAAAGTGTCATGACAATGACCGTTCCTTCCTCGTTTGGCCTTCGGTATAAAATGTTCAACTATGGAGGAGAGCCTGCTGTAACCACTGAGAAAGGTGATAAAATATATACATGGCAGGTTAGCGGGTTGAAAGCCGTTACGGAAGAGTTTGCAGATCCGGACTGGCCTTATCTTACTACCTGCGTTTACTTCAGCCCTGAAGAATTTGAACTGGAAGGGTATAAAGGGAGCATGGCTTCCTGGAACGACTTTGGGAATTTTCAGTTACAGCTTAACAAAGACAGGGATAAGCTGCCGGAAGATGTAAAGCAAAGAGTGCATCAGTTGACAGCCGGTGTAAGCGATGTGCGGGAAAAAGTGCGGATATTATATGAATACATGCAAAAAAATACCCGCTACATCAGTGTACAATTGGGCATTGGCGGCTGGCAGCCTTTTGACGCAGCCTATGTAGCCAAAAATGCCTATGGTGATTGTAAAGCGCTGAGTAATTATATGTATTCCCTGCTCAGGGAAGCAGGTATCAAAAGCTGCTATACCAAAATAAAGTCCGGGAGAGGCGGGTATTTCTTCCTGCCCGACTTTCCTTCCAACCAGTTTAATCATATTATTCTGAGCGTTCCGCTGGGCAAAGACACCATGTGGCTGGAATGTACAAGCCAGACCATGCCCGCCGGTTATCTTGGCGATTTTACCTGTAACCGTTATGCGTTGCTTGTAGATGAAGATGGCGGCCACCTGGTGCGTACACCGGCTTACGGGCTACAGGAAAACACCCAGATAAGGAATATTGAAGCCGTACTGGATGAGAAAGCCACCCTGCTGATTACATCAAAGTCGGGCTACAGGGGATTGAAACAGGACGATTATCATTATTTGATAAACAACCTGTCAAAAGATAAAGTAAAGGAAGTGTTGCATGAAGAGCTGGATTTTCCTACCTATGATATACGGGAATTCAGCTATAAAGAAGATAGATCGTCTTTGCCGGAAATAAAAGAAGAGCTGACAATCGAAGTCAGCAATTATGCCACCATAACGGGCAAACGGCTTTTTATTGTACCCAATGTTATGACAAGAACAGGCAGAAAGTTAGATGCCGCTGCGGAACGAAAGCATGATATTGATCTCGGCTTTGCATTTACAGATATTGACACAGTTGTTGTTACATTGCCTTCAGGCTATTCGGTAGAGTCTGTGCCTAAAGAGGTGGACATTACCAGCATTTTCGGCAAGTACAGTTCTTCTATAAAATTAGAAGGTAACGAACTTCGCTATTACCGTAAGCTGGAACATTACAATGGCCTTTTCCCTGCAAAAGATTATACAGAGCTGGTAAAATTTTACGAAACGATGTACAAAACAGACCGGGCCAGGGTGGTGCTGGTGAAAGAATAATCCCTTCGCCTGAAAGAATAGCAGGAAAACCGAAAATCCCCTGACTTTCATGCAGATACCGTTAACTTTATATGACATTGTTTCTCCTCCGGCCTTCCCCGGAGCCCTAAGAATGATTTTTGCAGACTGGTAAAAGCCTGTATAATGGGTGGGTGTGCTAAAAAAACCGGCCTGGCAGGCAAAAAAGGAGATATAGTATGAACCTTGGAAATTTTACCATAAAAGCTGCCGAAGCTTTTCAGCAGGCACAGCAACTGGCTTTTAATGCCAAAAACCCCAATATAGAAACGGAGCATATTCTGAAAGCGCTGCTGGAGCAGCAGGATTCGCCTGTTGACTACCTGCTCAAGAAAAACAATGTAACCGTCAACCTGGTTGATACCAAACTGGATGAATTGATTAGTAAGCTGCCCAAAACATCCGGTGATGCGGCGCAACAGATAAGCCGTGATGCCAATAATGTGGTATTGCGTGCAGGCGCTGCATTAAAGCAGTTTAACGATGAGTTTGTAACGCCGGAACATTTGCTTTTGGCTATTGTGCAGGGCAACGACAGCGCTGCCAAACTGCTGAAAGATGCAGGGCTTACCGAGAAAGGGCTGATAGCAGCTATTAAAGAATTGCGCAAAGGAGAAACGGTTACATCGCAAACACAGTCGCAGGAATTCAATGCCCTGAATAAGTATGCCAAGAACCTGAACGAATTGGCCCGCCAGGGAAAATTAGATCCCGTCATCGGCCGTGATGAAGAGATACGCCGCACCTTGCACATCCTTTCAAGAAGAACAAAGAATAACCCTATATTGGTAGGAGAGCCGGGTGTGGGTAAAACCGCTATTGCCGAAGGCATTGCTCACCGTATTGTAAACGGCGATGTGCCGGAAAACCTGAAATCGAAGATTGTCTATGCGCTGGATATGGGTATGCTGATTGCCGGTGCAAAATATAAAGGAGAGTTTGAAGAAAGGCTAAAAGCTGTGGTGAAGGAAGTAACCGCCAGCGATGGCCAGATTATTTTGTTTATTGATGAAATACATACCCTTGTTGGCGCAGGTGGAGGTGAAGGCGCAATGGATGCAGCCAATATATTAAAGCCGGCGCTGGCCCGGGGCGAATTGCGTGCAGTAGGTGCAACAACCCTGAACGAGTACCAGAAATTTTTTGAAAAAGATAAAGCGCTGGAGCGCCGTTTCCAGAAAGTGATGATTGATGAGCCTTCGGTGGAAGATGCCATCTCCATCCTGCGCGGGCTGAAAGACAGGTATGAAACGCACCACCATGTCCGCATCAAGGATGAAGCTATTATTGCGGCAGTGGAATTATCCAGCCGTTATATTTCCGACAGGTTTTTGCCCGATAAAGCTATTGACCTTATTGATGAAAGCGCCGCCAAGCTTCGTTTGGAAATGAACTCCATGCCTGAAGAATTAGACACACTGGAAAGGCAGATAAGGCAACTGGAAATTGAGCGGGAAGCCATCAAAAGAGAAAATGATGAAGCCAAGCTCAAAGACCTGAATACCGAAATAGCCAACCTGGCAGTTGAGCGGGATACGCTGAAAGCGAAATGGAAAGAAGAGAAGGAAATAGTGGAGAAAATTCAGACAGGGAAGGCCGAGATTGAAAGTTTAAAACAACAGGCCGAAAGGGCCGAAAGGGAAGGCGATTATGGCAGGGTGGCCGAGATACGCTATGGGAAGATAAAGGAACAGGAGAAAATAATCGAAGACCTCAACCAGCAACTTGCAGGCAGCAATGAAAAACGGTTGCTGAAAGAAGAAGTAGATGCAGAAGATATTGCCGAAAGTGTGGCCAAGGCAACAGGCATACCTGTAACCAGGATGCTGCAAAGCGACAGGGATAAGCTGCTGCACCTCGAAGAGCATTTACATGAAAGGGTGGTGGGGCAGGATGAAGCCATTACTGCTGTGGCCGATGCCATCCGGAGAAGCCGTGCAGGATTGCAGGATCCGAAAAAGCCGATTGGCTCTTTTATTTTCTTAGGAACAACAGGCGTAGGTAAAACAGAACTGGCCAAGGCCCTTGCAGAGTATTTGTTTGACGATGAAAGCATGATGACGAGGATTGACATGAGTGAGTACCAGGAAAAACATACGGTGTCAAGGTTGGTAGGCGCCCCTCCCGGCTATGTGGGTTATGATGAAGGCGGGCAACTGACCGAAGCGGTACGCCGCAAACCGTACAGCGTGGTGCTGCTGGATGAAATTGAAAAGGCCCACCCCGATGTGTGGAATGTATTGTTGCAGGTATTGGATGATGGCCGTCTTACAGACAATAAAGGCCGTGTGGTGAATTTTAAGAACACCATTATCATCATGACCAGCAATATCGGCAGCCATTTGATCATGGAAACATTTGAGAACGTAAAAGAAAAAGATATTGAAGCCGCTACGGAGAAAGCAAAAGCGGAAGTGATGAACCTCTTGCGACAAACTATCCGCCCCGAGTTTTTGAACCGGGTGGATGAGATCATCATGTTCCAGCCGCTACTGAAAAAAGAGATTGCCGGTATTGTGAAGATACAATTGGAGGGGCTGAAGAAACTGGTAAAAGAAAGCGGAATAGATATCCAGTTCAGCGATTATGCCCTGGAGTTTTTGGCCGAGCAGGGCTTTGACCCGCAATTTGGTGCAAGACCACTCAAAAGGCTGATACAAAAAGAAATTGTAAACCAGTTAAGCAAGCGGATACTGGCGGGTGATATTGATAAGAGCAAGCCGGTGCTGGTGGATGTGTTTGACGGGGTGGTTGTTTTCAGGAATGAAGCAGTCCCATCCCAGCCTTCCCCGAAGGGGAAGGAGAAAAAACCTGCTTCTTAAAAAGAGTGGTATTAGAAAGAGATATATAAGCCCTGACAGTGTTGGGGCTTTTTTTGTTTTTGAGTTTATCTTGTAGCCATGATGCGTGGCCTGTCCCGCTGCGTGGGGACACGCAGCGAGGCAAAGGGGACTCAACAGTTGCATGTTGGGGTCAGCTTTGGGCTTGCCACATTATTGTCGATGGGGCTTCACAAGAACTATTTTGATTTTGAAAGGCGGTAAACTGTATTGCACCGCTATAACCTCTTTTAAGTACCTTGTACATCCAATTACTACTTCATGAAACAGCTTTTTTTACTTTCAGCGCTATCAGTAGCAAGTTTAATAATGTCCTGTCAGCAAAATGGCGGCTGGCAACAGCTTTTTGACGGAAAAACCTTTAACGGCTGGAAAAAAGTAGCCGGTACGGCTGAGTATTCTATCAACGATGGTATCTTAACCGGTGTTACCGTTCCCAACAGCCCCAATACATTTCTTGTAACGGAAAAAGAATACGGTGATTTTATACTGGAACTGGAAGTGATGATTGAAGATTCCAATTCCAACTCGGGCATACAGTTCCGCAGTCATTTTGACCCGGCAGCCAATAACGGGAAAGGCAGGGTGTACGGTTATCAATACGAACTAGATCCTTCGCCGCGGCAATGGACGGGCGGTATTTATGATGAAGGCCGGAGAGAATGGTTGTACCCGCTGATGCTTAATCCATCTGCACAGAATGCTTACAGGCATGGTGAGTTTAATAAAGTAAGGGTGGAGTGTATCGGTAAGGATATAAAAACCTGGGTGAATGATATTCCCGCAGCTTATTTGGTGGATACGGTGGACCACCAGGGCTTCATTGCATTGCAGGTGCATAGCATCGGCAATAACCAGCAAATGGCCGGGAAGAAAATTTACTGGAAAAATATCCGCATCAAAACAACCGGTCTGCAACCGCAGCCTTTCCCCAATGATGTGTATGTGGCGAATACAATCCCTAATAATCTGTCGGATTTTGAAAAACAAAACGGCTGGCAATTATTATTTGACGGCGTAACTACTAACGGTTGGGCCGGCGCTTATAAAAATACATTTCCTGAAAAAGGGTGGGAGGTAAAGGAAGGTGTATTGAAAGTACTTTCCTCGCAGGGAAAAGAATCAGCCAACGGCGGTGATATTGTAACCAAAGAAAAGTTCAGCGCTTTTGATCTTTCGTTTGAATTTAAACTAACCCCCGGCGCCAACAGCGGTGTAAAGTATTTTGTAACATTGTCTGAGAATAATACTGGTTCTGCCATTGGCCTCGAATACCAACTACTTGATGATACATTGCACCCTGATGCCAAAATGGGCAGGGAGGGTAATCGTACACTGGCCTCTTTGTATGATTTGATCAAGGCTAATAAAACTTCCCGCTTTATCAAGCAACCCGGTGATTGGAATACAGGCCGTATTGTTGTTTATCCCAATAATCATGTGGAGCATTACCTGAACGGTATCAAAGTACTGGAATACGAACGAGGCTCACAGGATTACCGCAACCTGGTGGCCATCAGCAAATACAATCTGTGGCAAGATTTCGGCGAAGCGAAAGAGGGACATATTCTTTTGCAAGACCACGGGGATGAAGTGAGTTTCCGGAGTATCAAGATCAGGCGATTATGATAATTTGAAAATTTGAAGATGTGAAAATGTGGAAATGTGCATCCCGTATAACTTTGCCAGTTCATTTGCACATTCTCACACTATATCTTCGGCTCCCAGCCTTTCTCATATTCCCTTCGCCAGAGTTTCATGGCGCCGGCATCGTTCAATATATGTCCGTCAGCAGGATTGCAGTATAATGTTCTTCCTGTACGTTGTGCAATATTGGCCAAATGGCAAAGCAGGTTGCTCTTATGTCCTTCATCAATAGGAGAGGTTATTGTTGTATTGCCACGGATGCTTTCAACAAAATTTTCGAAATGGAAAAAATCCAGGTTGTCGGTGGCGCTTACAATATTGGCGCTGTCATTACCGGCGCCGGTTTTCACTTCTTTTATTAATTTATTGTCGGCGTCGTAAATGGCATAGTCATCATTTCCTTTGTTGACCAGGGTGCCTTTATCGCCATAAATTGCAAACCCACGGCCTCCGCCCTCCACAGGGAATTTGTTGCAGCTTCTTCCTTCCCAGGTAATGCTTTTATCGTTTCCGAAGTCAAATGTGGCTACCTGTGTATCGGGCATTTCCCAATCGTCTTTAAAAGCATAACGCCCCCCGGCAGATGTTACTTTGGTGGGGTAATCAACATTAAGAAACCACCGGCACATGTCTATTTCATGTGTGCCGTTATTACAGGTTTCGGCAGTGCCCCAATGCCAGAACCAGTGCCAGTTGTAATGAACAAGATTGTCTTTATAATCTTTTCTTGGCGCAGGGCCCTGCCAGAGATCAAAATCAAGGGTTGCTGGTACGGGCACTTTTTTACCATAACCGATGGAGGTACGGTTGTTGGCATACCAGCTTTTGCCAAAATAGGCATTGCCGATAATGCCATCTCTTACCTGCTGTACCGCATCAATCAGGTTGGGCATGGAACGGCGCTGGTTGCCCATTTGTATCAGTTGCTTCGGATATTTTTTCATCGCCTGCACCAGCAGTTCGCCTTCATACGGGTTATGACCGCAGGGTTTTTCCACATATACATGTTTGCCATGCGTTACGCCCAATATGGTGGCCGGTGTATGCCAGTGATCGGGAGCGGCGATAAGAAGCGCATCAAAATCTTTTCTGGCAACCAGTTCCCTTATATCTTTTATTACCGCCGGTTTCCGGGCGGCATTGGCAAAGGGTTTCAGGCCGTTGGCAATGGCCTGTTCTTCCACATCGCAGAGATAGGCCACTTCCACATTGGGGAGCTTTGCAAAACATTCGGCTAAGTAAGCCCCCCGGCTATACACACCCATTACGGCAACTACTACTTTGTTGGACGGGGCCATTTTGCCAAATACAGGGAAATTAAGTATCGTAACGCCTGCGGTGGCAAGCGAAGTGTTTTTAAGAAAAGTGCGGCGCTGCATATCGGTAGTTTTTATTCATCTAAAGATAATGAATTGAAAAACGTATTTCATTACAAGCTATCTCAAAAGCCAGGTTTTATATATCCCCACGAACCTGCCTGCCGGCAGGCACAGAGAACACAAAGGGGCGCTAATCAATTAAAATTTCTTTGTGTGCTTAGCGGCTTAGTGGGAAACAATACTTTTGAGACAGGTTCTGATAATACTTCACGCTGTGCAGCACTTATTCACGATATTTGCCTGATTCTGTATGACAAATAAGGAACGCATCATTGTTTTTTTACTGGCTGCATTAAATTTTAGTCATATCCTTGACTTTATGATCATGATGCCATTGGGTAATTACCTGATGCCTTATTTCAAAATATCTCCCCGGGAATTCAGCCTGCTGATCGCTTCTTACCCCATGAGTGCTTTTTTATCGGGGATTGTTATGGCTTTTTTTGCCGACAGGTTTGAAAGAAAGAAGCTGCTTTTAATAACCTTTACCGGTTTTATAATCGGTACAATATGTTGTGGTTTTGCTGACAGCTACGGGTTCCTGATGGCTGCAAGGATTGTTGCCGGGTTGTTTGGCGGCGTTATCGGCGGGCAGGTGCTTTCGATTATCAGTGATTTGTTTACGTATCAGAGAAGGGGTTTTGCTATGGGCGCCGTTATGAGCGCCTTTGCCATTGCATCTTCTTTAGGGGTAACCTTTTCACTTTACCAGGTGGAATTGTTCAAAGGCAACTGGCATATTCCTTTTTTCTTTGTTGCGGGCATTGCGGCTGTTTTATTGCCATTCTGTATAAAATACCTGCCGGAATTAAAAGGTCATGTTGCGGCCAATAAGAATGAGAAGAACAGGTTTAAACTGATTGCAGAAACACTGAGCAGTAAACAATCGGGGCTGGCATTGCTTTTTGCAGGGTTGATGATGATGGGCCATTTTCTTATCATCCCTTTTATTAACCCGTATATGGAGTTTAATAAAGGGTATAACCGTTCGCTGACGCCTCTTATTTACCTGGTAGGCGGCGTTTCCTCCCTGGTGGCGGCCATTTATCTTGGGAGGTTATCAGATAAAGTGGGCAAGCTGAAAGTGTTCAGTTATTGCGTACCGCTATCTTTTATTATGGTGCTGATATTGACCAACCTGCCACCGATGCCGTTTTCGATAGTGCTTGGTTTCTTTGCTATCTGGTTTATTTTAGGAACGGGCAGGGCCGTTACCTCGCAAACTATGATAAGCAGCGCCATTGTTCCTGAAAGAAGGGGCAGCTTTATGAGCCTGAACAGCAGTGTGCAGCAATTGGGCACCGGCCTTGCTACCTGGATAGCCGGCGTTGTGGTAAGCGAAGGTGAAAATCACCGGTTGCTTCATTACGGATGGGTAGGCGTATTGTCAGTAATTGTTTTGTTATTGGGTATGCTGCTCGGCCTTTATTTATTCAGGAACCTGGATCAAAAAGCAAAGACAGTTAAGGAATACGATACACAGGATATCTCCTGAAGTCAGGCTCCATCCAGGGAGAATTTTCATACACAAAATTTAATTGCGCCCCGGCGCTGTTGGCAAAAACCGTATCGGTTGCCCTTTTTTCTTCTAACTTTTTTGCCAGGTCAGGATTCTTTTTAAGGTAAGCTGCTGCTGTTTCTTCAAATGCATAGGAAGAATAACCTTCTTTTCTCCCGAGTATGGCGTCAAAATAATTCCAGGCGAAGTAGGAATCTTCAGCTTGTGGTTCCAGTGTTTCAATAAGAAAACGATTGGCCGCCTGGTTCATGGGTATATACCAGTCGCCTTTGCGGAATTGTATTGATTGCAGGGAGGCAGAAACCTTCACTTCGCTGTTGATATGGTGCATTTCGTATTGACGGGGCGATGATTTAAAATCTTCGATTTTATATACCTGTACGGTGATGGTGGTGTCTTTTTTCAATTGCGTCATCTGCACTTTGTTCAGCTTCAGCAGGTCAATTACTTTCCACCATCCCTGCGGAATGATATAAGCGGCTGGCTTTTTCACTGTTTCTTTAGGAATATATTGATTGTATATCGGAACATTTTTTTCATAAGGCTTGCTGCGGTCGTAATAGAGCCGGGGAAGGCCGGATACTTCGCTTGGCTTTCTGCCGGATGCATATCCTTTGTACAGGAATTGTTGTGAACGGGTACGGTCAGGCGACCAGCTAATGGGAAATGTTTTTGCCGTTTTTACAGCGTTCTTTGATTCGGTTCTTGCTTTTTTAATGGCTTCGCTGTGTTGCGAAGTGAATTCAATAAAGGATTGCATCAGCGCATAGGTTGCTTTTACCCGTTGGTCGTATGGTTTCAGCATATGTGTTTCGGGAACGAAGGAAAAAGTATGCCACAAAGCGGCATAGCCGCTGGCATAGCGTGGACTGTCCCAGAATTCCGGCCAGCCGTTTTCCGGCGTATCGCCAAAATGATTGACGTAAGGAATCAGGTCATAGCCTTTTTCTTTCATCTTTTTGTAAATACCGGGCTCAAATTCACTGTTCATAAACCCGCCCAGTTCTTTGCCCATCTTATTGTGCTGGGTGGTCAGCAACGTCATTACATGCTGGTAATCGGCGCCGTTGCTTACATGGTTATCAACAAACACATCGGGGTCGGTAAGGTGAAATATTTCGGCAAAAGACCTTGCTTCTTTGGAATCACATTTGATAAAATCCCTGTTCAGGTCAAGGTTCTGCGAATTGCCCCTTGAGCCGAAGGCTGCGGGGCCGTCCTGGTCAACCCGGTAATGGGCGCTGCGATTCAGGCAGCCGCCGATATTGTAAACGGGGATGAAGGCCAGCACCACGTTGTCGGGTATTTTGTATTTGCCGGTTACAATATCCCGTACCAGCAACATGCTTGCATCAATGCCGTCCGGCTCGCCGGGGTGGATGCCGTTGTTAATAAGGAGGATGCGTTTATTGTTTTTGCGGATGTTGTCGAAATTATAATCGCCATGATTGGAAACGACAATAAGGTGAAGCGGATAGCCCGCATCGCTCAGGCCCATCGTGAGCATCTTAACCTTGCCTGATTTTTCGTCAAGTTGTTGCCACCAGTTAATAATTTCAGAATAGGTTGGGGTTTGTGTGCCGCCGGTTTGTTCAAACTTGGTTGTAAGGGTTTGGGCAGACATATTGCAGGCGTATAAAAGTAAAAGGCAGGAGAATATTTTCTTCATGATTCGGGTATTACTATGCGAACCCCGAAAATAATGAAAAATGGTTCATTCCTGTATTACAAAGCCTTCATAATAATATCTTCAGGTTTTGATTGCATTGATTCAGCAAAAATGCTGGTGTAGATAAGTTACTGCTTTTGTGGCGAACTATATTGTTGAGCTGCCTGTTAGCGATAGTTTTTTCTGGTCAAATGACAATGGTCTTAAATGCGAACCTGAAAAGTGTGCCGTGAGATGGCCTAATTTCTACGGACAGTAAAATCTCTTACATTAGAGATTAATTA